>CADCCQ010000148.1 GCA_902799955.1 uncultured bacterium | reverse complement strand
CGTTCCGCTCGCGTTTCCGCCGGTCACCGTCAACGTCGCCCCTCTCTTGATGTTGATGATCGCGCTCGCGCCGTCCTCGACTGTAATCGCGCTTTTGCCGTTCTTGCCCTGAAGACTCTCGTCGCTCGCGACCGTGTAGATATCCCCGTCGGCGAGCACCGTCGCCCCGCCGAACACTTTGAGCATGGCCTTGCCTTCCGAAACAGTCCAATTTTCGCCAAGAGCCGCGGCAATCGCCGTTGCCGTCATCGAAGATGCGTCGTCGCCCTGGATTTCACCGAGCGATGCCGTGTAGTAGCAGCGATTAATCATCACGGAATCATGATGCCTGGCAAACGTCGAAGAACCCGTCTGTTCCGACACGACGACCTCCTCGGGGGCGAACAAAGAATTGCTGATTCCAAGCCCAGTCGAATCGAAATTGAAGCCGACGAAACCGGCGATGTTTGTTCCGCTCCCGCACACGAACGCCCCGTCGAAAAGACAATCGTTTATATGGACGTCCTGCGAACTCCAGTACGTCCTGCCGATAAAGCCGCCGAATGTCGCATCGCCGTTTACGGTGCTCGTGATTTCCACGGACGAACCGCAGCGCGATATGGTAGCGCCGCTGGTAGCGCCGCTGGGACGAACTTCGCCAATCAATCCGGAGGCGAACTGACGGTCCGTGACGATAGCGCCATCCGTATGCAGATTGGAAATCGTCGCTCCGGAAACCCAGCCGAACGGTGCGAGACATTCGACGCCGGAAGAGTTCCAGTTCAAGGTCAGCGTATAGCCGTTGCCGTCGAACGAACCGGCGAACGCATGCGAGGAGTCATCGCCAACGCGCGGGGAGTCCTGCGTGAGCGTCACGTCAGCGGTCATCACCGCGTCGAGCGCCGTCTCGCCATTGTTCACGCGGCCCGCGAACGTCGCCCAGTCGGCGGCGCTCGCGATTTCCACCGTATCCGCGAAAGCCGACTGCGCGAAAACCGCCGCAGCCATCGCCAGCATTGCCACGCTGACGCGAGTTGAAAAGTTGAAAAGTTGAAAAGTTGAAAAGCAACTTCTCAAAGTTTCAGAGAACTTTCGTGCAAGGCTCATTGATTTGCCCTTCCTGTGAAATTTATCATGATTCTCGAAATTCATAACTTTTCAACCTTTCAACTTTTCAACCTTTCAACTTTTCAACCGTTCAACCCTCATTCAGCCACGCCGAAGTAGATGAACTGCCCCCTGACCGACGAGAGCTCGAACGCCGACGAGCCGCCGTACATCGTCAGGCGGATCTTCTGGCCCTTGCGGACGGGTATCGTCCAGACGAGACGGCGATCCGTGCCGTCCGGCCCGACAGTCCCCTTCGGCCTGGAGCTGGAAGAGTCCGTCGTTCTCCGCCTCGCCCACGTCAAAGGACTGGGTGCCGCCGGCACCGCAGGAAAGCGAAGAAGACACGCTCGTCTGCACGCCGCCGCCGACCGACATGGCGCCGAGGTTCGCGAACGCGACGCCCGCCGCCGGACCCGACCCGCCGAGCCACTTCAGCGAACCGCCCGAAACCGACACGCTCTCGAGATTGATCTCCCTGAAGCCCTTCAGCGAGCCCGCCGTGAAGGAACCCGCGTTGCGCGCGTCGAACGACTTCGCCGCCGCAATCGACCCCGCCGCGACGTTGCCGATGGAAATGTCGTCGCCTTCCAGCTCGATGTAGTCGGGCGACGCGATCAGGTCGACGGATGCCGCCTTCAGCGCGTAGGGCGCCATCGTCACTTCAATCGTATCCGAACCGAGCGCCGGAATGTTGATGCCCGTCACGTTGTGCGAAAGGCCGTCCGAGCCATCCACCGGCACGGAAAGTCCGAACACGCCCGCCTCGGCGGTTCTGACGACGAGATTAGTCGAAGCAACCGTGCCGTCGCTGTAGGTGATTGTCGCCGTTGTATCGATCGTTGTTCCCGCCGCTTTGGCGTAGCCGTTTTCGTCGGTCAACACGCCGTCGATCTCCACCACGACCGGCTCCGTTCCGGTCGCGAGGCGCACCGCGCCGCGCGTCGGCGCCGTGCGCACCTGCGCGAGCTGGTCAACCACGAATGGAATCGTCGCCTGGTTCGCGTCGCCCGCGAGCGGCACGCGCGTCCCGTCGCGTCCGACGGCCAGAACATGGCTGTAGCCCGAATCGTGGTATATCTCCGCGGCATCTTCGTTGCCCGCGTCCGCCCCGCCGCGCGGCGGATGGATGACATGCGTGACGCCAGCGACGACCTGCGTAATCGCCATGCCGGACGCGGTGAATGCAGTGGCCGGAGATGCATCCATCGAGCACCAGTAGGTCTTGACCTCGCCAGAGCTCGCCGTCACGGCGTTGGCATCGGCAAATATGCAGTTGACGGCCGGCAAATATGCAGTTGACGGCAGTGATTTTCGCGTTGGAATTGGCGCTGTAGATCGAGCCTCCGGTCCTTGCAGTGTTGCCCGCGAACGTGCAGTTCAAGAGATCGATCTCGCCGCCGCCGTCCTCCAGGATGGCGCCGCCAAGGTCACCGGCGGTATTGCCGCTGAACGTGGTATTGACGAACAGCGCATAGCCGCCGTGTACATACACCGCGCCGCCATGATGGCTAACCTTGTTGCCGCTGAATGTCGATGACGACACGAGCAGCGACGAGCCGTTGTCATAGACGAAAATCGCGCCGCCGTTGTAGGCGTCGGTCTTTATGTTGCCGGTGAATGCGCAGGCGTCGACGGCGACGGCCGCCCCGCCCTGTACGCGAATTGCACCTCCATGCCAGTTGTCGGACACGTCGGCGTCTCTGAAGGTGAGGCTTGCGAGCGAGAACACGCCGTCGGCGTCCGACGACTTGCCCTGATAGACCAGAGCCGGCCGGTTTCCGCCAGCGACGATTTCAACGCCCTTCTGCCCCGGTTCGAGCGTGCAGAGCCCGTTGATCTCGAACGACCGCACGCCCGCTGGAATCTCGATCTGCCGCGCGAGCCGGATGACTCTGTTTGTCGCGTCG
>CADCCQ010000147.1 GCA_902799955.1 uncultured bacterium | reverse complement strand
TGACACTTTCTTTCTGAAGAAAGGCAACGAAAGTGATGGACATCAAGGAGAAAAAGCGATATAGTGAGGCTTTCAAGTTGAAAGTCATGGAAGAGCTCCGGGACGGGAAGTGGAAGACGGTAGCGGACGCGGCGACGGCCTATGGGGTTCATGAGAACTGCGTGCGCTACTGGATGAAGCGTCTTGGCTTCGAGCATCTGAAAGGAAGGATCATCTACGTGAAGACGGCAACGGAAATAGACGAGATAAAGCGGCTAAAGGCCGAGGTGCGGCAGCTCAAGGAGAGGCTGGCCGACGAAGTTCTCGACCACAAGATCGACGAGGTGGCCCTGCGCATCGCGTGCCGGAACCTCGGCACGACGCCCGACGAGCTAAAAAAAAAGAACGGCGTGGGATCATGCACCTGACTGCGTCAGAGACGAAGCGCGCGGTCCGCGCGATCTGCCGCCGGTTCGGCGTCAGCCGACAGGCGTTCTACAAGGCTGCGAAGGCGCGTTCCCGCAAGGAGGTCAACGAGGGCTTGATATTGGCCCTCGTGCGGCAGGAACGCGAGGTGAACCCCTGTGCGGGCACGAAGAAGCTGCTTGTCGCGATACGCCCCGCGCTTCGGGAGGCCGGCTTCGACATCGGGCGCAACCGCCTCGGCGAGCTGCTGAAGCGCGAGGGGCTTCTGGTCGAGCCGCGCAGGGTGTTCCGCTGCCGCACCACGAGGCAGGACCCGTCGCTCGTGCCGTCGCCGAACCTCGTCAGGGGGATGACGCTTGCCGCTCCCGACCAGGCGCTCTGCTCGGACATCACGTACATCTACACGGAGGAGGGCTTCCTGTTCCTTTCGCTGATGGCGGACATGTTCGTCAGGGACATCGTCGGCTGGGCCATCAGCGACACGCTGGAGACGGAGGACGGGCCGTTGAAGGCTCTGAAGATGGCGGCGAAGTCTGTCGGGCCGGGCAAGGAGGTCGTGTCGCATTCCGACAGGGGCTGCCAGTACGGGTCGCGCGCCTACCGGGAGCTGCTGGAGGCGCTCGGGTGGAAGTCGAGCATGACCGAGGAGCTGCACTGCTACGAGAACGCCATGGCGGAGCGGCTCAACGGCATCCTCAAGTGCGAGTACTTCCTCGACCGCCACTTCAAGACGAAGGCCGAGGCGCGCAAGGCAATCGAGGAGGCGATCTGGATCTACAACCACCGCCGCCTCCACGAGAAGCTTGGCTACAAGACTCCGGCGGCGTTCCGCGCCGAATGGAGGAAGGCGGCATGATCCCCGCCAGACAGGATTTCGCGCAGTGCCGCACGGGTCGCGGGCTCGCCGCTTCGCGGCGCCCCTTCGGGGACGCCCCGTGCGGCACTGCGCGGCAGGGGCGGAAGTGCCACCCCGCAGTCAGACAACACAACTCAATAACGAAGTGTCAACTTTAAGCGGGGACTTGACAGCGAAAGGACCAATGACCATGAAAAGGCTAGCAATTATCGGATGCGCGATCGTGGCGCTGGGCGTTTTTGCCGAGGTGCCGGAGGACTGGACGGGAACGACGCACGACCTGACAACGGGCGCGCTGACGGCCGCGGACGGCGGCGCGTACTGGGTGACGGGCTCGGGGAACGTGATCGTGGTGCCGGACAACGTGGTCTGCACGGTGGCGCTCGACACGGTGACCATCGCCGCGCCCGCCGACGCGAACCCGTTCACCATCGGCGCGGGCTCGACCGTGCACCTGCAGCTGACCGGCACATCCACGCTCTCGGGTGCGGCGGGCTACTGCGGTATTTCGCTGAGCGCGAACGGCGCGGGGCTTGTCGTCGACGGTGGCAATGGCACGTTGTCGTCGACCGGTGGCTTGGCGCGTCCGGGCATCTTCGTGCCCGACGGGGCGTTCTTTACGCTGGACGCCTCGAATGCCACGGTGAAGGCGAGTGGCGGCGGGAAACCGAATAACAACACGAAGCCATCCCATGACGCGCGGGCGTATTCTGCCGCCGGACTTGGCGCATACGGCGCCTTTGACAGCGGCACGGTTACGATCAACGCCGGGCGTCTGGAGGCGAGGGGCGGCTCCCAGGGTGCGGGCATCGGCGTCGGATCCTCTGACAGCGTTGACGGCCCGACATGCGGGAACGTGATGGTGAACGGAGGAACCGTGATCGCATGGACGGTGAATTGGGGGTGCGGCATCGGCGGCGCGACGACCTATCACAAGGCGGGCGGCAACTTGAAGAACTACACGCAGACGGGCGGGGAGGTCAGGGCCTACGGACAAAACTGCGCGGGCGTGGGCGGCGGATCGGGCGGCAGCGCCGGTGGATCGACGGGCAACTACGGTGGCTACGTGAAGGGGCGCATCCGCATTACGGGCGGTCGTCTCTACGCCACCTCGACGAACGCTGCTCCAATCGTTAGCGCTGCCATCGGCGGCGGCGGTGCGCGGCACACCTCGAACAAAA
>CADCCQ010000146.1 GCA_902799955.1 uncultured bacterium | reverse complement strand
TTCCAGACGACGACCTTGCGGACGCGCTTGTAGTCGGCGAGCTCGGCGCTCCGTTCCTGCGTGTGCTTGACCGCGGCCTTCTCGACCTCCGTCCAGTCCGGCAGCTTCCCGCCGTTCTGCTCCTTGAACCAGTCCTCGTTCGGATAGACGATCGCGCCGACTTTCTCGCCGGGGTCGCCGCCCATCGTATAGCCGACGACGACGACGTCCTGTATCGCGGGATCCTTGCCGATGACGTTCTCGACCTCCTCCGGGTAGATGTTCTTGCCCTCGCGGTTGACGATGAGCGCCTTCTTCCTGCCGCGGATCGTGATGAGCCCGTCCTCGTCTATCGACGCGAGGTCGCCCGTCGCGAACCAGTCGCCGTCGAACGCCTCCTTGGTGGCCTTCTCGTTGTGGAAATACCCCTTCATGACGATCGGGCCCTTTACCTGGAGCTCGCCGACGCCGGCCTCGTTCATGTCCGCGAGCCTGACCTCAACGCCGGCGCAGGGCTTGCCTATCGTGCCGACCTTGCAGCAGTCGGAGCTCGTGACCGAGACGACGGGCGCGCACTCGGTCAGCCCGTAGCCCTCGACGAAGTTGACGTGGAGCTTCCTGAAGCACTCGAGAACGTGCTTGGGGCAAGGCGCCCCGCCAGTGATCATGTAGCGGAGCCTGCCGCCGAGCTTCTGCAGGACCATGTGCATCACGGGGCCCCTTATGCCGATCGCGAGAAGCGTGCGCGCGATCCTGGAGGACTCGAGCCCCTCCTGGATCTTGTCGTAGAGCTTCTCGCAGAGGAGCGGAACGGCGCAGAGAACCGAAGGCCTCAGCAGCTTCATGTCGCGCGCGACGGTGCGGATCGACTCGACGAACTGCATCTCGCAGCCGACGTAGAGCGGCCCGAGGAAGTTCGCCGTGAAGCTGAACGCGTGGAACAGCGGCAGGACGGTGAAAAAGCTGTCGTCTTCGCCGACATCGGCGTGGAACGTCTTGAATGCGCCGTCTATGTCCGAGACAAAGTTCCTGTGCGTCAGCATCGCGCCCTTGGGTTTGCCCGTCGTGCCGGAGGTGTAGATGATGGAGGCGACGTCGTCCTCGCGCGCCACGTTGGCGTCATACCACGCGCCGCCGCCGGAGACGCGGAGCTTATCGAACCCGACGACCTTGACCTTGCCGATCGCCTGTCCTTCGTTGATGACGCCGTCGACGCAGACGATGCCCCTGAGCTTCGGCAGCTTCGGCGCAAGGCCCATCATCATCTTAAGGTGGTGGACGTCGGTCGTCACGACAACGGCCTCGGAATCGGCCAGTATGTACTCGACCTCGGCGAGGTCGAAGCGCGTTCCGTAGCCCTCGGCGACGTCGCGCACGCGGGCGAGGTATTCCCGCCACGTGCGACGCATCCACGTCTTGTTTTCGCACCAGACAAGCGCGTTACGGCCTGGCCGCTCCGCGACGTTCTTCTCGAGCAATCCGCGAATTGTCATGTAATGACCCTCTGTTGTTGCGTGACATTATACCATAATTTGTCGCAGATGGGGCGAACGGCTACGACATTCCCGTTCGCCAGCCGTACCAGCCGTAGGCGCCGATTGCATCGGCGACGGCGGCAAGGTAGTCCGCCTCTTCGTCCGTCACCTTGCCATCCTGGGCGATCGTCTCCTTCAGCCCGGTCAGAAGCTCGCGCTTCGCAAGCGGTGGCAGGTGCACGAGCGAATCAAGTGCGCCAAGCAGCTCCTCGGCGTCGCCATACGGTTCGGGCATCGGCGGCAAGCCCGGGCCGAAGAGCGAGAGCCGCCGTTCCGCCGCCTTGTAGCCGCTCTCGGGATCGCCACCGAACGACGCGACCGTCGAGATTACTCGCGCGGCGACGGGAAGAAGCGTCTTCGCCGGAACCATCTTCGGTATGCGCCCGTCGGAGAGAAGCCGCCGCCGGACGGACGCCATGACCATCATCTCGAAAGAGTCGTACATCCCGTCCTCCTGGACGACGCGCTCCGCCTCCGACGCCCAGAAGCGGCGCTGCGAAGCCGGCACTCCGTCCCGAAGCGTGTTGACGCACCTGAGCGCAAGCGTGCGCCGCTCGGCCGCGGAAAGCGCGCCAACCCAGCCCTCGGGCGCCTGTCCGCGCAGAAGCGCGATGAGCGTCCCGCCCGCCTTCGCCGGACTCCGCACGGACGCGAACGCGGCAGGCTGCACCTTTGCGTCCGCGAGCGACGCTACCGCCGCCTTGAGCCCCTTCGCGCGCGCTACGCTCTTCGCG
>CADCCQ010000145.1 GCA_902799955.1 uncultured bacterium | reverse complement strand
CCAAAAGTCAGCTCAATCTCGCGCAATGCTACCTCTACGGAGACGGGGTTGCGAAGGACAAGGCCGAGGCCCAGAAGTGGTGCCGCAAGGCCGCCGCGCAGGAACCCGCCTTGGCGAAGGAACTGATGAAGCTCTTGAAGTAACGCCCATTCCCTCTACATTTTCTCCACTTCTCCACGGCCAAACTTCCCGTGTTTGTGGTATAATGTTCTAAGAAAGGCAGACCATGACAAACTTGGAAATCATATCCGGATCATTCCAGGGCTTGCTTGCGCAGGCCTGTCTTTCCGCATTGCTTGCGATAGTCGGCGTGGCCGCGGCGGCAAAGATTCTCAAGAAGATTCGTGTCGCGTTCTCTAGCCTCTGGCGAAAGTCGCGTTTCTCGTTCGCGGCGGTGATGCTTCTGTCTCTCACGATGTTCCTCTGGGCGGACAAGACAAATCTCCTGCGAATGATCATCCATCCCGGCGGGCCGCCTGTCGTCGTGAGCGCAGAGGACATCCTTCGCGGATTCCGCCTGGAGGGGATAGTAACGAACGACGAGCCGATGTGCGACATGCCTGTTGATGCCGTCGAGTACCCCCCGTGGAGGCTACGCGCCGGACGCCATACGGAGTTCACGTTGGATCTCGGCGACTTTGTCTTTCCTTACGGGACGAACTTCATCAATCGGTTCCGCGTCCTCCCTGGCGGCACGATTGAGACGTTCCCGGCGCAGGGCGCCCGCGTGTCGATCTGCGCGGCGCGGGATCTTGCCTCGCTTAGCCCGGGCGTCAGCCGCTTCTGGAGCGCGGACGCCAACGGCGGTGCGGAGAAGGTCCTCCGCTGGGACAGTGTCTTCGCCAATGACGACCGCACGGGCGGATACTCCGCGGAGATTCGCCTTTCCGCCAACGGCGACTTTTCGACGCGTTCCAACGAAGTCGAGTCTGTGTTTCGCCGCGTCAGCCCACACGACTGGGACGGCGACGGCCTCGCGAACGAGATCGACGCGAACCCCTACGAGTCAGACGGCGACTTCTTCGGAACGGGCGTCGGCTGGCTCAACGTGAACTGCGCGGGGGTGCTTTCCGCCGCGACGAACGGAATGGGCGAAGTGGAGATATCCTGGCACACCAACGCGAACCCGAACGCGTACTACTGGCTTGACCTGACCGCGACGGGTGCGCTTGGCGTGGCGAAGATAACTGCGACCTGCGACGGCGAGAGCAACCTCGGCGACCTTGCGGTAATCGCGCGGACGAACGAGGTCTGCCGCGTCCCGCTTCTCGTCGGCGCGACGTATACCGTCGAGAGCGACCTGCCGATCTCGTACTCCGCCGTGTCGAGCGAGCACGCCAGCATCTTCACGAACTCGATGAACAGCCTTGTCGTGTCGTTCCCGCTTGAGTTTTCGTTTGAGCCGATTCGCGCGGCGGCGTCGTTCAGGCTTGTCTCCAATCCCGTCGACGTCAACGCGACGCTTCTCTCCGTTGTCGGCGGCTGCTGTTCGTGCCAGACAAACGACGTTGGCTTCACGTGGTCATGCGACGGGAGCTGCCCTTGCGGCGGGGGAGTCGGGCACATGCTGTCCTCGACGGCAACCTGGCAGGGGTATTCGTCGTTGTTCACCGGCTGGCATGTATGCCCGTGTCCACCTGTCATCATCCCGGAAGGAGGCCAAGGCGACTCTTCGCCGAAGCTGATTCTCGATTCGCCCCATGTCTATTTCACGAACACGGGCGGACACGCGGAGCCGTCGGATGTTGTCCTGTCAACGTGTGGGCGAACAGCAACAGGACATGCGCTGTTTCCCTGCCAATGGAGTGGGACGTGGCTACGATGGCGCAGCGAAGCATATATGTGGAGGGTGCCGACACTGTCATGTTCAACTCCTTCTCCCTTGCTTGGCGAGGCGAAAACAGCCAAGTGCTTCTTTCGACAAACATTGATTTCGGCGTCTATTGCCCCGTCCTGGATGTCATCAACAGTGTATATGCTGACAATGGGGATTTGTGCAACCCCGTGGGGATTGTCACAGGAACCAATGCCTGCTTTGCGCTCCGATTCCTTGGGCAGGCCCCTATCCCGACGGACATAGTATGGTCGATTGTGGAGGGCGACGCTGGGTTCGTCGACGAGGAAAACACTGGTGAACGCGTCCGCGTGGCGTCCGAGATGTCCGGACAGCGCGTCACCCTCAGGGCTCAGATAGGAGACTGCCGCAGTCGTCCGCCGGAAGTCTCCGCCTATGTAGTCGATCCGATGCGGGTAAAGCTGACGGTTTGGATTGTCGGGGATGATTTCGGAACCTATTATCCCATAGAGGAATCCGCTGTCAGTAACATGGTGACATACGCC
>CADCCQ010000144.1 GCA_902799955.1 uncultured bacterium | reverse complement strand
CAGCACCCGCCAACGCAAGCTCAAGAGTGTCCAGCAATTGACGAACCAGAAAAACGCACATCAACTATCGGGTGCACGTTCTACTTGACGAACCGGGCGCGGTCACTGGCCTATGGCAAGGCGCGTAGCAAGGCGCTCGGGAAGGCCCGCATGGCGTATGCGCCCCTGGGCAGTCTCGATGTCGTATTCGAGGCGGCGGTAGGTGATCTTCCGCCCCTTGGGCTCGTAGATGACATACGAGGCGCGAGGGTCGCCGTCGCGCGGCTGGCCGACGGAACCGACGTTGATGAAGTACTTGCGGCCAATCGGCAGCGTGAAGTCCTGCGCGTCGATGCGAAAGACGCCGTTCATCGACTTCTCGTAGATCATCGGGCAGTGCGTATGGCCATGGAAGCAGACGGGCGTCTTCTGGTTCAGGAAGTTCGCCTCGGCCTGGAGATTGTCGAAAACGTACCCGAAGTTCTCGGGTCTGTCCATTGTCGAGTGGACAAGCGTGATTCCCATCTGCGTATGCGTAAACGGCAAACGCCTGAGCCAGTACACCTCTTCAACCGACAGCTGCTTGCGCGTCCATTCAACGACGGCCGCCGCGGCCGGATTGAAGTCGTCAAGGTTCTGGCGCGACGACACGTAGTAGTCGTGGTTGCCCACGACAACCGGGCAGCCGAGCGCCCGCACTATCTCCATGCACTCGTGCGGACAGGCGTTGTAGCCCACCACGTCACCAGTGCAGAGGAAATCCGTCACGCCCTGGGCGCGACAGTCGTCAAGGACCACGTTGAGGGCGTCCAAGTTGGCGTGTATGTCGCCGAGTATGGCAAACAGCTTTGACATTACTTAACGAGCAGTGCGCTTGCTATCTGAAGGTCTTCTACGGTCGTTATCTTGAAGTTGGGAGCCCTGTTCTCGTATATGCGGACAGTCCCGCCCGCAAGCTCCACCGCCTGGCAGTCGTCGGTTACTTCGTTCTTGCCAAGCGCCTTGTAGGCGTTCGCGAGGACGCTGAACTGGAACGCCTGCGGCGTCTGCACCGCCCAGAGCTTTTCCCTATCCTCCGTCGCCGAGACCAAAGTCCCCTTCTCGACGCGCTTGACGGTATCGGTCATGCGCCTACCGACTGTCGCGGCGCCGACGCGCTTCGCGAGCTTGACGACCTCGGATATCACTTCGGGGGTGACGCAGGGGCGCGCGCCGTCATGCACAACGACGAAACGCGTGTCGACGTCGCACACGGCGAGACCCGCCTGGCCGGACTCCTGGCGCTTGTTGCCGCCAGGCACGACGGCGACCAGCTTCGATATCCCGAACATCTTCGCCACCGCCTTCGCGGCGAGCTGCTGCTCCTTGCGGACGACGAGGATGATCCTGTCGATGTCGGGGCATTTCTCGAACGCAATCAGCGACCAGGCGACGACGGGCCTGTTGCCGAGGCTCAGAAATGCCTTGTCGGTTCCGGTGCCCATCCGCTCTGACTTGCCGGCGGCCACTATTATCGCATTTGTCATACCAGGTTCCTCCCACAGCATTTCTTGTACTTCTTCCCCGACCCGCACGGGCAGGGATCGTTGCGCCCCACGGCGGGCTGCGCGCGCGGCGCGGCGACTGGGGCTGGGGCCACGCCGTGCGGCGCGACCGGCGGACGCGACATCATCGACGCGAAGACGTCGCCTATCGTCTTCTGGGACGCGCCGCCTCTCCCGGGCTCGGCCGCGGCCGCACCCGACGACCTCTCGCTGTCCGTCACGGTGATTTCGTCGGCGTTGGTGCGGACGTGACGAACCCCGGCCGCGGCGAGCATGCGCTGCATGCGCGCAGCGGTCGCGCTCCTGAACTCGGCCGAGACGACCTTGGTCTTTATCGTGGCGATCAGCGTCTCGAACATCGAGAACGCCTCCTTCTTGTATTCGATCAGCGGATCGCGCTGACCGTATGCGCGAAGGTTAACTCCCTGCCTGAGGTCGTCCATTGCGCGGAGGTAGTCCTGCCATTCGCGGTCGATCACCTGAAGGA
>CADCCQ010000143.1 GCA_902799955.1 uncultured bacterium | reverse complement strand
AATCTACAACAAGATCGACCTCTTCGAGCCTTTCGACCTCGTCATGGTCGACGAAGTCCACATGGTGCCGCCGGACGGCGAGGGACGCTACCAGACGTTTCTCAACGCCGCCAAGGCGAAGAATCCGAACATCCGCATGGTCGGATGGACGGCCACGCCTTTCAGGACGCAGGGCGGACTTATCTGCCGCCCCGAAAACCTCTTCAACGAGGTGTGCTACGAGGCGAACGTCAAGGACCTGATCGACGCGGGATGGCTGTCGAAGATCACGGCGAAGGCGGGCATCGCCAACGCCGACCTCGACCACCTGCACATCCGCGCCGGCGAGTTCGTGGCGGAGGACGTGGAGAAGGCGATGGGCGAAGAGCGCCTCGTGGCAACGGCCTGCCGCGAGATCGTGGAGAAGACGAAAGACCGCAAGGCCTGCCTCATCTTCTGCACGTCGGTGGAGCATTGCAGGAAGGTGGCGAAGCTCGTCGCCTCGTACTCCGGCGAGGAGTGCGCAATCGTGACGGGCGACACGCCGGACGATAAGCGCGACGAGATCATCCGCCGCCTCAAGGGCGAGGAGATCCCAGTCGACCTCTTCGGCGGGACGCTGCCGCCGCTCAAATACTGCTGCAACGTGTCGGTGATGACGACGGGGACCAACATCCGCCGCCTCGACACCATCGCGCTCCTGCGCCCGACCGCGAGCGCGGGGCTTTACATCCAGATGGTCGGACGCGGCTTCCGCCTCTCGCCCGAGACGGGCAAGACGGAATGCCTCGTCCTCGACTACGGGAAGAACGTGGAGCGCTTCGGGCCGATCGACGCCGTGAACGTCCGCGAACCCGCGAGGGCGAACAGCGAGACGGGGCCGCTCGTGAAGATATGCCCGCAATGCCGGTCGCTCGTCCCGCTCTCCGTCATGCTGTGCAAGGAGTGCGGCTACCAGTTCCCGCGACAGGAGTCGGAGAGGAGGACGCACGAGGCACATGCCGACAACGCGGCGATTCTCTCCGGCGAGGTCACGCTCGAGACGCACGACGTGACGGACGTGCTCTTCCAGGTGTGGACCAAGCGCGACGCCCCGGAGGACGCTCCGCGCACGGTCCGAGTCACCTACAGATGCGAGGCCGAGCCGGGATCGCTCTACGACGCATACGGCTGCAACTTCTCGGAGTGGGTCTGCCCGGAACACACGGGCTTCGCCCGCTCGAAGTTCGAGAAGTGGTGGGCCGCGAGGGCGTCGGCCGAGTGTCCCGTCCCCGACAGGGCCGAGGACGTGTGCGAGGCGGACTTCATGGGCTTGCTGCGGACGGTGAAGCGCATCACGGTGAAGCGCGTCGCCGGCAAGCGGTACCCGGAGATCGTCGGCTACGAGCTCGGCGACTTCCCTGAGAACAGTCCGGTCAACGGACAGAACGACAACGCGGAGGAGTACGAGGACTTCGACGACCTTCCGTTTTAGAAAGGAAACGAATCATGGACGAGTGGGAGAGGCTGGAGCGGCGGTGGAAAATCATCTGCCGCGTGGTCGGCGTGGCCGTCGGCGCGGTCGTCCTGTTCCTGCTGCTCATGTTCGTGGCACGTCATTCCGGCGGCAAGGCACAGGACCAGTTCTCCATCATCTGCGAGAGGATGATGCATGAGGGCGGACGGGGGGGCGAGAGATGATCACGGTCGAGACGGCTATGGCGTACCTCGCCGCCGGACTGAGCGTCCTTCCCGCCATCAGGGCGGAGAAGCGTCCGTCGGTCGGCGCGTGGAAGACGTGGGCGGGGAGGCTGCCGAGCGAGTACGAGGTCAAGGCGTGGTTCGGAAACCACCCGGACGGGGTGTGCATCGTCTCCGGATCGGTGTCGGGCAACCTCGAGTGCATGGACTTCGACAACCACGGCGAGCTGTACGAGGGCTGGAAGGCAAAGGTCGATCCCGGCCTCTTCTCCCGGCTCGTCGTGGAGACCACGCCGTCGGGCGGGTACCATGTCCTGTATAGATCCGCAGCGAAGATAGAGGGCAACCTGAAGCTGGCGAGAGGAGAGAGGAACGCAAAACTTGCGACTTTGATCGAAACTCGCGGAGAAGGAGGACTTTTCCTCTGCTCTCCGACTTCAGGATACACTGCGATACAGGGCGAGTTTGCACACATCCCCACGTTGTCGGA
>CADCCQ010000142.1 GCA_902799955.1 uncultured bacterium | reverse complement strand
CTTGCCGACGCTGATGAGACTGATGCTTTTCGAGTCGCTCCAGTCCGGAGCGCCCGTCTTTATCACCTCGGACTTCACCGCCCCGACGGTCAAGCCGTCTTCGCGCTTGAGCGCGGTCGTTTCCGTAGGTTCGTAATAGTGCCGCTCGGTGATCGTCTGCGACGCGCAGCCGGAGAGGACGGCGGCGAGAACGCCGCCGCACAGGGCAGGGACAAGCCGCCTCATGCCTCACCGCCTTCCTGCCGAGCCTCGTAGGGCGCGCGCCACGCCGACCAGCCGAACCGCTGGCAGATGCGCGCGAACTTCCAGGCGTCCCACATGACCTTGTAGCGGCGCGGCCTCCACCACCCGTAGGCGGCGCAGGCGACCGTGATTCCGTTCCTGCGGAAGCGGGCGTTGCTCTCCGCGAACGACTCCTCCGAGCCGTCCGACTCGCTCCATTCGACGTCGTGGATGAACGCCACGGGCGCGAGGGACGGATGCAGGGCGTCGAGGGCGGCGCGGAGCCATTGCGGGAACGCCTCCGGCCCGATGCCGTTGAATATTCCAGCAAGCTCCTCGTCCGTGTGGCCGGCGAGTATTTCCCGACCCTCGAGGCCATACTCCTCGCAGAGTCCCTTGAGCCTCTTGATTTCGTCAATGCCTGCCATCGCCGTCACTCCTCGTAGATGCACTTCGACAGGATCGCCTCGGCCTGCTCGTCCGTCATGCGGGCGTAGCCCTTGATGGCGGCAAGCGCCTCCGTGAAGAGCGGGTTGTCCTCGCGGAAGTTCTGCGCCGCCACGTAGAAGTCGTAGTACCCCCGCTCCTCGATCCACGTCTTGACGAGAACCCACTTGTCGGCCTCCTTCAAGGCGGCGACGAGCTTGAGCTTCGAGAAGACGCGGGCGCCGCCCGACGGCGTCTCGCCGGCCACGACCTTGTACACGCAGGTGAGCGTGTCCTCGCTTTCCTGCCAGCCCGACACCTCGATGCGGTGTCCCGCCTCGACCGTGGGCTTCACGTCCACGACCTTCTTCCATCCCGCCGCGAGGTAGCTCGCCTCGCTGGGATTCATCTTCACGCCGTCCTCCGTATCGAGGGAGCTGGGCGCGTATTCGATCCGGCCGTTCGACAGCCGTCCGTATTTCGTGTTCATCTTCTGTCCTTTCTGTTTACTCGTGAATGACCGTCCCGTTTCCGAGGACGATTCCGTCGATACAGTGGAAGCGAGTCGAGGGGTTTGCGTTCCACGGGAACCTCGCGCCGTAGCCGGCGATGATGTTCCCGGAAGTGTCTACCTGCTTCGTCTGGGCGATTGTCTTGTTGGCGATCCAGACGTCCGTCAGCGCGGGGCAGTTTGCGAAGCATTGCGTCGAGAGCTGGTCCACGTGGCTGAAGCGTATCTCGCGGAGCTTCGTGCAGCCCATGAACACATAGCTCCACATCGTCCCGCCGACAAGCTCGAGCTTCTCGATCTCGCCGCAGTTCTGGAACGTGCCGTCGTAGAAGTACGCGGACTGGGGCGTTCCGACCTCGCGGAGCTTGGTGCAGTAGGCGAAGTCCCGCTGCCCAAAGCCCGTGAGGTTCGGGGCGATGAACCTTTCGAGGTTGACCGACCGCTTGAACGCGCCGGAGCGGCTTCCCGTGATCAGCCCGGAGTAGTCCACATACGAGACGATGGCGGCGTCGTAGGAGTACTGCGCCTCGCCGTCGAGGTTCCGGAGGCCGATGCTCCTTGCGCCCTCGAACACGATCCTGTACCGCCCGTAGGCCGCGTAGCGGTGGTCGCTGGAAATGTCGTGGGTGGTGAAGACGTGTTCGGACTTCGACCCGTCGCCCCAGCTGACCATGACGGGACGGCCTTCGGCGGCGTTGCACATGAACCTGATGTACAGGCCGGTGGCCGGGGTCATCTCGACCTCGACCACCGTGCCGCGCCCGCCCTCGTTCCACACGATCTGCCTTGATGCGATCTGCATTCGTCAGCCCTCCGCCGGTGTCCACACGACGTCGTCGATCCAGCCGCAGTCCTCGCCGTCGGAGACGCTGCCGTCCTTGGAGTACGTCCACTCGATTGTGTGCGAGCCCGTGCCGGTGATCTCGAGCGCATAGTCTTCCCACTCGCGCCACCCGCTCATGCTCGCGTACTCGTTACCGTCCACACGGAGGCGTAGGCAGTCGAAATCCCACTCGCTCGACGTGCGCCAGCGGAACGCAAGCGTTCCCGCGCCC
>CADCCQ010000141.1 GCA_902799955.1 uncultured bacterium | reverse complement strand
GGACGCCGACAGGATCCGCATTGAGTGGAAGGTGCGCGACGAGCATCCTTACGACCCGCTCATCCCCGAGGCGGGGCTCATCGGCATCGACGTGTATGGCTGGGACGCGTCCGCCGACGGCGGCAAGGGCGCGTGGCGGTTCCAAGGGAACAAGCGCTACTGGCCGCGCGACAAGGCGAATCCCGGGACGGCAGAATTCGGTTGGACGCCGGGAATGCCGTGCATCGTGTACCTGCCTCTGCGCGCCACGATGGTCTCCTTCCGCATCGGCGTCGCGAAGGGGAAGACGATCAAGCCGCATCCCTACCGCGTGCCGGACGCCAAGCCGATCGTCCACTACGGCACCTCCATGCGCGTCGCGTCCCGGCCTCGCGTTCACCGCGGTCGCCGCGCGCGACCTCGACCTGCCGTACGTGAACCTCGGCTTTTCCGGCGCGGCCAAGATGGAGGCGAGCGTGCCGGAGTTCCTGGCTGCGGCCGACGCGTCGCTCTACGTGATCGACGCGCGCTGGAACATGTCTCCGGCACTGGTGGCGACGAACTGCGCGCCGTTCCTCCGCAAGATGAAGGCGCTCAAGCCCGACGTGCCGATTCTCCTCTGCGAGGGCTGCACGGTGCGGGATCACGATTCCTGCAACCCCGCGTTCCGCAAGGTGTACGACGCGCTCAAGGCCGAGGATCCCGTGAAGTGGGGTAACCTCTACTACTTCGAGGAGAAGACGATGCTTCCCAAGGAGGACAAGGAGGCCACGCATGACTTCTGCCATCCGAACGACTACGGCATGCTGCACATGGGCCATGCCTATGCCCGCCGCATCCGCGAGGTGCTCGACGCCGAGGCGCGTGCGGTGGCGGAGATACGCGTGACTTCGGCGAACAGATCGGTCACGACGAACTAGTACAATGTAAAGTTTAACCTTTCGTCTATCAGCGATCTGTGGTATAATACCTCAAAAACTCAAACAAGGAGGTTTTATGCCAAGACGAGCTACATACCGGGTGACGCTCACCCTAGAGGAGCGAGCCATGCTCAAGGATATGACGAGTAAGGGCAAGATTGCCGCAAAGAAGGTTCTATACGCACGGGCGTTGCTGTTGTTGGACGAAGGCGAATACGGCATGGAACGTTGGAAGGTTGACGCAGTGGCCACTGCGGTGGGACTATCGGACAGGACGCTTGAACACCTCAAGCGGCGCTTTGTGGAGGATGGGCTAGACAGCGCGCTGGAGCGAAAGGAGCGCGAAAGCCCTCCGCGCGAAATCAGGTTCGGAGGCGAGTTCGAGGCGCAGCTGGTGAAGCTCGCCTGCTCAAAGGCCCCGGACGGGCGCGACAGATGGACGGTCCGCCTTCTCCGGGACAAGCTCATAGAGTTGAAGATTGTCGACACGGTCTCCGCCATGACGGTTTGCAACACCTTAAAAAAAACGAACTTAAGCCTCACCTGAGCAGATACTGGAAGATTCCTCCGGAGGACGACGCAGCCTACGTGGCGGCGATGGAGGATGTCCTCAAGGTGTATTCACGGCCATACAACTCCGAAAACCCCGTGGTTTGCATGGACGAGTCAAGCAAGCAGCTCATAGGCGAGGTCAGGGCAGCAATTCCGATGACTCCGGGCGAGAGCCGGAGGATTGACGACGAATACGAAAGGAAAGGCGTCGCCGAGATATTCATGGCGGTCGAGCCGCTTGCGGGAGTTCGAACGGTTCAAGTGACCGAGAGGCGAACACGAGAGGACTGGGCCGAGTTCATTCGCTATCTCGTGGACGTGAAATACGGCTCATGCGGCAAGATCACGCTCGTGATGGACAATCTCAATACCCACGGCATAGCATCGCTGTACCAAGCCTTCACACCCGAAGAGGCGTCTCGCATCGCGGACAGGCTAGAAATCCATTACACTCCGAAACACGGCAGCTGGCTAAACATAGCGGAGATCGAACTGAGCGTCTACAAGCGGCAGTGCATAGCGGGACGCATTCCGACTTTTGAAATAATGAAATCCATGACCGAGAAATGGAACTCCGACAGGGATCATGCGCAAACAAGGGTGGACTGGCAGTTTACAACGTCAGACGCGAGAACGAAGCTCAAACGGCTATATCCAAAACTTTAGACTGTACATTATACTAGGTGCGCCTTGCGCAGCTGCCGGACGGCTCGCTGCTGTTCGGCGGCATTGTGGCGGGCGGGCGGACGCATCGCCTGTGCCCGAAGGCCTTCTGCGATAAGATGCTCGTGCGCGACTGGGACGAGTTCAAGTCGCTCGGTCTCAGGGGCACGCACCACATCGACATCGTCTCCTGCATCCCGCCGTACGCCTGCTACAACCCGAAGCACCCGCTGAACTACGAGGAAAGCGCCGCGTGCTTCCGGCGGATCGCGGAGTATTCGCGCGAGGTGTTCGGCGGTTTCGGCAGCGAAAGCGGATTCGACTGGATGGCGCCGTCGCTCGACTTCGCGCTGTACGTCTCCTGGTATCCGGGGGCGCGTTCGCGCGAGGCGTCGCCTATCGTCGACCGCGTCGTCCCGTTCTGGCAGCTCGTCTACCACGGCATCATCGTCTCCAATCCGTTCTATGCGACGATCGAC
>CADCCQ010000140.1 GCA_902799955.1 uncultured bacterium | reverse complement strand
CAGCCGCCACTGCTCGACCTGGTTCACGAACGCCTCGAGCTCCGCGCAGAAGCCGTCCAGCTCCACGTCGCGGGTCGGGATGCGCCACTGCAGCACCACCTCGCCGGTGTCGTGAATCTTCCCGAGGGCCCGGTCCTGCGGGCCGAACGTCTCCGTGTTGGCCTCCAGCAGCAGGTCTAGGAACGCCTCGGTCTTCTCCGGCGGCGGAAGTCCCACGACGGCGGTCGCCAGCAGCGCCCCGCCGACGGCCGTCTCCGCGATCTGCAGGGGGATGCCGTCGATCTCCAGGGCGCAGACGCCGTCCTCCACCGTCAGCCCGTCGATGCCCATTTTCGCCGCAAATGCGGACATCAATTCATTCAGTTCCATGGTTGGTTCCTCATATTGCAACATTCATCAGATTGCCTACGGATTGATCTGGGCGTCATAAAGCTCGGACCCGTACACCTCTTCGACGTGCTTCACGATGATATCTGTTATCTTCCTGAAGCTCGCGTCCTCGACCGGACGCTGCGAAAAACTGGTTGAGTCGTACCCCGGTGGCTGTCCGAGCACCGTGTGGAGCGTGGTCCACGTGTCCTCGTGGAACGACAGGCCGAGCGAACGGGCAACACGATGCTGTATCACATTGCAGGTCTGTGGCGCAATCGTGTACCCCTTGGGGAAGTCGCCGTCGCTCAGCTGCATCATTGCAGAATACATCTGCTGCCCATTGTCGGATTTCATCGCCGCCTTGAATCCGGCGAGCGCCTTGTCGTCGCAGCGCGCAAAGACGAGTCCCGCGATAAAGCTGTTCACGCCGGCGGCCTCGTCCCCGCCGCCCTCGTGGAAGTTTTCCAGGATCTGCGACTCCCGGCACAGTTTGTTCACGATGCGGTCCAGCTTGCACATCGCCTCGAAGATGTCCTCCGGGGAAGAAGATTCTGAAAGGCCCTGGAATCCGCTTACGTCCTCCTTGGCCGCCATTTCGCACAGCCGTGTGATCGTTCCGCTCTTCAGCGCACCGCCGTTGAACAGCACCAAATGCTTCAATCCGGCCTGGAAAAGGCGCGGATCGCCATTGGTCGCCGTGCGAAGCTCGTCCAGATTTTCCTTTACCCGCTGAAGCCGCACGGCGATCTCGTCAGGCGAGCGGACTTCGTTTCTGAAATCCCGCGCGAAGCCTTTGACGACCTGGTAATTGTCCATTTTCAGCAAATCCATCAGATCGCGGTCGTCCGCCGCTGACGCAACGATCAATTCGGCGGCCTTTTCCGCGGCCTCGTTCCGCACCGGGTTGGAATTGCCTCCTCCAATGGCGTTTTTCACCTCTTCGACGTCGGCCTTGTGGGCATCCGCCAACTGCTGCTCCGAGAGGAACTTCAATGGCGTGGTGCTAACGGCGCCGTCGACATTGATCGTGGCGGTCCACTCGAAGGAGAACGGCAGCTTCTTGTGGTGCTAACGGCGCCGTCGACATTGATCGTGGCGGTCCACTCGAAGGAGAACGGCAGCTTCTTGGGGCTGGTGTAGCGAATCGTGATGTCTCCCGTCTTGTCGTTCCTGGAGAGCGTGAAATCGACGGCGGCGTGTTCGGAAGAGGCGATGCCGTATGTCTCAAGACCGCCCTTGAGCGCGCAGATGCCCGCTTGCGAGACGGCGAACAGGAGCGCCGTCTGCTGGCGAGGGTGCACCCTGCCCGCGAGCGATTCGAGCTTGTCGAGGATCTGAGGGATGTTGCCCTTGTGGACGCCCGCGTTGGCCTTGAGCGAGGTGCCGTCGGGGAAGGTGAAGCCAAAGGCGAGAGAATCCTTGTCCTTGATGAAGAATTTCTCCGCGTTCTTGGGGTCGTCCGCCGCGCCGTAGTCGTAGGCGCGAAAGAGGTCGCCCGCCCCGTCGCCGTCGAGCTGGGCGCGCGCGGCCTTCGTGGTGCCGTCCAACTTGTAAATGTCATACGTCGCGTTGGTCATGTATTTCGGCGGGGCGACGCGCTTGCCGGTCATGACGGCTTCCACGGCCTCGTCGACCGTGCAGCACGTCTCTTCCATCACGAGCCGGATATTCTGGCCGAGGTCTTCGACATTGTCTTCGTCCAGGCCGAGATCGCGCATTTTCGTCTTGGCGACATCGTCGACGTTGTGCGTGAAATCGTTGAGTCCGCCGATCGTCCAGTCGCTCGAGGGCATGTCGGGGCAAAGGGTCTTGACGATGTTCGCCTCGGTGAGCTTTCCTTTCGCCATGAGCGATTCGATTTCGGGCAGGTGGCGCAGGATGCGGCAGATGACGAGGCTGGGACCCTTGACGCCGCGTTCGGCGAGGGGCATGTCATAGAACGCCTTCGCGTCCTCCTTCGTCTCCGGCAGCGGCTTCGAGAGCTTGTCGAAGACGGCGAAGATCGCGCCGCGCTTCTCCGGCGGCACGGACGCCATAACGCCCGTGAAGTGGGCCTGGCGGTTGGTGCCGAAGAAGCGCATCGCCGCGTTGTCCTTCATCCCGAAGAGCTTCTCGGGGTCGGTCCCGGAGAGGTCGTGCGCGCCGTTGATCGCCAGTTCCTCGAACACAAAGCGCTCGAAGGCGGCCGAGGTGTCATGGGTTGCGTGGTGGGAATAGAAGTTGAGGTCGGTGAACGATTGCGCATTGGCGAACGAATTGCCGTCCGCATTCTTCGTTTCGCGCACCGCCGTGAACCAGTCCTTGAAGGAATCCAAGAGGCGGAGGCCGTTCGCAAAGTTCTCCGCATTGTCAAGGAAGCGCCCGCCGTATTGCATGAGGCGGTTGGGCTTGGAGTTCGGCTCTGCGACGGCCGTCAGCGCGTCCAGCTCTGACAGGCCGGTCGCCTGGGCATAGAAGTGCGCGGTGCGCGCGAGCTTCGGGAACTCGGACTTCACGAAGCCCATGGTGAGCGCAATCCGCTCCGTATCCGCCGACTGGAAGGTCGCGAGCTTGACGGCGTCGATCGCGGCCTTTACGGCGAGGATGCGTCTGGCGGTGAGGGGCTTCCCCTTCCCGTAGTCCTGCATCTTCATGGCGTCCTTCACGTTGTCGGGGATGTGGTCCACCCCGCCGAACATGTTGCCGACCGCATTCATGAACGCCTCGCGGGTGATGTTGTTGGCCCTCTTCAGGCTGGCGAGGCGCCCCACACCGATGCCAACCCAGTCGCCGGATCCGGGCTTGATAGTGCGGTTGACGATTCCGCCCAATCCGTCCGCATCGGGTTTTTCGAAGCGAGCGACGGCTTTGTCCTTGCCTGCCGTATGCTGCGCCTCCGCGAACTTCACGAACTCGTTAAACGTTGCGTTGTATCCGATGATTTCCAGTGACATCTGCTTTCCTGCTCCTTAAGTCCTTAGGTTGATGAATGTTGCCAATGTGGAAATGTTGCCAATTCCAATTCCCAATCCCAATTGGTCATTGGCAACATTGGAAACTGGCAACATTGGCAACAATCCTCAGTTCCCCTGCCGCGAGTAGGCCCGGATGCCGATCTTGATGTCCTTGACGCCCGACTCGATGAGGTTCATCGCCCTGTCGCGGTCTGCGTCGATCGCCGAGGCGGGGATGACGATGAGCCAGCGGTCGTTCCAGGCGCTGCGGCCAACGAGGCGCGTGGACTTGAAGTCCGCCCCGGCGCGCAGGGTCGAGTGGCGGCGGATCGTCGCGGTCGAGTCGCTCGTGCCGTCGAGGCCCGAGAAGGTCGAGATCCAGTCCGTCGCGTCCAGCTCGTCCGAACCGACGGTGTA
>CADCCQ010000139.1 GCA_902799955.1 uncultured bacterium | reverse complement strand
ACGCACAAGCTTCTCAGGGTCGGCGTGCAGGCGCGGGAAGTTCCTGTCGAGAAGCTGCCGCCGTGCAATCTGACATTCCTCATCGATGTCTCCGGTTCGATGGGCGGGAACGGCGGCTTCGAGATGATGAAGTCCGGGCTTAAGATGCTTGTCGGCAAGCTTCGCCCCGAAGACCGCGTCGCAATCGTCACCTACGCGGACGGCACCACGGTGCAGCTTGCTTCGACGCCAGGAAGCGAGAAGGACAAGATCCGTGCCGTTGTCGATGGGCTCAGGTGCGGCGGCTGCACTTACGGCGCGGGTGGAATCCAGCTCGCCTACGAGGAAGCGAAGAAGAACTTCGACAAGAATGCGAACAACCGCGTCATCCTGATCACTGACGGCGACTTCAATGTGGGAATCTCCGACCCGAAGTTGCTCGAGGAGTTCATCGCCACGAAGCGCGAGAGCGGAATTTTCCTCACGGTGCTTGGCGTCGGACGCGGCAACTACCAGGATGCGAACATGAAGAAGCTTTCGACTGCGGGGAACGGAAACTACGCGTATCTCGATTCGGTCTTAGAGGCGAAGAAAGTGATGATGAACGAGTTTGGCGGAACGCTCTTCACCGTCGCGAAGGACGTTAAGCTCCAGCTCGAGTTCAACCCTGCGGAGGTGAAGGGCTATCGTCTGCTTGGATACGAGAGCAGAAAGCTTGCCGCGAAAGACTTCAACGACGACAAGAAGGACGCGGGCGAGATTGGCTCCGGCCATACGATGACGGCGTTCTACGAGATCGTCCCCGCAGGTTCTGATGAGAAGATTGCGGACGTCGATCCTCTCAAGTATCAGAAGCGTACGGAGTCCGGGCGTGGCGAGGTCTGCACCGTAAAGCTCCGCTGGAAGAAGCCGGACGGCGACACGAGCATGCTCAAGGAGATTCCGATTTCCGAAGCGCAGATCACTTCGAAGACGCCGTCGGAAGACTTCCGCTTCGCGTCTGCTGTCGCAGAATTCGCGCTTCTCGCGTCCGACTCGAAGTTCAAGGGCGGTGCGTCCTTCGACAAGATTCTTGACCGTGCGCGCCATGCGAAGGGCGAAGACCTCGAGGGCTATCGCGCCGAATTCATCCGTCTCGTCGAGACTGCGCAGCTTCTCGCGCCGCCAGCGCCACAGACGCCACCCGCCCCAGCTGGGAATCGCCCCGTCGAATGCGACCTCTGATTCTCCCGCCGCGCGCCGTGTTTTTGGCGCGCGGCGCCTGTTTATGCTATAATACCATTATAAAACAAAATCCAAAATACAACGGATGGGGAAAGGAGATCTTGATGAGCAGACTGAGTCGGGTGGCGTTGGCTTTCGTGATGTGCTGTGCGGGCGTTGCAGCAAGGGGAGATGTAATGAGCGTGACGGTCTGGCGCGGCGAGAGTTCGTCGTTCCTCGTGTCCGACGAGTTCCCGGAAATCGGAGGTGAAGCGCAGGGGGTCACGGTGCGCCGCGGCACTCTCCTGCCCGCCCGGTACAACACGAGCATCAAATCACTTGAATACAGGTTCGTCGCCGATCGCGCAGTCTATGGGTCGAAGGCGGCGGGTCTCCATTTCGCGACCGTTTCGGCCGCGGCGGACGCGAAGGCGGGCGAGTACGATTTCGGCCAGCTCAAGGTGAAGGTCCTCGACCGCGTCCTGCCGCCGCCGAGCGAGTGGAAATACTTCCTCGACCTCTGGCAGCATCCGTGGGCCGTCGCGCGCGTAAACGGCGTGAAGCCGTTCTCGCCCGAGCACTACGCCGCGATGGAGCCGCTCTGGAAGATGCTCGCCGCCGCCGGTCAAAAGGCGCTCACGGTCACGCTCGTCGACCAGCCCTGGAACCACCAGTGCTACGACGCGTACGGCACGATGATCGGTCGCCGCAGGGACGCGAACGGGAAATGGTCGTTCGACTACTCCGTCTTCGACAAGTACGTGGAGTTCGGCAGGAAGTGCGGGCTTGGCCCCGACATCGCATGCTACACCATGTGTCCCTGGGGCTACATGGTCGACTACATCGACGCCGACGGCAAGAATGTTCGCGCCGAGGCGCGGCCGCGCAAGCCGTTCTTCGACGAATACTGGGGCGATTTCCTCGTCGACTTCTCGAAGCATTTGGCGGAGAAGGGGTGGCTCAAGGACACGTTCATCGCGATGGACGAGCGTTCGCCAGAGGACCTTGCCTACATCGCCGCGTTCGTGTGTCGCGTCGCGCCCGGACTCAGGATCGCGATGGCCGGCAACCGCCGTCCAAGCGAGTTCAAGGGCATCGAGATTGACAACTACTCCCAGATCATGCACCATGTGGACAGGCCCTTC
>CADCCQ010000138.1 GCA_902799955.1 uncultured bacterium | reverse complement strand
CTGGCGCATCCCGAACATACGCGGCAAGCGGGCGGTGAGGCACGTCGTGTTCGACACGAACTACTGGAAGTCGTTTGTGGCGAGCCGCCTCCTCACCTCGCCCGGCGACCGTGGCGCGGTCACGCTATGGGGAAGGAGTCAGGAGGCGCACGTCCTCTTCGCGGAACACCTCACGGCAGAGTACCGCGTCAAGACCGAGGGGCGCGGGAGAAAGGTCGAGGAGTGGAAGATGCGCCCGGAGGCGCACGACAACCACTGGTTCGACTGCATGGTCGGCAACGCTGTCGCGGCCTCGATGTGCGGGTGCGTCCTCGACGGCACCGACCAGCGCGTGAAGAAGAAGGAGCGTCCCAAGGTGAAGCTCTCCGAGCTGCGCAAGTCGCGCACGAGATAGGAATTCCCACGGGATTTCCCCCCAACGCGGCAATAAACATCCGTGCAGGAGTGTCGGGCCGCGAGAAAAGCCAACGGAAAAAATCCGGGGCGCGGCAATAAACATCCCTGTGCGCCGAGGAGGCGGGTGTCTCCGAGGCGGCGGCGGGGTTCTTGCTGTTTCTTGCCCGCCGCAGGGTCTGTCCGGCCCCTCAAGCGGCCCGCAAGGCCGCACGGACTTGAACTGAAACGAAGGAGAAATGATGAGATACGGAAGCGTGTGCAGCGGCATCGAAGCTGCCTCCGTCGCATGGAGGCCGCTCGGGTGGCATTGCGCCTTCGTATCTGAAATCGAGAAGTTCCCCTCCGCCGTCCTCGCGGCGAGGTTCCCGGACGTACCGAACCTCGGCGACTTCACGAAGATACGGCCCGAGGACTACGAGGGCGACATCGACCTGCTCGTGGGCGGAACGCCCTGCCAGGCGTTCAGCATAGCGGGGCTTCGGAAAGGACTGGACGATGAGAGAGGAAACCTCGCGCTTGAGTTTGCAAGGCTGGCTTATCGCGCAAATGCCCGCTGGCTGGTCTGGGAAAACGTCCCCGGAGTTCTGTCGAGCGGGAAAGGCGGCGATTTTGCCGCCTTCCTATCGCTGCTCGCCGGATGGGAAGTCCCCGTCCCCAAGCGGAAGTGGAAGAAGGCAGGACTCGTCACCGGAGCACCCGGATGCTACAGCGTGGGTTGGAGAGTGCTTGACGCTCAATATACCCGAGTTCAACAATTTCCGAGGGCGATCCCGCAGCGAAGGCGTCGTGTCCTCCTTGTCGGAAGTCTTGGTTCGTGGACCCATTGCGCCAAGGTACTTTTTGACGGCGAAATGCGCGGCGGGGATGTACCGCCGCGTAGAGAAGCGGGGCAAGACGCTGCCGCCGATACTGGACGCCGCGCTGAAGTGCCTGCTGGCGGCCTCAAGTGGTGGGACGGCGGCGACGCCGCCGGAACGCTGACCACGCGGTCGCACGACCAGAAGATGCCCGACAAGGACCAGCTCCCGTGCGTGGTGGACACGCGCTTCCAGGAGGTGTTCGGCGGGAACGTCGCGCCGTCCCTGCTCGCCACGGACTACAAGGAGCCCAAGGCGGTGATCGGCGACGTGTGCCCGACCATCGACGCGTCCTATCCGGGCAAGCAGAACAACCAGGACGTGACGAAGCTCATCGTCTACGAGAACCACCTGCAGGACGGGCGCGTCCGCGAGATGCGCGGCGCATCGCCCACGATCTCGTCCTACCTCGGAACGGGCGGCAACAACCTGCCGCTCGTCCAGAAGGTCTTTGTCCTCGACTCGATGGGGTCGAACGCGATGAAGTCGAAGAACCCCGCGAGCGGCTGCCGCGAGACGGACGTCGCCCAGACGCTCGACACGACCGTCCCCGAGCCCTCGAAGCGTCAGGGCGGGATGGCAATCGTCGAGGCTGTCGCCATAGCGGAGAACGTGATCGGGCGGAGCGACCATGCGGGCGGGAACGGCGTCGGGGCGAAGGAGGGAGTGTGCTACACGCTCGACACCGCAGGTGTCCACGGCGTGTGCTACCCCGTCGACATCGCCAACATCGAGGGGCGCGAGAAGCACCTTCCGGGCAAGGGCTACGACGAAAAAGACACTGCGGCGTACTCGCTCACGAAGCGTCGCGCCAGCGGCGTATGCACACCGGGGATCATCCGCCGCCTCCTTCCGGTCGAGTGCGAGAGGCTCATGGGGTTCCCGGACGGATGGACGCTCATACCGTGGCGCAACAGGCCGGCGGACCAGTGCCCGGACGGCCCGAGGTACAAGGCACTCGGAAACTCGATGTGCACGAACGTGATGGCGTGGATCGGCGAAAGGATCGACGCGGTCGACAAGGAGATTTCAGATGGACGACAAGAAGCTTGAGGAGCTGACGGAGAAGATGCTCGCCCAGCCGAAGGTCGTCGAGGTGGACGG
>CADCCQ010000137.1 GCA_902799955.1 uncultured bacterium | reverse complement strand
AACGTCTGGTAGCGTCCCTCGCCGTCCGGCGGCACCATGTGGACTTCGTCGACCATGACGAGGTCGAAAGGCTCGAAGAGGTCGATCTTGTTGTAGATTGACTGGATGCCGGCCACGATGACCGGCTCCTTCGTGTCGCGCCTGTCAAGTCCGGCGGAATACACGCCGACGGGCAGGTCGGGACAAAGCCCCTTGAGCTCCTTGCTGTTCTGGTCCACAAGTTCCTTGACGTGGGCGAGGATCAGCACTCGCCCGCGCCACACGTTCACCGCGTCGGCCGCGACCGACGCTATGCAGATCGACTTGCCCCCTGCCGTCGGGATGACGACGCACGGGTTGCCGTCCTTCTTGCGGAGGTAGTCGTACAGCGCGGCCTTCGCGTCAGACTGGTAGTCTCTCAGTTCGAGCATGCGCGCCTTCCGTTCTTCTTTTCCTGTCCATTGATTTCCTCGAGTTCGATGTACACGAGCCCCTCCGGCGGCACCGGGTCCTCCATCCTGACGTCGATGTGCTTTATCTGCGAGTCGTCCTCCATGAGACCCGCGTGTACGAGCGAGTCGAGCGTGCATTTGAGGACGTTGTCGAGATCGCGCCTGCGCGAGTCGGGCGGGAAGAACTCGCCGGTCAGCTTCACCCTCCCGGCAAGCTTCCTGAACGCCCCGCCGAGGCGCGAGACGCACATCATGCGGAAACGCCGGCCCTCGCGGCTGATGAGCACGCGGGGGCCGACGTGGCGGTAGTACCGGTTAAGGCTCGGAGGCCAGGGCAGCTCGAACTTCACGTCCGCGCCCACGGGGCGGCTCCTCCTGCGGTCGCGCCGCCGGGCTGCTGCTGCGCGGGTGCGGCGGTGCCGCTCTTCTTCGCCTTGTACGCCTTGATGACGTTGCGGGTCGGGTCGTTCTTGTCGAGAGCGACCGTGATCGTCATCGGCAGGTTGTGGAGCTGCGCCGTGTCGTTGAGCTGCTCCACGCCGACGGCGCGGCAGATAGCCGAGAGCTGTTCGCGCCCGATGCGCTGCGCGTCGGGGCTGGTGCGATGCTCGAACGTGATCCACGAGAACACCTTGCGGCCCTTGCAGTCGCCGGAGATGATCTCGAACTCGAAGTTGAAGCCCATGCCGTTGCCGGACTTCATGGGCTTCGCCTCGGAGTTGGCGATGACGGCCTCGTATGTCCCCGCAGGGAGGGCGTCGAATGAGGATGGCTGGACTTCAGCCGCGTTGAACGATATGGTTGCCATAGTTGTGTTTTCCTTTCCTGGTTACTTGGTTGCGTTGTTGCCGAGGCACTCCACGAACGCCGTCCACGAGAGGGCGAGTTCTGTCGGAAGCCCGTAGCGGTTCTTGGCGATGCAGGCCGGAGAGCCGTTCGTGCGGAGGATGCGTTCGCCTCCGTCCGCGCCTACCGGCGCAGCCTTGCCCGTCGTCGAGTCGACGCGCATCCGGCGCGTGGCGAAGAGGACGGCGTCCACCCACTCGCAGACGAGCGAACACGCGGCCTTGTGGAGACGCGGCGTGTAGCGGTCGTAGGAGGCGTGCTCCGGGTCCTCGAAGCGCTCCACCTTCGAGTGGGCGATGAGGACGACCGCCATGTTCCGCTTGGCGCGGATCTCGTTCAGGAGCGCGATGATCTGCCGCCAGTACGTGAGGGCGTGTGTGTAGCCCTTGCCGTAGCCGCCGTCGGCCTTCTCGATGCACTTCACGCCGTAGTCCGCGCAGACGCGGTCCCACACGAGGCGCTCCGTCCAGTCGAGCGAGTCGAGGCACAGCGTCTGGTAGTCGTGTTCCTCGTCGCGTATTGCCTTGAGCTGCGTGAGAAGCTCGTCGAACGACCCGACGAGCGGAAGCCTCGCGCAGTCGATCTCGGAGAGTCCGTCCTCTGTCTGGACGAACACGGCCTTCGGGGCGTTCGCCGCGAAGGTCGACTTGCCCACGCCCTCCGATCCGTAGATCATGAGGCGGGGCGGAACGGGCTGTCTGCCCTTGATGACATTTTGCAGCAATGCCATTGTCTTTTTCCTTTCGGTTTGTTTGTTTGCGTGTAGAAGAAAGCCCACCGGCTTGCGGCCGATGGGCTTTCGGAAGATGCTTGTGTGCGTTGGGATCAGATCGTGTCGAAGATGCGAAGCTCCTCGTACCCTGTAGGCCACTCGTTCCGGCAGCGGCACTCCTTCAGGAGCGACATCGCCATCTGGTTGGTGGCCGCAGACTGGTCGAGCAGCCCGTCGGTGAGCTTCCACACGCCGCAGCGGTAGGGTTCGCGCTTCTCGATTCCGATGATGTACGTGTCGGGCGCGACGCCGTCGGAAGCCGCCTTGAACGCCTCGCGGTAGAACGCGAGCTGCTCTGGGTATCCGTACTTGCGGGCGTCCCGCTCGAAGAAGGAAAGGTTGTCGCAGGT
>CADCCQ010000136.1 GCA_902799955.1 uncultured bacterium | reverse complement strand
ATGTCGATGTACGGACCGTTTGCCAAGCGCGATTTCCTGAACGACACGCTCAAGGGCAACGTCAAAGGCGGTGCATACGAGAACCTCATCGCCGGCATTCTGGAAAGGAACGGTCATCCGGTGCGGTACTACAGGAACGATTCGGTGGAGGTCGAGTTCGTTGTCGAGACGGAGGATGGTGTCGTGCCCGTGGAGGTCAAGGCGACAGGCGGCCGTTCGCGCTCGCTTGACGCGCTTCTTGCTGGTACTGACATCCCATACGGCTACAAGCTCACGGGCGGGAACGTCGGCGTTGCGGGAAAGAAAATCACACTTCCACACTACATGGCGATGTTCATCTGAGCGGAACATCCCTAAGTTTAAGACTTAAACGTCAAATGAGGAAACAGAAATGAAAAACAGAAATACCGTTGCCGGCCTGGTGGCCGGCGTCGTGCTGGCGCTCGCGGGCGGCGCCGTGGCGAAGGAATGGCCGGGATTCTCGGTCGGCATGGGCATGGGCGGCTGGCTCACGAACTACAAGCGGTTCAACGTGCTGCCCGAGAACAAGCGCCTCGACATCACGAAGGGCGACCTCGCCCACTTCGACACGTACATCACCGAGGGCGACGTGCAGCGCGTCAAGATGTGGGGCTTCGACCACATCCGCCTTGGCTTCGACCAGATCGTGCTCGAGGAGGCGCCCGGCAAGTACCGTGAGCGGACGATGCGGAAGCTCGTGGAGTTCGTCGGCTGGTGCCGCAAGCACAAGGTCAACGCCGTCCTCAACCTCCACAAGGCGATCGGCAACTACTGCGACATCCCCGAGAAGAAACAGCTGCTCGACACGCCCGAGCTGCAGGATCGCTTCGTGGCGCTCTGGCTGGAGATCGAGCGCCACTTCCACGACTCGCCCGAGGTCGCCTTCGAGCTCCTGAACGAGGTGCGCGACGTCGACCCCGCGAAGTGGAACCGCCTCGCGGACCGCACGCTCAAGGCGATCCGCGAAGTGAACCCCGACCGCTGGGTGGTGATCGGCTCCACGTGCTGGAACTCGCCGGACAAGCTCGCCGTCCTCCAGGTCTGGGACGACCCGCGCGTCGTCTACACGTTCCACATGTACAGCCCGCACCACTTCACGCACCAGCGCGGCGTGCTGCAGGCGGGCCCGCTCTACCAGAACGACGAGGTGCCGTATCCCGGCACGGACTACGTGCGCAAGTCGCTGAAGCCGGCGGTGGACTGGGCGAAGGCGCATCCCGACAAGATCCTCTGGAACGGCGAGTTCGGCACGATCCGCCACATGAACCCGATGGCGCGCGCGGACTACATGCGCGACGTGGTGGCGGTCTGCAAGGAGGCCGGCATCCCGTGGAGCGTGTGGAACTACCTCTCCACGCCCAACGACGGCAACCGCTTCTCGCTCGTGGACGACGTGACGCGCGACTTCCTCTCGGACGACCTGCAGCTCGCCTGCCTCGGGAAGGGCGACGCGGCCGCGCGCGGCGAGCTGAAGTACATGGCCTTCAACATCTGGGGCAACTACTTCGGCAACCCCGTGTGCGAGCGCGACCTCAAGCAGGTGGGGTACGTGCTGCGCAACGCGCCCGACCTCGTGGGCATGCAGGAGGCGATGCCGGAGTTCTGGAGCTCGCGCCTCTTCGCGAAGCTGGGCGCGGACTACGGGATCGTGCGCAACGAGGGGAACCCCAAGATGGAGTACAACCCGCTTCTCTGGCGCAAGAGCCGCCTGGAGCTGATCGAGGGCGGCACGCACGTCTACGCCGACAACCCCGAAGGCTCGAAGGGCTTCGGCTGGGGCGTGTTCCGCGACAAGGCGACCGGCCGCACGTTCATCTCCTATTCCACGCACCTCTGGTGGAAGTGGAAGAAGCCGCAGGACCAGGAGATGCGCGTGCGCAACGCGCGCGAGCTGCTCGCGAAGATGGCCGAGCTCCAGAAGAAGTACAACTGCCCCGTGGTGGGCGGCGGCGACCTGAACTGCACGCGCGCGCATATGGAGAAGGGGCTTCTCACGCCGCTTCCCGACTGGGAGAAGGCCGGCTACGCGGACGCGCAGTACACGGTTCCCGGCGCCTCGCCGTACTCCTCCAACCCCGGCGACCCGCGCCGCGACGCGCTCGGCAACTACCGCGGCTGGATCCGTCCGGAGGCGGGCGACCCCAAGAACTCGCTCGACCACGTGCACTACACGACGAACGGCGTCGCGCCGATCGCGCTCGTCGTCGACCGCGCCCAGGACGCGCTGGAGGTCTCCGACCACTCGCCCGTGATCTTCACGTTCCGTATTTCAAAAGCACCCTTGGCGGATTCGCGCTAGGCGTGGAGGTGGGTTACGCGCGATTCTTCGTCACGGTTGAGGACTTCCACGAAGTAAGGGGCATGTCCGCCGCGGCAGAAGAGTCCGTGTACGGCATCGGCACCGT
>CADCCQ010000135.1 GCA_902799955.1 uncultured bacterium | reverse complement strand
GAGGTCCTTCTCCGTGGACTCGCCCCACCGGCCGCGGAAGCGGATGTTGTCGAGTTCGCGGTTGCGCGCGACCTCCTCGTTCGAGAGGATGCGGTCGTAGACACGCAAGGTGTAGGCGGATCCCGTCAAAAGCCGCCCTTGCGACCTCTGGTTCGATCCAAAGAAGTCATACGCAGTCGTGCCGATGGCGTTCGAGGAGCCGTGGTACGTCATTGGCGGCGCCACACGGCCGTCGCCAAGCGCCGCACCCGATCCATCGACGTAGGCCGTGGCGAAAATGCCGTCCCAATCGCGGATTATGGGGCGCGGGTCAGCACCGACATGCCCCTGCTTGAAGATGAGGTAGGAGCCGGCTTTCTCGGTGTACAGCTGGAAGTTGTCGTTGTCCATTCCGAAGTAGGTGGGATAGGTGACGTTCTGCCCTACGGGAATCATGTCGCAGCCGATCTGCACCGTCGCCTGATGTGCAAGGGCGATTGACGGCGTCCTGAAGTGACTGCCGCCCGCAAGGATGTATGCATTGTCGCCCCAGGCGCCCGCGCCTTTTGCGGAATTGATTACGCGGCATTCCGCCGCGCCGCCGACCGGGCCGAGGTTTGCCCATGTCGTCGCGTCCATGCTGTGCTCCGCCGCCAGCCCTGCGTTGCGGATGGCGTCGAAGTGCAGCAGCAGGCCGTTCGGCACGTAACAGTCGGCATCATAGGCGAGCACGCCGTCCGTCATCTTCCAGTGCCAAGTTAGGCGCGTCTGGGCCCATGCCGCGCTGTTCGTGCATTCGACGGAGTTCCCCGTTCCCGTCTTCTCGATGATCCAGCGCTGTCCGGCCGCGTCGTACCGCTCGAGTTTATATCCTGTCGGCTGCCAGACGCGATCCGCCGCGTCGGTCGCGCTCGCGGGCGCGGTGAAGATCTGCGAGGCGCCGTTTATCGTATAGCTGCCGGCGCCCGTGCCGGAAAGCCCGCGCATGGAGTCCTCCACCGTTACCGTGGTTGCGCCCGTCCACGGCTCTTCGGCCGGAGAGGGCGTGATCGCCGCGGCCGGGTCGGGCAGCGTCTCGGCGTCCGGGCCCGCCGCAACGCTCGCGGCGATCATCGGTTCGGTGAAGGCGACGTTCCACACGCGGAATTCGTCAACCGTCATTTTCGCGTCGGGGTTGTCGTATATGTGGGCGTCGGCGAGGAAGAAGTCGTTTTGCGTGAAGTCCTTCAAAGACCAGTCGCGCGCATCGATCGATGCGGAGCCGGCGAATGCGTGCGTAGTGGCGTTGTAGAGGTAGGCCGTCGCGGTCGTGCCGCCGCGCTCGGTCAGGATCGGCTTCAGCACGATTGCGAGATAGTAGGGCGTTCCTGCGGTCAACGCCTGCATCGACCCCGCCTGGTGGGCTGTGCTTCCGTTTAGGCTCGTCATGCGTAGGGACGGTTTCGTCGTGGTGCCGCCCTGGCGGAGTGTAAACGCGATGACGTCGGTGTCGCCGGGACCTGTGTGGAAGAGGCGCGACCAGTTCTGCGCCTCGTTTTCGGTGAACCACAACTCGATAGTCGCCTGGCCGTTCACGGGCAGGAAGTTCGCGCCGAAGCTGATATGGTCGTTGTGGTTGCCGGAGGTCGTGTTGGACATCGTGCACGTCTCGTTGTTCTCGTCGAGCGCCGCGTCGCCCGCCGGAACTGCGGCGCTCCCGCCCGCGACCGCGTCGTCCCAGCTGCCGTTGAACGAGTAGCGGTGCACGAGCGCGGGCGTCTCCGGCGCGCCGTCCGTCACCTCCACCTTCTCCAGCACGAAGTCGTCGAAGATCGTTGATTGATCCTTGTCCACGCAGTAGCTCTTGACCTCTATGCGATAGACGCCCGGCGAGGGGATGCGCACGTAGCGCACGAACTTCTGCCAGAAATTGTCCTTGGTAGTACTGCCGGAGTAGAGCTGCGTGCCGCCGATACTGAACGTAAACGTGTTGCCGTTGTTGCCGTTGACGCGAGCGACGAACTTGGCGGAGAACTTGTACAAGCCCGGCTCCGGCACCGCCACGTCCTGGTAGAGAATCAGATCGCCTGCGTCGTGCGCCGGCTGCATGTAAGCAGCGAATATACCGCACTGGTCCTTCAGCGCGCTGTGAAGCAGCCAGCTCGGCGCCGCCGTCCCGCGCACGAGGTTGACGTTTAACGCGCGCAGCACCTTCCAGGCGTTACCAAAGGACGCTCCTTCGGCGACACTGGCTCTGTTGCCGGTGTACGGGCTCGAATCGAAGTCGCCGTTCTCGATGAGGTTGACGCCGGCGCGGGCGTTGACGGAGGCGGACAAAACGAGCCCGCCCGCGATGATTTTCGCCATGCGGTTGTAGAGTAGAGACCCACGCCTCGGCGTTGCCGCGCACACGCTTGCGCGCAGACCTCTAGCGACTTCGCTCCGCGAAGCGACCTGCGGTCGGGTCATA
>CADCCQ010000134.1 GCA_902799955.1 uncultured bacterium | reverse complement strand
TGATCGAGTCGCCGAGGAAGACAATGTTCACTCTCTTCCCCAAAAGAATCTTCTCCCGCGTCTTGGGAAGTCCGTCCCATGCGCCCTTCGTCTCAGGCGCGTCTAGCTTGGACAATCTCGCCGCAAGGTCACTGCACCACTTCGCCGCCTCGGCGACCGTCGCCTGGCGAATCGATACGTCCTTCGCCTGTGCGCCCTTCTTCGTCACGAAGGCGATCTGCGCGAACGCCGCGTCGGGACGTGCGGGAACCATCACGTCGTATGGCGTCCAGTCGTCGGACGCATAGAGCCGGCTATTGACGTCGGGAAGCGGACTCCCCTCCGCATCGAAGAAGTCCACCCACCAGTAGCCATCGACGGGACACTTAGCGCTGAACGTCAGGCGATAGAAGCGGTTCTTGCCGATCTCGCCGTCGAGCCTGAAGCGCGGCGACTCGATGCGCCCGCCCTTCGACTCGTAGTAGCCCTCGAAGGGAATATAGACGACCTTCCCCTCCTCGCTTCCCACGCACTTCCAGCCTGTCCTCTCCCCAATCACGCCCGGATATTCCGCCAAAGGCGCGGCCGTTGCAACTGCGGCAACAGACAGCGCGGTGACAATCGCAAGCAACGCCTTTGTCTTCATATCTGAATCTCCATACATCTTGATTCAGATTATACATAAAGCACACGCCCTTCACAACCCCCGAAAACGGGGGTGACGTGCAATTCCGCTGTTTTCATGGTGTTCTCCCGTTCCTCAACTTATTGCAGCAGGGTCGAGGAGAAAGTCGTAGATGCCAAGGTTCAGGACGCCATCGTCGTTGTACCATCTTCTGCCCATATCATGGCGAACGACGATTTTCCTGAAACTGTCGCCAGTGAGAGAAAACGGCTTTAGTTCTTGAGTCCGCTTGTCTTCGTCTGGCAGAGCGTAGGCGGACTGGATGTACAGCCTTTCGCCAGAGCGGTTTACAACAAAGTCAATCTCGCGCTGCACCCGTATGTTTTTGCCGAGCGAATTGCGTTCGTTCGCCACGACCACCCCGACATCGACGCTGTAGCCCCGTCCGACGAGCTCATTGAAGATTATGTTTTCCATTATATGCGTCGCCTCCTGATGGCGGTAGCCAGTGCGGGCGTTCCGTAGGCCGACATCCTCGCAGTAGTATTTCTGCGGGTAGTCGAAGTACGTGTGGCCTTTCACGTCATAGCGCTTCGCCTCCGCGAAGAGGTAGGCATCCTCAAGATGGTCGATGTACGATGCGACGGTATTGGTCGCAGCCTCCAGACCGTGAACTTTCGCAAGGGACTTCGCAATGTTGTTTGCGTTTGTGAGAGAGCCGGTAGAGGAGCAGAGAAAGTCCAACGTCTGAGCCATGATCTCTGGGCGCTCAATGCGCTTGCGCTCTACAATGTCCTTGAGATACACCTCTTCAAAAAGACTCTTGAGATATTCTTCCTTGTCCGCATCGTCGGCAATGGTCGCTGCGAAAGGCATTCCGCCGTATCGCATATACGCCTCAAACGCCCCAATCTTGTCCCCTCCGACAGCATTGAAATACTCGCTGAACGAAAGCGGATGCACCCTGACTTCGTCGCTGCGCCCGCGAAATTCCGTCCTGATGTCCTTAGAGAGCATCTTGGAGTTGGAACCTGTGACGTACACGTCAAGATTCTCCATTGCGCGAAACTCGTTCAATGCATCGTAGAATGTGATCTTCGCCCCGTCCGGCATCGCAGGATTCAGCACTTCTCCGCACATCTGGATTTCGTCAATGAAAAGATAGCGCCGCCCAGCCGCTCCCCGCATCCATTCACGGACGTGTTCGCCCAGCACGATTGGGTTGCGATACGCAGAGAATCGAAGTTCGTCCAGTTCAAGCGTCAGAATGTCATCTGGAGAAACGCCGTCTTCAAGCAGATGTCTACGGAAAATCGTTTTCAGCAGATAGGACTTTCCAGACCGCCTTATACCAGTAATGACCTTGACTTGCCCATTCCACATACGTGAAATGAGCTTGGCAAGATAAGAATCGCGTTTTATCTCCATACACAGCCCTCAATTTAATTCTTTTGCGGCCATCCGCACAAGTTGTCAATATTATACCACATCTTCACGGCTATATGCAACCGTATATCTTAAACTTGCTCAAGTTTCCGCAAAAGTTCTCAATTCAGATGCTCTTCACTCCGTCCTTCCCATGTCCGCACCAGCCGCCATGAAAACCATTCCTCTTTCCGCGACCCGCCAGAAAAACGCTGTCTCAGAGGGACTGTCCCCCACGCCGCCTCACTGCCGCCGCACATCAGAGTCCTTTGCAAGCGAAGTGCAATCTGATTCGGGGAAAATTGCGGCGGGCGCGGTCGAACGCGCCCCTACAAATTTCGCCCTGGAATATCCCCACCTTTGTAAAGAGCTGTCGAGCCCTCGGAAAGGCCTGCGCGGTTTTTGCGGAATTCCGAAGGTTTTGCGGCCGTGCTTGTTGCG
>CADCCQ010000133.1 GCA_902799955.1 uncultured bacterium | reverse complement strand
CGGCGATCTCGGCCTCGATCTGGTGGATCGCCTGCGCCTTCATCGCCTCGTTGAAGCGATCCTGCGCGTCGGCGGCGAGCGATATGGAGTTCGCCGTCCGGTCGATGGCGATTCCGAGGTTCCCGTACCGCCCCTGGAGCTGGTTCGTGAGCTTCTCCGCCTCCTCCATCTCGGCGTTCGAGAGCTTCTCCTTCTCCGCAAGCTGCTGGAGGCGCTCCATTCGGAGCTGGTCGGTGGCGCGGAGCTGGTCGCCCTTGTCGCGGAGCTTCGTCATCTCGTCGGAGAGTTGCGCCGTGTGCTTCGTGGCGGACGCCATGTACGCGCACAGACCAACGAGCGCGCCCACAATCGCGATCAGTATCCACGTTATGGGGATCGCGCAGAAGGCCGTGGCGGCTGCGGAGGCCATGAGGTAGCCCGCAGCCACCACCTTCGTGGTCGCGGCGAGGGCGAGGTTCGCCGTAGCCGCCACGCCCGCCGTCAGGGCGGCCTTCGCGTGGGAGGCGGTGAGCATCCCGCTGACCGCCGCGAACGCCGTGTGCGCCGCCGTAGCCGCCTTTGTGGCGATTCCGGCGAGGGTCTCCGCCGCCGCGTGGGCCTTCGCGCTCACCGTGGCGGCGATTGTGGCCGAGTTCAGCCCCTTGAGAGCCGCCGCCATCGCGGAGAACTTGGCCGCTATGGCAGATTTGGCGACAGCCGCCGTCTCCGCGTTCGACATGAGGACGAGCCCCGCAGCGATCTGCTTCGCCCTTGCGTCAATCGGCAGGTTCAGGGCGGCGAGGAGCTTGGACGTCCCCACCATCGCCGGCATCGCGGCGTTCCTGTAGTTCGAGAACGCCTGGGCGATGAGCGAAAACGAGTTCGAGACGAGGACTCCCCTCGAACACAGGGCGGCGAACGCCCCGGAGATCCCGGAGATCGCCGTAGATACGACTCCCACGCCCGCCGAAAGCACACGGCTGGCGGTCCCGACCGTGAACATCGCCGCGCCGAACGCGCCGATGCTGGCGACCGTGGCGGCGATGGACGTGACGAGGCCACGGTTCGCCTCCACCCACTTCGTGAACGTGTTTATCGCGGCGGTGATCCGGGCGACCATCGGCTGGAGCGTCGAGGACAGAGCCTCGCCGACAGCGTTCATCGTCCCCTCGACCGCGCTCTGGAAGAGCCGGAACGAGCCTCCGATGCCGCGATCCATCGCCCGCGCCGTCTCGTCGGCCTGACCGGACACGTCGCGGAGCCTTGCCAGGAACTTGTCCAGCTCCTCGATGTTCCCCGCGAGTGAGAGGCCGGACATCATGCCGCGAACGTCGAACACGTCCTTCATGAACGAGAGACGCTCGGCGGTCGGCATCTTCTTCGTCGCCGCCGCCACGTCCCGCATGATCTCGGCCATCTTGCGGAGGTTGCCGTTCGCGTCCACCGCCTCCACGCCCACGTCCCGCAGGACGTTCTGCACCTTCACGTCGGCAAACTGGACGTATGCCTTGCGGAGAGCCGTCCCCGCGAGCGACCCCTTGATGCCCATGTTCGCCATGATACCGAGTGACGCGCACAGCTCGCCGATGTTCTCGCCGGCGGCGGCGGCCTGCGGCCCGGCCATCTTGAGTCCCTCGAAGAGGTCGGTCAAGGTCTGCGCCGATCCGTTCGCCGTCGCCGTGAGGATGTCCGCGACGTGCGTCATCTTCCCGGCCTCGAGCCCGAAGATGCGCAGGGAGTTCGCCGCGATGTCGGCGGACTCCGCAAGCTCCGTCCCCGTGGCGCGGGAGAGGTTCAGCACGGACGAGATCGAGGCTTCGATCTCGGATGGGTCGAAGCCCATCCGCCCGAGCGCGATCATCGCGTCGGCGACCTGCTGCGCGGTGAAGGACGTCTCCCGCCCCAGCCTCTGCGCCGTCTGCGTCAAGCTCTCGAAGGCGTCGCCCGCCGATGACGTGACCGCCTGCACGAGGCGCATCTTGTCGTCGAATCCGGCAAAGGACTTCTCGGCGAGCGCGAACGGGAGCGACAATGCCCCGCCCAGCGCCATCATGTCGCGCCCCAGCCCCTGGCAGGACTTCCCGAACGCCTTTAGCTGGGACTGCGCCGAGTCGAGGCTCTTCTTGAGCTTCGAGGTCTCGGCTGTCACCTCCACGTAGGCGCGTCCGGCGCGTATGTTGGCGTTTGCAGACATCCCGCTACCTCTTCCTCTCCTTGATGAACGCGGCCTTGAGAGCCGCGAGCATTTCCTTTCCCTTGAGAACCGGCACGGGCGGCCTGGGCGCGAACGGATTGAAGTCCGCCGGGCTTGCCGCCTTGCCTTTCTTGGGGTCCCGCACACCATCCACACGAGCTCGCGCAGGGTGAAGGGATCGGGGTTCACTCCGAGGATGCCGGCGAACTCGCAGACGAGCGCATCGACTCCTCGACGCGCCGCTCCAGCTCCGGGTCCTCCAGCGCCTTTTCGAGCGCGACCGTCATCTCCCCCGCGTACTTCCTCGACAGTTCCACCGCCTTTTTGAGGAAGAGGCGCTTCGCTCCGGGGAAAAAATCGACGAGCTCGTCGAGGAACGCCCTTGTGGCGTCCTCGATTGCGTCGCCCGCGAGGGAGCGGCCGAACTGCTCGTCGGTCACGCCCGCCGCCTTCGCCTCCTCCTCGACGCACACCCAGAGGATGTCCACGAGGAGGCAGGGGTCGTTGGCGATGCGGTCGACGAGGTCGACCTTCACCTTGCCGCCCGCGTCGAGCGCGATCACGTTCACGAGATCGACGCCGAGGTTCGCGCGGATGCGCTTCATCTGGAGGACGTTGAGCGTCACGCTCCACGTCCGTCCTTCGCAGTCCTTGAACGTTCTCATCGTCAGTCCCCCCGTTAGTGCCCGCTCCCGCTCACCCACGCGGGAGCGCGAGAGACAAGGGTCGGCTTGCAGGTGACCGACACCTTCAGCGCCTCCTCCAGGGGTTCCGAACGAGAGAACGACGTCACGACGAAGTCCGCGTCGAGGCCGTTTCCGTCGCCGTCCGACACGAAGAGCGACAGGGCGGAGTTGTTGAAGTACGCCTGCTGGATCGCGGTGAAGCCGCTGTCGGCCGTGTCCCAGATCATCTCGAACTCGACCGACGCCTCCTTCAGCGTCGCGGCGGTGATGCGCCAGCCTTCGGCTGCGCGCGTGGTGATGTCCGCTTCGCCCGTCTCGAGGTTCAGCGTGACGTCCGTGACGTTAGACATCTCGTTGGTGGCCTTCGATCCGGCCGCCCCGTGGAATATCTTGGCGTCAAGACCAAGTTTGTATGCCATTTCGATTTACCTTTCTGTGGTGTTCATTTCACCGCGTCCTGCCACATCCGGGCGAGGCGCGGTGCGGATTCTTTCAACGACGGCCCCATGAGAGGCCGCTTCGGGTAGCGTTCGCGCTTGTACGCGCCGCCGAATTCGTGCGCGGACATCGAGGTGCCGACGAATCTCTCCGACGGTCCGATCGCGACGCTCTGTTGCCGCTTCTCGACCCCGAAGAGAATCCCGCGCTTGAGCGCGCCCGTGCGGCTGTGCGGCGGAGTTCCGGCTGCGGACGGCCTCTCGGACGTCTTAACCTTGCGCCGCGCCACCGTGCGCACGTATGCGCCCATGCGCCGGAGTATCTCGACGGACGCCTTTGCGACGCGGGCGACGAGTCCGTCCCTGTCGAACTCGATCTCACTCCTCATTGCGATGCACCGAGAGGAAGGTCAGTTCGACCACGCCGGTGAACTGACGCCTTTCGCGCAGGTGTTCCGGCGAATAGAGCGGATTGCACTCCGCCTTGACGCACCGCACACCCGCAACCCACTTGTGCAGGAACCGCCGCCCGGTGGAGACGATCTCGCGCACGAGCGCGGGAATGTCGTCCTCCGTGCATTTCTTGAGCAGTCCCACCTGCACCTTGAGGCGGTCTTCGAGGTAGTCGCGGGCGTTCGGCTTCGTCTCGATCCCCGCCGGGACCACGACGATGCGCTTCTCCTTGATGCCCTTG
>CADCCQ010000132.1 GCA_902799955.1 uncultured bacterium | reverse complement strand
GGGCAGTCCGTGATCGACCAGTCGCTCTGCATCAAGTGCGGCAAGTGCATCACCGCCTGCCCCTACCACGCGATCGTCAAGACGTCCGTCCCGTGCGAGGACGCCTGCCCCGTGGGCGCGATCCGCAAGAACGAGTACGGCGTCGCGGAGATCGACTTCGCGAGGTGCATCTTCTGCGGCAAGTGCTTCGCGGCGTGTCCGTTCGCGGCGGTGATGGAGCGCTCGCAGCTGGTGGACGTTCTCGCGGCGATGAAGCGCGGCGAGAAGCTCGTCGCCATGATCGCGCCCGCTGCCGAGAAGCAGTTCCCCGGCAAGATCGAGCAGCTCCTCACCGCGTGCGCGAAGGCCGGCTTCGGCGACGTGATGGAGGTGGCGCTTGGCGCCGAGAAGACGACCGCACACGAGACGGCGGAGTTTATCGAGCGCATGGAGAAGGACCCGAAGACGTTCATGACGACGTCATGCTGCCCCGCCTGGGTGAACCTAGTCGGCAAGCACCTCCCAGACCTCGTCGACCACGTCTCGCTAACGCCAAGCCCGATGGTGTATGCGCGCGAGATCGTGAAGGCGAAGGATCCCGACGCGAAGACCGTGTTCATCGGCCCGTGCGTCGCGAAGCGCAGCGAGGCGCGGCGCAAGGACGTGGACTACGTCCTCTCCTTCGAGGAGCTGGGCGCGATCCTCGCCGGACGCAAGATCGACGTCATCGCCTGCGAACCGTGGCCGGTTGAGCGCCCCGCCAACCCGACGGCGCGCAACTACGCGAAGAGCTGCGGCGTGACGGACGCCGTGCTGACGGAGGCGACGTCGAAGATCCCGGGCTTCAAGCTCGACGCGAAGCAGATCAATGGCATCGACCGCAAGACGTGCGCAATGGTGAAGCTGTACGCCGCCGGGAAGATGCCTGTGAACTTCCTAGAGGTGATGGCGTGCCCGGGCGGCTGCCAGAACGGCCCCTGCTCGCTGGCCTGACAGTGCAGGTAGACTCGGCCTACAGCCGGTTCCGCCAGGTGCGCGGGGAGACGCCGGTCGCGTCGCGGAAGGTGTTGGCGAGGTGCGACGGACTGCAGTAGCCGGTTTCGGCGGCGATGGCGGCGACGGACATGTTCGTCGTCTCCAGCAGGAGCTTGGCGCGCGCGAAACGCTGCCGGCGGATCTCTTCGCCGACCGAGTGGCAGAGGTGCTCGCGGAAGAGTGCGTCCAGGACCGGACGCCTGACGCCGAGGGCGTCTGCGATCTGCGGCGAGCCGATCGGCTGCGCCAGTTTCCTCGAAATGAGCTCCATCGCCTTGCGGACCGTCGGGTTGGAGACGGCGATGACTTCCGTTGAGCGGCGCACGATGACGCCGAGCGGCGGGACGAGGATCGGCTTTTTCGGCGGACGCTGGCCCGACATCAGCCTGTCGAGAAGGGCGGCCGCCTCGTATCCGCCGCGCTCCAGGTTCTGGTCGATGGAGGAAAGCGGCACGGACTGGTTCTCGCAGATCGTCCTGTTGTCGCCGATGGTGAGGATCGCGAGTTCCTCGGGAACGGAAATGTCCAGCTCCAGCGCCGCGTTGAGAAGGCGTGCGCCGTCCGCCTCGTCGTAGGTGAGCGCGGCAACCGGCTTCGGCGCAGCGGCGAATGCGCCGCGCAGCCATTTCGTGAACGACGACCAGTCGTTCTGCCGCGACGTGGGGAGGCTTTCCGCGAGGACCCACTTCAACGGCGCGCCCCCCAGTCCTTCCTGTAGCCCCTTGAAGCGCATCGCGTGCACCGCGCCCCAACCGATCGAGAACCAGACGGCGTTGCGGAAGTTCCGCTCCATGAAGTGCTCGGCGGCGAGGCACCCGATCGCCGTGTGGTCGGAGGTGACGCGCGGCACGGCGACGTCCGGGCGGGATATCGTGAGGTCCACGACCGGAACGCCGCGCTTCATGAGGCGCGAGATGCAGGAAAACGTCACCGGGTCGGACCGGATGGTCGCGATCACGCCGTCGCCGTTCCAGGCGAGCGGATGGTAGCCTAGCCGGTCCTGGATCATCAGGTTCCAGTCGTGCTCGCGTGCATAGCGCGCGATGCCTTCCGTCCGGGGAAAGCTCATCGGGCTGACCATCACAAGAACGTTTCTGCGTTTCATGCCTGCCATTATACGATATGCGGGCGTCGTTGTCAACCAAAACGGGAGATGCAAGTTCTTAATACGAATATGCAATTTACACTTTAGCTCGTCTTTGGTATAATTCTCTTGTAAACTCAAACAAAGGAGTGTCTATGAAGCTCAGAGACAGCATCAAGTCCGTGTTCCTGTATGGTTCGGCGTGCGTCGTCGGCGCGTTCGCCCCTTCGGCGGCAAACGCCGCGCTGAAGTACGAACCGTCGAACTACGCCGCGCAGGACAATCTTGTCGTGAACTTTGACGGAATCCGCAACGCCGGCCTCCTGAAGGCGCACGACGACTCCGCCGAGACATGGAAGAACATCGGCCGCGTCGCGAACGAC
>CADCCQ010000131.1 GCA_902799955.1 uncultured bacterium | reverse complement strand
GCGGTTACATGGTCGAAGCGCCATTTATTGTTGTCGTAGGTAATGCCGGTATACGATCCGCTCCCCACGGACCCTCCGCGCGCGCAATAGATGCACTGGTCGACAACATTCTGGAAATTGACCTTCGTGACGAACGTGTCGCTGTAGCGCGGCGTGTAGTCTGTGATGATGTACTGGCTTGCGTTGTTGTTGTCCGCCCGGATGAAGTCGAGCGTGGTGTACGTGCCGTTCGCCGTGCTGGTGATCGTGCCGCCGCCGGAAAGTCCCTTCACGAAAAGCGCGTAGCCCTTCAGGTCGATGGTCGCGTCCGACGCCACGACCACGTCGACGCCCGTCAGGTCGCAGTCCCGGGCGAGCGTGGCGCTGCCGAGGGTGAAGGTGTCGCACAGGAACGACGAGCCTGCCGGAATCTGGATGTTCAGGTTGTCGCCCGACACCGTGACGGCGGTCGCGGCAGTGGGCAGCGCGTTGTCCACCTTGACGCCGGCCTCGTTGAGGCAATTCCAGTTTGCGGCGTTGGTCGCGTCGCCGTTGCCCGCCGCGCCGGTCCACGTGGCGGTGACAGGAGTATCGTCCGAAACGAGCGTGAGGAACGTCGTAGGCTCGTTCATCGTCTTGTAGTCCGCCGCAACGCGATCCGCCGAAAGAACGCCGTTGTACATGCGCACTTCGTCGAAGATGCCGACGAAGCTGCGGTCGCTTCTTCCCGTCCATCCACCGATGGAGAAGAAACCGCCCTGAGTAGCATTGTTGATCGCCCCAGACTTAATAGACGTTCCCTTGTCGTAGAGCGTACCCGTCGTTCCGTTGAACGTCACCGTGAGATAATGCCAGCCAGCCGCCGTCCCGATATTGACAGAGCATCCCGTAAGTTCCTTGGTACCGCCCCTTATGCGCAATTCGGTATCGCTCTGTCCATAAAGCTCCCATTGCGTTCGATTGGAATCCGTATTGCCCACAAAGATTCGCGGATAGCTGCCCGTGCCAGTCCGCTTGACCCAGCCGCTTATCGTGAATTTCTTTGCGTCAGATACCGAATGACCTTCCACTTTCAGCATCGTGCCCTGCGTGACCGCCCTGCCTAAGCCAATTTGCCCCGTTGCGGTATCTATGCTGGTCGAATTGCCGCCGCTACCTAGTACAGGCGCGGCGTCCAGCCTGTTCGCCGTCGAATCCGGTTCGGCGGTCGTGCCGGTCTTGTTCATGTGCCACACGCCGACGTAGCCAGTCCACACGTTTTCCGTCGTCATCTGCGCGGCGGTGCGCGTCGCGCCCCAGTGCATGACGATTTCGGAGCTGCTGGTGAGATTGGGAATCCGCACCCACACGTAGGAATCGCCGGAAGCGCTCCACGTATCGACTTCGTGCGGGATGACGTTGCCGCCTGCGTCCGTAAACCAGAGGTCGTCCTTTCCGCTCACGCAATCGCCGTAGGAGAAGCCATAGGCGTCGTCGGTCGCCGAGAGCTTCACGAGCGCGGGAAAGTAGTCGAGCGTTTCCGCACCCTTGTAGCCCGTGGCCTTGAGCGTGGCGGATTTCGCCTCGGCGAACGACGGCAATGATGCCATCGCGCAGAGCAAAGCCGCGAACGCGGCGGACGCGGCGCGTCGAGGACGACGCGCCCTGCCAGTTGTGTTGATTATCGTTTTCATTGTTCTTTCTCCGTGTTTTCGATTGCCGTGCCTCCGCAGCGAATCCCGTCAGCGCAGGATGATCGTCAATCCGCTGGGCGAAATTTCGATGTCCTTGCCGCCGTTCGCGAAAGCGACGCGGAAACTTCCGGCGCCCGCGCCGTCGGCGCATACCACGTCCGGAACGTCTCCGGTGAACGTGCCGTCGCCGGTCGCCGTGGCGAACGCGAACTTGCGGCGCGGCGCGGACGCCAGCTCCACCGTCGCCTGCGACAGGTCGAGCGTCCCTTTGCCCGTCATGGCGATCGCCGTCATGCCGGGCGCGACCTTGAACGTCGTGTTGGTGGCGGATGCCGCGTAGGCGTTGTCGATCGCCAGACCGCCCTCGCCGATAGTCACGGATGCGAGGTCTTTCAGAATCGCCCCCGCCGCCGTCGCCTTCACCGTCGCGCCGTCGAACAGCACCGTCGCCTGCGCGTCCGTGGAGCCGCCGCCGTAGATCGAAGAAGTCGCCACCGTTCCGCCGTTCGTGACGACAAGCGTGCCCGTGCCGGCGTTGCTGCCGTTCGTGAAGCCCACGCGCACGCCCTTCGATGCCGTGACGACCGCCGTGCCGGAGACGTCGAGCGTGCCCGTACCGTAACGCCCCACGGACACCGGCTGGTTCGGCGCGTTGAGCGTCCCGCCCGTCATCGTGTACGTGCCAGTGGCTGATTTCGCCTCGGCGCCGATAAACAGATAAGAGCTCACGTTCACCGCGCCGCCGCTCTGGTCGAACGTGCCAGCGCCGTTGTTCCCCACTCTGAGCGTCGTCGCAGTCAGCGTGCCGCCGGAGGCGGTGAAATGCCCGACGCCTTTCTCGCCAACATACATGTCCACGTTGCACGTGAACGTGCCGTTCGTCATGTTGAAGTACCCCGT
>CADCCQ010000130.1 GCA_902799955.1 uncultured bacterium | reverse complement strand
ATCCTCAATCCGCGCTTCACGCTTACCGTCCCGCGCCGCCAGATGGTGTCCGGCATCTACGACATCATGAGCCACATCCTGGAGCAGTACTTCAGCGGAACGGACGACAACACGAGCGACTACATCGCCGAGGGGCTCATGCGCTCGCTCATCGTCTCGTCGCGCGCGGCGGTGAAGAATCCAGAGGACTACGAGGCGCGCAGCAACATCATGTGGACCGCGACCTGGGCGCTCAACACGCTCATCGCGATGGGCAAGACGACGGACTGGGAGGTGCACATGCTCGGACAGGCCGTGAGCGCGCTTACGGACGCTACGCACGGCATGACGCTCGCGGCAGTGTCGCTTCCCTACTACCGCCTCATCAAGCCCTACGGGCTCAAGAAGTTCGCCCGCTTTGCGAAGAACGTCTGGGGCGTCGCGGCGGATGGAAAGAGCGACGACCAGATCGCAGACGAGGGACTCGCCGCGCTTGAGGCGTGGATGCGCGAGATCGGCGTCGCAATGAACATCACGGAGCTCGGTGCGACCGAGGCGATGATCCCCGAGCTCGTGAAGGCTACGTTCCGCTTAGGCGGCGGCTACAAGCAGCTGACCGAAGGGGAGGTCGCGGAAATTTTCCGTCAGAGTCTGTAACTCAGTCAACGGCGATTCGTTCGCGAAAACATTCAATCTGGGCAGTCCGCTTTGACATACCCTACGGGGGTATGGTATAATATGCGACCAAAAGGTCAAGTAAGGACTGAAGATGAGAAAGTGCATTGAAGACGTGACGGCGCTTCAGCTACGATTGAAGAAGATCGTCGGGCAGCTTACGGGAGTGCAGAAGATGCTGGCGGAGGATGTTCCCTGCGAGGACATCCTTACGCAGCTCAACGCGGCGAACGGGGCGCTCCACCGCCTGTCGTTTATTGTCCTCGACGGACACCTCCGCCACTGCGTGCGCGAGGGCATCGAGAAGGGAAACGCCGACGAGACGATCGAATCGTTCGCCGAGGCGCTTGAGAGTTTCTCGAAGATGGCGTAAACGAGGTTGGGATCATGAAAGACATATTGCTTGCATTCGTTCATGTGTTCGCCATGATGGCGCCGTGGCTGGTGTTCGGATTCCTGATGGCGGGAATCATCGCCGTGTGGATTCCACGCAGTTGGGTGAACCGCATGATGGGCGGCAGCTCCGGCTTCCGCGGCATTCTCCGCGCCGTCGCGATCGGCGTGCCGCTCCCGATCTGCTCGTGCGGCGTGCTGCCGATCGCGGCGGGACTTCGCAAGCACGGCGCGGGGAAAGGCCCGACTGCCGCGCTCCTCATCTCCACGCCGCAGACGGGCATCGATTCAATCCTCGCTACCTATGCTCTGCTCGGGCCCGTCTTCGCGGTGGCGCGTCCAATCGCCGCCGCGCTTACGGGCGTAGTCGGAGGCGCGGTGGTCTCGGCAGTCGGCGGAGAGGATGCGTCGACCGTCGCCGTCGAGGAATCGGCCGCTGGCTCTCGCGGGATCAAGGCGATCTTCTGGCAGGCGTACAGGCGGCTTCTCGGCTCGGTCGCGAAGCCGCTTGCCGTCGGACTCGCCGTCTCCGCGCTCGTCACGGTGCTTGTGCCGGACAACTTCTTTGCGGACGCGTTCCACGGCAGCGACTGGATCGCGATGCCGGTGATGGCGCTCGTGGGCTTCCCGATGTACGTCTGCTCGACGGCGTCGATTCCAATCGCCGCGTCGCTCGTTGCCAAGGGCGTCTCGCCCGGGGCCGCGTTCGTGTTCCTGATGGTCGGCCCCGCGATGAACGCGATGTCCCTCACGACCGTCGCCGCGCTTGTTGGACGCAAGGCAGCTGCCGCGTACGTCTCGGTGATCATGGTCGGCGCGATCCTCTGCGGCATCGCAATCAACCTTGTTCCCAATGCGCTTCCAGCGTCTGACGCAATCGCCTCCGCGGGCCATTCGCTTTCCGCCGTCCACTGGGCGTCTGCCGCATTCCTCGCTGCGATGATAGCCTACAATCTGGTCCGTCCGGTCAATATGGGGAATCACAAATGCTCTTCAAAGTAGTACGGCCTCGCGGAGCTAAAGTTCCCATGCATGTCAAGGAAATGATACAATATCAGAGCAATGCGCGGTAGCGCACCAAGTCCAAGACACAACGGAGAGTTAGCAATGTCCACCAAGAAGACAATTAAGAAAACCAAGAACGTGCTGATCATCTCGGCGTCGTTCCGCCCGAACTCCAACTCCCATGCGCTCTGCCAGGAGGTCGCGAAGGGCGTGAAGGCAGCTGGCAACAAAGCCGAGGTCATCCGGCTCAAGGACAAGAAGATCGGGTTCTGCACCGGCTGCTATGCCTGCCAGAAACTCGGGAAGTGCGTGATCCAGGACGACGCCAACGCGATCGTCGAGAAGATATGCAAGGCAGACGCCGTCGTGTTCGGCACGCCCGTGTACTACTTCTCGATCGCAGGTCAGCTCAAGGCGCTCTTCGACCGCTGCGTTGCGAAGTGGCCGGAGCCGAACGGCAAGCCGTACTATCTCGTCGCGACGATGGCGGAGAACATGGACTGGGATCTCGTGAAGGCGCCGCTTCAGGGCTTC
>CADCCQ010000129.1 GCA_902799955.1 uncultured bacterium | reverse complement strand
CCCTCGTTCGCGTTCGCGAAGTCGCTCAACCCGCATTCGAACGTCGCAGGTGAGGCTTCGCCGATCATGGCCCCGTACTACCTCTGCCGCCATCCCGTCACCAACGCCGAATACGCCGAGTTCGCGGCGGCGACGGGACACAAGACGCCCGGCTACTGGGGCGGCAGGGCGTGTCCGCAGGGCCGCGAACGGCATCCCGTGCTGTCGGTCTCCTACAACGACGTGCTGTCCTTCTGCGAGTGGAAGAGCGCGCGCACGGTCGGCTGGAAGTTCCGTCCCCCGACCGAGGCCGAATGGGAGAACGCCGCCGCCGGCTCAAAGGTGGGGAACTACAACGCCGTGATCGCGACGAAGCTCCTGACCGAAGACCCTGACCAGCTGGTCACCTACTACCATGAGAAAAGCACGCGGCAGGGAGAACAGGACAAGCTTTCGGATGTCATCTCCGTGAGCGCGTCGGGCGCGGTGTCGGGTTGGGTGAACCACGCGAACTACACGGGATTCGTCTACACCGATCTCTTCAAGAGCATCAACGACGCCGGAGGCTACACGCTTGACTGGGACACCTACCCCGACTGCGCCAGCGACTACGGGATCTTCGACATGCTCGGCAACTCGTGGGACTGGACCAGTTCCGTGATCGTGGCCGTCAACGGCGCCGAGGCGGGGCAGTCCGTGAACGCCGTCCGCGGCGGCTCCTGGTACGCCACCAAGGCGAGCTGCGCGCTGACCTACCGCGGCGAGGGACGGGCACCCCGGACCGGCTTCGCGACCGTCGGCTTCCGCCTTGTCGCCGTCCGCACCGGCACGCTTTTCACATTCCGCTGACTCACGTCCGGCGAAAAATGATATACTTCCCCCATGCGGAAAATCGTCCTCGTCTATCTGCTCATGATCGCCCTGCCGGCCGTGCTGGTGGCGCTTGGCGGTTTGCACCTTGTGCGGCGCGAGGTACTCCGCCTGCACCAAGACGAACAGGCGCATGCCGCACAGGCGGGGACGCGTCTCGTGGCGCGCGCGCAGAAGGACCTGCTCGAAACGGCCCGCCGTCTTGTTGCCGAACCGTCCCCCTCCGACGACCGGCTCGTTCGAAACACCTTTGAATGGACGGGCCAAGACGGCTTGGTCCGCCCCCGGCGCGAAACGGCCACGCGCGCCGAACTTGATTTTCTCAACCGCTTCTCGGGATTCCTCACGATGCGCCAGCCCTGGCTCGCGCGAAACGCGCCGGACGAAGGCTGGAAGGCCACCGACCACGGTCCGCACGGCGAATTGCTGTACTGGCGGCGGAGAGGGGCGGGCCGAGTCGTGGGATTCGAGCTGCGCATGCAGGAGGTGGCGAATCGCCTTCCGCCCGAGAAGCCGTACGTCGCCGACACGCGCCCCGTCTGGCTCATCGGCGGGTGCCTGGTGGCGTTGCTCGTCCTGTCGCTTGTAGGCGGCGGCGCGGGACTGCTCCTCTTCGCGCGGAACGCCCGGCAAGAATCGCGACACAAGACAGAACTCGTCACGCAGGCGGCGCACAAACTTCGCACACCGCTTGCCAACATCCAGCTCTACGCCGAAATCGTGAAAGAGCGGCGTTATGAGACGGAGAGTGAACGCGACGAGGCGTTGGACGCAGTGGCGGGCGAGAGCCGTCGACTCGTGGAAATCGTCCTCGACAAGGCGCTGTTCGGTGTCCTTGACCAGCCGGGGAAGGAGTCCGAGCATGCGTGACATCCTCATCGCGGAAGACAATGCCCTCCTCGCGAAAGGAATCTGCACGGCGCTCAAGTCCGAACGCTACCGCGTACGCCACGTCGCCGACGGCGCGGCCGCCCTCGCGGCCATCGCCGAGCAACGGCCCGACGTGCTGGTCTTGGACATCATGATGCCGAATACAGACGGGATCACCGTCTGCCGGACGATCCGCCGTACGGATGCCCACCTGCCAATCCTCATGCTGACGGCCCGCGGGCTGGACAGCCAGAAGGTCGAGGGGCTTTCGGCGGGGGCAGACGACTACTTGACCAAGCCGTTCTCCATCGCCGAACTTATCGCACGCATCGCCGCCCTTCTGCGCCGCGCGCTACTTGCGGCTCCAACTGGAGCCGACGTGTTCGCATTTGGCTCTTCGACGGTAGATGCCTCCACGCTTACAATTACCGCCTCCGACGGAACATCCCAAAGGATTCTTCCACGCGAGCTTGGTTTCCTGAGGCTCTTCGCGGAAAATCCCGGCAAGGTATTCACGCGCGACGACCTGCTCGACCGGTTCTGGGGCGTGTCCTACTACGGCACGACGCGAACGCTCGATCAGCGACTCGCGCTCCTCCGCAAGAAACTCGGTGCAGACGCCTCATGCATCGCGGCCGTACATGGCATAGGATACAGATACGTTCCTGTATCATGAACAGTCGTTTTAGGACGCCAACAGTCCTGACATGTACAAAGGCAGAAACACGATGTCCCCTTCGACCTTCACATCGTGCGTAGAAAGCAGATAGGGGGGGCGACAGCCATTCAGCATATCGGTTCATGAACTTGTCAAGCGACTTGTGGGACAGGCGGCTGCCGCACTTGACCTCAATTGGGATGACATTGGTGAACAATATTCATGTTATCCTCATT
>CADCCQ010000128.1 GCA_902799955.1 uncultured bacterium | reverse complement strand
TACATCGCGACTGCGAAAATTCCTAGCTCCTCGGCACTTATGCCAAGTTTTGAAATCTTCTTCTTCATGGATTTTATCGTCCTTTCCCGTGTTCTGCTCATGTAGGCCTGCTCGCCCTCGTCGACATACGCCTGTCCGTATTTGAGGCCGCGGTAGATTCGCTTGCCCATTTCCCTGGCGACGTCCTTGATTGCCGTGCGGGAGCACGTGCGGCTTCTCACGCACCGGATTCTCGCGCCAAGCGCCGATTCGGACCGGAACAGCGAGGACGCCGACATCTTCAAGGTCAATCCGACACGGGACGTGTTCTTGTGATTCCTGCGCGTGCTGACGTTCTTGCCCGCGCTTTTGCCCAGGGACGGGGCGGTGCCGATGTACGACACGAAATGCCGTTCCGTCGGAAACGCCGAGAGGTCGGGCCCGAGTTCGGCCAGAATCGACGCCGCGCTGTCATAGCCGATGCCGTCGATGCTCGTCATGTCGAACCCGCCGCAGATGCGCGCAAGGTCGGCCTTGGCCTTGGCGTCCTCCCTGTCCTTCGGCTTCTTGCCTCCGCCCGGAGGAGGGTCGACGGGAGGGAACCCCTCCGCGATCTTCGCGTACATCTCCCGGATCTGCCGGTCGTACTCCGCGACGCGCTCGTCCAGAAAGCAGAGCGTCCTGTAGGCCTGCTTCAGGTTGAACAGATGCTCCTCCCGCCAGTTGCCGGTCAGCTCCTCCGCAATCTCCGCCTCGCCTTTCCTGCACCTCCTGTCGCGCAGCCTCGCAAGGGCGCGCGGATCCCGCTCCCCGTCCACGATCGCGCCAAGTATCCTCATGCCCGTCACGCCGTCGATGTCGGAGACCGCGTGGTGCAGGCGGATGTTCATCTGGTCGAGCGCCTTCTGCGCCGCCTGTATCGACTGCGTGCGCATCTGCAGGACGTTTCCGCGTTCCCGGATCACGGAGCGGACGGCGTTGAACTTCTCCGGCGGCCTGAACGCGCCGTGAAGCAGCCCGCAGCTGTGCAGGCGCTGGAGCCACTGGCAGTCCTTGACGTCGCTCTTGCGCCCCGGCACCATCTTCACGGTGCGGGTGTCGACGAGCACGACCTCGATCCCGGCCGACTCCAGCGTGTCGTACACCGGGATCCAGTACACGCTCGTGGACTCCATCGCCGCGGACTCCACCTTGCGCTCCTTCATCCACGCCGCCATGCGCGGCAGCTCGTTCGTGGTCGTGCCGAAGTGCTCGACGTCGTGCGTCCCGTCGTCCTTGCGCGGGCCGCAGACGTAGTGGTCCGCATGCCCGGCGAGGTCGACGCCCGCAACGAACCGGCGCACCTCCTCGAATCTGTTTGTCTTTCTCGCCATGTCCTGTCCTTTCCTGTCCGAACATGGCGACGGCTTCGGCGGGATCGATGTGAAGTCTTGCCTGGGGAGGACATCGTCGCGGTCTCCCGCTCCGACCCTACCATTGAACATTGGTCGCGCCGAGCTCAGTCTACATGTGGGGCAGTTCGCACCAATGGAATGGGGAGCATCTGCCGCCGCCATGACCGAAACATCGCGTATGATACCACATTCACGCGGATTCTGTTCCCACAGTCTTGTCGTCATCCATCAAAGTTATCCTCATTTACTTTCCCGTGCGAAGCGCGGGCGGCGGGCTACATGGGAAAACGGGATTTGCGGCGGTCGCAGGGCGACCGCCCTACCATGGTAGGGCGCGCACCCCGTGCGCGCCGCAACACGGCAAACAACCAGAAAGGAAAAACTAAATTGATAGTGAAGTTCATTACGATGAGGGGAGTGAGCGGCATCGCCGCCACCCCCTACTACGTGGGCTTCGTGCAGCACGACCGCACGATGTCCCGCCGCGAGACCTACGAGTACTGCGCGGAGCGCACCGGCTTCAAGGCCGCCGCCATCCGCGCCGTGTTCATGGCGCTCGCGGAGTTCATCAGGGAGAACCAGCGCAAGGGCAACATCACGTACCTCGACGGGATCGCCTCGATCCGCAACTACGTGAAGGGCTCTTTCGCGGGCCTCGCCGGCCCGTGGGTCAAGGGCGTCAACTACCTCTCCGTCCAGGCGGTGGAGATGGAGCCGTTCAAGACCCTGCTCGCCGCGATCCTCCCCGTGAACAACTCCGAGGGCGCGAAGCCCGCGATCAACACCGTGCTCGACGAGACGACGCTCGTCTACGACGTCATCACCGGCACGGACGTGTTCTCCATCGCCGGTTCCGACCTCGCGCCGGACACGACGAAGGACGACGAGTACGTGGCGCTCGTGGACGCGCACGGCGTGGAGACGAAGGCGATTATCGACTTCTCCGACCTCCAGAACGTCAAGGCGCACCTTGAGAGCGGCCTGCTCGCCGGCGAGTACACGCTCAAGGTCTACACGCGCAGCGGCCTCGGCGACGAGTTCGGCGTGCACGTGGCGAGCCGCAAAATCACGGTCGAATAAGCAGAAAGGAGCAAGACAATGGCAAGACATGAAATTGTGATCCACGAGAACACGAGCGCGACGAGTGCCGTTGCGCCGTATCTCGGCAACTACATCGCCAAGGAGACGCTGGCGCTGGCCGCGTTCGCGTCCGCCATCGGCGCGAAGTGCGGGCTGCCCGCGATCCAGGTGATCGCGATCCTCGACGGCGCGTTCCAGGCGCTGGAGGACCTCG
>CADCCQ010000127.1 GCA_902799955.1 uncultured bacterium | reverse complement strand
CACTTCCCCGACCCCGCGTCGCCCGAAACCTACGACCCCGCGATTGCGGCGTCCGGAGGTCTCGACCTCCAGCTTCTCGGCATAGGCTTCAACGGACACATCGCGTTCAACGAGCCGATGAGGGAGGACGAAATCTCCGTGGGGGCGTTTGCGGCGCTCCCGACGCGCGTCCTGCCGCTCTCGCAGGAGACGATCGAGCAGAACACTAAGGTGACGGCTGGAGGCGACGCGGCTCTTGTGCCGCGCTACGCGGCGACGATGGGCATGGCGCCGATACTCGCCGCGAAGAAGTGCCTCCTTCTCGCCTGCTTCGCGGAGCAGACAGCGCCCCTCAGGGCCATCTTCGCGCGCAATGGCGCGCCCACGCCGTTCCTCCCAGCGTCGTATCTCTGGCGGCATCCGGACTTCCGGCTTATCTATACGGCGGACAAGGTTTTGATGACATGATTGTCGCTAAGGCACATTTCGCGGCGGCTCTGCTGCTGGCGGCCGGAACGTGCGCGGGGAGCCCCGCGGCGGAAGTCGTCTGCGGGGAGAACGCGCTGCGCCTCTACGCGAAACCGCTTGCGTACGAGGTCATGAGAGGCGGTAAGACGCTAGTCCCGAAGACGGGTATCGGAATCTGCATCGACGGGAAATGGCTTGGCGATGGCGCATTGCCGCGCGAGGTCGTCCGCGGCGAGTCCGCCGAGGAAAAGGTCGCGGCTTCGGTCTACAAGAAGGGCTTGGTCGACCTGCGCCGTGTGGAGAAGCTCGCCGACTTCGGCGACTTCGCCATTCGCATCGTCGCGCGCGAAGACGGCGTCGCCTATCGCTTCGAACCTGCGAAAGGCGGCATCGTCACGGACGAGAGGGCGGACGTCACCCTGCCGAAGACGGCGCGGTGCTGGTTTTGTCGCACAAGCCGCACGACGATAGGATGCGAGGAGGCGGTTCCTGAGTTCGCGGACGCGACAGCGCTCGCGACGGATCCGTGCAAGGCGTTCTACCTTCCGTTCGCGTATTCGGCCGAGGGCAAGTCCGTGGCCGTCCTGGAGACTGCGCTGCACGACTACCCGGTCTGGAACTTCGGCGACGTCGCCGCGACGGACGCCGGCATCCGGCTGTCGTCGCTCTTCGCGAAATACCCGAGGACAACGCATCGCGTCGCGAACCCCGACGGCTGGCACAACCGCAGGACCGTTGAGACGGGCGGACGCTGGGTCTGCGTGGACGAGACGGAGGACTTTGTCGCAAAGGTGCATCCCGCACGGCCTCTTCCGTGGCGCGTGTTTGTTCTTGCCGACGCGCCGGCGAAGCTCTGCGAAGCCGACATCGCGTACGCGCTCGCGACTCCCAACTCCTCCACTCCCAACTCCTCCACTCATAACTTCTCTTGGGTCAAGCCGGGCAAGGTCGCGTGGGACTGGTGGAGCGCCTTCGACAACAAGGGCGCCGCGCGGGGCTGCACGACCGAGACGTACAGGCGCTTCATAGACTTTGCCGCAAGCAACGGCGTGGAGTACGTTCTCCTCGACGAGGGCTGGAGCGAGAAGCTCGACATCTGGAAGTGCAGTCCGTCCGTGGACGTTCCGGCGATCATTGAGTATGCGGACAAGAAGGGCGTCGGCGTAATCCTGTGGATGGCGTGGGCGCAGGCGTACGGCGCGGAGGAGAAGGTCGCGGAGCACTTCTCGAAGCTCGGCGCGAAGGGCTTCAAGGTGGACTTCATGGACCGCGGCGACGCGGATGTCGCGTCCTTCCTCGAGAAGTTCGCGGCGGCGTGCGCGCGCCACCGCATGGTCGTCGACTACCACGGCGTGTACCGTCCGGTCGGCCTGAGCCGCACGTATCCGAACGTCCTCAACTACGAGGGGGTTCACGGCCTAGAGTACATGAAGCTCTACAGGGGCGAGGACATGATGGCGAACGACGTCGCGGCGTTCTTCCTGCGGATGACTGCTGGTCCGATGGACTACACGCCAGGCGCGATGGACAACTACCGCATCGGGGCGTACCGCGGCGACACCGCAAACCCCGGGTCCATCGGCACGCGCTGCCGCCAGATGGCGATGATGGCGTTGTACGAAGCGCCGCTGCAGATGCTCTGCGACGCGCCGACTAAGTACGAGCGGAACACGGAATGCCTTTCGTTCATGGCGCAGACGCCAGTCGTATGGGACGCAACGGTGGGACTTGGCGGATCGCCCGAGACGTTCGCCGCCGTCGCGCGGAAGGCCAAGGACGGCGCGTGGTACGCGGCGGGAATCTCCAACCGCGATCCTCGCACGTTCGCGCTCGCGACGGACTTCCTCCAGGACGGCGAGTGGAGGGCGGATATCTTCCGCGACGCGGACGATTCCGCCGACGAGCCGACGCACTACGTACACGAGGCGAAGGACGTGCATGCTGGCGAAACGCTCTCGTTCCGGATGGCCCCGGGCGGCGGATTCGTCATGCGGTTTACCCGCAGCGCGCTGACTGCGGCCGGCAGGGGGCGGCCCGCCCTACCGGTGTTCGAGGGTCGGCTTTCGGCGGAGTTCGAGTCGGCGTATCTGTCTACGAGCGGGACGCTCTGTGACACGCGGCCTACTGCGCTCCAGAACCTAGATTGGACGGTGCATCTCGGCGACTACGGTAGGTTCTACGGCTATGGCTGCTTCCTGAGCATGCTCCACGACAAGCAGCATGAGCTGCACAGACCGGCGTTCAACGAGTTCGAGGGCGG
>CADCCQ010000126.1 GCA_902799955.1 uncultured bacterium | reverse complement strand
GCGAAGTGGCCGGAGCCGAACGGCAAGCCGTACTATCTCGTCGCGACGATGGCGGAGAACATGGACTGGGATCTCGTGAAGGCGCCGCTTCAGGGCTTCGTGGACTGTTTCGAGGGCGCGAAGATCAAGGGCTTCCTCAAGGCCGGTGGCGTCTATGAGCCCGGCACCGTGAAGAAGACGAAGTTCATGAAGGCGGCTTTCGATCTCGGCAGGAGGATATGACATTACGCCGACCCCGACAGCTTTTCGTGTTCTCGCCGCCCGTAGAATCGAAAGCTTCGCCGTTCTACTGAACTGCAAAGATGAGTGCTTCAGAACTTGTAGACACATTCAAATCCATAGACATTGATCGGCTTCCAGCCGGATTCGGCCCAGTCGTGCTGGACCATGTAATACGTATTGCAAGCCAACGCTTGAAGCGACGGAAAAGGGACAAACGAGAAACCGATCTGCGCGCGGTTCCGAACAAATACATTAGCCGCCGAGCCCCCTTGCCTGTCCGAGAAAAACAGCTCCTCGGAGACGAACGGCGATATCTTCCACCGCGTGACGCTCCATTCCTTTTTCAGGCGAAGTCTCTCCCTGTAACGCATATGGTCATCCCTGCCATCAATCATGCGGTACTCGAAGCGCGTCCGTGAATCGAGCTTCAGCGTCAGAAACTCCGGCGTAGTCAGCACGACATCCAGAGTCGGACGATGTTCAGGCACAAGGTCGCCCCTGCCACGTGACCGCTCGTAGACAAAACGGTCGCCGAGGCGAATCGCAAAGTACGGACACGCTTCGAGCTTGATCATGGCCAACGTCTCGGAATCGATGAACCCGCGCTTTCCGAACTTCTCCTCCTGCTCCGCATCGAACACGATTCTGCCGTCATCCCAGGGTGCGAAGATCGGGACGCCAATGGACAGCTTTAGCCACACCTGATGATCAGCAGCCTCCGATATGCGAGGAACCCAAACCAGCGCCAATGTCATTCCAATGGCCCTACAACAGCTCTTGACGAAGACTCTCATTCATATCCTTTCCTTTTCAATGCGCTCGGCGATGTTCTCGAGATGACGTGCGACATCCTTGACGGCGGACATCACAGTCAGGAACGCCATGTCATGCGGAGTGTCGCCAGGAGCATCCTTCAGTCGGTCGGCAAATTTGCGCGTCAGGTCACGCGCCATCTCAACAATCCTCTTCTCGGACGCGTCGGGGTCAAACGACAGCACCGCCCCCGACCGCAGGGCCTGAACGATGCCGGTTGCCATTGACCTCATCTCGCTCATCAGGTCGTTCGTCAGCCGTAGGATTTCGTCGGAAAGTCCCTCCCGCTGGACACGCGACGCCTTCCTGAAGATCTTGAGCGCGATGTCGGAAATACGTTCGGCATCATTGACGCAATGGAGCATCTCCGGCAGCGTCTGCGCCTGCCGTTCGGACAGCTTGCGCTCCGAAATCGCCACCAGATAGTCACGGAGGTTCGTCTGTAGCCCGTCGATCTCTCGTTCGACATCCTGAAGGGATTCCTCGGCGACATGTGCCCGACCAAGGCAGGTGTTAAGCGCGACAGAAGCGACCGTCGACGCACGCCTTGCCATCTCCCCGAGCGTCCGCCGCGCCGCCAGGAGCGCCAAGGCGGGATTGCTCAGCAGGAGCGGTTCAAGAGACTTGACCTTCTGATTGGAATTGTCCCGGATCATCCGCGAGCAGAGGCGAGCCAGCATAGGGATGAAGAACGCGAGAACGACGACATTCGCCACGTTGAAAAGCGTATGGGCCATCGCCACGTGCCGACCGGTATTCTCGCCTAGGAACGCATTCCCCTCGGCGCAGGCATTGACCAGATGGAAGAAAGCCGGGGCCTTGACGCCACCTTCGACGAAAACGAGCACGAACGTCATCACCAGCAGCAAGGTGCCGATGATGTTGAACAGCGCATGTGCGAGCGCCGCACGACGGGCGTTTACATTCGTCCCGATCGAGGCCAGCAGCGCGGTGACGGTCGTCCCGATGTTGTCTCCAAGGACAATCGGAACCGCCGTCCAGAGGTTGATGACCCCGGCATTCGCGAGGGCGATGGTAATGCCGATCGTCGCAGAAGAACTCTGCACCGCGACCGTGCAAAGAGTTCCGACCGCAATCGCCCCCAGGACCGCCCCGAAGGGAAGATATCCGCCTGCCGATGGCGCACAGTCGAAGTGCGAAAAGAAGGAGATGAACTCGGGCAGTTTTGCCAGCGCTTTGAGTTCATGGCTCATCATGTTCATGCCGAAGAAGAGGAGTCCGAATCCCAGGACGGTCCTCCAGGCCCCGCGCATCATCGAGCGCCGGGCGATCATCAGTCCGGCCACACCCAGCACGACGGCAGGGAGCGCCAGGTCGGTCACCTTGAGCGAGACGAGCTGACCCGTCACCGTCGTTCCGATGTTCGCGCCGAAGACGACGCCAATCGCCTGCGTCAGCGAAAGAAGCCCCGCGTTGACGAATCCGACGGTCATGACAGTCGTTGCCGATGAACTTTGAATTAGCGCCGTGATTCCCGCACCCGCCGCGATAGCCGCAACGCGGTTCTTCGTCACGTAGCCGAGGATGGCCTTCATCCGAGCTCCGGCGACCTGCGTGAGCCCCTCGGACATCAGCCCCATCCCGTAAATGAAGAGGGCGAGTCCGCCCAATACAGTCGTTGCGACCTGAATGTTCCCTGTCATGGTCTTTTCTCCTCTTCCGC
>CADCCQ010000125.1 GCA_902799955.1 uncultured bacterium | reverse complement strand
TGCCCCTAGTTTACTATGGTGCACAGTATTTGACGAACGGGCCCATCTCGAAAGAACCTACTTTCTTGACCGGGTGCACACTATTCTAACGAATCGCGGCGTAGGTGTATTTCATCGCACCCCCTTGCGAGTCGTTCGAGAATGTGCTACAATACCCATCGATCTCCTCCTTATGGCGGGGGTCACCGGGATGCGGGGAAAGGACTCCGCGTGAGTGGCAGGATTCTCGTCCCGCCACTCTCTCTTTTTAGGCGACATACCATGGATGCAACGACATTGAGCGTTTTCGTAGACGAGTCTGGGAATTTCCACCTCCCCGACTCCGAATCCCGCTTTTACATCGTCGGCATGGTATTTCACGATCAGTCCGTCGACATATCCGACGAAATCAACCGCCTTGAACGGTCCGACAGAGAAATCGGGCTTCAAGGGCATTGCTTCCACGCAGGGCCGCTCATTCGCCGAGAGAAAAACTACTCCATGCTCAGCCGCCAGCTTCGCGGACGGATCTTCTCGCGCATGATGGCCTTTGCCCGAAGAGTTGACTATAAATACCATTGCCTGAGCGTCGACAAGAAGTTCATCGACTCTCCCGCCCAGATACTCGAACGGCTCAAGTCTGGACTCGCCGACTTTATTGCGGAACATCGAGATTTCATCGCGTCGCTTGACCGCGTGAAAATATACTACGACTGTGGGCAGTCGCCTGTCACGCGCATGCTTCACGAGGTGTTTGAGACTGGCATTGGGCGAAACGTCGAGTTCGCAAACGCCGTCAGGCCTTCGCGCTATCGCCTGTTTCAACTGGCCGATCTCATTTGCACATTGCATCTTATCGAACTCAAACTTCGTGCCGGTGTCAAGTTGTCGCGCTCTGAAAATCAGTTTTTCGGCGGGCCGCAAATGTTTCGTCACAACATCCTTCGCTACATAAAGGCAAAAGAGGTCTGACACTCGCCCCGCCAGCAATTACTTCTCGGTTTTCTTTTCCTCGGGCTTGATCTTGATGGGTTCGGTCGGCATCGCGTGCACCTTGTCCCAGATCGCCTTCTGGTAGTCGTTGGTAGGCGACGGTGCCCAGCCCTCCTGAACGGCCTTGCGGTAGTGAGCAATGATTGTTGGCGTGACACCGCGTGACTCAAGATATCCAATGATTGCCTGCACCTTGTCCATAGGCAAGTACGGCTCGACTAGATCCAGGTCCTCGATCTTCCGTGTGCCCATTATGTTGCCCGGATACTGCGAAGAGAGCCCCCCTGACACCGCAGCAAACGCGCGCATTGCCTCCTTGGCGCACCTCGCCCCGAAAAACTTCGCCTTCGCCTCCTCCGTTGCAAGCGAACGATCGAGACGCCGCGTGTTGACGACCGCCCATCCGTCCTCCACCGCTGCGAGCAGTGCGGTCGTTGTGTCGTCTTCCGTGAGGACGACGGCCACATCCGCCCCAGATGCGGACTTGAGGGCGACCGGATCTCCTGGCGCGGCGGTCTCGAACACGAGGTTCAGCCTCGTGAGTTCCGCATACGCCGCAACCAGGTTCTTCAACTCTTCGCATGACTTCGAGCACGTGTCGATGAACGCCACCTTCCCCTTGCGCGAGCCTGGCTTCTCAATGCGGTTGCCGAGCTGTTTCTTCAGCTTCTCGCGCATCTCTGGCGTCATGTGGTGCACTTTTATCTTTTCGCCCGGTGCGGGCATCTTCGGTTCTGCATCCGCCGTCGCCGCGGCGAACGCCGCCACTGCGGCCAGAACTGCCGCTGCAATCACTTTAGTCCTCATCATTACTCCCTTCTCCGCCTTTGCCGACGGAATTGGCGTTTCTAAGTCTCAACTGGTGGCGGAGAAAACCGCCTTTCTTGATAGGCGCCATGCCACGCGCCTCAAGCATCTTGTTCGCCGCCGCAATAACGTCTTCGATGTCCTCTGCGCCAAGCGACCCGTCCTTGGATAGACGACGCACCTCGTCCTCCAGCTCACTCTTGTATGCGCCCAGCTCCCTTAGCTCGTTGCGGGCCTCCTTCATGATCTGCGCCAGGTCTTCGCCTGCGTCATACCGCTCCTTCAGCTCCGCCTTCACCTCTATCACCGCCTTCTTCAGCGCGCGCTCCTCCTCCGTGTCGCTCTTGAGCAGGAAGGCTGGGTCTTCGAGGGACTTGAGGAAATCCCTCTTGAAGTACCTGTCGTACTCGGGTTCCCCTATTGGCATGTCGCCTGGCTGCGACATGAGAAGCCCCGCGATGTCCATGTCTGAACGGTACTTGAATATCCTCTGCTCTATGCTGAGCGTCCTGTGCTGTCCGTTCGTGCGTGCAGGCGGGTCGACGGAGCGACGCGGATACATCCACGCCTTCTCCCCGTCCACGTACTTCATGTACCTGCCATCCTCTGTCCTGCGAATCTCGACGGACTTCTCTTGGCTCGCAGGCGCCTTTTCCGGCGGAGCGGACACAGGCGTAGCCTTGACAATCTTGGCTGGGGGCGTGCGTCTGTTGTCGACTGGACGCGTCGTCTCCTCCCTCGCCCTGAGCGCCCACCACGCAACGCCGCCCGTCACCACCAGAATTACGACGGCAGCGACGGCTACGCGCAGATTGAGGATGGAGGGCTTCCCGCCATTCTCAATTCTACATTTTCCATTCTCAGTTCTCGACTGGTTCCATGCCATATCAAACACTCCTATGAGAACAAAAGTCAAGTGGGTAAAATCGCTTTGGCGATTTCCGCATTCCGTTCCGAAGTGCCTGATTTATGTCGCTCTCCTATTCGCAGTGA
>CADCCQ010000124.1:3961-4947 GCA_902799955.1 uncultured bacterium | reverse complement strand
GGGCAGAGCGCCGGTTCCGCATCGGCGGGCTCAAGTGCACACCGCGTGCCGTCGGGAAGCGTGTCCTCCGCCGCCGAAAAGACCGCCTTGTTGCCGCGGTAGCGCTGGAGCTGTCCGCCCCAGATGCCGCCGAAGACAAGGTAGTGCGCACCGGTCTTCGGATCCCTGAAGCAGCACGGGTCGATGGAGTAGCTGCCGGCGATGGGCTCTGGTTCTGCGACGAACGGCCCCTCGGGGCGCTCCGCTGTCGCCACGCCGATATGGAAGACGTCGTCCTTGTCCTTCGCGCAGAAGTAGAGGTAGTAGCGTCCGTCCTTCTCCGCCACGTCGCTGTCCCACAGCTGCCGCTTCGCCCACGGTACGCCCGCGAGGTCGAGGATCACGCCGTGGTCCACGACCGCGCCCGTCATGGGGTCGAGCCGGCCTTCCGCGTCGGGTTCGACGGAAAGCGCATGGTAGTCGACCATGTCGAAATGGTCGCCGTTGTCGCGCTCGGGGATGCCGCTCTCGCGGTCGTGGCTCGGGTAGATCCAGATCCGCCCGTTCCACACGTGCGCGGCGGGATCGGCCATGTAGTCGGCGGGGAATAGATAGCGTGCGTTCACTTTGACCTCCTGGCGTTCAGTTCGAGCTGCATCTCCCTCTCGGTGCGCTTCGAAATCGGATAGAAGAGGAGCGCGACGCAGCCGACGGCGAAGAGCGCGGCGGGGATCAGCGAGACGGAGAGCCGGATCGCCTGCTGCGCCTCGGCGGTCTGGGACGCAGCCTCCGGATCAAAGCCGGCCGCGCCGAGAATCCAGCCGCACACGGCGCCGCCGAGGCCAAGCCCCGCCTTCAGCGCGAAGACGATGCCCGCGAAGACAAAGCCCGTCGCGCGACGGCCAGAAACCCATTCGCCGTGGTCCGCCACATCGCCCATCATCGCCCAGAGAAGCGGAATCGTAGGCGCGTAGGCGAGCGACTTGAGCGCGCCCAGGACGAGAAGC
>CADCCQ010000124.1:0-3920 GCA_902799955.1 uncultured bacterium | reverse complement strand
CTTCTTGCCGAAGCGGTCGCTGAGGATCCCGGGAAGCGTCACGACGGCAACGAACGTAATCCCCTGGCCGACGCCGTTGAAGAGCGAGAAGTCGAGCACATCCTCGGGAACGACGTACTTGAAGTAGTAGGCGGACGCGCTGCCCCAGAGCGCAAGCGTCACGAAGAGGAAGAGCGTGAGCGTGAACATCGCACGCCACGGCACGTCGCCGAACACGCTCCTGAGGTCCTCCCTGATCGAGTTCTTCTGCGTAGCGGGCGGCGCGATGCGCTCCTTCGCCACGCATCCGCTGATGACGAGCATTACGGCCGCGAAGACGGCGTAGATGCCTACCGTCACGGACCATCCCGTGCGCGGGTCCTCGAACATCTTAACCATCGGAAGCGTCGCCACCTGCACGACGATGGTCGCGACCGTGGCGGCGACGAAGCGGACCGTCGCAACGGAAGTGCGTTCGCGTCCGTCGTCCGTCATCACCCCGCCAAGCGAGGAATACGGCGTGTTGTTGAAGCTGTAGAGCGCCATCAAAAGCGCGTATGTACCAGCGGCCCACGCGGTCTTGGCGCGCACGCCCCAGTCCGGCGAAAGATACGAGAGCGCAAAGACGAGCGCGAACGGAACAGCCGTGCCGACGACCCACGGACGGTACTTGCCCCATTTCGTGGAGGTCCTGTCGCTGAGTATCCCGGCGAGGGGATCGACGAAGGCGTCGAACACGCGCGCGCCAAGCAGAATCAAACCCGCCGCGCCAGCGCCGATGCCCAGCACGTCCGTGTAGAACATGAGCTGGAACATCATCATCAGCTGGAAGACGAGGTTCGCCGCCCCGTCGCCAAGACTGTAGCCGACCTTCTCTAGGAATGGAACTTTCATACGCCAATTATACCACAACGCATCCCTGCGCACATTACCCGTTCGGGTTACTCAGCGCGCGAAACGGTATGACGCGAACTCGGTACCCGCCGCGGATTTCACGAAGACGAAATAGAGGTCGCACGTCTCCGCGCCGATTCCGGAGACCGCGGCGGAGAACTTCCTGAACTCGCCCTTCGTGTCGGAAAGCGCAATCGTCGCGGCGAGCGGACCGTCGACAGCGCCCTTTCGGACCTCCACCACGGCGGGGCCCTTCGCGCGGCAGAGCGCCGAGACGGACTCGGGCGCGGCGCCGAACGCGAAGCCCGCGTACCTTACCCACGCCCCGTCGTCCGAGGCAACGACGACGCTCGTGTTATTCTTCGACACGTCCGCCATCTTTACCTTCACCTTCTCGTCCTGGCAGATCGTCACCGCGCGATTCGCCTTGTAGGGATCGAGCGGCTTAAGCTGCCGCGGGCCTTCGTGCGTGGGGACGACCTTCGCGATGGTCCCGTCGTCGTTGTACTTCAGCTCGTCGATGCACACCGAGCGTTCGAAGACGTTGTTGTGGCCCTGCCTGTTGGAGAGAATGCGCGAATGGTAGACGATGTACGTCTTTCCGCGGAAGTCAACGATCGAGTGGTGGTTGTTGTTCCACGAATTCTCAGCCCAGTTGGGAAGTATCGCGCCCTTCCAAACGAACGGACCGAGCGGCGAGTCGCCGATCGCGTAGTCGATGGACGCACCGCGGTCGGGGAAGTTGGCGGAGTACGAGAAGTAGTACTTCCCGTTGTGCTTGTGCATGTACGACGCCTCGAAGAAGTACGGCATCACGGTCGCCTCGCCTCCGTCCTTCGACGCCTTCATCATGATCCCCGGGAACTGCGCGCTGACCATGTCGTCGTTGAGCCGCACGGCCCTGGCCATTGTGTCGCCGTTGCCGCCGAAATAGAGGTACGCCTTCCCGTCGTCGTCAACAAACGCGGCAGGATCGAACACCCAGCACGAGTCGCAGCCGGGCATCTCGCGTCCGATGAGGTGCTTGCCGAGCGGGTCGGTGTAGGGACCCTCCGGACGGTCCGCGACGGCTACTCCGATGGGTCCGCCGGAATTGGGGTAGTAGAGGTACACCTTGCCGTCCTTCACCGCAGCGCCCGGCGCATAGAGGTTCCAGCACCACTTGACGTCCTTCCCGCCCGTGAAGACATCGCCGTGGTCAGTCCAGTTGACGAGGTCGTCGGTGGACATCAGCACGTAGTCGTTCATCTCGAAGCCCTTCTGTCCGTCGAGGTCGTGGCTGCACACTACATACAGCCTGTCCTTCCACACGAACGCGTTGGGGTCCGCTGAGTACTTGTGGGTGACGATTGGGTTGACGGCGAACGCCGTCCCCGCGAGCGCCGCCGCAGAGAGTGCCGCAGCGATTTTCCTGATGTTGGCATGTCTGATGTTCATGGTGATGATTATACCACAACGCCTCCGCGGCACAAATCGCCCATTCGGGCTATATTCGCACGGCGCGTCACTCGACGCGGAGGGTGCGCTTCAGCCACACGGCGGCGAGCTCTGGCCACGCGTCGTTGTCGCGTCCCGTCCTGCGGCTGCCGTAGCCGTGTCCACCCTTCGGACCGAGCAGCATCGCCTCCTCGACGCCGCACTTCCTGCAGGCGAGGTAATAGGCTGGCCGAACGGCGCGTCGCGCGAGACGAACTCCGCGACGATCCTGCGCACATCGCCGAAGGTGTGCGAAAGCCCGTGGTCGTCTCCGTCCATAAGGTGCAGCTCGCTGCCTGGATGGTCTTCGTGGAACTGCCTTGCGTGGCGCGTCTTCGCAACGACGTCGCCAGTTCCGTGGACGATGCACATCGGCCCCTTGAACTTCTTCGCCGTCTCGAAGATAGGCAGGTCGGTCTTTATGAATTCGCGACCGATGACGTTTCCACCCGGGAGCTTCACGACGTCCGGCGGATTCTTCGGATCGTACCTCGAGCCAAAAGTGCAGCCATTACGCACGTCGTCCTTCAGGACGCACGCGGGCGCGAGAAGCGCTACGCGCGACACCTTCTCGCCAAGCGAACCAGCTGTCATCGCCGCGACGACACCGCCCTGGGAGTGTCCGACGAGCGAGACCTTTCCGTTGCACCACGGACGCGACGCGGCCCACGCGACGACGCGCTTCGCGTCCTCGACCTCGTTCGGAACCGTCATGTCGCGCATCTCACCGTCGCTCTCGCCGTGTCCGTTGAAGTCGAACCTGACCGACGCCACGCCGCGCCGCGCGAACGCGTCCGCGAACTCATGGAAAAATCCGCCGTGCTCGCACTTGTTCGCGCCGAAGCCGTGGCAAAGGACGGCTATCGGATATTTTGCCCCCGGCCGCCTGTCGTCGGGGAGGCGCAGAACGGCGGACAGCCTTCCCTTCGACCCGTCGATCCAGAACTTGCCCTCCTTGTCTTCAATAGCGCCCGGAGGCTGCACGCCCTCCTTCGTCTGGGGGATGAACGGAATCGTCCCGTCCTCGTTCCACTTGAACTCCTCGACGCAGGCGGAGCGCTTGAAGCCTCCGCCGCCCGGCAGGGCGCCGTTGTGGTAGAACATGTAGCTGCGGCCCTTGAACTCGATGTTGCCTCCGTGTATCGTGAAGCTGTTGTGCGGCGTGTCCATGATCTTGCCGCGGTAGGTCCAGGGTCCGTTGATCGTCGGCGCGGTGGAGTACGCCATGTGCTCGGGAACTCCGCCCGCGGCGTAGGAGAGGTAGTATGTTCCGTTGCGCTTCATCACCCACGGCGCCTCCTCGTAGGAGACAATGGGCTCCTCCTTGCCGTGGGCCCAGTTCATGCGCACGGACTTCGGACCGAAGCACTTCTCGTCGTCGAAGCCCGGTATCTCGCGCCATCCGTCCTTGAACGAGACCATGTCCGCGTTCAGCTCGCCGTACCAGCATCCCTTGTTGCCCCAGAAGAGGTAGGCGCGTCCGTCGTCGTCGACGAAAACCGTGGGGTCGATGAACGACGCGCCGACGGCGAGCGGCTTGCCGATGGGGTCGCGGTATGGTCCCTCGGGGC
>CADCCQ010000123.1 GCA_902799955.1 uncultured bacterium | reverse complement strand
GGTTCTGAAATGGCTCCGCTGGCATATAGCAGGCTCTCCGTCAAGGTCGTCTTTCCAGCGTCTACATGGGCAAGAATTCCAATATTGATTATTTTCATGAGTTAATTGCAAAACCCCTCTTCCTCGCCATTCGCGAGCCAAGCCAGCCTTCCGAATCCTTTTGGTATGTCCAGCGGAATTCATGCTCTCCACTGCCAGTAACTTCATAGGTTTTTGACTGCCAATCAGTTTCACCGCAGATCAAGTCCTGTTGTACACCGTCGATCAAAAATGAGAGGAAATCGTAAACCTTGCCCTTAAGGATGGGTTCACATGAACACTTCCACTTAAAAGACACACGGCACCCGTTTGAACATCCAGCAACAAGACTTTTTGAAGAATTGTCCGATGTCGTCAACCGCTCCTCAAAGAATTTCATGGTTTCATCATAATAGACGATCTGCAAATTAGAGGAGTTTACGAAATAAGAAAAATTAACGGGTAGGTTGCCTATAAAGCTTTTCGGCAAATAGGCGGTATTCAAGGAAGAACAGCCTCCAAGGGTCTGCGAACCGAGTGCATTAACACTTAAAGGTATTTTTATTTGCTTCAACCCACTGCACCCATAGAACGCATAAGATCCGATGCTTGTTATGCTGTCTGGAATCGTAATGCTTGTTAGACTACTGCAATCGCAAAACGCAGCATATCCTATTGTGGTACCATCGGTGACTGTTATGGAGCTCAACCCCTTTGGCATCTTGAATGTGAAGGTTTTTTCATAGCCATAGTCGTTCAGATAACGTTGAGTCGCTAAATAATGAACGGCCGTTGCTGATTCTGATGACTCGCCAAATATGTAGCCCAAGGTAGCATTTTTCGTTGTGGTTTTTCCACGCGAATATCCGATAAACGGCAATGTCATGCTCTTCAAGCCTGTACAATTTCCGAATGCTGCATCCCCGATATATTGCACACTATTTGGAACTACTATGCCCTTAAGGCTGTTGCAGTTATAAAAAGCATGCGACCCGATAGATGTTACACTGTTTGGTATTGTTATGCTTGTTAATGCGGTGCAGCCACTGAATGCGCTCAAGTCAATTGTTGTAACTCGTGTTCCTATTGTTACACTCGACAATTTGCTACAGCCGTAGAATGCAGAACTCCCGATGCGTGTCACGTAGTTTGGAATTGTAACGCTTGACAGTTTGCTGCGTCATACCACTACATCCCTTGAAAGCACGATCTCCGATGCTGGTAATGCTCGACGGTATCTTTACGCTTGTTAGTTTGGCGCAGGTTTGAAAAGAAAAATCTCCAATGGCTGTGACTGAATATCCGCCAAGTTGTGACGGAATGGTTATCGCCCCAGATGTTGATGACGGGATGGCCGTACTGGACGTGGGTTCAGACGTGGCATATTCAGGAATGCCACCGATGGTGGCTTTCCTGTTTGAAACAGTATATTGCCACACCACGCCATTTACGTTTTGAGAAAGAGCGAATGACGGTAGCGCATACAACATTATCACTGCGAAGACGACCGAAGATTTTATTTTCCAGAACATGATTTACTCCTTTCATGGGTCTGCGGGTTCACGAGACAAAACGACCTTGCCGGAGCCGTGCACAAGGCGATTCCGTGATGGTAACACACGTTGTTTCCTTTCCGTTTTTCCATCGATTGTCCTATGTACCCAAAAAGTCATTGTATATTATACCAAAAACCGGCATTTCGCAACAGCGTGGACTGTGAATTTTCCCAGGGGAGGTCGCCCTCTACGCCAGCCGCCGCGCCAGCGTCACCGCGTTCTTCAGGCCGTTCAGCTCGCCCAGGCCACGGTTGATGAGGAATTCGAGATCGTCGAAGTCCTCCCGCGTCCCCGCCTCGGCGAGCGCGATGTGGTCGAGCTGCGCGACACCGCGCCACGCCGCGAAGGTCGCGGCGGCTGCACGTTCGACGAGGTTCCGAACCGCGCCGAAGTCCACGGACTCCGCCCCCTCGCCGCTGTGCCGCCTGTACACGCCGCGCAGCCGGTCGCGGCGGCTCTCGGCCTTCGCCGCCTTGTCGCGCTCGCGCTGCATCGCGGCCTCGACCTGCGCCCGCACCTCCGCCGCCACCATCCGCGCCATCTGCCTCGCGGTCGGGAATCCATGCTCCGGGTGCCACTCCCTCACGCCCATGCCGCACCTCCCTCCGCCTCGCGCACAGCGGCGCGTACGCGCCCCGTGGCGCGTTCCCCGCGCAGGGACGGATCGTCGCCCGCCCTGCGCCCCGAAAGCCGCCGTGGCCGCCGTGGGCGGCGTTGCGCGGCGATGTCTGTCATCTTCATCATGTCTGTCTCCTTGTCTGCGTTTGATGCCCTTGATTATGCCGTAACCTGAATGCGAATTCCAGTGGCAAGGCAAAAATAGCGAGATCTCAATGCGGAAACGAACCCTCGCCCGCGATAGTTCATCATTGGCAGATATCTGAAATATGATATAATTATCCCCGTGTCAGTAATCCTCGACGTATACCGAAAAGCCAAGCGGCGCAATCCCGACCGACTCGTCCTGTTCGAGTCGGGGCGTATGCTGTCGTTTGTCGATGCGGACGCGCTCGAGGTCTCCCGCCTGCTTGGCGAGCCGCACGGCTTCTCGACGGACTGCGATTGCGAAATCGTGGACATCGCGAAGCCGCGCCTGAACGAGATCGCCAGCCGTCTCGAATTGCTGGGGCGCAAGCTCGTCGCGTTCAGGAGGGACGCGAGGCCGCCGAGGAATTGGACGCCTTTCTCCCTTGAGACGCCTCCCGACGTCTCAAACATTGAGTTCGCCAGCGAGGTCGCGTTCGAGGACGCCATCAAGGAGATGGAAAACGGAAAGATGGAGACGTGCTGGGCGTGGTTCGCCTTTCCGCGCATGACAGGGAGTTGGGATATGTCCGCAGAACGGCGTCGTGGTCTCAAGACACTGCGCGAGTCTCGGTTAGTCCTCAAGCGCAAGAAGCTCGGAGCCAACCTTCGGCGCATTGCCGACAGCCTTCTCGCCCACGCAGGCACGTCCGTTGAAGCCATCTTCGGGATCGAGGGCGCGCTCCATGTCAGGGCATCGGCGACGCTCTTCGCTCTCACGGCAAAGGAGAAAGCCGACCGGGAGCGCTATGCCGCGATCCTCGACACGTTCTTCGGAGGCGAGAAGGACAAGCCGACTGTCGACGCGGTCGTGGCAGAACTCGAGTCGCCGCGTGACGACACGCCGCGTGATCTGATGCTGACGGACGGCCCCGAACGCGTCGCCGTCCGTACCGCCCGATAGCAGAGACGTTTCCCATCATCGTCCTTTGCGGATGCGGCCGGTACCTGCCAAGTGAAAAAGAGCGGACGGCCTTGCCGCAGAAAAAACCTCGCGCCGAAAGGAATTGACGCTCGGAAAAACGCGGTGGCCGTCCGCGAGCGGAGGTAGGTTGTCTCCGCCCTTGAAATGTCGCGGGCCTACGCCAGCAGGACGTTCATCTGCTCGCCGATTGCCGCGAGGCGGCTGATCGTGAACAGGAAGTCCGCGCCGTCCTCGTAGGCGGCAATCGCCTCACGCGCCTCGGAGCGGAGGGCCTTGAACTCTGCCGTGCTTCTGATCGGGTCTTTCATTGTCGTTCTCCTTTCTGGAGCTGCTTTTTACATGATGCCATAATCGGCGTTTGAAATCAAGGGCGATCCGCGCCGCCCGACGCGGATCGCCCCGGCGGGTCAGCCGTGGTTGAGCCAGAGGTCGTACCAGTAGCCGTACTTGGTCCCGTAGAGCCTCGCGAGCTCGCGGAAGACGATCTCGCGCTGGACGGACTCGCCGCAGTCGCAGATGTCGTAGAAGTTCTCGCCGCCGTGCATCCGGCGGTTCACCTCCGCGAAGGTCACGTCCTTGCGGAAGTCGCCGATCAGCGGCTTCTCCTCCGGACACGTCCGCAGGAGCCATGCGCGAATCCTGCGCTCCGCGCCCTTGGGGTCGGCGAGGGGCTTGCGCCCGCCCGCGCCGTTCGTTTCTCTCTTTCTCATTGTCGTTCCTTTCTGCTGTCGCGGAAGGCCCATCCCTCCGCTGTTTTTTACGCCCATACTATGCCGTAATCCCGCGACGATATCCAGCGGTCGGGCGGAAATAAATAATCTTTTAGGCCGTTGACTATGATGCCGCCTTACGGCATAATAGGCGTGGTGCTTACTCGCCGAG
>CADCCQ010000122.1 GCA_902799955.1 uncultured bacterium | reverse complement strand
CTGCATGGAAGCATATCGGCTTCGCGATGAGTCCGTTGAGGTAGTTCTTGACCTTCGCGACCTCCTTCGCCTGCTCGTCCTCCTCGAGGTTCTTGTGGATGACTCCGATGCCTCCCGCAAGCGCCATCGCGATCGCCATCGGCGCCTCGGTGACGGTGTCCATCGCGGCGGAGATGAACGGGATCTTCATCGTCGTGCGGCTCGTGAGCTTCGTCTCGAGGGACGCGTCGTCGGGCAGGAAATCGGCATACTGCGTGACAAGCGTCACGTCGTCGTACGTGAGGCCTTCGTAGGGGAAGGTCTTCATGAAATCGTCAAGATACTTGTTCATATAGTGCTCCATGGGCGCACCGCGCCCTTTTTGCCCGACAATTATACTATTTTTCGCGGATTTAATCAATGCGCAGAGCCAGATTTCTACGGCCAACGCATTAAAAGCCGATTCTTCCCCTTTGGGGCCCCTGAATCGTTTTTAATGCGTTGGAAGTGTCTCAGCAACCAACAACCAGCAGCGCAGCAGCCAATCCGAGTTGTCGTGGCGCGTCAGGCGCATCGCTGCCCCCCCAGGGACGCCCCATCGGACGCGCCCGACTGTCTTTTTGTGCGTAGGCATCGAGCCTACGCTCCGATGGTTTTGCCCTGCATGCGGGCGGACGCGGTGTTGATGCTCTTGCCTGCCATCAACAGCAGTTCCCGCGATTCGGCACGCAGCGACTCGACGGCCTCGCCTGGCGCAAGCCTCGACGCGAACAGCAACCAGACCCGAGACTCCTTCAGCTCCTTCATGGCGAGCTTCATCTTGTGGACGAAGTCCGCCGTGCTCTCCGCCTCGGACGCCTCGGCGTAGTTGGCCGCGACGCTCGTCGCCGAGCGCAGCAGCTGGTCTGCTATGTGCCGCCCCGCTGCGGTGCGCGGCAGCGTCCCGCAGAAGTCCATCGCCGCGAGGCCGTAGTCAACCGTCCGCTCGCCGAGCCGCCTTGGCCTTGCCTCTTGCATCCTTCGCCTCCTTCCTGATCGTCCTGATTGACTCCTTCGTTTTCATGTCAACGTAACGCTGCACGCAGTCGAGGAACCGCTTGCAACGCTCGGTCGATTTCCTGTACGCCTCCAGCTCGCAGGCCGGAATGGCCTTGACGAACTGGACCGTCTTGCGCCTGTACTGGAGGTTGTACGCCTTCCTTCCAGACTTGCGCACCGCGCTGACGCAGAGCTTGCCCCGCGTCATGGGCGAGCCGTCCTTCAGCATCGCCGCCATCTCCTCCTGCAGTTTCATGGTGCGTATGATATACTATAGTATCTCGTTTGTCAAGTGGGGAAGGAGAAAAAAGGCATGGACCCGGCAACGCTCGCAAGGCATGCGCTCGAGGCCATCCGCGCGCACTGGGGCGTGGAGGCGATGCACTGGATACTCGACATGGACTTCGACGAGGACAGGTCCCGGGCGAGGCGGGAAGACCTCGCGGAGAATCTCGCGATGCTGCGGCACGTCGTCGTAAACGTGCTGAGGCTCGACAAGTCGGTCTTCGGCGGAATCAGCGTGAAGCGGAAGGAACTCACATGGGACGACGAAAAGCTGCCTGGGCTCATGCTCGCGGCGTAGAAGGACGGCAAGGCAGACAGGCGACAGACTCGAACCCGCGCGGGCTCGATGCCCGCGCGCTCACAAAAGAGGCGGGCGCGCTCGAAAATAGCGCCTGGAACACCTCCTGAAACCGGAAGGACGCGCCACGACCGCTCGTACTGGGCGCTGAACGCTGGCTGCTGGCTGCTGGAACACTTCCAACGCATCAAAAATTCGTTCTACCTCGCGTCAGCGGGGAGAAGGAATTTTTGATGCGTTGGCCGTACCAGATTTCCGCGCACGCGCGGCTACTCCTCGACGGAGACGGAGCGGAACTCTATCGCGCCGCCTTCGGACTGGAGAGCGATCGCGCCCTTCGGAGTCTTCACGCCCTTCACGCGGTTCATCTCGACTCCGTTGAGGCGCGAGACGAGCTCGTCGCCCTTCGCCTCGATCTCGAGCGTGTTCCACTCGCCGAACGCCTTCTCGGCGGACGGACCTTTCCGCGGCGCGGCGGCGATGCCGGACAGCGCGTCGGACGGATCGTACGGCGTGCGCGGCGCGACGCCTTCGAGAACGGAGCCGCCGAGCGCGAAGATGGAGCACGCGCCCTTCGGGTCGAGCTGGTTCTCGTAGCACCTCGGTATGAACGTCCCGGTTTCCGCGGCAAGGCGGACGAAGACGCCGGAGTTCGGACGCTCCGTCATGCGCCACCAGCGGTACTGCAGCTTCAGCTTGAAGTCGCCGAAGTCGGCGCGCTTGGTGCGCAGATAGCCGAACGGCGTGCCGGTGGTGCGTATCGCCCCGTCGACCACGGACCACGTCGGCTCCGCGGCGGTGTATCCGCCCGTCGCGTCGTTGTCCGCGACCGATACCCAGCCCGCGAGATCCTTGCCGTTGAATAGTTCCGCAGCGGAGCACACAGCCCCGACAAGCGCCGTCATTGCGATGATAGCAGTTTTCATGCCGTATATTATACCCTATTTTCCGCGCATGCGCTCAGCCTTGTCGACGAAGATGTGCCTCTTGGCGTCTTCGGCCCAGGGAAGGACCTTGAGCACGAGGCCCTTCGTCCCGGCCGGGAGGCGGCGTAGGGCGTAGCGGATCGGCCTGCCCTTCCAGAAGTCGTCCTGCACGAGCTTCCCGTCCGCATAGAGCCGCGCCATGTCGCCTTCATACGAAATCTCTAAAATCGCGTCGCCGCACTCGAACGGCACCTCGTATTCCGCCGCGGCGTTCCACGCGCCCTCCTCCGGCGGCATCGCGACGCCGTTAGGTCCGATGGCGACAGGCGGCGGGGTGCCGGCGGGTTTGACGAGCCGCAACGCCGAGACGTCGCAGACGAGATTCTCGCCGCGCACGACCAGGTGCGCAGGGTGTCCGGTCCGGGGCTGCCCGGCGCGGACGACAGCCCGCTCGTCATCATGGAGCTGCTGCAG
>CADCCQ010000121.1 GCA_902799955.1 uncultured bacterium | reverse complement strand
CGGCCAAGGCGATGAACTCTCTGCGTTTCATGCCGCGATTATACCCTTTTCCGCCGCCGGTTGGCAATAGTGCGTTAAGTGGTTCCGCGCGGGCACGCGACCCACCCGTTGTGGCGATGGCGGCAAGCGCTCACGGATTTGCGCCGGATGAAGCGCTCTTTGGAGCCGGATAGTGCGGCGTGGTGTACCCGGCCTTGCCGGTCCGGCGCCAGTCTTTTAGCTGGCGTTCGGCGTGGTATATTTTCACAAGCTCGTCAAAATACGGGCGCGCGGACTCTGGAGCCGCTTCGCGCGAGGCCAGAATCTCGCGGTCGATCATCGCGCGCAGGAAGAGAAGCCGCCAGCGCCACGACTGGCTGAACGGCTGAAACATTCTGCGGTTCATGCGCAAGACGATCCGGCATGCGTCATCGGCGCGCTGCCGGTAGGCAGCAAGCTCTGCATCACCTTCCGGCACGTTCTCAAAACGCGGACGGGAATGATTGCCCGGAAACCTGTGGTTCGCCTCGAAGATGTCGCAGAGCTTCACGAAGTCTTCGGGGTCCGCCCCGGGCAGGTAGTATTCCGCATAGGAACGCAGCAGGTCGTCCACCGAGGCGGAAGGATCGATGTAGAGGCCGTTGACGACCTCCTTGTTTACGTCCTCGTACAGTCCTTCCGAATAGCACATGAACCCGCCGGAGATGCGTTCGGCCTGACGAAAGAGACGTTCAAAACGCCGCGGCATCGCAATTGCCCCGTAACCTCCCCAGGGCGAACGTCCCCACATGCTGATCTCGGGGAAGGTGATCACGGGTATGTTCTTCGGGACACGATGCTCCAGCGGATATTTCGGGAAGTCCGTGTGGGAATCGGCGAGTATGTAATCGACCCCGTCGTGCGTCTCGAGCCACTTGTAGAGTCCGGCCCAGTCGTCATCGTGGAACACCCAGGTGCTGATAATGGTCTTCGCGCCGGGAGCGGCAGCCTTGTTCAGGATCTCATAGCGCTCGATCAACCTGAGGAATCCGTTGCCGCCCCATGGCTTGCACTGTTCACACTCGCATCCGCCCTCGTCAAACGGCCAGTAGATGAAATAATCCACATTGCCGCCCGCCATCTCCTTCAGCTGGCGCTTCCGGTATTCGCACAGATACTCCATGCCGCCCGGCCTGGACGGACACACGTTGAACCCGAGGTTACCGCGCTTGGGATCCGAGTTGGGAACGCCCCGCAGCGCCTCTGGCGAATCAAGCGGCGCCTGGTTGTTGCCGCCGCTTCCGCAGAAACCGCAATCCAGCGCCTTCACGCGGGCAAGCGCCTTCGCGGAAACATCGGCGAACAACCGTTTATCGGACTCCGTGTCCGCTGCCCGGTCCGCCGTTGGATACTCGTACTGGAACTTGAACGCATTGTGCCCCGAAAGCGCGAGGTCGTCAATGTATTCCGTCAGCTCCTTCGCAGAGGCATGGTGGTACCAGTTGTGGAAGTGCCGTGCGAAATACGCCATGCGCAGCCCCTTCTTCGGCGCAAACGCATACGTGCCGTCGTCAATGCGGAACGAGTCCGCCCCATACCGTATGCGCCTCAGCAGCAACCCCGCGCCATGCACAAGGCCGAGGAAGCGCGCCGCCGAAATGTCCGCCCGTCCGCCAGCGACCTTGACCATGGCATTCCCGTCCGGGACCGCCGCGTCCAGCACGAACCGCACGGTCAAGGTCCGGGCCTTGTCCGAGGGAACCGTACGCGCCTCGATGCGGTCGGACAGCAACTCCGCCACGAACTTCCGTTCCGGCGGCAACGCGCCGACATCGCAGACAATGCGCGAGAACAGATTCGCCACGCACTCGTCCACGGCTGGCGGATTGGCGGCGTATTCAAGGTCCGGCACCTCATGCGGATGGTCTGTCGTTCCGGCTACGGGGATGAACGTGCCGACCCAACGATGGCGCGTCTTCTCCTTCGCCGACGGGTTGGGCAGCGTGAGCTTCACATGGTTCCATCCCTTGCGCAGGTGGATCGGCGTTGGCGCGCGCATCACGTATTCCTGATCCGTGAACGGCTCCTCGTCCGCCTCGTAGAGCGTCCAGGCAGGCGTCCAGTCCGCGACCGGATTGCCCTTCTTGAGTCCCGGCCGTTTCCACTTCGGCGGCGCGATCTTCTCACCATTCAGCTCGATAGTGGCTCCAAAGCGGTTCCATTCCCCGACGCCCGGCAGCGGCGCCGAGTACACCAGGCCGTGGTCGCGCGAGATGTTGGTGAAGCCGATCCACGCGCCGACGGTCTGATCCTTGGGCGACTTGATCCACGTCTCGGCCACAACCGTTCCGTTGGACGCTCCGCAGCCTTCGCGCCCTGGGGAAATTGTCGCCTGCGCAATATCGCTTGCAATCAGCGTACCGTCCGCCTGCGTCAATCTCCAGCGCATGTCCGTCTGACGGAGGAAGTGGAACGGGTGCTTCAGGTCGCGCAATGCACGGTCGCGCTGCGCCACAACGCGACGCTCGACGTCCGCGGCCTCGGCGAGCAGCGGATCGCCGCCGCGGGGCAGGCGCTTGCGGAACTGCGGAAGGTCGCTGTCGCGTCCGCGCCAGTAGGCGTCGCCGAAGAGGACGCACGACGGGAACACGGGCTGGTTGCGCAGCAGGTTTTCATACGGCAGCCCGACAAACCCGTCGTGCCACGCGCAGAAGATCGCGCCCTGGTTGAGATCGCCCGCGTCATGCCAGCGCGCGGCCTTGTGGTAGACGGCCACGGAAAGCAGCTCGAACGGATCGAAGTCCTCGATGTACATGCCGATCGCGTCGAAGTAGGCGCCGGGGTTCTTCTCCGGCGAAACCTTGTCCGTCCACAGCATGTTGATGCGCGGCCCGGGACTGTTGTATGTCTCGCCCGGCACCCAGCTCACCATCGTGCGGCCGCAGGCGGAGATGGCCTTCGCCATGCGTTCCAGCGTCTCGCGCGGCGTCCCTTCGACGTCGCGCCTGAACACCTCGTCCGTTCCCATGTGGATGAACGGCATCTTCTCCCGTGGCGCGAGCGCGCACAGTTCCTCGAAGAGCGCGGCGGCCTTTTCCGCCACGCCCGGGTCGGACATCGTCTTGAACCCGAACGCGCGGCGGAACGCAAGCGCGTGCCCCGGGAAGTCGAACTCGGGCATGACGCGCACGCCCCGCGCGTAGGCGTAATCGACGATTTCCCTGAACTCCTCCTGCGTATAGAACTTGCCCTTGTGCCGATGCAGGAACGCCCGCTCCGACTGCAGCTCCGGGAAGCGCCTCGACTCAAGGCGCCAGGCGTAGTTCTCGGTGAGATGCCAGTGGAAGAGATTGGGCTTGTAGCGCGACATCACGTCGATGACGTCCTTAACGCCCTGCGGCGGCAGATAGTTGCGCACGGAATCGAGCATGAACCCGCG
>CADCCQ010000120.1 GCA_902799955.1 uncultured bacterium | reverse complement strand
TATGACCCGACCGCAGGTCGCTTCGCGGAGCGAAGTCGCTAGAGGTCTGCGCGCAAGCGTGTGCGCGGCAACGCCGAGGCGTGGGTCTCTACTCTACAAAGTCGTGAGGTCTTTTCAGCACGCGTTCGCGCTTGGAGTATGCGCGGCCGCAGCGTTTTCGCCGTCGTTCGCGGATACGAACATCACCGAAAACGTCACGCTGACCGAGGATGCCGACTGGACTTCGCACGGCACGGTGAACCTGTCCGGCGGAGTCGTGGTGGACTTGAACGGGCACGACCTCCGGGTGGGCGGGCTCGCTGGGGAAGGGCGGTTCGTCTCTTCCGAAGAACTGATCGTCAACGGAAGTTTCGAGCAGATCGAAGGCGCGGCAGGCACACATCAGGATTTCTCGGAAACAGTCTATCCGACGGGGTGGTCGGCGGCGAATGTCAACGGAGTCGCTGCCAGTGGATGGGCGGCGAGCCGTGACAATATATGGAGCAAGAATTTTGACGCCCAGAACGGCAGCCGTTTCGTTTGGTGGTGGTGCAACGACAACACAAGCGGCGGGGCGTCGCTGACGCAGAAAGTGAATGTCGCCAAAGCGGATATCTACCGTCTGTCGTTCTACACCGCCTGCAGACCGGGCAACAACAAAGCATTCCAGAACATGCGCATCCATGTGGACGTCGACGGGAACACGCTCGGCTACGCCGTCTGCTCCACGGCGGCGTGGACGGAGTCTTCGTTCGACGTTCTGCTGGACGTCGGCGAACACTCCGTCACGTTCCGCTCCGACGGGACGGGCGGCGGGACAAACCCCTGCGGATTTCTCGACAACGTCTCGCTGCGACGCAGGTCGAGTCTTCGCCTCGGGCAGTCGGCGGACGGAACGTATTCGAGCCAGAACATCTCCGTCGATGGGAACGTCATCGTGCTGGCCGAGTCGCAGTCTCTCAACGACGATTGCGACTGGAGCGGTCTGGGGGCGGTGAACATCGCGGCGGGGGCGACGATCGACCTCGCCGGGCACGATCTTGCGATGAACGGCCTGACGTACGACGTTGCCGCGCGTATCGGAGACTTGGAGCTGATTGCCAATGGCAGTTTCGAGACACTTGACGGTAGTAACATCGAGTCGTGGAAGTTCGACCAGCCCTCCGGCAACGCATCCGTTTTCTCGAGCGGAAACTGGTGCGGAAGCAGCAAGGCGGGAAGCCTCCATGTCGGGTTCTGGATCAATGGGAACAGTCATGACGGAGCCACGATTTCGCAGACGGTTGACGTGCCGGTTTCCAAGACGTACCGGCTTTCCTGCTGGACGAAGCTCAGAAGCGGCTACCCCGCGATTACCTTGAACATGGCTGTGGACGGCGTCGTCCGCCGCTCCGTCACATGCCCAAGTTCATGGCAGGAGGTCGCGGTTGACGTCGATTTGGCCGCAGGGGAACACGAGGTCTCGTTTACGTCGTCCGGGTACAACTCCAAAACGCCTGGCGGTGGAATCGACCTCGTGTCCTTGCGCGTCGTCCCCGACGCGGCGATCACGAACTCCAACAACGAGGTGGTTTCCGAGCTGCACGCTAACTTCGCCTCCGGCTGGACGGCGAACGACAGGATTGCTCTCGGCGGCAACCTGAAGCTGGTCAAGGAGGGCGCGGGCACGTTCGTTTCGCACAAGGCGCAGACGTACACGGGCGGGACGATAATCGCAGCAGGCATGGCGCAGCCGCCCGACCCGGCCAGTCAAGACGATGCATCTACGGGCGCGAAATTCCCGGCGTTCGGGACGGGTTCGATCACGGTAGCCCAGGACGCGGTTTTCGACATCCGCGCCAACTATGACTACAACGAGGGCTTCAACGCCATGATTCTCGACGGCGGGGCGTTGCGGAACGGCAAATGGAAAATGACCCATACTGACTGGGGTGGGGTTGGAATCTCGGATCTCATGAAAGACTCGTCGTTGCAGGTTTTGTACACGACGATACTAGGGCGTGGTCAAGGCGCGCTCGACCTTGGTACGCACAGGCTTTCCGCAACGATGTCCGACGGGCAGATCCTCTACGTGACGTATCCGGTCCTGTCGAACGGGACGTTCGCCGTGTCGGGCATCGGCTGGGCGAGGTTCGACCAGGCCTGCGACATCGACGCGCGGTTCGAGGTGAACAGCCCGATAGCCATTATGGCGGACCTCCGGGTAAGAGACTACGTTGTGACCTACGGCGGGAACGAGTCCTCCGGCGACAAGGCCCTGAACGTGTACGGCACGTTCCAGCCGAACACCGACATGTTCTACGGCTGTACGATGCTGGACAAATCTACGATCGACCTTTCGGGGCGGACGACCGCGCTCCCGGCGGAGGCCGTATTCGCAAAATACCAGCCGTCGCGCCTGAGCGTCTCGTTCGCGGAAGGGGCGACGGTGACCGTCCACGTAGATGGGCGCACCGACCTGAAGGAGCTTTCGCGCACGAAGGAGAACGACGTGTTCGCCGGCTATCTCATGAAGTGGAACACGAAGCCTGACGCTTCCGTGAAGTTCGTCCTTGACGGCGACGCGGCGCGAAGATACCGTCTTCTCTGCACGGACGGCGGCCTTGTGCTCTGCCCGTCTTCGGGCTTGGTAATCGTGGTGCGCTGACAGTCTGAACGGATTTTGGCATGAACAGGGTCTGCTGCCTCTTTTCAATCTTGGCCGTGGCGATTGCGCATGGCGATGCCGTCACGGTGTCCGGAGCCGCGCGCACGGGAACGGAGGCGGACGCCGTGGCCGCGCTTTCGCCGGACGGCGGCACGCTCCGGGTCATGGCGTATGCCTTCCGGAACGAGCAGTTCGCGAAGGGCTCCACGCCGTTCCACGTCGCCGTGAAACTCCCGGCGGGATGGGCGGGGCGCGAGATCGCCGTCACGCGCAAGCAAGTGGACGACGACGCCAACTGGTTCGACGAATGGCGGGCGGAGCGTGCGAAGCGCAAGATCGGCAACGACCGTTTCGGCTGGTCGCCGGACGGCCCGGCGCCGATGCAGGAACGCATCGGGCTGAGATCGAAGGCGGACAGGGAGCTTTTCCTGAAGGAGATCGAGCCGAAGCTGCGCGCGCACGCCCGGCTCGGAAGCCGCACGGAGCGGACGCGGGCGCCGGACGGCGCGCTGTTCTTCGACTGTGCGCTGCCGGACAACGCCGTCCTGTTCATCGAGCTGTCCATGCCCTTGCAGAAGTAAACGCATCAGGAACTTGCGTTTACCTTTTCAAACCGCAACGGCGCACTGGGGCACGAGCCCCGCCAAATCCTCCGCCTGTCGCCGGGGGATTTGTGCTATAATATTACGTTCAACAGCCCAAGAACGGAAGAAAGCCATGACAACAGGAAAAGCACTCAATGGAAAGCCGTATGCGGGAAATCCGCACGTACGGTTTGACGAGGGGGAAGTCGCATCATGCACCG
>CADCCQ010000119.1 GCA_902799955.1 uncultured bacterium | reverse complement strand
AATGCTGCCATGAGCGTTGCCCGGAGAATAGAAACGCAACCCCCTTGAAAAATGGGCCTTTCGTGGGGCCTGTCCCTCAAGTTTCCGATATGTCAAGGACAGGCGCTATGGCACAGGGAGAGACTACCTGACCTACGGCCCGTCGATGAAATCGGTCAAGAAGGTTTGCGCGAAGGTCAAGGAACAGACTCTAAGCATCTTCAAGCCCGTGAAGAACGAGGAAGTTGTGCAGAGGGTCAACAAGATACTTGTCGGCTGGGGAAACTACTTCCAATGCGGATATCCGAAGAAGGCGTTTGACAAGGTGAACTGGTACGTGCGAAACCGCCTGTACCTTCATTTCAACAGGAAGAGCCAAAGGGGCTATGGCTTGAAATATGCGCCGAACTTCTACTCAGAACTACAGGCAATGGGGCTGCACTGGCTTCAATGGAGGCGGAAGTGACACGTTACGGGTCCCACACGGAGAGCCGTATGCGGGAAAACTGCACGTACGGTTCGATGAGGGGTATCCGCCGAAAAACGGCGAAGCACGTTTTGAGGGTAGCCGAAGGCCGAGCGGGCGTACCCTGCGGGGGCGTCCCGCTCTACTCTACACCCTTTTGTCCAACGATAGAAAACCGAGGTCGCACGACCTCGGTTTTCTACAAATTGCAGTAGTTCCAAAAAAAGTGGTACACACCAGCTCTCCGCTGGCGGTGGATTTAGGATATAATTTGCGTTGCCAAGGAGGAATACAGTTATGAAAAAGACAGTTCTTGCATTTGCCCTAGTCGCCGCGTCGTGCGCCTTTGCGTCCGACAAGTTTTGGTATCCGCAATCCGGCAGCACGGCATGGAGCGGCAGAAACTGGATCGGCAACGGCTACTATTTCGAAGACGGGGCCAACGCCGTGTTCTCAGACTACTACGGAGATAAAACCGCCAGCGCGACTGTCGATACGGACGTCACGGCGGCGAAGATTTCCGCCTCCATCCCCACGACGATCTCCAAAGGCGAGGCGGCGACGACCAACTCATACACTTACTTCCGCTTCAAAATAGAGGGGCGCAAAGGCAATGACAACGGCATGGTCCAGATCGCCGAGCTGAAGCTCTACAGCGGCGACACGGACATAACACAAGAGAATATCCAGCGGTACTACGATTCATCTACAGTGAACGTGGACGGCGAAAAGTACCCTGATAATGAGTCGCCATACAAGCTCGTCGATGGAGATATTGACAAAAAGTGGCTCGACAGGCGCCTCAAGGACGGCTCGTCGCCGGCGAGCCTCGACGCCGTGTGGCTTGCGGTCGGGTTCAGCGAGCCAAAGCAGGTCACGAAGTATGAATGGTTCACCGCTAACGATGCCGAGGCGAGAGACCCTGCCGCGTGGAGGTTGCAAGGCTCGAATGACAATCCGGATTCGTCTGGGGCAATATGGGTCGACTTGGACGTCCGCAGCGGATTCACGGCAACGTCGGAGAGAAAGGCGAGCGCCGGAGTCTGGACGATAGACTACTCGCCGACGCTTTCGGCGGACGAAATCGAAGTTTCGGAAGGCACGACGCTTACGCTTGGCATGGCACCGGTGTCGTCTTTCGCCAAGACAGGCGCCGGGACGCTCGTCGCCTCGGCGGGCATTTCGAACGGAATCGACATGCAGGCGGGCGGACTCGACTTGGGCGGCAATTCGCTTTCCGTCACTACCGCGATTCTGCCGAAGGACGGCTCGGTCGCATTCTACAACGGCACCTACAGCATGGGCAGCGAGAACTGGACGATCGGCGACGACGCCCCGGCGGAATGGGTCATTGGCTCACGAGCCGTGTTCACGGGCGCCCCGAGGATCGTTCTTTCTCCCGAATCGGCGGACCGCGAATGCCACCTGCTGATAAAAGACGGCGGCCGGCTTGTCATCGGCTCGAACAACAACTACATCCAGCATCACGACTATGGCAAGACGATCATCGAGATAACCGGGGAAGGGTCGGAGTTCGCGTGCAGCAGCGAAATATACATGATTCCGTCAAACGATTCGCCGTGCCAGAATCCTCGCGCGGACCTTCTTGTCACTGACGGCGGAACTCTTACTATGGCCAGCCGCCTCTCTTGGGGGCAGAAAGACACGAAATTCGCCATTTCTCCGGAAGGCTACATGCTCGTTTCAAACGCGAACGTGGTTGTTTCCGACTGCATAGACTTCGGCATCAAGAGCGACTACTCCAACACGACATACTGGGACGAATCAGCGATGCTTTCCGGCGGCTGGTACAAGGCGGAATTCGTGGACGGGGCGTACGTCAAGGCGCAGCGCATCTTCGTCGGACGCGAACGGGAGAACGTCGAAATCAAGTTCGACGGGGCGACGTTCGAATCGCGCGCCAACTCTTCGGACTTCCTCATGCAGGACAGGCGTGACGACGCGCCGTTCGTCGTCGAAGGCGACGGTCTGACCGTGGTCTGCAACCACAACACAGTCCTCAAAGGCCATTTGCGCGGCACGGGCGGCATCGTGAAGCAGGGCACCGACAAGATCGACATATACTACGACCAGTATTTCACCGGCGCGTTGCAGTGCGACTCCGGCACGATAAACGACACGTCGTCTTCGGGAATAACGTTTGCCGCCGGAGCGATCGTCATGAACGGCGGCACGATGAACCTCTCGTCCGCCACCTTCACGAACGAAACCATTTCGCTCTCGCTGAACGGCGGCACGATGCACGTCTTCGACAACGGCGCTGTCGAGACGAACACTCTGGGCGACGTGACGTTCGGTGCGGGCTTCGCGTTCAGGTTCGACGTCTCCTCCTCAGGTTCTGACGCATTCGCCGTCGCCACGGGATCGAACGTGACGGTGAACGCGACAGCTGAGAGTCCGTTCGTGTTCACCCCGAAGGTCCTTTCCGCGCTCCCCGTGAACGAAGCCAGCAAGCTTGTCACAGGAACCAGTCTTTCCGCCTCAGATGCCGCGAAGTTCACATGCTCCGAGGAGGGATACATTATAGGGATAGACGAAGACGGCGACATAACGATAACCCATGAATCGGAAGACAGGGTGTACGGCGGCGGAACCGTGGGCGCGAACTGGTCCGACGCCGTGTGGGGCGAGAACGCCGACGAGACGTTCGTCTCGGGCGACAATGCGATTTTCACGAACGCGGCCGACACCGTGAAGCTGGACAAGGCTGTCACGGTAGGCACGCTCGCCGCACACGAAGACGCCAGAATCACGGCGGACGAATGGACCGATCCGACGCCCAAATACAAGAAGTTCCGTTTCCACATATCGAGGACGAAGTCGAATAACGACATGATGCAGCTGTCGGAAATCGAACTTTACAGCGGGTGGACCAAGATATCGCCTTCCGAAAACTTCCCGTCCGGCGAGGCTCCCGGATACGCGGTGGACGGCTCCACTTCGACGAAGTGGCTCGACCGCCGCGGCGGCAACGGCAGGAGCGAGGAGGCGCGCGCCAACTGCTACATCGACATGGTCTACGAAGATGCGTTCGCGCTAACGCGCTACCGCTGGTACACGGCGAACGACGAGCAGAGCCGCGACCCGTTCAGCTGGGAGGTGCTCGGGTACGACGGCGTAAAGGACGAATGGGTGACGCTTGACGCTAAGGTGTCTGAGAACGTTACAGAGTCGCGCAACGCTCTTGCCGGCACATGGGAGATATCGTACGATGTCGAAGAACAGCCGAGCCTCAGGGTGTCGGAGGCGATTACTGTCGCAGAAGGCAAGACTCTCACGGTAGACGCTCCCTTTGGCGGCAAGGTCGTGAAGAAAGGTGCGGGTACGCTCAAGGTCACGCAGCCGTTGGAGAATGGCCTTGTGCTGGAGGCTGGTGGCCTCGATCTGAGCGGCGGTTCGCTTGGCTTTTCAGCGGGCGATCTTTCTGCTGACGGCGTGATAGCGTACTACAACGGTACGTTCACGTATGCGGTCGACCCACTGGATCCGGGCCTCAATATGCCGCGCCTCTGGACCATAGGCGAGGGCGCGACCGTCTCAGGACCGACGTATGCATCGATAAACACTCCACAGGATGGCGAAGACTACGAGCTTCGTGTCGATGGCGGAAGGCTTGTCCTAGGCGGCGGCACGTCCTGGATGCAGTCGAATTCAACCGGCAAATTCAAGCTGTCTGTCACTAATGGTGCCGACGCGGCGTTCGCCGGCAATCTGTACTGCGTCGCCTCAAACGAGAAGGTTCTTGACTTGGCGCAGATCGATATTGACGTGAAAGACGGCGCCGCGTTGTCTGTCGGCAGGAACTTCACGTTCGGACGTGAAAACACCAAGCACGCAAAGGTGCTCCAGGCGACACTGAGCGTCGTCGGCGCATCGCTTTCGGTGGGCGAGGGGCTGCATTTAGGAGCGGTCAATGATGATTCGGCATCGCGTGCTGGATGGTATCATCTCTACTTTGGCAAGGATAGCGTTGTCACTGTGCGCAACCTGAAAGTCTGGGACGACCGAGACGAGACCACAGTCGTGTTCGACGGCGCCACGATCAAGTCAA
>CADCCQ010000118.1 GCA_902799955.1 uncultured bacterium | reverse complement strand
GCGTCCTCCGGCGCGTACAGAAGCTCCTGCTGCTCGCGCACGGCCTCCATGCGCTCCACGGCGAGCGCGAGGTCGCCCTCGCCGGAAAGCGTGATGAGGACGCCGTCGGCGGAGACCTCGCAGGCGAGGCGCAGCGGCGGCTCGACCTTGCGCACGACGTCAACCTCCATCTTCGCCTTGCCGTTGGCGGCGGAGGCGGTGAGGTTCGTGTAGCGCCCGCCGTAGGAGTAGACCCACTTGCCGTCGCGCAGCCAGCCGGGCAGGATGGCGAGCGGCGTCTTGTTCGTCACGTCGAGGCCGTAGGACGGCTTCTGCGCGAACGGCACGGAGAGCGCGAGCGGCGGCGGAGCGCCGCGCCGCTGGATGCGCCCGATGCCGCTGCCGTCGTAGTGCCCGTCTGCCGGCGCGTCGAACTGCGCGCCGTAGCCCCCGGTCTTGAGGATGGTCATGTGGAAGGCGGGTGTGGTGACGAACGCCGTGGCCTCGGCGTCGGCGGGCAGGTCGGCGTCGGGGATGGACTCGTCCGCGAAGAGGTAGCCGAGGAAGGCCCACGAGCCCATCGTCACCATGTACTTGTCGAAGTAGCCGTAGCCTTCGCACCCGTAGCGCGAGTCGCGCGGGAAGCGGTTCTTGACGTGGTGCAGGGGCTTGGCGGCGGCCCAGTAGCCGAGGCTCTCCACGGCGCGGCGCGCGGCGGCGCGGAAGCGCTGGGCCGTCGCAATGTCGCCCTTCGCCTTGAACCAGCCGGCGTACCATTCGCACACGGCGAAGTAGAAGCCCTCGTTGTGCAGGAACTGGTTGCTGCGTCCGCCGAACGGGATCTCGCCGGTGGCGGACTGCATGAGGAGCGTCGGTTCGGCGGACTTGCGGAACTGCTCCTCGAGGAAGGCGCGCGAGGGGCCGTCGTAGCCGTAGCGAAGCGCAAGCATGAACTGGAGACGCGTCACGCCGTCGTAGACGAGCGGCTGGTTGGGATCCTTGTACATGCCGTTCGCGTCGAACCAGCGGAGCTGGCTGGCGAACTGCCGTTCCACGAACGCCGGGTCGCCGCCGAGGCCTGCGTGGCAGCGCAACTGCTCGCTCGCGCCCGCGAAGACCGCCCAGTTCTGGGCGATCTTGGCATCGGGCTTGGGGATGCAGGTGTAGGTTGACTGCGGCACGGCCTTGGCGATGTCCGCGCGCCAGGCGTCCGTCGTCTCCTGCGGGAAGAGCTTCGCACGCTCCACCTCGTAAAGGCAGAGGATGATCTCCTTGACGGTGAAGTCGTTGCCGACGCGGCCGCCGTTGCGCGCCTTGGCCGTGGACATCTGCCGGCAGCATTCGTCCATCATCGTCTTGAAGAGCGCCTTGTCGTGCGCCGAGGTGCGTCGGCCCGTGGCAAGGAGCACGCCCAGGTTGGAGGTGAGGCGCGGGAAGCCGTGCTCCTCGATGCCCTTTTCCTGGATGTCCTTGAGGTAGCGCTCCATGTGCGCGGGCGTGTAGGCGTCCACGGCCAGCTCCATGAGGTCGAGGTAGCGGGCCTTCGTGACGGCGAAGGACGGGATCGCGGCCGCGAGGGCGAACGCGAGAATCAGTTTGGTTGTTCGTGTGTTCATGTCTTCAGCTCTTTGGTGATCCTTGTCGGTTTCCGCGAAGTCTCAAGCGTGCGGGACGTAGTATACCAAAATCCAGCGCCGCGCGTTGGCCATGTGGATTGGCCGTGTAGCCCGCCGCCCGCGCTTCGCACGGGAATGTAAATGAGGATAAGTAGATAAACCTTTCAACTTTTCAACTTTTCAACCTTTCAACTTTTCAACTTACAGGCAAGTTATAGGCAAGAAGTGCAGAAAAAGTAGATGATTGGGAGCTAGGTGCAACCCCATCTTCAAATCTTCTTCTGCACTTCTGCACGACCTTTCAACCCCTTATCGACTACTCGACGAACGTCGCGGTCTTCGTGACCTTGACCGGCTGGTTGTCGGCATCGAGCATGGTGAACTCGAACGTGTATTCGCGTTCAGCCATGAAGTCGCCGTTGATCGAGAGACCGAACCGCGTCGCGGTGACGGGCACCTGCTCGTCCGTGGCGATCATCGCCGAGACTTCCTCGTCGCCGTCCTTGATGACGAGAGCGCCGCCAGGATCATCGTTGGCGAAGCGCATGTTCGTGCCGGTGACGATGTTGCCGCCGCCACCCTGGAACGTGTCGTCGTCGTTGATCTTCGTCACCGTCGGGCCGGGATCGACCACGCGCAGGTACTTGACCTTGCGGAAGGAGGTCTGGAGCGGACCGCCCGCGTCGCCCGCGCGGCTCTTCACCACGAGCTTGTAGTCGCCGCCCGGCAGCAGCTCGGAGGTGTGCGCCTTGAAGAGCTGCTTCGAGACGACCTCGTCGATGACGAGCGGGAACGTGGTGCCGAGCGCGTTCTCCAGGTACGCCGCGGCGCCCTCGTCGGTGAGCACCATGTTGAACCCCGCCACGCGGAACACGTGCTGTCCGTGGATGAGGTTCATCGGGCGCTCCTCCGCGAGGTCCATCACGTTGTCCACGCGGAGCTTCGTCACGTTCTCGTCCGTCACGATCACCGGCACGGTGTCCGAGAGGTCGAGCTGGATCGCGTCGTCGAGGCGGAGCGCGAGCTCGAGCGAGTTGCGCTCCGGGTCGAACGCGGCGTCCGCCGTGGGGAACGACCCCTTGATGACGGCGCAGATCACGCCGATGTCCGTGTGGACGCGCACGAGGCCCTCGCGTTCGCGGTCCTCCAGCGCCTGGAACGCGCCGTCGAGGATCGCGATCACCTGGATCGCGGGCAGCCCGCACTTCGCGCCGATCGCCGAGGCGAACGCGGCGAGCGCCAGCGTCTCCTTGGCGATGTAGTTGCCGAGATACGGCGCAACGGTCTTCGTCGCGCTCGTGTTCTCGTGGATCACAATTTCATGTCTAGCCATTGTCTTTAACCTTTCAGTTGCTTTTCCGTTTTCTAACCATTTTCTGGTTTGTTGGTTTGTTGGTTTATTGGTTTTCTGGTTTGTTGGTTGTTGGCTTTGGTGACCGGACATGCTATACTGTTGCCAAGGAGATTCTATGGCAACAGTCAAGACATATCGCGATCTGGAGGTCTGGCAGAAGGCCATGGCCTTCGTGGAGGATGTCTACAAAACGGTAAGGACATTCCCGCGAGAGGAACAATACGGCCTGTCGGATCAAATCCGTCGTGCCGCAGTGTCAATACCGTCTAACATCGCAGAAGGTTTTGGCAGAGATTCCAACGCCGAATTCCTGCGGTTTCTTTCCATCGCGCGAGGTTCTCTCTATGAGGTGTCCACGCAACTTGAGATCGCCCATCGGATCGGATTTCTTCCTTCCAGAACGGGGCTGTATCCTCAAATCGTCTCAATAGGCAAGATGTTGAACACCCTGCGAAGACGACTTATGGATTCTCCCAAACGACCTGCAAAACCAACCAACTAACTAACCAACTAACTAACCAATCAACCAACTAACCAACCAACCAACTAACTACTCCACAACCACCTTCCGGGTC
>CADCCQ010000117.1 GCA_902799955.1 uncultured bacterium | reverse complement strand
CCCTTGATCGTCACGGGGTTGTAGGCGACGATGCGCCCTTTGAGCGTCACCGTTCGCCGCGTCGCAGGGGTGACATAGTCGGATGTGTCGATGACGAGCGACGACCCGGAATCGTTCGACACATACAGATCGCCACGGGTTGTATTGTACTTTTTCGAATTGGCGAGCGTCCAGTTGTCGGCGGAATAGAGCGTGACGGCCGCAGATTCCGCAAAGAACGTCGTATAGTTTGCATTGCGGGAGTTCGGGAACGAGAAGCCGTCTGCACCGACAACCCACGAGCCGGCCGTTTTACCGCTCGATTGGAGTTTCATTCCAAGCTGTCCGCTGCCGCCGCATTGGTAAGCGATGCCGCGCGCCTGAATCGGACGCGTGTTCTCCGTCACGGCGGCATACTCATAGACATCGGGGTAACCTCCGACGTTCGTATAGCCGATGGCCTTGCCGCCGACCGTCACAGTGCCCTCGTTGGAATGGAGGAACGTCCGGCTGCCGCCATTCGATTCGACCGTCGCCACAAGATCGCCCGTTACCGTCAGCGAGCCGGTGGACGCAACCGCCAGCCTGCTCGCGTTCGTGAGGCAGTTCACCGTGAGCGCTCCCGAAAGCGTGACGACTGCTGAATCATCGGGAATCGTCAACGTATTGGGGGCGAAGCCGCCGCTGTTCGTCAAAGTAATCGGGGATGCCCACTTGATCGTCGGATTTTCCGTCGGCACGACCCCGTCAGACCAGTTGGCCGCGGTACTCAAATCGCCGCTGCCGCCAATCCAGAACGGACTTTCCAAACCATTGACCGCGAGTATCGACTTGCCGTCGGACGAAACGGAGAACGTGACGGTCTCGGTATTCGCCGGCAAATCACCCGCGCTGAACGTCCCCTCGCCGGAAAGTCTCACAACCTCGCAAATATTGTTCTCGAGTCCCGTAACCGTAATCGTCCCCAATGCCGTCCGCTTGGCAACATCGGGAACGACCACGACCGTGCCCGCTTCGACCGTCGTGCCGCCGGTGTAGTTGATTCCGCCGCCCTTGAACGTCATCTTGCCCGTCGCGCCCGATGCGTTGTCTAGGTCTTCTTCAATCGTCACGTTGTAACCTGCCGCGTCAATCGTGCCACCGCCCGCACCGACCATGACGCCGAAGCCATCCGCCGCCGCGATCAGAGTGCCGTCGCTGGCCGCCTTGAGAGTCGCCCCGCCGTCAAGCGTCAGCGCTCCGCCGCCGGCCGAGGTGACGGACTTCAGGGCAAACAGTGCCTGCGCACCGGAAATCGACACTGCGCTTCCCGAGTTTATCTCCAGGTTGCCGGTCAGGTTTACCGTCGCGTTCGTCACATCAAGCCTGGAGCCGTTCTGGACTTTTATGCTGCATGAGTCGCTCGACGCGCACCTGTTCGCATTGACCGTGATAGTCTGGTCGGCATTGTTCGGAGCAAGGATTACATGGCCTTTGAGATTGTAGGTCACTCCGCCGACGATGAAGCCTGACGTCTTGTACGTGCCTCTCTGAATCCACATGACGGCATCATGCCGCCCATTGGTATAATCATCGCTGGCTACATGAAACTTCTTCGTGTACGGGCCCTTCTTGCCGCCCGTCATGTCCACGCCATAACCGTTTTCTTCCGCCGTCAGTATGAATGGGTCGGCCTCCGTTCCGGTTGCGACGATGAACATTCCCCTGTAAGCCAAAGCGGACTTGAAGTTGACGAACGGAGGCGTGGCGCCGTCCACGTCCCTGAAGTAGCAGTTGTAGTTGTTGCTGAAGTCCGTCGTGCTGATGGCGTCGCCAGTCCAGTTGTCGGCCGTGACGAAGTTGTGCGAGTACGAACCCGTCCAATAACAGCTCATCGTCGCCGCGTGCGCGGACTGCGCGAGGCCAAGAGCCGCCGCCGCGCAGAACAGCGTGACTGATGCGCAGGTGCGCGTCCACCGCGCGAGCCTCCACGCCGCCAATTTCAGTGTTGTAGTTTTCATTGTTGTTTCTCCTTGATAGAGGTTAGTCGTTAGTGGCTAGTGGTTAGTCGTTTCCAACTTTGTCCTGGAAGTCCGATGTCTGAAGTCCGAAGTCCTCCTCACTTACTTTTTCCTGAAACTCTTGAGATGCTTCACGTATTCCGCCGCGCCGCCCTGGCGGTAGCCGGTCTCGCCGACCTTTTTCCCATCGCCGTCGAGGATGAGCGCCGTGGGGAAGCCCCTTATGCCGTACTTCTTCGTCAGCTTTTCGTTTTCGGCCTTGGCGCGGTCCGAGAGGAGAGCCTTGTTCTCCGGCGAATCGATGAACACGAGAACGTAGTCGTCCATCACGCCCGCCACGAACAGCGGATCGGACAACACCTCCTCTTCCAGCTTCTTGCACCAGTAACACCAGTCGCTGCCGGAGAAGCAGGCGTAGACGAGCTTGCCCTCGGCCTTCGCCTTGGCGAACGCCTCGTCGAGGTTGTCGGTGAAACCGGCGGGCGTCGAGGTCGCGTCTGTCTTCGGCGGAATCTTCTTCGACGCGACCTTCCGCGCCTTCTCCTCCCTTTCGTGTTTTGCCACGGAGGCCCGGCGGCCCTTTTCGATCTTTGCAAGATAGCCGTCGACGCCGCCTTCCCAGCCTTTACTGTCCAGAAGAGCCAGGCGCGAGCCGTCGGGATGGATGATCGCCACTTGCGGCGGGGTGATTGTTCTGTTTCGCGCGGCATACTTGAACGCAAGCAACATGTTGTATTGCGCCATCCATGACTGACAGGGCTTGTGAAGTTCAGCCATGTAGCAGACGTACGATTCGCCAGCCCTTTTCAGGAACTCCTCGGAACCAAGCACCTTATGATCCAGGACTTTCATCGCCTTGCCGTCCTTTCTCGGACGTGAGTTGAGGAAATATGCGAGGACGAGTTTCCCCTCCTTCGCGGCCCGGGCCTTCGCCGCCTTGAAGTCCTCCGTCCACCCCGGCAGGAGCGACGTAGACGTGGCGGGCGGAGGAGGCAGGGGCTCCAGCACCGTGAAGCCGTCCGTCTTCTTTCCGCCATCCTTCGCGAACAGGACATTTACCGTCGCATCGCCGACATAGACCGACTTCGCCTCCTCGCCATCATTCCCTTCAATCTCCGCCGACAGCCGGACTGACTTCAGCAAGACGCCCTTGTCATACACGTCGCTATCCAAGCCAAGAGGCTTTGCCAAGGTGCCGGTGCCTTTATAGAGACCGGATGCGCCAGTGCGGAAACCGAGACCGAGTCTGGCTGTGTCGCAGTTCTCTCCGAGGAAGATGCACGCGTTCATGTTCGTCGGCACGTCATACTCGACGCGAAACAGCGCAAAGTGCCTGGCCGACGGAACGACGACGCGCGTATCGGGCGGCAGGTACTTGACCACGGCCCTGTCTCCTTGCGTCTCGTCCACAACGGCGACGCCCGTGACCTTGCACGAGATGCCGTCCGCTTCCGCCGCGTCCGCGGCGAAGGTCGCGCCTGCCGCGACAGCCGCCGCAAGCAAGATGCGCCGCGCTGTATGTGTGAGTGTTGCTGTGTCCATGATCATCTCCTTTTTCAGTGTTCAGAATTAACGAATTCCTCGACGCCGCGGCGGAAGGCGGCGAAGTCGAACTTGCATGGGTCGGCGCTGCGGAAGCCGCGCACTGCGGCGCGGAAACCGTATGGGGCGGCGAGGCGCTTGACGGTCTCCGCCGCCTTTTTGCCGCGCTCGCCTTCCTGTTCGCAGAGGATACGCATCTTCTCGGCGGCGACCACTCCCGCGCGAAGCGCGATGAGGCGCGCCGACAGTTCGCCGCCCGGATAGATGAGGTAGATGTCCCCAGGGATCCAGCAGGATTCGGTTTTGTAGGAGGCATCGTCATACGGATCCTTCGACCACGAATTCGCCGCCCAGCGGAGGAATCCGTCAAAGCCGATCATCACCGGATATGCGCCAAGCCAGTATCCCTCGTCCAGGTTGTTGAACATGAACGTATTGGGCGTCCTGGCAGAGCCGCAGACGTAGAACGTCGTCTTGAAGCCCTTTTCGCGGCGCGGCTGGAGTTCGGGCAGGAAGTTGGAGCGAAGGTGGATAAGGCCCAGGCAGAAGTTCTCGATCTGGATGCCGTCAAATGCCGAGGGCTTTGTCTTGCCGCACGCCGAGATCTTCAGCCCCGGCGCCTTGGCTTGAATAAGATTGGCAATCTTGCGGACGTCATCCGGACTGCGCTCGTCCATCGCGATGTAGGTATCCTCAAACCAACCCTTCTCTTTGAGATGCTTGGCAAAATCCACGAGAAACGAACCCCAGTAGTCTTCGAATTCCGTCGCTCCGGGAAGCATTTTCTCTCTCCGGTCAACAAGCCCGTTCCCTGTTCCCACCCCTGCTAGGGCATCGCCTTCGGCGACTCGCTTCGCTCGGGGGATACGTTCCCCGTTCCCTATTCCCTGTTCCCCGTTCCCTGTTCCCTCCTCCTTCCATGTCATCATGTAGCGCCAGGGGCACATCGAATAGCAGGCGATGTCCGGCCCCAAGCCGCACTTGCGTCCGAACGCCACGTATTCGTCGAAGATCTTGTAGTCGAACGCCCATGTCCCGTCGGACTTCTTCACCCTGCCGATCATGGTGCCGTAGCCGTCGTAGCACTGGTGGTTCCAGGGCAGATCGAGGAGCGTAACGGTCAGCGCCTTGCAGCCGCAGTCGGCGAGCGCGCGGTAGATGGGCTCCATCTTCGCGTAGTGTTCCGGCGAGAACGGCTCC
>CADCCQ010000116.1 GCA_902799955.1 uncultured bacterium | reverse complement strand
CACTCAATGGAAAGCCGTATGCGGGAAATCCGCACGTACGGTTTGACGAGGGGGAAGTCGCATCGGCGGCAACGCCGAGGCGTGGGTCTCTACTCTACAGCATGAGGAAACTGATGGCCCTCGCCGCAGTCGCGGCAAGCGCGTTTCTTCCGGCAAGTGCAGAAACTCACGCGCTCCAACCGTATGCTTACGTGCAGTCGTATGGTGGAAACAGGGTTGAAACGGGATACATTCCGCAACCTCTATCCAATCTGTATCTGGATTTTCAGGTTCCGACAGTTACGCGTAATAGAGGTCTTATGGGGGCGAATGGCGGCGACCTCAAGTGTGTATTCTATTGCAGTAACAACAATCCCTCCAGATTCAACTGGTACTATCGTGACAGTAGCTCAACAACTATCACTACGCTCTTGAATCCAGCCGATGATCAGCGACGCGTGTTGAAAGTCACACATGAGACAGAATCCACCGAGACGGTGGAGTTCAGCCTCTATGATCGTACTGGTAAGCGTACTCTGAATACAACAACATCTCATAGTGGCAGTACTACCTACCCCATAAATCTATTTGCATACGGAACTGGTAGTGAAGCAACAATTAGAAGTAGCGCGAGAATCTATTGCTTCGAGGCATCGGACAGTAACGCGGCAGTTTTCCTTGCGCCGACAACCAATGAACTTGGCGAGGCGGGATTCATGGACGTCATCAGCGGCATATTCCACGGGGAGGCGCAGCCCAGTCCTTCCACGGCAATGACCTTTTCCGACGGCATTGGTAGCGCGGACGACTACAAGTACGAGGACGGCGTGTTCTCCGCGAAGTTCCACGCTTACGCGACGGACGACGCGATGGGCGGCGTCAAGTTCGGCGACGGCGAGGCGTCTGGCACGGCGGAGGCGTGGGTGGCGAGCGGCGGCAACGTCACGCTGACCGCCGTTCCGGAGGAAGGATTCGAGTTCGCCGGATGGACGGGCGACACGTGGGCGATCACGTCCGGCGCGGCATCCGACGCGTCCATCACGGTGACGAGCGGCACGGCGGTGCAGCTTCTTGCGGCGTTCCGCGAACCGTCGTGGCACTGGACGGGCGCGGCGAATGACGGCAACTGGTTCACGCCCGGCAACTGGAAGGATGCCGACGGTAATGTCGCGACCTCGCTTGCGGGTGACGAGAAATTTACCTTCGACCAGGCCGGTGTCACGACGGTGAATTACAATCCCTCCAGCGATGATTTCGCGATAACCAAGATAACGTTCGGGGCAGGCGCTGGCGCGGTGACGGTGACCGGCGGGAAGATGGCGTCCATAGGCAGTATCGTGTGCGAGAACGGCGTGGAGAACGTGATGGAGAATGAAGTCGCATTTTCCGGCGCTATCGACGTGACGGCGACAAGCGGGCGTGTGCGCTTTACGGGTGGCACAACGGGAACTGGCATCTCCAACCACACGACATTCTACGGGAAGTACACGATCACGGCGACGGGCGACTGGGCTCCGCCAAACGGGAGTGTGCTGACTTCAGGTTCCGAGCTCAATCTGCCGGACGGTACATATTACGATCACAATGCGCGGTTGTCTATCGAATCTGGAGCCACGGTGACCGTCAAGAACACTAAGACGACAGGTAGCAGTGCGAAATATCTTATTAACAAAAACAGTGGTGTTTTCAAAGCCACCAATGAAATCTATTCCGATACGGATCTCAGTAGCAATGGCAACGGCGGCGGATATGTGGAGAATGAGTCCGGCGGTGGCGTGTTCATCGCAAACCAGCTTCGCGCGAGAGGGGTTCTCGTCCCGTCTCAAACTACGATTGTAGGGCCTGCCGGTTTCATGCATGGGCAAAATGGCTACATTCGTATCGCAAATGGCGGTAGTCTTTACTTCGGTTCATACGCCGACTGGCCGATATTCTATAATACCCATGACAATTACGGCACAACGCTCAAAGGCATGCGCAAGATTGGCGGCAGCGGCATGACCACTGTGACGTTCGACACGACGGACTACTACGACAGCACCATCAAACGGACGATCACGGCGGAATCCGGCATCGGCGGATCGACGGAAGCATTGGCCGATACTGTTGCGGTGGTCGTGCAGGGAGTCGGCAGTTTCGTATTCGCCAACACCGGCATCAATGATAACGACTTCGGCGGTGGCTTGACGGTCAAGAATTCCGCGACGGTCTCGGTCAACAAAGGGGCTCGTCCCGGCAGGGGAGCGGTGACGCTGGAGGACACTTCGACGCTGCAGGTGACGGCGTCCGCCACGGTGACGCTCGGCGGGGCTCTCACAATCGGCGAGAACGCGAACCTTGCGTTCAACTTCACGGTGAAGGACGCTGCGCCGGTGCTGGGCGGCACGGCGGTGACGGCGGCGGGCGAGAGCGTGAACGTGAAAGTGACGGCGGCGGACGGCATACGTCCGAAGGGCGGCGACTACGCGCTCACGAGCGGGATGGACTTCACGGGCAAGACGGTGAACCTGATCGACAAGCCTGAATGGGCGAAAGGCGCGCGCGTTGTGGACGGCAACATCGTTCTTTCGGTCAAGCCGAAAGGCTTCATGATCATCGTCAAGTAGCAATGTCGCGGTGACGCTGGATGGCGTCCCCCCATGGGTTTCGCTGCGTAATACCCGCAGTATATCCTGTTGATTGGAAACAACTTGTTTGAAACAACTTGCCTTTGGCGCGCGGGCGCGGGGCCTTGCGGCTGCTTCGCAGTTCGCGCGTTGCGCTCACCCAACCTGATCGCTTCGCGACAGGCGCATCTCCTCGCCCGCGCCCATTTGCCGATCCTCAAACCGCCACGATTCTGAATGTTCAAGGTGCGCCCGCATGAAAATGTTGTTCTTGAAAGTTGTTTTGGTTGTTTCCCGATCTCAATGCGCATGGGTAAAAAAGCAAACGCGCCCGTTTTCGCTGCTGCACCCAGTTCGTCAAATAGGAAAGACACCGTAGAGATTTAGCTTAGTACATTCTGACGAAGATATTTGATAAACGGAAGTTGAAAATCAACGTTTTGTTGTGGTATAATGTATGGCATGGACGGAATGACCGCAATCAGGACCGTAGAGCCTAACTGACCGATCTTGATCGGCAAACCGAGAAAGGAACAGAATGAACCTGAAAAAAATGAACAAAGGGCTCGACTTCCTGCGCGAGAAGTACGGCGCGGCGAAGGGCGAGATTATCGTGAAAGACGGGCATTGCTTCGTCGGATCGACGCCGCTCCTGCCCGGACGCATGGAACGCAAGATCGTGGAGCTCAAGAAGATGACCGAGAACGGCACTCTCGAAGGCGTCTCGACTCTGCGTTTCGCGTCGTTCGCGCCCAAGGGCGCGGACCTCGAGGCGATGCTCGCGAAGGAGCTCGACCTCGCGGCATACCTCGGCGCGTCAGACGTCGTACGCGTCATGGCCGTCTCTGGTGGCGCGGCGATCAACGTGCTCGCCAAGCTTGCGAACGACGTGAACGTCTCCGTCGAAGTCGGCGCGGGGCTTCCCAGGGGCGCCGAGGGCTACGACCGCCACGAGATCATCGCGAAGCGCGGCGTCGCCTGCGACCAGACGGTCGACACCCACACGAAGCATGGAGGAGGTCTGGAACGTCCGCGCGGCGTTTGCGCTTCTTCAGAAGCGGGCGGACGCCAAGGTGTGGAAGGCCGCGTGGGCGAAGGCGACGAAGGCCGCCGCGCTCGCGTTCGCGGCCGACAAGGCGAAGGCCGCGAAGACGATCGCGGTCAAGAAGGGCCTCGACACCAATCAGGCAATCAAGACATCGGAGGTGCGCTAATGAAACCTGTTAAAATCGCAATGATGGGAATGACGCACGGTCATACCCGCAAGTACTACCAGACGCTCATCGAGAACAAGAAGCTCGACTGGGTGGCGTCCTGCGCGCAGGACGAGGAGGCCAAGAAGGTCTACGAACTCTACGAGACGGGCGTTCCGTGCTACCTCGACCCCGAGGAGATGTACAGGAAGCACCCCGACATCGAGGCCGTCGTGATCGCGTCCGCGAACGACCGCCACTTCGAGCAGATGAAGTGGTGCGCCGAGAAGGGCATCCACATCCTCTCGATGAAGATCCCGACCTTCGACATGAAGGAGTATGACGAGATGATCGCGATGTGCGACAAGGCGGGGATTGTCTGCCAGATCGAGCTCGAGATGCACTACAACTCAGTGGTGCGCAGGCTCGAGAAGCTCGTGAAGGACGGCGCGATCGGGAAGATCAAGGCGGTTCAGGCGACGAACATCACGCTCTCGCCCGTCTGGGCGTTCCCGTGGCAGGGCGATCCGAAGGCGAGCTTCGGGAGCGTTGTGCCCCTCAAGAAGGGCGACCCTCGCTTCCGCGGCGGCGCGCTCTGCGACCATCCGCACATCTTCGACCTCATCCGCCACCTGACCGGTTCGGACTTCGACTACATCTACGCCGAGGTCGCGCCGAACCTGCGCGACGGACTGAAGGTCGAGGACATGCTCATGGCCGTCGGCAAGATGAAGGACGGCACGGCGTTCCTCTTTGACCCCAGCTGGTCGCGCCTCGAGGAGAAGCTGAAGGTGCCGGGCCCGGGCTGGGAGCGCTTCCCGAAGCGCATGGAGGTGAACCTCACCATCACGGGCGAGAAGGGCATGATCAGCTGCGACTGCTTCGGACCGAACGTCTACCACAACGGCGCGCCGAACGACCGCTACACCGTGCAGTACACGTACTTCGACGAGTGGGTGGGCCTCATCGACGAGTTCGTCGACTGCATCCGCAAGGGCAAGACGCCGCTCATCAACCTCAAGTGGCACAAGCAGACCATCCAGGCGATGCTCGGCTGCTACGAGTCGATCCAGTCCGGCAAGATCGCCAAGGTGGGCTAAGAAAAAAAAGTTAAAATTTCCCCCTTGCGCAAACGCGCGGGATTTGGTATACTATCCATCCGTTCGCCCCCAAGGGGCGGCGTTGGTCTTTGACAGTCGGCGCTAGAGAGAGAAACAGCAATGTCTGTGCGAGGCGCGGGGCGGCCTACGGGCCGGCCCCGCGGAAACTAAGTACTCAAATTCTTTTTCTGAGAGTTTGATTCTGGCTCAGAACGAACGCTGGCAGCGTGGATTAGGCATGCAAGTCGAACGGGATCCG
>CADCCQ010000115.1 GCA_902799955.1 uncultured bacterium | reverse complement strand
CGGCGCGGCGGTCGAATGGGTCAACTCCGCCTCGCTCGGCGGCAGCGCGTGGTTCAACTGCTCGAAATTCCACTCCTGGGCGGAGAACGGATGCGTGTTTGCCCCTGCTGCTAATGACTGGCGGGGCGCATGTGCATGGACCAAGGACTTGATTAGACTCGAGAAGGAATTCACTGCTCAGGGTGCAGTGGAATTTGCGACAGGCGGACAGAAAGTGACCTGGCCGACTGTCTGCGGCATTCCGAACGATCGCGGATTCTTCGGCAGTGGTTCTATCCAATGGAAGATGGATGGACTCTTCTCCGGAGGCCGTCCCTCTATGAACTGGAGCGGCAAGTACTATACTGGTGTTCTCACCCCAACAACATTTGCGGTCACGGAAGGGACTGCACTTCCTACATCTGGCAACGGCTACAAGACGGGCACGACCTCTAGTCTGGGTCAGCAGATGTGGTCGATCGGCGGTTCGGGTTCAAATCCCGGCGGCACCAATCAGCGTTATATGAATGGCACGACGTATGCGTTCCGACTCTACAACCGGGCGCTGACGAACGATGAGCTCGTGCAGAACCGCAAGGTGGACGAGGCTCGCTTCCACGGCGCCTTGACCGAGACGAACGTGTTGGTGGCCGTGGAGGGGGACTACGCGCCAACGGAGGCGGTGGGCGCGTACGACGTGTGCGGCACGTGGACGTTTACGGCTGGCCAGGCCGTGGACGCGAACACGGGCAGACACTTGAGACCGCTCGGCAAGGTCGAGACGCTGGACGGAGGCACTGTGCTTGCGAACTCCGTGAACGGCGAGGTCGGCTACACGTGGAAGGATGGCGACCCGGCGGTGAAACTGACGTGGCGTTGGGTCAAGTCTGGCTTCGTCATCTTTGTGCGCTGATATCCGGATCTTCCGGATCTTCCGGATGCCTGAAATGAGAGTCACGAGAAGGGGTTTCCTGGGGGAGGCCCTTGCGGCGTTTGGGTTCGCCGCTGCGGGCGGGCGCACGCTCTTCGCGGCGCCGAAAGGCTGGAAGCCGCCGAAGGGCGCGAAGCTGGTGTTCGGCGCGCTCAGCGACACGCACCTCAGAACCGACTACACCGGTCTCAAGGCGGCGCGGACGTTTCCGCACAAATACCTTATTTCGGCATTGGAGTATTTCCGCAGCCAGAACGTCGATGCCGTCGTACACTGCGGCGACGCGGCGCACCGCGGCCAGATCCGGGAGCTGGAGTTCCACGCGGAGGCGTGGAACAAGGTGTTCCCCAAGGGACTTGCGCCGGACGGCCACCGGATCGAGAAGCTGTTCGTCACGGGCAACCACGAGATCGACGGCTGGCAGTACGGAAACGACGTGGGATTCAAGGTCGAGCGCGTGTTCACGGACCCGGAGGAGCGCGCGCGGCGCATTCTCGCGACGGACATCGCCTCCAGCTGGGAGCGGGTGTGGGGCGAAACGTACGAGCCCGTGTGGCACAAGGAGGTGAAGGGCTACCACTTTTTCGGGCGCCACTATGGCGCGGAGGAAAGAAAGATCGCGCGGCTCGTCAAGGCGGTCGAGAAGAAGCAGGGCTTTCGCGACGGGCGCAAGCCGTTCTTCGTCCTCTCGCACATCCGCCCCCACGCCGCGCTCAACAAGGCGATGGCGAAGTTCCCCGAGGCGATCAGCCTCTTCGGGCACTGGCACCACAGCGCGTCCAACTGGAACGTCATATTCGACTGGGGCGGCGCGGTCGCCATACAGGTGCCGGCGTGCCTGCCGAAGGGGTGGCTGCCGTTCGCGCACGACGCCTACATCACCAAGGCGAAGCTAGAAGGCGGCGAGCGCGAGAAGATCGGCGTGGCCCGCCAGGGGTACGTGTTCCGCCTCTACGACGACATGATGGCGATCGAGCGGCGCGAGTTTGGCGAAGGGGGCAGCCTGGGAACGGATTGGATCATGCCCCTAGACGCAGAAGAAGGTGATCGGCGAGCCGCAGTTTCGGGAAGGCGCAAAGCTCGTCGTCGAGGGCGGCAAGGTCAAGATACCCCTTGCCGACGGAAACCCGAAGTGTCGGGTCTATGCGTACGAGGTGGCGGTCGACGGCGAGCTGCGCAAGGCGGTTTACGCGGCTGGCGGCAACATGGGCATCGGGCACGAGACGAACGGCGGGGTGACGGAGGTCGAGATTCCGAATCAGGATCTGCCGGCGGCCATCGCCGTGACGCCGCTTTCATCCCTCGGCACGCGCGGCCGGCCGATAACCATTAATCGGGCGCATCGCCTATGAGAACAAATGGCGTGCGGAAAATCGCGGTTGCATGGAATCGCGAGTTGTGGTACAATGTTCACAAATGGAACGCAACGAGCATGCAATCAAGGTGCCCACGACGGGCGTGTTCGACTTTCCGAGCCTGATTCTCGGAGGGAAGGGGAAGTACGTCGACAAGACGGACCTGCTGTATCGGCTTTGCAACGACGCGGACCAGCAGTTGTTCATTTCGCGTCCGCGGCGGTTCGGCAAGTCGCTGATGCTCTCCACGCTCAAGGCGATGTTCGAGGGGCGGCGCGAGCTGTTCAAGGGCCTCGCCATCGACTCGCTGCCGTGGGAGGGGTGGGATAGCCCGCATCCCGTATTGCATTTCGACATGTCGCGGCTCTCGCCGTCCGAGGGACGCGATGCGATGAAGGCGGCCCTGTTCGGGCAGATATGCGTGCTCTCCGAGAAGTTCGGCGTCGGACCGCTGGATTCGGATTCCATCGGCTTCGCGTTCGATGAATTGATTGCCAAGGTCGCGGCAAAATCGCCCGACGGCAAGGTCGTGGTGCTTGTCGACGAGTACGACGCGCCAATGACAAGCGTTCTTGACGATCCCGAATACTTCGGGTGGATGAGATCCTTCCTCCATGATTTCTATTGCCGGCTCAAGAGCAATTCCGGCGTCATCCGGTTCCTGATGATAACGGGCGTCACGAAGCTGACGAAACTCTCGATCTTCTCCGGGCTGAACCACCTGACCGACCTCTCGATGAACGCATGCTTCGCGACGCTCCTCGGCTACACGCCCGAAGAGCTCGACGGCCCCCTGCGCGAGAACATCGAGGTGTTTGCGGCGAAGAACGGAATGGACTTCGCGGCGGCGAAGAGGGCGCTTCTCGCCTGGTACGACGGCTACCGCTTCTCGCCGCAGTCGGAGGCGAAGGTCTGCAACCCCGTGTCCCTCGGCAGCGCATTGAAGTCCGGGGATCTGAAGAACTACTGGGAGGCGACGGGTCAGTCCACGATGATCGTGAACCGCATCAAGGCGGCGGACGAGATTCCCGCCGACCTGAACGGACTGGCGGCGACGAGTACGCAGCTAGACGTGTGCGATGCCGAGACGATGCCTCTTCCCGCGCTCCTCTATCAGGGTGGATACCTGACGCTTTCCGAAGTCATAGACGACACCACGTTCCGCCTCGGCATACCGAACAAGGAAATCGCCAACTCGCTTGCCGAGGGCTATGTTTCGTCCCTGCTCGGCAACGGCCTGTCTGACTGGACCGAGCAGCTTGCCGAATCCCGCGCCGGGTTGCGCGCCAAGGGCGTCGAGACGCTTCTCCGCAAGAACCTGAAGGCGGCGTTCGCCGCCGTCCCGCACGAGTGGAAGATCGACGACGAGAAGGAGGCGAAGCGGTACTTCCTCCTGTTCATGAAGCTGGTCGGCGCGGACATCTCCGGCGAGCGGCAGAGCGCGCGCGGGCGGGCGGACGCCGTGCTGCAGGACAAGAGCGGAACCTACGTGTTCGAGTTCAAGTACGGCAGGACGCCCGAGGAGGCGCTGGAGCAGGCGAAGACGAAGGAGTACGGCAATCCGTGGCTCGACTCCTCGCTGCCCGTGTTCTACGTGGGCGTGAACTACGACCCGAAGAAGCGCGGCATCGACGACCCGCTCGTGGAGGCGTTGAAAAATTGAAAGGTTGAAAAGCGGCGGAAACGCCGAAGTCAAAACAAACAAAAGCAAACAAGGAGAAAAACGATGAAACTGTTGAAAACGATCAAAATCAGGGGAGACAAGTAAAAACAAAAAGGAGACATGAAGGCATGAAGGCAAGATTGGTTTCGGCTATCGTCGCCGTAGGGCTGGCGTTCACGGCGGCGGCCAGCCATGTACACTACCAGCGGGCGAGGAAAAGCCCGGAATGGTTCACGCGCGGCGTGGTGTACCAGATCCAGCCCCGCGCGTTCACGCCGGAGGGGACGCTGAAGGCCGCCGCGGCCAAGCTGCCGTACCTCAAGGACCTCGGCGTCACCATCGCCTACCTCGTGCCCGTGTTCAAGATGGACACCGACATGGACCGGTCCTTCTGGAGCCCGCGCCAGATCAAGAGCGGCTTCAACAATCCCAAGAACCAGTACCGCATCGCCGACTATTTCCACGTCGACGATGAGTACGGCACCGACCAGGACCTCAAGGACTTCTGCGCCGCCGCCCACAAGCTCGGAATGCAGGTGATGTTCGACATCGTGTACTTCCACGCGGGGCCGACCGCGCCCTTCCTGAAGGAGCATCCCGAATTCACGTTCTGGAACAAGGACGGGACGGTGAAGAAGGGCCCGTGGCGCTTCCCCGTCCTCAACTTCCAGGAGCCGAAGCTGCGCAAGTACCTGATGGACAACATCAAATGCCTCATCAAAGATTTCGGCGCGGACGGCTTCCGCTGCGACGTGGGCACGGTCGTTCCGCTCGACTTCTGGCACGACGCGCACGACATGATGGACGCACTCACGGGCGGGCACGCCGTGCTGCTCTGCGAGGGCACCAACCCGATGAACCACTATCGCGGATTCGACGCCGACTATGGACGGTTCCCGGGCTTTGACGCCAAGAAGATATCCGGCGCGTGGAAGACCCGCGAGGCGAAGTGCCCCAACGGCGCGCGCTTCGTGAACCACTACGAGAACCACGACAGCGCGACGGACATCAGGCCTCGCCGCGAAAAGGCATGGGGCACGCACGCCACCGACCAGGTGATCACGTGGATGTTCACGATCGACGGCGTGCCGATGCTCTTCACCGGCAACGAAATCGCCGACGCCGACGAGAAGCACTCCATGTTCGGGAAGACGCCGATGGACTGGTCGCAGCTCGACCGCGAGCCGGGCCGGAGCCGCCACGCGCTCGTGAAGAGGCTTGCGAAGATCCGCCGCGACAATCCCGTGTTCACGGACGTGAACGGCGAGGACGGCCTCACGTGGCTTGACGTGTCCGCGAAGGATTCCGCCACGGCGTTCGTGCGCCGCAACGGACGAGACGCTGTGATCGTGGTGCAGAACTGGACGGACAAGCCCGTGGATTGCTCCGTGTCGTTCACGGTGGAGAAGAAGAAGTCGACCCACTTCAGCGTCGTGGCGGACGACACCGACTTCAGCGTGAAGGGCGCCGTTGCGCCGGAGGCCATCTATGCCCGCGACGCGAAGTTCAACGGAGGGCTGTCGTTCTCCCTCGGCCCGTGGGGTTGCTGGATTTCCAAGGTGGTCCAGACGGACAAGTGACAACGGCGGCGCAGGCCATCTCGCCCAAGTCGAGAGGATAAATCAAGCGAAATTTTGGTATAATAAGCGGCACAGGACAAACTAAGAGGTAGGAGGACGCAAGATGAGCATCATGGTTGATCTGCCTCCTGCGATGGCGCAGGAAGCGCGAGAGTACGCGACCGTCCAGGGGACGACCTTGGAGCGGATGTTGTTTGATTATCTCAAGGCTGAACTGGAAAGAAGGCGCAAGGCCGATGAAATGATGGCTAAATTCGATGCTCTTGTAGAAAAGAGTAGGGGACGGCTCAACGGCAAGCCGTACAAATTCAACCGCGCGGACGCATACGAACCGGAGACGGTATTTGCATGAGGTTCATAGATTCCAATGTTTTGATATATGCCGTTGACAGCACCGATGCAGAGAAGCAATGGCGGGCTCGATGCATTGTACGAGACGCAATTTCTTCTATTGCGTATATGATGTCTGCGCAAGTAATCAATGAGTTTTGTGCGGTGGCGTTTAGAAAACTGAGGAAACCTATAGAAGAGATTGAAGGCTTCCTTGAAGTGCTGGAAAGAATCAAGACCGTGCCTGTGATGCCGGCTTGGTCGCGTCGTGCGCTCGAGGTTGCTCGATTCTATAACCTCCAGTTTTACGATTCGCTTTTACTTGCCGCCGCAGAAGCGAATGGGTGTTCGGAATTTTGGTCTGAGGATTTGAACGACGGGCAGATGTACTGCGGAATGAAGGCCGTAAACCCGTTCAAGGAATTTGGCAAAAACAAACAAGGAGAAAAACGATGAAACTGCTGAAAACGAGCAAAATCAGGGGGGGGGTAACTTAGCCGCTTTTCTCCTGTCGGGCGCGAAGAGCGGCGCCCGCATCGGGAGGGACGCGCTCCGTCGCGTCCGCATCGGGAGGGACGCGCTTGTCGCGGCCACAGTCTGCGTAGCGGCGGCGTTGCCGTCGTGGGCGACTGTAAACAGGAACTGGGTAGGTGGCGGCGATGCGGACTTGGATGGGCGCTACCTCATTTCCGCCGCGAACAACTGGGACAGCGGGCGCATCGCCCGTTGCACGACATTTCGCGGAAGGACTTCGGACTTCTGACATCGGACTTCGCAAATCGTCCGTTGTCAGAAGTCCGATGTCCTTTGTCACACCTTAAACTAACAACAACAGAAAGGAAAACAACAATATGAGAAAACAAACATGGAAAGCCGCAGTCTCGGCGGCGGCGATCGCGGCAAGCGCGGCAATCCCTATGTCGGCGAACGCCGCGTCAATCACTATCGACAGCGTCCAGCAACGCTGGCCGTGGAACAACAAGGTCGATATCACCTACACCGTCACCGACGGCCAGAACCATGCGGCGGGCGTGTACTGCGGCATCGAGTTCAACGTGTCCGTGCCGGGCTACGGCGACATCCTCGTGCATGGCTACTCCCTCGGCGCGAGC
>CADCCQ010000114.1:4225-6230 GCA_902799955.1 uncultured bacterium | reverse complement strand
GATCTTGGGACGATCAGGCGTCTGCCGCCGCGTCATTTCCCGCACCGCCTGCTCGGAAAGGATGCGGCGTCCGTCCGGTGCCGTGCCGCCAGCCGCCAGCATCCTGAAGAAGCGGCACAGGTCGTCCGCCGTGCCGAACAGCCCGCCGCCGCCCTCGGGCTCGCGCGTGGGATCCGTGTACGGATAGCGGAACTGGGCGATCTTGATTTCCCTGGGCTTCAGGTTGTCCGAGAGCCTGTAGGACTTGGCGAGGCGCGTCATCTGCTCCGCCGACGGCACGAACGTCGCGTCCTTCATGCCGAGCGGATCGAGGATGCGCTCTTTCATCACGGCCGCGAAGGAACGCCCCGTCACCTTCTCCACAACGGCCATCGCCACGTCGATGCCCCAGTTGGAGTAGGCATAGCGCTCACCCGGATCGGCCGCCAGCGGCGTGGTCGCCGCGAGATGCGCCAGCTCGGCGATCGACCGCTTGTCGATGGGCATTCCGGGGAAGAACGGCAGTCCGCTCATGTGCGAGAGCGTCATCCGCACCGTCATCGGGCGGACCGGCGCGCGCGGACCGTCCTTCGCCGCCACCTTCACGTCCGCGAATTCCGGCAGGTACTTCGCCACGGGATCGTCCAGGTTCACCTTCCCCTCGTCCACCAGCGTCATCAATGTGGCGGCGGCGATCGCCTTCGTGTTGGAGGCCAACCAGAAGAGCGAGTCGGGCCGCATCGGCGTTTTCGCCTCAAGGTCTGCGTAGCCGCGGCAGTCGACGGTCGCCTTCCCCTTCGCGTCCACCACGACCGACACCGCGCCCGGCAGCTCTCCGCCGTCGACATACGGCCCGATGGCGTCGCCCACCGGGGAAGCATACGCCAGTCCACAGCACAGAACCACGCCAATCTTGGCAAGGCCGCGCAAGCTTATCATTCGTACTTTTCCTGTTGTCATGGAATTCTTCCTTTTTCTGGTTGTTTTTAAAGTTCTGCAACTGCCTCAAAATAGAACGCGGAAGTTGTAGCGGTCGTTGGGGGCGGCGTCGCCGTGAAGCGTGAAATCCGTCCAGTCGTATGATTGGAGCGAATGGTCTTCCCACTTGAAATCGAACCCGTCTGAACGTAGCCGCCCGCGGAACGCCGATGAGGGAACGGCAATCTCCATCTCTTTCCCAGACCATGCGGCAGACACTTCTGCCAACGGTGCCGACCATGAGAACGTGCCCGTCAGCTTGCCCGGTTCGTGCATCCGCAAGACGGTTCGTCCAGCATGACTTCCGCCTCGCTCAGCCATCGCGCGTTCCACCATGAAATCGTACCCCAGCCAACCTGTGGTAGCAGAACGGTCTGCGTCGATGAAAAGCTTCATCCAGTCCTGGCCGCCTGGTGCCGTCATCGGCTCTCGTGTCCGCACATAGAAACAGATGTCGTTCCCATTGCGCGAGACCTTCGCGGCCACGATGTCGTTGCGTCCGGACATGTCCACATAACGTCCGGCCTTCGTCCCGTGCGCGGTGAAATCCCTCCGCACTTCGTCGCCGACGGTGTCGCGGAACTCAGGCTGCACGTCCCGCCAGTCGTCGAAGTTGCCGTCGATGCGGATCGGACGCGAGACCGTCGGCGGTATTTCATGCACGCCCTTGTACCGGCGGACATTAGCTACGAGCTGCCAGTAGTACGCGTCGCCCCAGAACCCTTTCACAGGTTCGCAGTCGCGCGAGAATTCGGGATTGAACTGGTCGCAGAACACGCCCGCTTCATTCCGGTAGTTGTTCCATTCCGGCAGGCGCATCGCGCGCCATTCGTTCCATCCCGTCACGAAAACGAGCGGCGGCGCAGCCTTCAATGCCAAGTCCCACTGCTCTTGAAAATTCGGTCCCAACGCCAACTGCGCAAGACGCGGATCGTTTGCGCCGCCATGCCAGCGCCGCCCCATCGCACCAGGCGCGCTCATCGCACACTTTCCAGCCGGACTGGCATTCTGCGCCACAGAGACGGCCATCATCTCGTCCTCCCCGTCC
>CADCCQ010000114.1:0-4149 GCA_902799955.1 uncultured bacterium | reverse complement strand
CAAGCGGACGTCTAAACGCGAAGAATTCGCGTATCCGCCTGGAATCTTCGTCCTCCGCGCCCCAGGCGCAGAACATTCTTGTTCCCTCGCAAGGGACGCAATCCCGGTACGCCTTCCCGTCGAGGTCTTTCTTTGCGGCTCTCAAGGTCCACCAGCCAACGGATGAAGCGGGCTCGGCAAGCTCAATGAAGTAACGCCCCGCCGGACACGAGTTCGCCAGCTTCATGACAAGCGACGCATTGTCGGCGATGTTGGTGAAACGTTGCTCCGCCACAACCGCGCCTTTCGGACCGTCCTTGCGCAAACGCATTGTCGCCGCGGAATCCGGATGCGAACCGAACGTGGGAGTGCTGATGCGTATGTTCCCGAACGGCGCCTTGGCGGCGAACGATTGTCCGAGCGCATGTCCGGGCGCGAGCCGCTCGGCGACGAGCTTGCCTTTCCCGCCCGGGCCGAAGCCGCTCGCCACCGGCTCCGAGGCGGCGTATGCAGGATGGGCGATGACAAGCGGTTTTCCTTTCCATCGGAACCAGAGTTCGGGATGGATGCCGGGCTCGTAGAGCGTTCTCCACAGATGCCGCAGCTCGCCGCCACGCAGGCCGTACGGCGGGTACGCGGGGAACGGACACAGAAATGCGATCTGAGGCGTGTGCCCGCCGGACGCGCGCACGTCGGCGAACACGCGGACGATCTCCTGCCACGAGGCGTCGAACGTCGGCCCGTTGCTCACGTCGAACACGATGACGTCAACACCAGCGTCACCCAGCATCTGCGCATGCTTGCGCAGAACGAACGGATCGTTCGAGCAGTAGTAGCCGAAAAGCGGTTCGCCCCACCAGTGGTTGCAGCACATCGGACCCCATAGAGGCGAGTCCGGTTTCTTCAGGGCGTCTGGATCCGCCGACAGGATCTTCGATACGTCGAACGGTCCCGGCACGTTTTCGTCGGTGGGACGGTTGATGAAGTAGAACACCGCGACCGTACGGTTTGTCCTGGGCAGACCGGCCTCCGCCGCCGTGGGGAGCGAACGGCCAAGCCCGTCCGTCGCCACCCACGTGTCGGATGCGATGTCGCATGGCGCGGACAAAGCCGCCAGCACAATCGCCGCCGCGAAAATCATGCCGATTTTCACATGGCGCTCCTCAGGTGCCAGGCCTGTTCTATTACTGCACGTACTGATTGCTTCATGCCGCTAGCCTTCCAGGAAAGGCGCGTCTTTGATGGATTGGGCTTTATGTTTGGCATGGGAATGTACTGAAAACCATCCAGCGAGAATACGTCAAGCCCCACGCGGTCAATGAATATGTGCAGACCAAGTCGTCCTTCCGCGTCCAGATTCCATGCAGTCGATTGGCCATTAACAGATAACGTATGTTGGATGGCTCTATATTCAATCTTGATACCGCGCAGGTCTAACGCTATTACGGCGTCGGCAACTGGCACGCACGAGAACTTGATCTCCACTAGCTCTCCATTGAAATCTTTCAGCGACATCGGAGGCCCTTTACGCAGGGACTCGAGTTCTTTCACAGGGAAACGCGACAATCGCAGGCCTGCGTCCGTTCGAACCAGTTTCAGTTCCATAGGCAGGGTCATCGCCTGATTGAACATCGTTGCCTTGTTTCCGCCAGCAAGTGGGTCGTATTTACTCCATGCAATCTGTATGCGCCGTCCATCAGGCACATCCGAGAATGTCTGCCACGCATAGACGGGGGTGCTGACATTGCCCACCGGACGCATCTGCTCCAGCCTCTCGGCCTCCGGCACGAACATCTGCCCGTCGAACGTGCCGATTGCGTATTGCCGATTCGCCGCCGTCAGTACCCAGCGAGTTGCCATCTCGCCCTCGATGGGCATCTCGAACATGTCGGGGCACTCGTATAGATAACACCCGCTGTCAAAGAAGTCTCCCGGCACACAACTTGCCCACGTCCAGTTCTTCAGGTCGGGAGACGTGAAGAACGATATGCCGTGGCGTAGCTTTGCCACCTCGCCATAGACGAGCATGACCCAATGTTTGCCGGGAGCATACCAGAAAACCTTTGGATCGCGATTGGCGTCCGGCCGGTTCTCTATGACGGCCTTTGGCCACTTGGTATAGGTTCGTCCGTCATGCGACCAGGCAATACGCTGGGTGAACAAATCGAACGTATCCCCTGCGCACGTGTAGATCAGCACATGCGCGTTCTTGCCAAAGCCAGCCGTGTCCGCGAAATCCGTTACGGCGCTGCCGGAGAACATCCTCCCGGAATCGTCTGGCGCAAGCGCATCCCCTAAATCCTGCCAATGGACCAGATCTTGCGAAACGGCATGGCCCCAATGCTTTGGGCCTCTTCCGAGCGTAAACGGACTATGCTGGTAGAACATGTGCCACTCGCCTTTGAAATAGGAGAGCCCGTTCGGATCGTTTAACCGGCCAGTCGGCGGCGTGAAGTGTATCTGCGGACGCCACGATTCGGCATATTGCTCTTTAGCGCCAGGAAAACGTCTATCGGCAAACACCAAGTCGCGTGCGGAGATGGACGGCAGTTCCGTCCCCGAGAAGCGAAACCTTAGCGTTCGGCCCTTGACTTCGCCGAGGTCAAGAGAACCGACCCACGTAGGATCGCGGCGGGCCCATTCGACGGCATCGTACGTCAAGCGCCTTCCGTTCTCGAATATCTCCAGCAGTATCTTTGGGGCACCACTTTCCACAGGAACCGCCAGATATCGTCCGCCCGGTTGCACGTTGAACTGGAATTCTGCGGCATGGATGCCGTATGCGATTCCGATCAGGACGATGGCAATCCTTGTACGTTGCACGATGCGCATGGATCTCTACCTTTCTCTGCCTCGTCAGCTGAATTGCAAGCTCCTTTCAACGGCGAGTGAGGTGCTTGACGACGGCCTCGGTCCGGGTGCGGACGTGCAGCTTGTCGTAGATGCGGCGGATGTAGGTGCGCACCGTCTCGATGCCGATGGACAGCTTTTCCGCTATTTCCTTGTAGAGGTAGCCGTCGGCCAGCAGCTGCAGGATCTCGTTCTCGCGCGGCGAAAGGTTCTCCGTCTCGTTCGGAGCCGTCCCCATCTGGTGGAACGACTGCACCACCTTTCGCGCCACGGAGCCGCTCATGGGCGAGCCGCCGTTGTAAAGATCGCGGATGGCCGCCAGCAGCTCGGTCGGCGTGGCGCGCTTGAGCAGGTAGCCGTTCGCGCCAGCCGCCAGCGCCTGGAAGATGCGTGCCGGGTCGTCGTAGACCGTCAGCACCAGGAACTGCACCTGCGGCAACGCCGCCTTCGCCTCGCGGATGACGTCAATACCGGATTTGCCGGGGAGGTTGATGTCCACCAGCACGACGTCCGGCGCGAGCGCGGCAAGTTCCGCGAGCGCGGACTCGCCGTCTCCGAACATGCGCGTCATCTCGATGTCGTCCTTCTCCGCGAAGAGCCGTTCGAGCGACTTGCGGATGCCGGCGTTGTCCTCGACGAGCGCGACCTTGATGATGGATTTCTTTTCTTTCATGGCTTGCCATTCAATTTGAACGAAAGCACCACTTCGCATCCGCCGCCTTCGCGCGGCCCAACGGCGAACGTTCCGCCGATGTCCGCCATGCGCTCCCGCATGTTCGCGAGGCCGTTGCCGCCCTCGCGCGGTCCCGCGAAGCCCTTGCCGTCATCGCCCGCCGTCACGCGCACCTCGTTGCCGTGGATGGACAGCGACACGAACGCCGTCGTGGCGGCGGCATGCTTGACGATGTTGTTGAGCGCCTCCTTGACGCACATGAAGACGGCATGCCGCGTCCTGCTGGTAACGGAGGCCGCAGGGAGTTCCGACGGGATCGACGCCCGCAGGCGAACGTGCATCGTGTTGAGATACCGCTCGGCGTAGGTGTAGAGGTAGTCGGCGAACGCCGACAGCGTGTCGTTGCGCGGCTCGACGGCCCACACCACCTCGTCGAGCGCGCGTATGACGTCGCGGACCTCGTCGGCCACCTCGCCTATGCTTGGATCTTTCTCGGTGGCCATTTCCGTGATGTAGGAGACGCGCGTCAGCCGTGCGCCGACATCGTCATGGATGTCATGGGCGATCCGCGCGCGTTCCGCCGCCAGCACGTCGCGTTGCCGCGCGGCCAAGAGCTTGGCCCGGACTCGGCGGAGGTAGACGGCCCG
>CADCCQ010000113.1 GCA_902799955.1 uncultured bacterium | reverse complement strand
GTCTGCACTTTTGGCGGCGCTCGGCCTGTTCGCCGCGGCATTTGCCGACGCACGGGATTGGGCGTCGTTCGTGGACCCGATGGTAGGCACCGAGGGCACTGGCAGCGAATACGGCGGAATGATGCCGATGACAGGCGTGCCGTTCGGCTCGATGCACATAGTGCCGGTGACGCGCATAACCGAATTAACCAAAGGAGGGTGAAATGGCCAAGCCATCATTTAAGGTTGTGGACTTCGGAATAACGAAGTACGGCAAGAAGGCGAAGGAGAAAATGAACTTCGAAATTCCGCTTCGGCGCGAGGTAATGCGTCCATGAAAGCGCGTTGACGCTTTGCCATGCTGTCGCTTTTTGCAGCTGTACTGATACAGGCGACGAACGGCGTGCCGTTCACGGCCGCGCTCGACCAGGTCGCGGCGGAGCGTGCCCGCGACCAGAAGGCCGACATCGTGCTTGAAATCGGCGTGAAGGGCTTCGCGCTGCTGAAGCCGATCTACATAGACCGCGAGCTTCAGCCGACTGGCGCGGGCAAGCTGACCATCAGGGGCGCGAAGGGTATGCGGCCGAAGATATTCGGCAGCGTGCCCGTGAAGAACTGGAAGCGCGTCGGGAAGAAGATGAACGGCCGCTCTGACGTCTGGGTCGCGGACGTGTCGGCATTGGATCCTGTAGACCAGCTTGACGCGCTTTTCCTGGACGGGGCGATGATGACGCTCGCCCGCTATCCGAACTTCAATCCGAAGATGCCGTATTCGGGAGGGTGGGCCTACGTGCCGGGACGCTGGGTCAGCATGTACCAATTCCCTAAGCCCGAGCCGGCCGGTGGCCGCACGGAGATGCGCGTCGGGAAGAAGGACTGGCACAACTGGGCCGTTCCGAGCGAAGGGCGGATCGTGATCTTCCCGCGTCAGCGCTACGGCTCGTCCTACATCCGCATCGCAGATATCGACCGCGAAAACAGGATGCTCAAGTTTTCCGGAAATCTCTGCGACGTGCCGCGTCCGGGCGACACATACATCCTCAGCGGCTTCCGCGAGGAGCTGGACGACTTCGGCGAGTGGTTCCATGACCTGAAGGAGAAGAAGGTGTACTTCATCCCGCCGAAGGGAAAGGATCCCAACAAGTGCCTTGTAACTGTTCCATCGGTCAACTCGATATTTTGCCTTGAGAACGCGCATCATGTCTCGATAGAGAACCTTGAGCTTTGCGCCGGGCGCAAGGCGGTCGACACGACGCAATGCTCCTTCATATCGATACGCGGCTGCAGCATACATGACATGTGCGAGCGGGCGATCGAGTTCTCGTGGGGGCACGACAACGAGCTGAGGGACAGCGACTTGTTCGAGCTTGGCCGTGGGGTAATACACATCACGGGCGGCGGCGTGACCCAGCCAAATACGGTAGAGAACTGCTACATCCACCACGTTGGCAAGCTTGACCATGTCTCGCCGGCCGTGTTCATGGAGGGATACGGCTACCGCATCCGCCACAACCTCTTCCACGACCTGCCCGGATGGGCCGTGTTCCACACCGGCAACCACCACGAGCTTACGGACAATCGCGTCCACCACTACATGCTCGAGTCCGAGGACGGCGGCGCGTTCTATACGTGCAACGGCAACGGCGGCGTCGAGACCGTGACGGCGCGCAACTGGATTTCGGACGGAATCGGCTTCGCCAAGTGCGCGGGATACGGTCCGCTTGCGTTCTACAACAACAGCCACGGGCTCTACTTCGACTCCGGGCCGAACCACGGCTATGTCTACGACAACGTGATCGAGCGCGTGAGCGGCATGGCGTTCAAGATCGACGGCAACAACACGCAGGTCGTCTCGAACAACGTTCTCTACTGCATTGGGCGGCCCGAGCTCGGCCCGTGGTCGTACGCTATGAACCTGTCGTCTAAGAAGTCCGAGGGGCCAGACGACTTCCGCGAGGGTGTTGCCTACTCGAATCGGCTCGTCCACAACATCTGGTACTATCCGAACTGCCCGAACCAGATCTACGTGCTCGTTCAGGGCGCGGACTGCACGCGCAGCACGTTCGACTACAACTGGATATGCCCCGGCAGGGACGCGAAGTATCCGCGTTTCCGCGACGGCGTCGACTGGAAGGACACCTGGAGGAGCAAATGGGGGCTCGACGCCCATTCTGTGATATCCGAGGACATCGGCTTCGTCGCGCCCGCGCAAGGCGACTTCACGCCAAAGAACAAGGTCGTCATGAAGAAGCTTGGCATCCATCCGCTCGTGATGAAGGGCTGCGGCCTCTACGTCAACGAATTCCGCACGAAGATACCGAAGGAGGCCGAAGGCTGCGCTTCCCACCCTGAATGGATAAAGAACCCTCCTGACCACATCAACCCTCCGAAGGGCAAAGAAGGATAAGGCGCCACAAACAAACTGCCCTGTGGCGGCCGATGCCGGCAATGGCTTCTTCCGTTTCTGGGGCTTCAGGCCCCAGCGCGGCATGGTTCTGGTGCTGCGTTAGGAGCCTTCTTTTCACGATCTCCGCACCCCCCCCCCCCTAATTTAGGGGGGTATGCATTTTTGGCGGATTGTGGTAGAATATTCCCAAACTCGCAAAAGGAGCAAGCTATGATAACTTCGCGAAATAACAGGTTTTCCATGGGGGGGGGGGTAAAATTAATAGTTTTCTTGCCCCTTCATTTGCACACTCAAACAGGAGAAGCAGTATGAACGGGGTTAGAAAACTCGCATGTGGGTTCGTGGGCCTTGCGGCGACGCTTGCAGCCGTTAGGTCTGATGCCTCGCCGTTCCTCGACGGCCTCGCGGCAAATGTAAACAAAATCGCAGCGTCCGACTATGCGTCCGGCGGCGATGTCATCTTGAGAATCGGCAACGACTTCATCCACATTTTCACGAACACGGCCGCAAGCGCGACGTTCACGCCAGTTGAGGCGATGTCCGTCCGCGTGCTTATGGTCGGCGGCGGCGGTTCGGGTGGCAGCGATGTAGGTGGCGGTGGCGGCGCGGGCGGCATGGTTGAGACGAACGGCCTCGAACTTGCCGCAAACGCGGCATACACAATTACCGTCGGTGCTGGCGGTGCTTTCATTAATGGCACGGCCTCCGCGGGAAACAGCGGCGGCGACTCGTCCATGTTGCTTAGCTCTGACCCCGTTGTCGAGACGGCAAAGGGCGGCGGTGGCGGTGGCGCATACGGCGGCAGATCCGCCAAGTCCGGCGGTAGCGGAGGCGGTGCCTCGCAGAACTCAACCAACGGTGCAAGCGGCACGGCAGGGCAAGGAAACAAGGGCGGCAACTATTCCACATACGCCGGTGGTGGCGGTGGTGCAGGCGGCAATGGTGGCAACGGCTCTAGCGGCGGCGGTGGTGCAGGCGGCGCCGGGTTGGCAAGCGACATTCTGACCTATTCGGTAACATTTGCCGGTGGCGGTGGCGGAGGTACTACTTCGGGTAAGAGCACACAAGCCGCAGGCGGAACTGGCGGCGGTGGAACTGGCGGCTATTTAGCCGCCAATACGAGGACGTCCACGCCTGGTGAAGACGGATTGGGCGCGGGCGGTGGCGGTGCCGGCGGCGGAGGAACAGGCAATGTGCCAAAGTATGGCGCGGCAGGCGGCAGCGGCATCGTGATCATCCGCTACCATCGCGTCCCGGATGGCGAGAAGGACATCGTGCTTGACCCGCAAGTCATTTCAGGGCTAGTCTATGACGGAACGGTGCAGACGGGCGTCGTCGCCGGCGTGGGCTACACGCTGACCGGGAACACGGCGACGTCCGCTGGCCAGCATGTGGCCGTTGCGACGCTGACTGACCCGGACACGACAGAATGGCCAGATCACACGACCGCCCCGAAGAACGTCGAGTGGTCGATCGCGCAGGCGGAGAATGAATGGACGACTGCTCCTGCGCTCTCGAAGACATGGTGGATGAACGAGCATGACACGCCGGCGACGGTGACGACGCCAGTCGCAAAGTTCGGCGTTGTTGCAGCGACGCTCAACGACGCCGCGTGGGATGGCTCGACCCTACCGACAGTTGCAGGAGACTACGCGGCGGTGTGGACCGTGGCCGCGACGACTGACTACACCGGCCTTTGCGCCACCAACCGCTTCACGGTTTCGATCTACATCGCCCCCGAGAACCGCGCCGCACGCTATTCGGCGGACGGCGTGGACTGGACGGGCGCAGATTCCTTCGCGGCGGCGGAGGCGGCTGCACCGAACGGCGGAATTGTCGAACTCAATACGAACGAATC
>CADCCQ010000112.1 GCA_902799955.1 uncultured bacterium | reverse complement strand
GGGCATCGGGCGGGAACCTCTCCCGCGCTCGCGCCCCAGAAGTAGAAGCCGCGCTTTGTACACTTGCGCGGACGCGGCATTCCCGCGCAAGGCCGTTTTAGTTCAGTTGTCAAAGATCGAAGCCCCGAAGGGCTTGGGACGTGCGGCCAACTCGGTTCCCCTTGGCGCTCGCCGCCACATGTCCCCTCAATAATCGTCGGCAAAACGGTGGTGGAGTCAACCGGAAACACTCTCGCCGCCAATGTCGAGAAGTCGTTTTCGACCTCTGTTTACAGGCATTTCAAGCAAATCGCAAACTTTTTTCAATTTGCAATAAAACGCCTGCTTCGAAATGCCCATTTCTTCCCATCGCTTCCCTCTGAGGACGCTTCGGGCAAATGGGCGGTCTTTCTTCGCCAACCGACGGATGGCATTGTTGATCAGCCCTTTGCGGCCCTTCTCTTCCCGCTCCCAATCAAGCGCGGCGAAGACGCGCTCCGTCGCATACGGGTCAGCGGCGATGTCAGCCGTGAGGTCGCGCACGTCCCCTGCCCTTCCGAGCGTCATGCGGTCCTTCATCGCGCACCTCCCTTCGCGCCGAAGTAAGCGGCGTAGAAGCGCTTGAGGCGGGCGTGGAATGCGGCGGCGGGGTTGCGCAGACGGCACTCACGCATGATGGACTTCTGCTCGAAATATAGTTCGAGGAAGTTGTTCACGCCAATGCGGTTTGCGTACCACGCCCAGAGCGTGAAGTCCTTTGCGCTGCCGAAGTCCCTGACCGCCTCTTCGACGGCGACCTTCACCGGGTCTTCCAGCCCGTTCGCGAAAATCCTCTCGCGCCATGCGGCGACGAATTCTTCAGGAATCGCCCTCGCGCGCACGTGCGCGTGGTCTGAGAGACTGGTATTATTAATAATACCCGTATGCGTATGTTCCGTATGACATACCACGCGCGCGCGCGAGGCGGCGCATGGGCTGTTGACAACTCTCGTCATCTTTTTTCTCCTTGTTTTTGTTGTTTGTGTTAGTCCCGCGACGACCTCGCCGCGGGAAATTCCTGTATCTGCCGCGTTGGTCAACCGGCAAACAAAAAAGACCCTCTGGCACCAAGCCAGAAGGTCTTAAAAAGGCATAAAAATAAGCGCATCGACTATCGATGCGCAATTGCCATTTGAAAAAGTCTAAACAGACAAGTATAAAAAATAATTCCTACAAATCCCCTACAGGATTCCTACAAAACTGTAGGAGATTAGACGAGGTGAACAATCTCCGCCACGCGGCTCGGCTTTGCCTCGGGGGATATGCGCATGTTTCTACGCCCACCCGAAAAGGCCACATCGCCTGCTGTATCTGAGTCAATAAGCCTTGATCCTTCGACCCAACCACCTTCACCTTTTACCTTCCGCCTATCTCCAGAAGCGCCTTTTCAAGCGTCGCGGGCGTAATGGGCTTGAGAAGGATTCCGTCGAAGCCCTTTTCATACGACTTGTCGCGAACCTCAACGTCAGCCGTCACCGCCAGGACAGGCAGCGCGGCCAGTGCCGGATTACTCCGGATGGCCCTCATAAGCCCCTCACCGTCGAGGTTCGGCATCCATATGTCGGTGAGGACAAGGTCGAACTGCGGCGCGTCGGGACTCGTGAGCAACTTCAGCGCCTCGTTGCCGTCCGGCGCCGTCGCGACCTCGAAATCGCCCATGTTCTTCAAAAGTGCCCTGAGGACCATGAGGTTCATCCTCGAGTCGTCCACAAGAAGGATCCTGTGCGGCATTTTCACGGGGGGAACGCGCTGCTGCGCGGCCGCGGGCGGATTGACGCGCTCCTGCACGGCCACCGCCGACTCCGCAACCTTCACGTTCGGTATGATGACAGAAAAGGTTGAACCCGCGCCGAGGGTGGATTCGACCTCCAGCCTGCCGCCCATGGCCGCCGCAAGCTGCTTGCAGATGGCGAGGCCGAGCCCCGTGCCGCCGTTGCGGGAGACCTTGGAACCGACCTGGACGTATGCCGAGCCGATGCGTTCCAGGTCCTTCTCGCCGATGCCGCAGCCGGTATCCTCAACCTCCAGCCGCAGCACGCCCGTGTCCGCGTTCGTCCGCCGTTCGAACTTGGCACGGATCTCCACATGTCCCTTCTCCGTGAACTTGACGGCATTGCCGACGAGGTTGAACATGATCTGCCGCAGACGCTGCGGGTCGAGCATCAGAAGAGGCATCTCCTCGGCGCGACACCTCAGCTCGAGGCCCGACCTGCCGCTGGAGGCGCGGAACGCCTCCAGCACAACGTGGACGAGGCGGGCACAGTCCGTAGGCTCCGGGAGTATCTCCATCTTGCCGCCTTCCAGCTTCGAGAGGTCCAGCACGTCGTTGACGAGTCCCAGCAGGGTCTTGCTGCTCATGAGGATTGAGTCGATCGCCTCCTTGCGCTCGGCCTCGGTCTTGAAGCCAGACTCAAGCATCGTCGAGTAGCCGATGATGGCGTTGAGCGGCGTGCGGATGTCATGGCTGACGGTGGAGAAGAAGTAGCTCTTGGCCGTGGCCTTCTCCTGCTCCATGTCGCGTTCACGGCGACGGAGAATCGCGTATAGGCCGAACATGAGGGCAAGGGCAATGAGGTTGAGCCCGGTCTGGACAAGGTTGCTGCGGAAGATCGAACTCCCCACATTGGACAGGTTCTTCCGCAGGATGACGCGCCATTCGCCGTCTTCCCGACCGCAGCCGTCCTTGTCCGACAGGACGGGCGTGCAGTTCGCGACGTGTCGGTTGATGATGGTCTCGAACGCCTTTTCCGTCGTCTCGCGAGTCGTCTGGCGTATCCACATCACCGACAGGGTCATGATGATGATGAACAGGGAAATCCATGCGACAGAAGATCTGCCGAAGCGATGCGTGCTGTCGCGGTGGAAGACGGTGATGAAGGTGGCAAGTGCGGCAATGCACCAGATGATCAGGACGAGGTAGGACTCCGTGGCAATCATGGTGGTGTCGAACGTCATGAACGGCATGACCAAGAGGAAGATGACCACGATTGAAATCGCAAGTCCGAGGAGACCCGTCGCCTGCGTGCCCTTCTTGCCTTCCTTGCGCGCGGCCTTGAATGCCGCGGCCGAGGTATAGGCGTAGGCCACCGCAGCGCCAAGGATCGAGATGTCCACGACGACGCCGATGACCGCCCGCCCCAGCGGCACCACGAAGGCGACCAGCACCGCGACGGAGAGAACGGCGTTGCGTGGAGCGCCGTCTGCGTTTTTTCCTCCAAGAAACGACGGCAACGCACCGTCGTCCGCCATCGCCGCCGCCAGGCGGCTCACCGCGACCGTGTTGCCGACGAGGTTCGTGAAGATGGCGCCGACCAGCGTCATGCCGATGATGACCCCGCCTGCCCTTCCAAGAAACCCGCGGGCCACGTCAAATGCGTGGTAATCCGGCACTCTCGATGAATTGGCCAAATCGGCCACGGTGTCGACCCAGCTGGCAGAGGAGGCATCGCCGAACGAAAGCACCGGGATGATGGTCAGGAGCGCGTAGGCGATCACCGCCGTGACGATCGCCGCGAGCATGACCTTGAAGGACTTGCTGACGGGGAAAAGGAATTCCGAGGATGAATTCGATATGGACTCGAAACCCACGAAGAGCCACGGCGCGATGGCAAGGATGCTCAGGACCTGGAAAAGCCCATGTCCGCGATCGGGGGCGAAAATCGGACACATCGCCCCAAGTCCGCCGCTATGGTTCAGCGTCGTCGACGCAAAGCACACGAGAATCCCGGCGGCAAAAACGACCGCCATCGCAGTCTGCACGATGCCCGAAAGGCGACGGCGGCAGCAGATGGCGGCGGCGACGGCAATGGCGAACACGGAAAGGAGGATGTCGCCAAGGTAGATGTCGCTTTTCGCAATCGTGTAGCGGAACCCGAAACTGAAGACGTCACCCAGCATGTAGCGCGCCACGACCACCAGCGCCGTCACGTCAAGACAGATGATCGCAAAGTAGGCAAAGCCAAGAAAGACGCCACACAGATATCCATGGTCGTTGCCAAACGCCTTCGCCGCGTATGCATACGACCCGCCCGGTCCCGGCTGGCGGTTGATCATGTAATGGAAGTTCCACGCGACAACGGCCATCACAAGCCCGCCGATGAATATGCCGATCACCGTGCCGAGAGGCCCGGCCTTTGGCAGGAAATCGTTCCATGGCATGACGAAGGCGTCGGAACCCACGGCGCAGCCGAAGGCGAGCGCCCAAGCGCCCAGCATCGAAAGATGCCGCATGGAAGACTTGATGGCGCCGTCGTTCATGACTCACTCCCTTCCTTCCCCGACAAGGTCTGCTCAAGCGCAGCGG
>CADCCQ010000111.1 GCA_902799955.1 uncultured bacterium | reverse complement strand
ACGAGGTAGATCATGATCATCTTCCACGTCTCCATCCAGCAGAAAAGGGTGTTCTCCGCTGTCGCATACGATGGAAGGCACAGAAGAAAATAGACAATGTAGAGAAACGCACCAAAGGACGGAATAAGGTTGGGAAGGCGGCGTTTGAACGCGGCGGCGACGAGCAGCGCAAACGCAAGGAGATAGACGATGCTGACCTCCATTCCCCGCGACGAGCCACGATAGTCCTCGTAGGAGAAGAAGTTTATGGCCGTGTTCTGATAGACCGCCAGCGCTCCGATCATGGCCCAGACCGCGTACTTCATCCATCGCCTGTTGAATGAAAGCGCCACCCCGAGCGGCGGCATTGCGAGAAGCGCAAGAAAGAAGACGGCGTACTTCATTACGTCAGTCTTTGTTGCTGCGATCCATGCCGAAGGTATTGGCGCGCCCTGCGATGAGGTTGAACAGCTGGGCAGTGGGCATAAGCTTGTTGACGAAAACATTGTACTCAGACAGGTCGTCCTTGGGAACGTAGACGATGTCTCCGGCCTTGAGCGGAACGTTGCGGCACTTTCCTGCGAGTATGCCGTCAACATCGACCTTGTAGAGCTTCGGATGGGAAAGGCCGTCGCGGATGATGATGACATGGCTCCAGTGGGTATCTTTCATCCACCCTGCCGCCGTAAGGAACTCTATAAGCCCCATGCCAGCTTCAAAGAGGCGCTTGTGCGGATTCTTTACCTCGCCGCAGATAATGACAGACGACTCCATTCGCTGGGCAATGAACACATAGTCGCCCTTTCGGACACGGATGTTGTGCAGCACATCTCCATTGCTGATCGCCTTGATGAAGTCCACCGGCAACAACTCGCCCTTTCTGACAAAGATCGAATGCTCGAGGTCGGCGACGTCAACGTCCACCCCGTTAAAGAGGCGTTCGTCGCTCGAACCGGCCATGGCATATAGGTCTGCAAGCCTCGTGGCGTTCGAGATACTGTACACCCCAGGCTTCGCGCACGCGCCAGCAATCGTCGCGGTCTCGCTCTGAACGTCAAGTACGGTTATGCTGACAACGGGGTTCTTTACATACGGGGCGAGTCCCTCGCGTATGGACTCCGCACCCTGTGCAATCGTCTGCCCGCTAAGCTTGACTTGTCCCATGAAAGCCATTCCCACCATTCCGTCCGGACCTATGCGCGTAGTTATGCCGAGGTCGGGATGGTCGTAGACGCGTATCTCGACCTGGTCGCCGGCGTTCATGTGATAGGCAGGCTCCTCCTCCATCTCAAGTTCCATAAGGCGCTTCTTGATTCTCGCCTCGTCCTCCGCCGTGCGTCCGCTCTCGTCAAGGATTGCACTGTCGTCGTCCGTGTTGGTGACCTCGAACACGTCGTCGTAGTTGGCCGTCATCCTGTCGGTATAGCATCCCAAAAGCGCGGCAGCTGCAAGACAGCCTATTGCGGAAATCCTCATGACAGAACCTCCATGTCCTTTCGGGCCATCTTGGCGCTCGAATCCACGGCTATCGCCATCACGAGCTTCCCAGACTGCTTCAGGTGACGGCGTGCGAACGCGAACGAACTTCTTGGGGTTCTGCCGGAACCGACCACAAGCAGCACCGCGTCCGACATCTCGAGAAGCTGGTCGAAGAACGTCCCGCCTACGCGCACGACATCTTCAATGCGGATGAATATGTTGTCGAACGATTCACCGAGAGTGGCTATGTCGGCCTTGAGCATCTGAAGCTCAGTGGGCGCGAGGGCGAACCTGTTCGCCGCCGGGAACCATCCGCGCTGGCCGCTCCGCACCACGCCGATCATCTCCTCCGCGCCCTCCGGCGGCGTGAAGTCCGTGTGCGAGACTATGTCGAGGAGGAAGCTGCTCGCGCCGGACATTGTGGCCGTGAAGTCCATGACCTCTGCAAACGCCGCGTTCGGCTCCGCCCACGGAAGTCTGCACGCGAATATGGTCTTGGCGTCCTTCGCCGCAAGCAGCGTCTTCAGCGCAACGACGCCCATCGCCTCGCGCGCCTCATCCTCCGGCATGACACCGGACTTCGGCAGCGACCCGAGGAACGATATTCCGTCATAGACCGCGATTTCGCGTCCGTCGCGGACCTTGCCGAACAGAAGTTCCGCGACCACTATCAAAAAGAGCATCCCCCCGGCAAACACAAACGCGCCGCCTACGGCGATCACGACCTTCTTCATCCCAAGCGGACCGTTGTCGCCCGCTCCGTCGGACCTCTCTATCTGCCTAAGATCGTTCCTGAGCGAACCGATCGCGTAGGATATGCCGCTGAGCTGGTCGTCGATATCCCTCACCGCGGCGGTCAGGTCCGCGCGGCGCACCTCTATGCGCTCGTAGTCCATCACGATCTTCGCAAGCTCCGCCGCGCGCTTCTCGTTGTCGGCTATCTCTTGCCCGAGCGCGGCTCGCTTCTGATGGATCGCCTCAAGCCGTGTCGCGCAGTCCGCAAGCTCACCGGCGGCCTTCTCTATCTTGTCTATCTTTTCTATGTCGAGCCCCTCGACGCCCTTTGACTTCAGAAACTCCTCGAGCTCCGCAACCTTCTCGTTGCGGTCCTGCACTCTACCTGCGACCTTGGGATTCAGCTCCGTGTACTTCTCTCGCAGCTGCGCAAGCTCGCTGTCGATCGCCGATATCGCGTCTGCCCGCTTTCGTATCGCCTGCGCGTTGGCGGCCACCGCCGCCCCGTTCTTGCCAACGATCTCCTCGTTCTTGCGCTTTTTCAGTTCCTCGTTGGCGATGTCCACGCCAAGCGCGGAGTCGTTCTTCCTCTGGTCGGAGACAAGCATGTTCAGGGCAAGAAGAGACTCCTTCGGCGACAATGCCCCGGTAGTCGTCTTGAATGCCGCCTCCTCCGCGTCTATGTCCGCGATCTTATCCATCTGCTCCTTGCGGCGGATCTCTAACGACTTACGCCAGGTCTCAAGATCCTTAGAGCGGTACGCCACGTATTCGTCGATGAGAATGTCTGCGTATGCGTTCACCTTGGCGTATGCGCCCTTTCGCGTCTTGGAGGCCGCCGTAAGCGTAAACAGGTTGCTCTGACGCCGACTCTGCTCGATCTTCATGTCGACAGTGAGGCACATGCGCTCCATTGGCTCCATCTCGACATGCTCCTGAACTCTGCGCTTGAGGGACGCGCGCTCAAGGATCGTCATCAACTGCTTGTCGCCTATCGTCTCGACACGGGACACCTTCTTGGGCGAGTACATAAGACGCGTATTGGCCTCGAAGCGCTTCACGCTCTTCGACCCACGCACCCACAGAAATGATGAAGAAATGGCAAGAAATGCAAGAAAAGCTACAACAAAAAGAAACCACCAGCGCAGGGCTATGCCCAGCACCACCTTCTGAAACGTTATAAGACTACGCAGTCGTGCGCGCTCTTCGTCTGTAAGCTGCTCTTCCTGCATTTCCTCCCTTGTAATTGACGGCCGTATATTTAATCATATTTCGGCGTAAAAATCAACTAGGCGGGCAGCAAGAGTTCTCCAGTCGTATTCAACCGCAGCAGAGTGTCCTGCTGCGGAAAGACGTTCGCGCAACGCAGCATCGCCTCCGACTCGCCGGAGAGCCTCGTCAAGCGCATCGAGGTTGCCCGGAGCGAACGTGATTGCCGCATCGGGATGAGCGGCGCAAAGCTTTCCAAGCCCCCCCACATCGCTTGCCACTACGGGAAGCCCGGCAGCCCACGCTTCAAGAACGACGATTCCGAACGGCTCGTGTCTGCTCGGCAGGACGAAAACATCTGCGCTCGCGTACTCCCTCAGGAGCTCCGCGCTCGCCGGCTTCAATGCGCCCGCAAACGAAACCCTTTCTGATACGCCGAGCTGCGCCGCACGCGCCTCGAGCTCCGCGCGGTAGTCTGGCTGCGTGACCGGCCCCACGAGACGGACCGTCGCGCCGGGATTGCGCGCCAGCCACTCGACGAGCATCATCTGGTTCTTCTGTCGGTCAATGCGTGCAACGCAGAGGACGCGAAGGGACGTTTCTTGAGGCGAGCCGCCCGACGCGGGACGAGTGGCCGCATCGCGTCTCCTGTCTAACGTTTCGCGATCCTTGAAAAGACGCGTATCCACCCCATTGGGCAGATACATCACATGCTTGTGCCTGCCGCGGTACTTTTCGGCTTCATCCTCGCCAACGCAGACGATGCCGTCAAAATCCTCGGGGACGCGGCGTGTCCAGCCCATGAGGATGTCTATCGCCTTCCCCCACGGGAGCCTCCCACGTGTCGGTGCCTTTAAACTTTTCGCCTCTTCGTCAGGCACATTGGCTCCACCACCGTGCAGAGAAATAATGCACCGCACCCGTCCTCCGAGAGCTGCAGCTGGAGAGTTGGAGTTGGAGAATTGAGTTGGAG
>CADCCQ010000110.1 GCA_902799955.1 uncultured bacterium | reverse complement strand
ACTGCGTTGCCGACCTTGCCGCGCGTCTTCGACCCGACGATGACGCCCGTCATGTAGAGCGCGTGGACTGCCGAGAGGAACGCGAGGTTTACGAGCACCGCAGACTGTCCGCCGGAATTCGGATGGGATGCGCTCCAGACAAAGCACATCAGGACAGCCAGCATGGACGCGAGGAAGTCGAGAGCCGACCACAGGCGCTTGCGCGCGACGTAGAACGCACCGAGGTTGAGGACGAGGAGGTAGGCGTCGAGCCAGAGCGGGAAGCCGCTGTCGCGTCCGGCGATGACTGGGACGAGATATCCGCCGACGAGCCCCATCACCGCGATGTAGGGCGAGCGGAGGTAGACGGCCATTACCCCTGCGCAGAGTGTAACGGCGGCAAGCGCGGCGAACGCGAAGACGGGCGAGGCGATCACGGGCGGGTCGAAGAAGCGGTGGCCAAGCCCGAAGATGGCGTGCCCGATAAGTGAATACTTCTCTTTCTTCACGAGCCACGAGCCACCGACGCAGCCGACCATGCCCCAGAAGAGCGTCGCGGCGACGCGTCCAGTCGGGCCCATCCATCCACGGTCGATCGACAGTTTCACGAAATAGATGAGCGCGCCGACGATCAGCGCCACGCCGATGCGGATAAGCCAGCGTGTCGCAAAGGCGAACTCGTGCGTCATCCCCTTCGGCGCGAAGTCGCCGCGCACGGCAAGCCAGTCCTCTACGCGCATCCAGAAGAGGTCGATCGCCGTCGGTTCGTAGGGTGTTTTGGGTGTTTCACACAGAGGCACGGAGGCACAGAGGTCGGTTTGGGGGGCTGGGGGCTTGGCCCCCAGTTCTAAACTCCGCTGCGCATCAGCATCTTTACGCGAGACAATATTCTCTGTGTCTCTGTGGCTCTGTGTGAGATCTGCCGACGCAGAAGATTTTTCACACAGAGGCACGGAGGCACAGAGGTCCGTCTGGGGGGCTGGGGGCTTGGCCCCCAGTTCTAATCCCCTCTGCGCCTCGGCGCCTCGGCGCGATGCAACACTCTCTGTGTCTCTGTGCCTCTGTGTGAAATCAATCACAGTAAGTTTTAACGCGAGGTCTGTGACCTTATTTTCGAGTCCACAGACCTTCACGAGTATGACGACAAGCAAAACCGGCACACTCAAGAGAGCGAGCGCAGCAAGTATTATTCCGTCCATCATTTTACCTCCTTTTGTACTACTTCAATTGTTGTTTCACCTTCTCGAACGCGGCGCGCATCTCCGCCTCGCGGCCCCAGGCAGTGCGCAGCTTGTCCGGGTCGATGATGCGGCAGTGTCCGGTCACCTTGTTCTTCTCAAGCTTCCAGCCGCCCGAAGAGCCGAGGACGTCCCACCAGACCATCGAGTCCATGACTCGGCCTTCAACGGTCGGAAAGCCCTGCGGCACCATGACCTTCCCCGACGGCTCCTCGCCGCCGAGGATGCGACGCGCATACTCCAAGTAGAACTTCTCGTGGTGGTTGGCGATGTCCTTGAGCGTTTGGCTCTTCGCCCATATTCCATCGATACTCGCCTCGCGCGTGATGTTCGACGGCGTCACGCACTCGACGACATTCGTGCATGGAGTCGGCGTGCCGTTTGCGCCGAACGCGACCGCACCCTCTCCGCCGACGGTCGCGTAGACATAGCGAAGGACATGGTCTTTCGGGTTGCAGACGGCGAGGACGGGAAGCTCCGTCGCAAGACCCATCTTCACGAGATCGGGGTCATTCGCCGGAATCGCCGCGCCCATCAAGATTGCCTGCTTCACCTTGAGCCCGTTCTCGGCGAGACGCGCGAGGACGCGAGCGGTGATGCGTCCACCGAGGGAATGGCCGACGAGCGTCAGGTTTGTCCGCGCCTCGGGCGGCATCATCGCGATCTCGAACGCGAAGCGCCACGACTCCTTGTCCGCCGAGTCGACCGAGAGCGGCCATACGACGTTGTCGCCGTCCCACGCCTTGAACTCGACGTTCGCCTCGGGAAAGGCGTTTGAGACGCACTCCGTAATTCCCTCGTGCGGTTCCGCAGTGCGGAGCCACCCAGGGATAAACCACACCGTCGCCGCCATTATAGCCATTGTCATTTCACTCCTTTGTTAACATTTCCCACCGCTGTCATCTCCACACGGGGATGAAGAGGAGGTCGACCTTCCTGCCCTTCTCGGGGTCGTTCTCGTAGCGGAAGAGCCTCCAGAGGAACGAGGTTTTCGAATAGCCGCTCTTCTTCGAGTCGTAGGTGAATCCAGGGAAGACGTCAAGCGCGACATCCCCATTCTCCTCCTCCCAGTCCCAGAGCTTCCAGAGAACGCGATGGCTCGTGTAGCTCGTGCCTTTCGCCGTGTCCGAGCGATGCTCTCCGTTGTAGAGGAACATAAGGAGCGATGTATCGCCCTCCTCGCTGTCGGAGATCTTCTCGCGTGTCGTCGTGTCAAAGCAGACCTCCCGATTGCTCTCGTGGTTGAAGACGAGCTTGTTGCCGAGCTTGTGCTTCGCCGTCAGTTCGTAGCAGTTCGTGACGCCGCAGGGCGCCCAGCCAAAGAGCGACTTATCGTTGTCGAAGACAAGCAGATGCGTCTTCGTATTGGACGCAGAGACGTATGTCGCATGCGGCTTCGGTCCGACGACGCTTTCGTAAGTCTTCTTCGTGGAATTCCAGACCTTGTTCGTCTCGATCTCCGTCCACACCTTTACGCTCTCGGGCAGCTTCGCCTCGTCGAGCCAGGACTCCTTCTCGTCGAAGTCGGAGTCCTGCTTGTAGTTGAAAAGCGGGAACATCCAGCCGCCCTCCTTCCTGCCGGACCTGAGGCCCGCGAGCCCGGCCGCGAAATATGTGTTCGTGCTCGCCGAGCCGCCGCCGCTCCATCCATACGGCAGGGAATAGAACGACCGCTCCTTCTCCCGCAGATATAGCGGAAGCATCCAGCTGCACGTACCCGACCTACCATAGAACGGAGTGATGAACGACTCCTTGTTGCGGTAGTAGAGGGGAACGAGCCAGTCGCTGCCGTCCTTCCTGTTGCGTCCGTAGAGCGGAGTGATGTACGTGCGATCCTCGCCGCCGAAGTAGACGGGGAAGAGCCAGGTGCGGCGAGGGTTGTGTCCGTAGAGGAGAGTGTAGAAGCTTTCGCGGTCGCTGTAATAGAGCGGGAACGCCCAGCTCGCGCCGCCGGTCTCGTCGTTCCAGACGTGGCCGCCGAGACCCATGAGAAGGTAGAGAAGCCGATCGCCGCTCTTGTGGTCGCGCTCGTAGCCGGAAAGGAGCGGCAGGGAGAACGCGGCGTCGATCTCGCCGTCCGACCCAAGGTGCCGCCAATATGGAAGCGAGGCGAAAATCCTATTGTCGCGCCAATAGAACGGCACGGCCCAGTCGGCATCGCCGGACCAGCCGAAGAGGGAGGTTACAAAACTTTTCTCGCTCCTGTAGTAAAACGGCAGCACCCAATGCGATCCGCCCTTCCTGCCGAAGATCGGAGTGAGGGCGAGGTCGTCGTCGTGGTAGTAGAGCGGGAAGAGCCACGACGCCCGGTATTCGCCTTTCTCCGACGAATCCACGCCTGCGAGACTGCATAGCACTCGGCTCTTCACGATGCCGTCGCTGCGGTAACGCGAATATGGCAGCGAGTAGAATTCGCCGCGGTTCCAAAGGTAGAACGGCAGGAAGTAGTGTTTCGCCAGCTCGCGCTCGCGGCTGTTGCACCCGGCCATACCGCAAAGAGCCCAAAAGCTGCTCCCGCCGCTGAACGACCTATAGTAGTAGAGGGGAAAGACGGTGTCGAGCGAGTTAGAGCCGTTCGCGGAATGCCATACAAGCGGAAACACGCAGAAGCCATCGCCATTGTCGCTCCAGAAAAACGGAAATACGCCCGAGAACTCCCGGTTCCACCACAGCGCCGGGAAGAGGGTAAAATACGGGCTACTGCCGTGGCTCTTCCCCCAGAAGAACGGGAACACGCGATAGTCCCTGTGCTTCGTGTCGAACTGCGAGATCGGCCACAGGAAATTGAACTCGTCATATTCGCCGCTACCGTCCTGCTTGTACTGTGAATAGACCGGCCTCAGCGCGAGGTGGTCGTCACCCCACGAGATAAGCGGCCAGGCAAGCGACCCGACGGGCTCGCGATAGTACGCGAGCGGCCACAAGTTCACGCGATCCTCAACCGCGCCAGTGAACTTCACTTCGTTTCCTTCGTAGAACGGCGACGAAGAAAACTCCTTCATCTTGCACCCGCCCAGCAGCATCACACCGAGAACGGCAGTCATTATCTTTTTCATGTTTTCTCCCTTCCCTTAAGCTTTGTTTTGTTTTAGACAGGATTTACAGGATTGACAGGATTAAGAATTTTCCCTTTTCCCATTATTCTGTTTCTCATCAACGTTCCGCAACTCGCGTTCCGTCGGCGCTTTGCGCTCCGCAACGCCGCACGAGACAATTCGCGCAACCGCGGCCGGCGAAAGAACCACCCGTTCAGCTTCGTTCAGTTCAGGGGCGAAGAAGGTTCGCACGCTCTTTTCGTCCGCATTCAGCGCAAACGCCTCGAGTTCAGCCGCGACCGCCGGATGTTCCTTAGCAAGAGAGACTGACGACCATTGCGCCGCACGCGCAGTCAGATCGACCACGCACGGCTCGTCGGGAACCGTCATTCCGCCACGTCGAATCACGCGGCGCGGCGCTTCCGCTTCGCCAGTCGCCAAGAAGTAGCCCCACAGGAAATCAAGGATTCCCGGCGCATAGTCCGTCAAATCCGGCGGCACCATGTCGCCAAGGGCCTTTCCGTCCAAGGCCGCGCCGATGGCGTATGCAATCTCCTTGCCCCCTCGCTTCTTCGCCGCTTCCCATTCCGCCCGATGCGTCGCCAGCGACGACTTTGCCGCGCCGAAATA
>CADCCQ010000109.1 GCA_902799955.1 uncultured bacterium | reverse complement strand
CACGCCTCACCGTCCTAACTGTATGCTGACTTCTTTACAGTGCAGACTCCTTTCATTCTGCTAGTTCAGCCGAGTTTTGCTCGGCGTACCCGACCCTCTTGCTCAAGCCGCTGCATGTTCGGCGCGCAGGCGTTCTCCACCGCGTCCACGCGGAATCCGTCGAGCATCACGACAAACGCCTTCGGCGCCGGGGCGGCCACCGCAAACGAAACAAAACCTGCCGCCACAACGGCTGCAATGCCCAATCTGCTCATCTTGTATCCTTACTTGACGATAATCACCAATCCCTTGGGTTTGCGAATCCTCAGGCCAATGTCGTTAGCGGTCAGTTTGTACTTCTCCGCATTCGCCATCTTCGGCAGGAACGTCACGTTCGTCGGCTTTGTCGCCCACGTAATCACGTAGCCGCGCTCGTTGCCTTCCACCTCGCCATTCGCAAGCGACTCCATTTCCGTCTCACGTCCGGTGAGGTTCACCGTCACGGACGCGCCTGTCGCAAAAGTGACCAGGTAATTGTAGCTTGAATAAGTACATTTTGCCGACCAAACACCGGTTTTCGTTGAAAGATCTATCGTCGAACCATTCAACATTTCAACATTATGGAAATACGACGTCATAGGCGTAAAGGTACCGTAAACATAATAGATTGCTGCGGTGTTTCCGCCCACGATGGTCGACCCGCCCGTCGTCCGGAACGTGAGGTTGCTCACGGTTGACTGTCCGTAATGGCGTATCTGCGTTGTTATGTCGTAGCTGCCGCCTTCCGTTCCGTCCGTGTTGTGGTCGTGCCACCAACCTTTGGAGCCAACGGCCTTTACAGTTCCGTTCTTGAGTGTAAGATGTCCGTCCGCATATTTTCTGTCTCTGTTGTTCTGCCTGTAGAATTCAAAGTCAGGGTCCTTGCCTTGATATGTGACGGTGAGCGTGTATCCGCCAAGGTCCCATACGACGTTGTCATCAATGAAATAGTCGTGCGACCTGCTCCCGGTCTGATTGTAGAATACGATTTCGGAATTCGCCTTGAGCGTAAGGTCTCGCATTTTGACGGTATTTGAGGACGTCTGCGAGTTCGGCGTGTTGTGCAGTTTCCCGCCGGCAAGGACAAGATGATAGGTGTTGAAATTATTGCCGAACGCATCAAATACCGCGCCCTGCGCGACTTCAATGCGGGAAACGGGAGAACCGAGCGGTCTCTTTGTATCGCTGTCGGAAGTTCCGGCGGAACCCAGCTTCAGCGTGCCCGCAGAGATAAGCGTTCCACCTGTGTATGCCTGTGTTGGCACCGCAACAGTCATCGTTCCAGCACCGCTCTTCACAAGGCGAAGATTCTCGGACATTGCAATCGCCTGGTTCTCGAAGGTGACGCCTGATGCCGTTTCAATCTCGAGGATGCCGGGATTGTCGGTGTCGGTTGTCGAATCGGTGATTGTACAGACTTGCGCCGCATTGTTCGCGCCAGAGAAACCAAGGAGCGTGAGCTTGTTCCCACGAAGGTCGATGCGAGAGCCGTTCACTATTTTCGAGACATCCAATCCACGCCAGTCCTTGTCCGCAGAAAATGTCACGTCGTTGAAAAGAATGGACTTGCAGGCGATGGACTTGCCGCCCGTGAGGTCAAACGTCGTTGCCCCGCTCACGATGACGTCGGTCGTCCACGAAGGAACCGCGTTGGCGACTGGATTGCTTTCGGCATCGGTACAGGACCAGTTGGCAGGATCGTTCAGGTCGGCAGGGTTCGTTCCCGCACCGGTCCACGTTGCAGTTGCAGGCGAGGCGGCAATGAGGTCGCCAAGTGCGATGCCGTCGAGGCCACTCTCGTAGATGCGGCAGATGTCCTCATGTCGCAGCGCGCGCGTCCAGAGCGCGACATCGTCAACGCCGCCGACGAACTTCGAGCCATAATTCCCGGTTCCGTCCTGTCCGATGCAGAACGGATAGGCAGACTTCAGCACGAACGCATCGAACGTCAGCGCATTCCAGTTCAACGTCCCGTCACTGCGCCCTTGGTAGATAATGTGGGTTCCGTCATCCCGGCGGGAAATCGCGTAGAACGTCCATTTCGTATTGCCCTCTACGTGGTAGGGGCCGATGTCGAGACGCTCGTTTCCCGAACCCGAATTGAGCGTCACGCCGCGATAGTTGTAAAGCAGCTTGCCCGCGCAAAGGAGCGTACCGACGGCCGGTCCCCCTCCCGACCATGGCTTGTTCGCCAATATCACGGGGTCGCCGCTCGCCACCTGGTTCATCTTCACCCAGACTATCACCGTATAACTCTTGTTGTCGCCTTCGTAAGTCAACGACTGCGATCCCTGCAACCGAAGGTAGCTGCCGGAGGGGATGTCGCAATAGCCGCCGACCTGACCGCCCGCCGTGAGCGCGGGCGCACCGTTCGTCTGCGATGTTATGCCGTCGTTGATCTTGTTGTCGTAGTCCTCGTCAAACGGAAGGTACGCGGCAAGCCCGGCGGAAAGCGGACGCTCTGCATCGACAATAGTCGAAGTGTCGCGCCGGGTCGCCTCAAGTCCCTCAACGGTCACGCCGAAATGGGCAAGGGCCGAGGCCGTCACGTCGAAGTTATAAGGACATCCGGGAATGCGACCCGAGGTGACGGAACGTCCGGCGATGACAATCGGCACGGTGATGCCATGCGTCCCCGAGCCTGATGAACCGTGGGTTTTCAGATAGCCGCCGTGGTCGGACGTGACGAGGATGAGCCAGTCTTCGTCCGCAAACGTGGCGCGGTTCGTGATGGCCGTGAGGCACTGGCCGAGGTAGCCGTCTGACAAGGCAAGCGAGTTCCTGTAGCCTGCCGTGTACGGGTAGTAGTTGCCCGCGTGGCCTCCCGCGTCAGGTTCGTTGATGAAGAACATCGTCGCGTCGGGCGCGTTGGCGGAAGCGAGAAGCGCGGCGAGGTCGGTCGCGTTCTGCGCATCGGTGCCACCGAGGAACGTCACGCCGGCGGCGGGACCGAGGCCAGCATCCTCGCTCCACGAATAGGCGAACGCGGCGGTCGCGCCGCTCCTTGCGTCAACCACGCGCTTGAGCCACGTGGGATACGTCGTGTAGTCAACGCTTGCGGTCTGGCCGTTCGCCGTGGCGTGGTGCGTCGCGGGGGAGTAGCCCGTCGCGATGGAGATGTGGTTCGGCGCGCTCACCGAATCGGAGCCGGGCGCGATCTGCGCCGTCACCGACCATGCGCCGTTGTAGCCGGCATGCCATGTGCCGTTGCGCAGGGACATGACGTTCGGCATCGACCCCGATTCAATGCCGTCGGCGCGCAGGCCGTCGAACATCACCATGAGTGCCATCGGACGGCGCGCTCCGTCAGCGTTCGCGGTCATCACGCTTGCGGCGATTGTAAGCGCGGCGGCTATCGCGGCGCGAATTGTCTTTGTTTCCATGCTTGCTTCCTTTCTTTTTCTTGTTGAAGATTGAGTGTGTGAAAAACGCGGGCCGCGAGGCGCGGTCTACGTCTCGCGGCTCATGTCGTTAAAGGCACCACGGGGCTTCTGTGCGTGGTTATACGCGGCGTCGTTTCCGATGCCGTTTCCTGCCATCTCAATGGCATCATTTGCGATTTACCGTTCAACGTCGTTGGTCTCCCAAAGAAGATGGGCAGTATGATAGCACATCCTTCTATGATTTGTCAATCCCCCCGCGCGGCGTTTTCTGCGCACGGCGGCGGTGATTTGTGATATACTTCTCGGCGGATTAGAGCGCCAGAGGGTGACCCCATGCCGACGTTCCCATGGACGTTCACATGATTTTATTCGGTGACGACGATCTTGCCGACTGGATAGCGGCGGTTCTGTCCACCCTTGAGCGGAAGGGCGAGGCGCGGAGTGCCGTCGGAGTCGCCGAGCGACGCGCAGAGCGTATAGGTACCGGGCGTCAGCGTCGGCACGCGCGTGTCGGTGGCGTAGTTGCCGATCTTGTTGTGGACCGTGTAGACCCACACGCCGTCGTTGATCTGCGGGATTTCGCCGGTCCAGCCAAACGTGCACGTGGTGGCGCACGACACGGGGTGTTCCGTGCCGTCTGTCTTAGGAAGGGCGTCGGCGAAGTCGTAGGCGTCGTCCGTGGAGACCCACGCCACGCGGCCCTTGTCGTCCACGAGCGACCACGCGAGCGAGGCGCCCTTGTAGCGTCGGGCGACGCCGACGTTGACCCACGTGGACTTGACCGTGACGGGCTGGCCGAGCTTGACCGTCTCAGGGTAGTCCACCTCGCGCAGCTCGAAGCGCCAGCCGTGCAGGGAGAGCCAGGTGGCGTGGTAGGCCTCGACGGACTCGACGAGCTTCTCGTCGCTCCACGCGCCGCGGTCGCGCGAGAGGTTGTAGTGCTCGTGCTCCACGAAGACCGGTGCGGTGGGGGCGAAGTAGTCGGCCCAGTTCGCGTGGAACATGACGAGGCCCATGTCGGGATTGACGAGGATCTTGTCCGTGTTCTCTGGCTTGACAGTCACGGCCTGCGCGGCACAGCACGCCGCCGCCATTATCACCGCGTATATTTTCATCATTTTTATTCTCACCCCGCTGGTCGATGTTACTTCGCAAGTTCCTTCAGGAAGTCTTCCATCGTGCCTCTGCGGCACGAAACGCCATGCTTTACGGCGGCATCCTTGAACCTTTCGATGAACACCCCGGAATGGGTTGGATCCTTCTCTACGACATCAGGCTTGGGAGCTGGCGGCCCCATGAAGATGATGACAGGCGCCTTCTTCGGATTGCATTTGCCGAGAAGAGCCATAGGCGAATACTTCTCGATCCACTTCATGCAGTCGTCGCGGTGGTCGAACCATTCCTGGAAATTCTTGTATCCGAAGAGAGCGTAACCATACCTCGAATTGGGGATCCACTCGCGCATCTCCTTGGGGTCCATTGACGTCTGCGGTCTGATGGGGAATATGGCGCGCACTCCAAGCGCATTGTTGTCAGTGAGCGCAAGGACGAGCGAGGAATGTGCGCCGGCGCTTCCTCCCGTCAATCCGAGGCGGGAGAGGTCGAGGTTCCATTCCTTTGACTTGGACTTGACGAACTTCACGGCCGCCTGGATGTCGTCAAGGCAGGCGCTCACGGGCGGTGTCGTGTCCTTGATGTCTCGTAGGAGCCTGTATTCGACGGACACGAATGCGACGCCCGCCTTCTGGCTTTCGGCAAGGTATCTGGCCATGAAGGAACCTTTTCTTGAGCCAATGCGGAATCCGCCTCCGTGGATGTAGATGATGACCGGCGTGGCTGCTTTCGCGTCCTTCGGCAACCATGCGTCAACACATTGCATCTTGTGCTTGCCGTATGCCACTGAATCGTATGTCGCGGCAGGAAGCGTCGCACGGTTTTCCTTCGGTTTCTTGGCCTTTTGCGCATCGTTTGCAAATGCGGGTGTTGCGAGCATCGCAACGGACAGGGCCATGGTTATCAATGATTTCATGTTCATTCTATCCTTCTTCTATGATTCGTCAATCCACGGAAAACTATACATCCACCTCAAGAGGAGCGCCGAGACCGCCGAATATCTCACGAGGACGGACGGACACGCGCAAAGACTTCCACCCGGCAACATCGTCCAGCGAGAACCGCACGTTCACATCCTCGGTATCAGCCTCGGGCGAACGGTCGCATTTCGGCGAAAAGAACCGCTTCTCGTTCTTCTGCGACTTCTCGCCCGACTCGATGGTCACAGTTGCAAGGTAGTCGTACGCACGAACGCCGCCATGAAGTCCCGTCACGGACGGGAACGTCAGTTCCAGGTCCTTGCCTCTCGCGCCCTTCTTCCTCTCGACCTCGCGAACCTTCGCCGCGAGTTTCGCGCCCGCCGGGAACTCCGGCACGATGGCAGCGGCACGGCGGCGTTCATGGACGAACGGGCGCTCGCCCCCAATGAGCGGGATCGTCCAGGCTGCGGCAAGGGGTCTTCCGTTCACAAAGTCGAGACGGCGCACCGACATCCTGTCGTCGTAAACTGACAGCATAAGCCCCTGCTCGGCACTATAGCCGTTGGGCTTGTTCGCGTGCTCCGGCTCGTGCGTCACGTATCTGAGCGACGGGACCTGCACGGCCGTGAACGCACCCTGCCATATCGCGTCCTCACGCACAGCTGTCTGGTGCGAATGGCCAAAGAACGCGCAGCAGTTCGGATAGGCGGAAAGAAGCTTTTTCGCGGAACCGTCGTCCTGCCCCCACACCTTGGGGCCGCAGGCGGTGTCGCGGAGAACGCGGTGCTGGGCGTAGAAAAACGGCTTGGAGGGATCGGGCTTGAAGTCCTTGAGGAAGGCGTCGAGTCCGAGCGCGGAGTTCCATCCCTTGCGCGTGAAGTGCGACAGCACGAAGTCGTAGCCCTTGACGCGCTTGTGTACGATCGGGCTCCACGGCTCGCCGAAGATGCGCTGCCATTCCTTCGCACAGCATCTGGAAAGCGACAGGGCGTTGAGTTCGGCCTCCGTACACTTGTAGTGTTTCATCAGCCACGTACCGCACTTGAAGAACGAAACCCTGTGCGCGTAGCCGCCGGTGTCGTGGTCGCCGCAGATGAAAATCCGCTCGACGTGCGAACCGTCCACACCCTGGCTGTGAGGGAACACGCTCTCCCAGGCGTCGGCGACATACTGGAGCTGCGGCACAACGCCGTTGTCGGCAAGGTCGCCGCAGATCAGCACGCCATCGACTCGCTCGTCGCGAAACGCACGAAGCGCCCGTACGAACTTTGCCTTGTTGGTCTTGACCTTGAGGTGGATGTCAGAGAGTATGCCGATGCGGAGGCGTTCGCCGGCTGTCCGGCACGCCCCGCCAGCGGCATCCGCCGCCATCAGCGCCGCCGGCGAAACGGCCAGTGTCGCCGCGCCAAACCGGACAAACTCCCTCCGCGTGATCACACTCCGTGCCACACATCCGTTTTCACTTCGCCGCGTTCGCACTTTATTTTGCCTCCTTTACATCCTACTGCCTTGCGCCCGACACGCCCGAACCCGAAGTGGATGATTGGTTTTTTCGCCTTTGCATTGGCCGTTGCTTTTGTCCGTGTAGAACATGTAGTTGCGCACTTGGATGTGACGGTTTCCCATCAGTCGTGGATTTCGCCGATCTTCATTACTTCACCTTACAATGATCATGAACCCTGGTTTCCTCTTCGCATAGACGCCGTCGGCTTGCACAACGAACCGCCACGCAGAGGGTATTGTTTTTGCTTTCATTCTTCCACCTGTTTCTTTCTTCACTGTCGGTGCGGACGGGGTGACGGCGCGGACGTGCGCACCGCCGAGACGCGCCCGTAGCCTGTCACATCGTCAAACACGACGCCCTCTATCGGATGCGCGGCGTCCGCCGCCTCGAGATGCACGCGCATCGTCTCCGCGTCAAACGAATTTGCAATGTGGATGTTGCGCAGTGTGCAGCCGCGCAGACGCCCAGCCTCCTTCGATCTGGTCAATGTGCCGACGATGGACTGCGTCTTGATGTTCAGGAAGATGTCGCCGCGCTCGACCGAATCGAAACGGATGTCGTCAAACAGCAGATTCTCGAACGCCGTCGCGTTGGAAGGCTGTATGAAGATCGCGCAGTTCGCCCAGAACGTCTCTGGCTTGTTCTTGTGCAGGGAAAGGTGCAGGACGTCTATGTCGCGGAAGACGAGGTTGCGGAAACCCCGTCCGTTCTCTGGCAAACACTCGTATCCTACGCGGAAGGCGTTCGCCGCATCAGTCCAGAGGATGCACTTCTCCACGAGGAGGTCCTCGCACCACCACTTCGGCGCGATCGTGTCATCCTGCGCGCGGATAAATGAGTTGCGGATCGTCACGTCCGAACTGCGGCAGATGTCGATGCCGTCGTCGTTGATCACGTGTCCGCCGAGAATCTTCACGTTGTCCACCAGCACGCGGTCCGTCTTGTCGAGCACCAGGCACCAGCTCCACGCGCCGACGATCATGATGTCGCGCACCGTGATCTGCGAGCCTTCGAGGTGGACCACGTGTCCGCCGGGATGCACGAACCCGCCGGGATGGACCATGCGGCCGCCAGGCCCCTTGTAGTGCCCCCAGCACAGCCCGCTGATCGCGCCGCGACCGCGTATGGTGATGTTCGTGCCCGCACCGCAGACGCTGCCCTCCAAGACCGCGCCGGGCGCGAGGTAGAGCGTCTGGTTACTCGCAAGTTTCAGATTGCGGCGGTGGCGACCGGGTTGCACGAACACGACGTTCGGATCTTTCGCGTCCGGTACGTCCGTCTCCGGCAGATTCGCCGCGATGACGAGCGCACGATGGCGCCCGTTCGGCTCCACAGCCACCTGACAGGACGGCGCGAGCGTGAACGCCACCTCGTCATCCCCCGTGCGCATCGTGCGGATCGCGGCCTTTTTCGGCAGCACCTGCAACCTGTCAACGCCTGCGCGCGCCTTCACGCGTACCTCGACCGGGCTGGACGAATCGAACTGCGCGTACCAATAGGGTTGCGCATCCCTGCCCTTGAGCCTGAAGACGGGCGCGGAAATCTCCTGCACCGCCACCGCTCGACCTCCCGCCGTGACGGTAAACGGCGCACCAGATTCTGGTTCAACGCCCTGATCTGAAGCAAAAGCGGACGCGGCGGCGATAAAAAGCGCAAACGCTACAACCACCGACGCAACCGCGACTGCCATCGTTTTGTAGAGTAGAGACCCACGCCTCGGCGTTGCCGCGCACACGCTTGCGCGCAGACCTCTAGCGACTTCGCTACGCGAAGCGACCTGCGGTCGGGTCATAG
>CADCCQ010000108.1 GCA_902799955.1 uncultured bacterium | reverse complement strand
CTTCTCCCGCGTCTCCTTCGGTATGGAGGCGTGGGTCATGGAGGCGGGGTGGCAGACGAGCGACTCGACTCCGCCGAGCGACTCGGCGAGCGTGACGAGGCGAAGCGCGCGGAAGAACGCACGGTGGTCCTTGCCGTCCGCAAGCTCGAACGAGATCATCGCGCCGCCGTTCTTCGCCTGCTTGAACTGGACGGCGTGTCCCGGGAAGTCCTTGAGTCCCGGATACCACACGCGGGAGACGTCCGGGTGCGCCGCGAGTCGCGCCGCAATCGCTTCGGCATTGGCGACATGCCGGTCCATGCGCACGCCCAGGGTCTTGATGCCGCGTACGAGCAGGAACGAGTCGAACGGGCCGAGGACGCCGCCTGTCGCATTCTGGATGAACGCAAGGCGCTCGGCGATTTCAGGGTGGTTCGTGACGGCGAGTCCGGCCACGAGATCACTGTGCCCTCCGAGGTACTTTGTGGCGGAATGCACCACGATGTCCGCGCCGAGCGTGATTGGCCTCTGGAGATACGGTGTCATGAACGTGTTATCAACGATCGTGAGGAGCCCGCGGCGCTTTGCGACGAACGTAACCGCCGCAAGGTCGGTGACCGTGAGGAGCGGATTCGCGGGCGATTCCACGAGGACGGCCTTGACGCCCGGCGTGATTGCGGCATCCAGCGCAGACACGTCGTCGGTGTCCGCAAGCGCGTAGCCGAGTCCAAACGACTTGAACACCTTGTCGAGAACGCGGAAGGTTCCACCGTAGACGTTCTTCGAGATGAGCACTTTATCGCCCGTCCTGAAGAGCGAGAGAACGGCTGTGATTGCCGCCATGCCGGAGCCGAAGGCGAAGCCGCGCGTGCCGCCTTCCAGGTCGGCGATCAGCGCTTCAAGCGCGGCCCGCGTGGGATTTCCGGTACGGGAGTATTCCCAGCCTGTGTTTTCGCCGAGTGCGCGCTGGCGGTAGGTGGATGTCTGGTAGATGGGCACGTTCACGGCGCCGGTTGCCGCGTCGCCGTCGATGCCGCCATGGATGAGCAGAGTTGATTCTTTCATTTTCTTGAAAATTGGTTGTCGGGTTGAAGGTTGATGGGGGGTGAACGTCACGCGAAACGCGCGACGCACCAACATCGGCCCGCAACGGCGGCAGCTGTATGTTTCAAGAATGTATTCATGGTCTTCAGATTATACTTCGAATGACTGGACGGCGGCGATGGTGCGCGTGATGAGGTCGTCCAGCGTCCAGCCGAGCTGGTCCGCCCCGCGCCGTATCACGTCGCGCGAGCAGCCGGCGGCGAATTTCTTGTCCTTGAACTTCTTCTTCACGCTCTTCAGGTTCAGGTCCTTCGCGCTTTTCGAGGGATACATCAGCACGACGGCACCGAGAAGCCCCGTCAATTCGTCCACGGCATAGAGGATCTTCTCCATCTCGTGTTCGGGAGCGATGTCGTTTACGATGGCGTAGCCGTGCGAGGCGACGGCCCGGTTGATGGAGTCCTCGACCCCAAGCTCTTTCAGCAGGGTCTGGCTCTTGACGCAGTGCTGCTGCGGCCATTGCTCGAAGTCGATGTCGTGCAACATCCCCACGATGCCCCAGTAGTCTTCATCTTCGGCGTATCCGAGCTCGCGCGCAAAATATCGCATTGTCTTCTCGACCGTCTCGGCATGATGGAGATGGAACGCGTCCTTGTTGTAACGCGTCAAGAGCTCCCACGCGGCGTCGCGCGTGAGATGAGTTGTGCGTCTGGCGTTCGGTTCCGACATGGCAGCCTTCTCTTCCTAAATCCATCCTCCGGCTTCCGGTTCCCCTTCACAGCCGGAAACCGAAGGATGGGATGCCACGCAAAGCGGTTTCGGTTTTACCGGGCCTTGCCGACCTCGGTCGCGGCCGGGACTTCAACAAGCGCACCTGTCTTCACGTCGTAGATGTAGCCGTAGATCGGGATGTACTTCGGCACGAGCGGATTCTCGCGAATCTTGCGCACGTCCTCCACCACGCTTTCGGCGAGGTCGGAGATGGGCTGGAAGTCGATGTGGCGGGAGTCGGCACCGCCGTTCTTCGTCTCGTTGTACCATCCATCTGGACCGAGCGACGCGGTGTCCAGGCTTTCGTCCAGCAACGAATGGATCACGGGGTTCGTGAACGTCAGCATGCCGCAGTCGCTGTGGTGTATCACGAACCATTCCTGCGTGCCAAGCAGCTTGTGGGAAATGATGAGGGACCGGATCGTCTCGTCGTTCACCCGTCCGCCGGCGTTACGTATCACATGCGCATCTCCCTCCGCGAGACCGGCGAACTTGGCCGGGTCAAGCCGCGCGTCCATGCACGTGACGATGGCGAAATGCCGCCCGGGTGGAATCGGCAGTTTTCCTTTCTCCCCAAAATCCTTCTGGTAGGCGGCGTTTGCCGCCAGAACTTCATCTAGTACTTTGCTCATTGTAGTTGCTCCTTTCTTGTGGTGTCAACGGCGAATATTATCCCACAATCTGGAGCCGATAGGGTAATCGGAAATAGTTTCGCATCTGCATAGTCTATTCCTATCGCATAAGTCATCCTACCTCATTGCCGCTCGCAGGCGATTTTCGATTCCTCGTCGGTCGCTTCGAGCTTCATGATGACGGGGCGGAGTCCGTCGTTGCAGCTCACGATGGCGACGCCGGGCTTCTTGATCCAGTCGCCGTAGTAGAAAAGCGACTTGCCCGCGCCGTGCGCCAGCGCAAACACATACTGGTAGATCGCCTTCCACGCCTCGTCGCAGAAACCCTGCGGCTTCGCGTAGTCGGCGTAGAACACGTCGCCGGCCTTCATCATCGGACAGGCGGTCAGCCCGTCGATTCCGTATTCTGTCGCCAACTCCTTGTCGATCGTCGTCTTGAGGATGGTGATTTTGACTTTTGTCATAGGCTTCTCCAAATAGATCATCGTAAAAGGGTCTCGCCCAATGTCAGCCGAGGGCGGCAGACAGTATTTCGGGTTCAAGCAGAAAAGGGATGAGGCCGACGTGCATAATCCCGTCGTCGTCCTGCATGGGACGCATATATCCGCTGCGGACGACGATCTTTCCGAAAAAGTCCCCTGTCTTCTTCAGCGGCAGCGTTTCTCTTTCCGCCTGCTTCTTGCCGTCCATGCTGAACGCACTTTGTATGTAGAGTTTCCGGGAGCCCGAATTCACGATAAAGTCGATCTCATGGTTCCTGGTTATGCGCTCGCCGCCTTTTCTGGTCGTGATCTGCACCACGCCGACGTCGACCGCATACCCTCTCCTGACAAGTTCGTTCCATATTGCATTCTCCATCAGATGCGGAAACTCTATCTCACGGAAGTTGAGGCGTGCGTTCCGCAGCCCAAGGTCCTCGCAGTAGAACTTGCACGGGAACTCAAGGTGCTTCTTACCCCGCACATCCCATCTTGACGCCTTCGAGAAGAGAAAGGCGTCTTCCATGTATTTGAGATATTTGCCGAAAGTTCGGTTCGTCGTCCTGAGGTGGGACTGCGAATCAAGCGTGTTGACAAGCTTGTTGGGGTTTGTCAGACTGCCCGTCGCGCTCGCGAGCACGTCGAGCGTTGCGGTCAGAATCGCGTCGTCTTTCAGGCTGTGCCGCTCGACGATGTCTTTGATGTAGATGCTCGAGAAAAGGTCTTTGAGGATTTTCTCTTTGCCGGAGGCACCAGGTTCAAGCGCGACAAGCGGCATTCCTCCCCATACGAGGTATTCTTCCAGCGCCTCCTGCTTGTCTTTCCCGGAGACGCCGAGGTACTCCGCGAACGAAAGCGGATGGACTCGGATTTCATCGCCGCGCCCCCTGAATTCGGTCGCGACGTCACTTGAGAGCATCTTTGAATTCGACCCTGTGACATAGACGTCGACGTCCTCCATCTTCCGGAATTCGTTGAGAACATCGTAAAAGGTGACGTAGCACGATTCCCGGTCCTCTTTGGCGACGGATTTCAGATCCACGCCCGGAGCGAGAACCTTGCGGGAAAACTGTATCTCGTCTATGAACACGTACTTCATGCCCCTGCGCCCCTTGATGGCGTCGCTGATGTGCCTGCTGAGGAGCAGCGGATCGCGCAGATGCTGGAATTTTCGCTCGTCCAGTGCGACCTCGACAATGTTGCCGGGCTTTACTCCGTTCTGAAGTAGGTGCCTCTTGAAGAGATTGAACAGAAGATAGCTCTTCCCGCACCGCCGGATGCCGGTTATGACCTTGACCAGCTCGCCGCCCATTCGGGATACGAGCTTTGACAAATAGAAGTTTCTTTCGATTTCCATGTGTGCAATCCATGTTGACTTGTCAAGTCAATTTTTACACAGATATTTTACCAAAAGTCGGCGGCAAATACAAGGGGCCCATCTGGTCAGGTGTAAAAAGTAGATTGCCTTGTCAGTCTAAATGTGACACGGGTGGCCAGCGTTATCCAATCAATGGCAACGGCCGTGGACGCGGCGAGGACAGTTTCCCCCTTTCGCGCCGCCTACACCGAGGCAGCGGTAGCAGATTTCGTTTTCGAGCGGTGCGCCAGTGAAGTAGGCGTCGAGATTGGCAAGCGTCGTCTCGGCGATGTTGGCAAGCGCCTCGTGCGTCAGGAACGCCTGATGCGAGGTGACGATCACGTTGGGTAGCGACACGAGAAGCGACAGCGTCTTGTTCTGCCGCGTCACGTCAGAGCGATCCTCGTAGAACCATTCGCTCTCCTCTTCGTACACGTCCAGCCCCGCCGCCCCGACCATGCCATCGCGCAATGCCGAGAGCAGCGCCTCCGAATCGACAAGCCCGCCGCGCGAGGTGTTGATGAGCGTGAACCCGCGCTTCGCCT
>CADCCQ010000107.1 GCA_902799955.1 uncultured bacterium | reverse complement strand
TTGATCGTGACGGCGTCGCTCGAACCAGGCACGGTCTGCGTATCCCAGTTTGTCGGGTCGCCGACATCCGAACTTGTACCACCGACCCATGTCGCGGCAGTGACCGTTCCCGCCGCGCAAATAGCGGCCGCGACAAGCGCGACCTTCACGAATGCTGCCGCGCCGAAGCGCGTCACAATGCTTTTTACCTTCATAGCTGCCCTTTCATACCTTAGGTTAATCATTGATAACTATTTTATCACACCCCTTTGAATATTTCAACCCTTTGAATATTTCAACAAAAAAAAATAATTGCGAAATACGAAATAGCACTTGCGAAATACCAAACCACACTTTCGAAACACCAAACTATCGCACCATGGCGAATATTTGCGGACTTCAAAGAATTATGTGGATGGAGTTGCGCTACGCGCGAAGGAGGAAGTCTCAAGTCGGGTGGCGGCAAGTCCCCGCCGGATCGGCAGCGCCGATCCTTCGTCGCGCCTGGGTTCGTGGTCGCGCGTAGCGCCGCGACTTCCACAAAGAACTTTGAAGAGCCATTTTTTCAATGATTCCCGAACTTGACGGCATCACGCGCCAGGAACACGATGCGCCCGCAGGACGCCGTCCGTGCGGGATGACGATCTCGAAGACGCGACCGGAGACCTTCTCGTTGCTCAGCTCCTCCATGCTGTCCTTCCACGAGCCGGTCCTCTCCTCAATGCGGACGACCGCGTTCGACGGCAGTTCGTAGCGGATGGCCCCGTTCACCGCGACAATGCCGCCCTTCTCGCGCCACCACTTGGCGCCCGGCTGCGCGAACGCGCGATCGCCCGCATGTTGTAGAGGTGGCGGACGGCGTTGAACATGCTCCGCGTCATGTTAACGTAGTCGACGTCCGGCCACGAGCCGTCGTCCCGCTGCGTGGCGACAAGGCGCGCCGCGCGCTCGTCGTTCGCCCTCCGCCATTCGTCCCCCGACGATTTCGCGGCATCGCTTTCCCCCACCAGCGCCTCGGAGAACCGGACGACATCGCAAATGCGCTCATCGCAGCAGCCAAGCTGCCGCCGACACGACTCCTTGACCGCGCCAAGCTCCGCGTCCGCCGCTGCGCTCCACGCCGCCACCACGCAACAGATGATTGTCTGGAATCTCATCGACATACCCTTTCATGCCACCACCTCGTCCACCGAGGCTGAGAAGCTTCATGCAAAGACATAATGAAGTCGCGTCAGCGGACGAAGATGACGACGCCGGTGTGGATGTAAAGGCCGTCGTCTTTCTTGATGATGGAAAACCGCCGATCTTCTTCGCCGCAGACGAACTTGAGCCCCGCGAGATTTTCCGGAGCGGTCTCCCAGCTGACGATCGGCGTCTTGTGCGAGACTTTCCTTCCACCCAGCTTGACCCTGACTGTCGCGTTGGTGGCGAACTTGAGCGTGTTGTCCCCGCCCGTGAACGCCGAGACGCGCGGCAGCGCGTTCGTCCGCGACGAGAGGTCGATCGCCGAGCCGTCCTGCATCGTGCAGCCGTAGAAGTAGTCGTGCTCGGACGGCTTGAACGTCCCATACACGTTCAGCGCCGCCGTGCCGGTGTTGTAGTTGGCGCCGAACACCGCCTCGTAGTCATGTACGCTCAGCGCGGTGCCGAGGTTCAACGCGCTGCCGACGATGAAGTCCACGTTTGTCGCATTGCAGGCGGAGGTGAGCGTCTGCAGGTACCCGCCGGAAATGATCTTGATCTTGCCCGGCCCTTGCGGCGCCAAGTCCTGGAACTTGAGATTCTTCGCATTCGCGATGGCGACTTCAAGGGTGTATCCGTTCAGGATAAAATCGTTCCATTGCATGTTGAAGTCGTCGGTGGTGGTAAGATACGAATCGGCGGTCAGACTCCTTGCGCAGTTGAACAGCCCCGTGGTTCCCTTCACCGTGCCACCGTTGAACACCACCGTCGTGTAGCCGAAACCGCCATACCCGTTGACGTCGAGCGTCGCCCCGTCATCGACGGTGACGAGCTGCGCGCTGACATCCGTCGTTCCGTTTCCGCCCAAGGGCCAGTAGGCGGGCTCTGCCGCGTACTTCAACGTCCCCGCCGCGACCTGCGTACCTCCTGTGAATGTCTGGTAATCCTTCTTTATGACAATGGTTCCAGGTCCGGTCTTCACGAACTTCAGGTTGCCCGTGAGCGCCATCTTCGTGACGGTCGTCGTGGCGTCCTGGGGAACTTCCACTTCAAGCGAGCCGACCTGCTCTGCGGAGTTCGTCACGGTGAACACATTGACGCCGCCGGCCAGCGCGGCGGGCAGCTTGAGAAGTCCGCCGTTGGCGTCGAACACCGTCCCGTCTCCCACCGCAAGCGATTCCGTCCTCGTGAAGTCGAAGGTCGCGCCTGCGGCGTTCGTGAACTTGTTTGTGGCCAGCACGAACGCGGCGGGCGAAACCGCCGGTGAGACTGCGCAGATCGCGTCGTATTCCGCCGCGGTCGTGAACCGCACCTGCATGTTGCCCGTCACGTTGCCGCCCCACTCGGTGTCCTGGACGCCGCTCGTGTAGAACTGCCATCCGTCGTTGACCCACATCGCGTACTCGGGCTCGCCTGCAGCCTTGATGTAGAGGCCGTCGTCCTTCACAGCAAGGGCCTTGCCCTCTACGGCCGCGCCGTTCGCCACCAACGCGAAGGCCACCGAGAATTCAGGCGCGGAACCCGAAGGCCACGAGACGAGGCACGTGCCGACGTCGGAACTGCGCGCACCGATCTCCACGTTGACCGTGGCGCCGTCGGCGAACTTGAGCGTGTTGTCGCCGGACGTAAAAGCGGAGGCGCGCGGCAGAGGCGTCGTCCTCGTCGAGAGGTCGATCGTCGAGCCGTCCTGCATCGTGCAGCCGTAGAAGTAGTCGTGGTCGACGCCGGGCTTGAACGTCCCATACACGTTCAGCGCCGCCGTGCCGCTGTTGGCGTTGTAGTTGTACGCCGCCTCGTAGTCGTGTACGCTCAGCGCGGTGCTGAGGTTAAGCGCACTGCCGACAATGAAGTCCACGTTCCGTGCATCATATTCGGCATTGAGCGTCTGCATATAACCGCCAGAGGTGATTTTGATCTTGCCAGGGCCCTGCGGCGGGCAGCTGTCGAACTTAAGTGTTTTCCCTCCCGCGATGGCGACTTCAAGGGTGTGCCCGTTCAGGGGAAGACCGTTGTATTGCATGGCGAAATCGCCGGTGGCGACAAGATACGAATCGGCGGTCAAACTCTTTGCGCCGTTGAACTGCGTTGTGGAACCCCTCACCGTGCCGCCGTTGAACACCACCGTCGTGTAGCCGAAGCCCGTCCTTCCGTTGACGTCGAGCGTCGCGCCGGCATCGACGGTGACGACCTGCGCGCTGACATTCTTCGTCCCGTTTTTGCCCAAAGGCCATTCAGAGGGAGCTGCGTCGTACATCATCGTTCCGGAGGCGACCTGCGTACCGCCGGTATAGGCCTGTTTGTTTTTGGAGAACATGTAAAGGCCATCCCCTTCCGTCACGAGCTTCAGCTTGTTCGCAAGCGCGATCTGGCTGTTGTAAGTCATGGTTCCCTCCGGGACGACCACGTGCAGCTCGCCCCCGCCGACGGTGTCCGTCACGGTCGTGGCGAGCCACGGATCGAGCGTCTTCACGTAGAACTTGTGCCCGGACGTGTCGATCGTGAGGTTCGCCGCCGTCGTCATCACGGAGGCGTACGGCGTCAGGTCGGCGTCGGTCGTCATTGTGATGCCCGACGAGATGTGTACCTGCGTGTATTTGTTGGGGAGCGCGTCAGGCAGCGCCGTTCCGTCTGCGGCCTTGCACGTCCAGCTCGAAGCCGCCGCAGGATCGCCTCCGTTCCACACCGCCGTCGCGGGTGCGCCGTCCGCGTCGTGCAGCGCTACCGAAAGGTCGCACACGCCGTATCCCCCCGCCCAAGCCGATGCCGTTGCGATGCTGCTGTTGTTCACGACAACGCCCGTCCCGGCGTCGTTCGTGACCTTCCGCCCCAGCCTGTCGTTGTAGAGACTGTAGTACCCTGCTTTGAAGGCGGTTGCATGCACGCCGTCTTCGCCGTTCGTGAAGCGGACGGCTACGCACTTCGCGTACCCGGCAGGCATCTGCATCTCGGCGCGGAATTCCGTGATCTCGCCGGTCGTGGAATCAGTGGCCGTTATGATGCGGTTGAAGCATTTCATCTCCTGCATCTGATCCGAATTGCTGATGGCGCTGCCGCACGCCTTGCCGAAGATCTCGTGGTTGAAGATGTCCTTGACCCTCAAGCCGGGGAACACAAGCGTGTTGCTGCCGATGATGCTCATGACGCCCAGCTGCTTGATGCCGTACCCAGATCCATGGTCGCCCGCGGCAACGCCTGTGTTGGTGAAATCAGACGCCACGGCAACGGTGCCGGACGCATCGACCGTGAACGGAATAGACGATGCGTAATGCCCTGTCACATCGCCGTTTTTATTCTTCGGGTTCGCCCTGTACATCGCCTTGACCGCCTTGGCCTGGACGCCGCCCGTCCCCTGCGACAGTTCCACCACCACGTATTTCGTGTATGTTCCGTCCACGCACGCAAGGGCGAAGAACAGTTTCTGCAGCGGCTGGGCGGTGTCGGTAGGATAGCGCGTCACGGCGTGGCTGTAGGCGTTGACGGCGAAGCGTTCCCCGCCGCCAATTGCCGCACCTTGCATAAGCCCGTAGAACTTGCCGCCCTCCAGTTCAGAGAGCGTCACCCCGGGGAACACGATCTGCGCCGTGCTGGAGAAGTACGAGTACCTGTTGAAGAAGTGCGTATTTGCCGCATGGGCCACCGACTCTTCCGTCGCTTCGACGTTGTACATCCCATAGCCGGCCGCCATGATCCACGTCGGTATGCTGGTGGATTTGACATTGCTGTCATCCACCTTGGTGCCGTCGTCCTTCACGAACCTCATGCCGAGTTCCGTGGTCGTCTTGTAATATGCGCCGACAAGCTGCGCATATACGCCGTCCCCGCCGTCGCTGAACGCCACAATCGCGCATTTCACGTTGCCGCCGTCGTAAAACTGGGCCTCGCAGCGTATCGCCGTGGGGCTTGCCGCCGTGCCGGCGGTGACGACGGCATTGGTGAAGAGAACCGGCAGTCCAAGCATTCCGCCGCTTGAGCCGCCGGCGACCTTCGCGGAGAGCTTGCCCTTGACGTCGGTGCCGATCTGCGCCACCGTAAGCCCGGGGAACACAAGCTGGTTTGTTGACGAAAGCCCACGCGCCACGCCGATGGCCCTCACGCCGTAGCCGTTGCCCGTGGCGGTCGTTGCAATGCTGCTGTTAGTGACTTTACTCCACGTCAACGCGCCCGTGCTGGCGTTCACTGTATAGTAGATAGTCGAAAATCCGGCGTTCCCGGAAGTGCCAATGTACCATGCCTTTGGAATTTTCGCATACACGCCGCCTTCGCCGTTGTACAGCTGGATGTGGACGGCTTTGTAATATGTTCCCTCTATCGTCACGATGTCGAAATCGTAGCGTTGGATGGCAGCGCCCGTCGCGTTCGCGGGATACGGCTTGA
>CADCCQ010000106.1 GCA_902799955.1 uncultured bacterium | reverse complement strand
GCGCAGGCGTTGCCTGTTCCTCTCTCGAGCGTCGACTGACGCAACAAGGCGCAGCCCCCCAGGCTGCGCCTTCTGCGTTAACGACGGAATGCGGAATGATGAATGCGGAATGTCGAATCTTGCGTGTCGCCCGTCGCCTGTCGCCCGAAAAAATGCAGAAAGGTCGTTGTAGGGATATGAGCATCAAAGAAAGAGTATTCGAGATCATCCAGCCCGACAAGGGCAATTCGCTTGCCAGCCGGATGTTTGACCGCGTCATCACGACTCTGATACTTCTGAGCGTGGCGGCGGTCTTCGCGATTACCTTCAACCTGCCGGGGAAGGTGCGCATGGCGCTCTGGGTCGTCGAGGTGACAGCCTCCTCGATCTTCACAGTCGAATACGCGCTTCGCATCTGGACGGCCGACAGGCTCTACCCGCGGCTGTCGCCGTGGACGGCCCGGCTGAGATACCTTGTTTCCTTCATGGCGATCGTCGACCTCCTCGCGATCCTGCCGTTCTGGCTCCCCAGGATATTCCCGGGGTCGATGCTCGGTATGAGGGCGCTGAGGCTGGTGCGCCTTCTCCGCATCCTGAAGCTCAACCGCTACTTCGACGCGATGAAGTCCATTCTGGACGTCGTCGCCGCAAAGAGACGCGAGCTGGTGGGATCGGTCTTCTTCGTGTTCCTTCTGATGATGGTGTCCTCGCTTGTGATGTACTCCGTCGAGCACGAGGCCCAGCCCGATGTGTTCAGGAACGCGTTCTCCGGACTCTGGTGGGCCGTCGCCACGCTCACCACTGTCGGCTACGGCGACATCTACCCCGTGACGGCCATAGGACGCGTCTTTGGCGCGGCGATTGCGCTTTCCGGCGTCGCCGCGCTGGCGATTCCAACCGGCATCGTGACCTCCGGCATAATGGAGGGCGTCAAGCCGTCGCCCGCAGGCGGGGACGGCAGGCGCGAGGCAGAAGAAGGGGACGCTGACCGCGACCGGATCCTCCGCGAGCAGGGCGAGGCGATCAAGGCGCTCGCTGAGCAGGTCGAACGGCTCGCGGACGCCATGGCGGGCGGGGCATCTGGCGGCGGGAGGAAAATGTCGTGATTTTCCGCTGGCGTTTGACGGTGGAATCTGGTATAATTTACAGACAAGTTTCAAGGAGGAAAAAATGGCAGCAACCGATGTGTTGACGAATCAGATGAACGAATGTGTCCAGAACCAGGACTTCGAGAGGGCGTTCGCGCTCGTCAGGGAGAACCAGGCGGAGCTCGCGAAGAAGCTCGATGCCAATGGTGTGAAGGAATTGTTGAAGAAGACGACGCGAGATCGCCTTCTTCTTTCTTATCTGGACGGTGTCGGCTTCGGGGCCATGCCTCTGGACAAGGCGCTTGTCGCGCTTGAGAAGCTCGTGGGCTTCCAGGTCAACTCGCTCGTCCTGAGCAAGGCGTGGGGCCTTGGCACCGTGAAGCGCCTCGACTACTTCTACAAGCGCATAACCGTTGACTTCAAGAACAAGAGAGGCCACCAGTTCACGTACGCCGCGGCGATAGACATGCTCGAGAGCGCGCCCGAGGGGCACATCCTCGTCATGCGCCACTGCGACCCGACGGCGTTCGAGGCGCTGCTGAAGGACAAGCCCGGCGACTTCATAAAGGCCGTGCTCAAGAGCTACGGCGACATGCCGGTGACGAGGCTCGAGGACGTGTGCGTGGCCAACGGGTTCGTCAAGTCCGTGAACTGGAAGCAGTACTGGGACCGCGCGCGCGCGGCCCTGCGCGGCGACAAGCTTGTGGAGATCCCCGCCAAGCGCGCCGAGCCGATCCGCCTCAAGGCGTCGGTCGAGAGCTACGGCGACAGCTGGCTGACGGCGTTCTCGCACGAGACCGATCCTAAGCTCATCCTCGCCGCGGTCAGGGAGTACGTCTCGCAGGGCCGCTTCAAGGAGGCGGACGACGTGGTGAAGGCCAAGATCGAGGAGAGGCTCGTCTTCGCCGTCACGGCGGCGCGGAACGTCGACGACGCGCTCTACGCCAGGCTGTCGGCCGAGGTCCGCCGGCTCGGCTTCGCCAATCCGCCCGTCGAGGCGATGCGCGCGTACCTCTGGGAGCGCAGGCGCTTCGTCAAGGCCGCCGCCGAGCTGCCGTCCAGGGAGGTCTGCGACCTGATAAAGATGCTCGCGTGCGACGACGAGTCGAAGGCGAAGCTGTACGCCGCGCTCCCCGACATGTGCTTCGCGGCGGTCAGCGAGACTGTCGCGCAGTTCGGCGAGGAGACCGCGTGCCGCGAGGCCGTCTCCGCGCTGATGCGCCAGCCCAAGGCGCCCGCGACGCTCGTTACGCTCATTGTCGGCAAGTACGAGCAGTTCCGCGAATGGAAGGAGCTGCCGCCGCTCATCACGATCCTCACCCACGCGATCGCGCTCGGCGAGGGCCGCCAGAGCGGCGAGACCCTCAAGATGCAGAACATGGTCCGCCGCCTCTTCGCGGACGTCAAGTGGCTGGAGAAGGTGTTCTCGTGGCTCGACGAAGGCGACAAGGCCCTGTTCTTCGAGCGGTTCCAGGCCTCCATCGCCTGGGATCCCTCGACCCACCACACGATAGTCGTCAGGATGGTCAAGATCGCGCCCGGCCTCGAGCTTCACCTCGTGAAGGCGGAGAAGAAGCGCGAGTACGCCCGCGCCACGAGCTACAGGAGCTTCGCGCTCAAGAAGGCCGAGTACCTCAAGCTGATCAACGAGGACATGCCGGCGAACGTGAAGCGCATAGAGTTCGCGAAGAGCTACGGCGACCTCAGCGAGAACGCGGAGTACCAGTACGCGAAGGACGAGCAGCGCGCCCTCATGCAGAAGCAGACGCTCATGCAGGCGGACCTCGAGGCGGTGAAGCCCTCGGACTTCGCGGACGCCACCACGGACGAGGTGATGCCCGGCGTGGCCGTGAGGATATCCGCCCCCGACGGGGAGAGGAGGTACTGCATCCTCGGCGAGTGGGACAACGACACCGAGCTCGGCGTCCTCTCCTCGAAGGCGAAGCTGGCCGTCAACATGCTCGGCAAGAGGGCGGGCGACGAGTTCGAGCTCCCGGGCGCGGAGGACGCGCCGACGCAGTTCGCGCGCATACTGTCCATCGAGCCGCTGCCCGACGAGATCCGCGAGTGGATGAAGCTGCCCGCCGGGATGCAGATCTGAGAAACGCGCCCGTTCCGGCGCGGACGTGCCGCGCGGAGGGGCGAATGGAAAATCGAACAGGAAGGAGACGCAGAATGTCAACGAAGAAGAGCGCACCGCAGAAGAAGGCCCAGAAGCCCGCCAAGGCCGGCGCCGCCAAGAAGCCCGCCGCGGCAAAGGCGAAGGCCCCCGCGCCGAAGGCGGCGAAGAAGCCCGCGAAGCCAGCCGCCTCGAAGGCGAAGCCTGCCGCGAAGCCTGCGAAGCCGACGGCTAAAAGCGCGCCCAAGCCGGCCGAAAAGGCCCCAGCCGCCGAGGCCGCGGCGCCGGCGAAGAAGAAGATCCCGAACCGCGTCCCGCCGCGCATTGTCAAGCGCGTCCCCGTCGTCAAGCCGCCGCCTCCGCAGCCGCAGCCGATGATGGACACCGCCGAGGCCGTGGCCTTCGCGATGTCCATCGCGCAGGAGATGAAGAGGTCCGCGAAGAAGGAGGACAGCGGACACGTCGACTCCGAGATACGTCTTTCCCGCCGCCCGACGACGCGCACGCAGGGCGCGGCGACCGACAAGTTTCCCGAGTCGGACCTCAAGGACTTCCGCCGCCGCCTCGTCGAGGCCAGGGAGAAGGCCATGAGCGGCGCCGACGCGATGCGCGCGACGGGCTTCAACGAGGCCGACGACCGCGAGGCCGACGGCGGCGACGGCACCAACCAGACCCTGCGCCTCCAGGCGCTGGGCCAGATGGGCGTGATCAACCGCACCATCCAGCAGATCGAGGAGGCGCTGCACCGCATCGACGACGGAACGTACGGCGTCTGCACGATCTGCGGGCAGCTCATAAGGAAGCCCCGGCTCCTCAACCAGCCGTTCGTCCTCACCTGCATGGAGTGCCAGAGCGAAATGGAGCGCCAGCGCAACGGATGAGGCGCCTTGTGATAATGTTCGTCGCCGTCGCCCATCTTCTTCTGCTGGACGCGGCGACGAAGGAGTGGGCCGTCCGGCGCCTCGTCGAAGGAGTCCCGAATCCCGTCATAGACGGGTTGTTTTATTTCACGCTCACGCGGAACCTGGGGTGCGCCTGGGGGCTGTTCCAGGGGTACGTCTGGCCGCTCGTCGCGTTCTCCGTCTGCGCGCTGGCGCTGCTGGCGTGGTACCGCCGCGAGATATTCATGCTCGACGCGAAGGACTGGCGCGCGAAGGCCGGCGCCGTGGCGGAGTGCCTGATCTACGCGGGGACGGTGGGAAACCTCGTTGACAGGGTGTTCAGGGGGCATGTCGTCGACTTCATCGACTTCCACCACGGCGCCGTCTGGAGCTTTCCGTGCTTCAACGTCGCGGACATCTGCATATCGATCGCGGCGGGGCTGCTTGTCCTGACCGCGTTCTTCGCGCCCAAGGCGCAGGCGCAGTCCGGCGAGGCGTCCGGGAAGGGCGCTTCGTGACGCGCGGCGGCGTCTATCTCCTCGCCGGGCCCACGGCGAGCGGGAAGAGCGCGATCGCCGCGCAGCTTGCGAGGGAGATGGGCGCGCGCATCCTGAGCGCCGACTCGATGCTCGTCTACAGGGGCATGGACATCGGCACGGCAAAGCCCCCGCGCGAGGAGATCGAGGAGTTCGGCATGGGCTGCGTCGACGTCGTGACCCCGGCGGAGGAGTTCTCCGCTGGGGCGTGGCTTCGGGCGGCGGCCGAATGGGCGCGGGGCGTTCCCGAGACGACGCCGATCGTCGTCGTCGGCGGGACCGGGCTGTACTTCTCCGCGCTTCTCCGCGGCCTCGACCGCAGATGGGAGAAGCCGCCGCCGGAGTACCCAGTCGTCCGCATCGACCGCGCCGTCGTGCGCGAACGCATAGCGAGGCGCCTTGACGACATGTTCCTCGCCGGCCTGGCGGCGGAGAGGGAACGCCTCCACGAACTCTATCCCGTCTGGTCGCGCACCGCGTCGCTTGCGATCGGCTACCGCGAGGGCGACGACAGGGACAGGATATTCACGCGCACGTGCCAGCTGGCGAAGCGGCAGGATACGTGGTTCCGCCACCAGGCAACGGCGATCTACGTCGAGCCGACGGTCGAGTCCGTAAGGGAATGCTGGCGCGCCCACGGCCCATGGCAGGTGGCTTTCTGACGGAGAGAGAGGATTATGGAATTGTGGAATTATGGAATTGTAGAATTATGGAAATGTGGAATAGCGGAATTCGGTGTCAGGAGTCAGGGGCCGGTTGTCAAGTCTGAGTGAAAATCAATTCCGCATTGGATAATGGCTGTTTACACAATTCCACAATTACATAACAACCCAAGCCACTCTCCAATTTGAACTTGAGACTCCAACTGAATTCACGAGTTGTGTAATTTTATTTTCCAAAGATAGATGATTTTGTGATACAATATTGAGTGTTCGGGGGATGCGGCGAAAGTCGTATCCGCCGGACAGCGGCGCCGATGGGAGAAATCCAAAGGGCTGAGAATCAAGGTAGCATCAACGCTACACGTCGTTCTCGCGAAATACTAGCACTATTTCAAGAACCGAATAGGTTCAAATGCATAATAGGACGGCATGTG
>CADCCQ010000105.1 GCA_902799955.1 uncultured bacterium | reverse complement strand
ACCGACGATTCGTCCATCCTCTTCGACGGGGCGACGCTCGTGCCGAAGGCCGCTGCGGCGGACTTTATGCCGTCTGGCTTGCCGACGCCGCAGCTTGGAGCGGGCGGGCTTGTGATCTCCAACGCCTTTGACGCGGGCGTTGCCGTGGGCATGGCGGGCGCGGGCGGCCTTGTGAAGATGGGCGATGGCGCGCTGACGGTGCCCGCGAACCCGGCGGTCACCGGCGCCGTCGTCGTGTCGGGCGGATCCTTCACCACGTCCTCCTCGTTCGCGGGCGGTCTGCGTGTGGCGTCCGGCACGACGCTCGACGTGGCGAACGCCACGTTCGGCGGGAACATCGCCATTGAAGACGGCGTCGCGACGGCGGCCACCAACGGCGTGAACTGGGCTGAGGTCAAGGCCGTGCCCGTTGCCAAGACGACGGCAGCGGTCGTGGCGTTCCCCGGCGGACATGACGCGGACGGCAGGCATTTCTTCGTGAGGTCGTCGGAAGGCATGAAGGTCCTGTATTACGGGAAGCAGCGCGGCCTCATGATCATGATTCGCTGATGTCTTTTCACGCATGACAGTAAGCGTACAACACCAAGAATCTCACCCACCCAATTTTTCACTAAAGAAAGAGTACAAATATGGATACTAAGTTGATTCGCGCCGCGATTGCGGCAATCTGCGTAGCGGCGGCGTTGCCGTCATTGGCCGGAACGGGAAAGTCGATCTCGATCAACTTTGCCGGGCCGAGGGATTCGCCGACGAATCCGGGCGATTCGGCCTTCAGCACTGTGAGCGGTTCGGCGCTCTTTGGCGCGTTGCCCGTTGCCGGCGACAACTGGAACAACTTCCAGACGCATTCCTCCACGCACGGAAGCGGCGTGGCGAGCGCGTCGTCGATCAAGCTCAACGACGGCACCGTCGCGGCAGGCGTATCGGCGTCGTGGAATGCCAGCTGCACCTATTCGGTAAGCGAGAGTTCCACGACGGACAACATCTTCAACTCGTTTCTCGATGGATCTGACGCGCAGACGCTGACCCTGTCGGGACTGACGGCGGAAAACGGCTTTCCCTCTACTTGCACGGTCTATATCTACTGCACTTCAGACCGATCGGGTGCCGTGTTCTGTCCCAAGACCGTGAACGGGACGACCTACACCTACGCGAACGGCGCGGTGACGGCGGGCACGACGTCGTGGGGCAGTTACACGTTCGCGCAGAACAACAAACTGGTGCTTGGCGGCGACTACCTGAAGATCGAAGGCGTGGCGATAACCGACGGAACCGTGACCATCTCGTACGCGGCGGCATCGGATGGAACGACCCCGAAATACCACGGCTCGCTTTCCGCCGTGCAGATCGACTTCGGGGAACGCAGCGACTATACGCTCTCCGTCAACTTCTCCGGCGGACAGAATAAGAACGACAAAGACTACGGTCCGGTTTCGGGGACGGATACGTACGGCGCCGTTCCCGTCGCAGGCGACTATTGGAACAACACATACGCGCGCGAGCAGGAAGCCCAGACCGGATTCCTGTGGAACGATGGTGTAGCCCATCCCGGCAGCGTGACGTTCGCGCACACCTGCAACCATACGTGGGCGAACGGGACGGGCGTGACGAGCGGAAACCTCTTCTACAGCTATCTTGACGATTCCGCCCATTCGTGTTCGATAAGTGGACTGACTGCCGCGAATGGATTCCCGGGCTACTGCTGGGTTTACGTCTATCTGTCAACGGACAACGGGAGTCGAAACTTCGAGCCAGTCACCGTCAACGGCGTGACATACACGTATGCGGCGAATGTCGTCCAAGAGGGCAGTGGGGCATGGGGAAGCTCCGCAAACGCCGTGGCCAACACTTTGGTACACGGCGGCGACTACCTGAAGATCGGCCCCGTGCTGCTTGAGGATACGGGTGGCCGCGTAGATGTGAGCGTGGTGAATCTCGGCAACAAGAAAAAGTACCGTGGCGCGATCGCGGCAGTGCAGGTTGCCGTGCCCGTGCCGACAACGTTCACGGTGACGGCGACGAGCGAGGGACAGGGAACGGTCGCCATCGGGCAGGGCACGCCCGGCGCGACGGTCTCCGTTGACGGCACGTTCGGCACGCCTGTGGAGACGACCCTTACTGCGACGGCGGCGGCTGGATACCTGTTCGACCACTGGGAAGGCCCCTTGGGGCTGCTGACATCCGGCACGGCGTCAGACGCGACGGTTTCCGTGAGGACGTCCATGCCGGCCGAGTTCAAGGCAGTGTTCCTGCGGGATGACGTCGTGGCGACGGCAACCTGGACCGGCGCCGGCACGGCGGGAGACCTTTCCGACACGAACAACTGGCTTTGCGCCAACAGCTCCGGGGTGACGATCGAGGGAGGCCTGCCCGGCGCGGACACGACAATCGTCATTGTCGGCCAGACGGCGTTCTCCTTCCCCGAGAATGCATCACTGACCTACCACGCGATCCGGTTTGACAACGTGCAGCTCACTGCGGACGTCAACTGGAACGGAATAGACTTAACAAAGGTCGCGTCCGGGAGTTCCATCGACCTTTGCGGAAACGACTTGGAGATGACGGCGTTCAACGGGAGCGTGATTAACGCATGGTCCGTGACCGACAGTTCGGCGCAGGGCTCGGGCGGAAAGTTCATATTGACCGTCGCGGAAGACGACGAGTTCGTGAACGGCATAATCTCGGACAACGGCGGAATCGTGCTTTCCGGATCGCTGCGGTTCGTCAAGGAGGGGACTGGCGTGTATCGTGTCCACAGGGCGGGGCAGACCTACACGGGCGGAACGCACGTGAAGGCCGGAACGGTCATCTGCGACATCGGGACGGCAAATGCCGCGAACCGCAATCCGTTCGGAATCGGCGACAAGACGCAGACCATCCGAATCGAGAAGGGTGCGGTCCTTGACTTCAACACCAACATCAACGGAAGCATCTACAACTACGAACTCGGCGGCACGATCAAAATTCGCGGCGCCAATCAGAACGCGGCATGGGACACGGACTTCAGCAACACATGGATGCAGGACATCGTTCTGATAGATGACGCGACGATCGAGGGCGGCTGGCTTCACTTCGGCAGCAACGACGCGAACGACTACGGGGAACTGAACCTGAACGGCAAGACCTTGACCGTGGAAATCAACGTGGGTAGCGACAACAACTGCCAATGCTACGCCAGGAATTTGAGGGTTACGCAAACGGGGACGATAAAGATAAACGCCGCTTCCGCAGGGGCGTTGCAGATCAGCGCCGACGATGCAGACTTCTCCGCCGCAAATCTCCAGTTCGAGGGGAACGCATTCCTTTTCCTGGCCGGCAACAATACTGGCTCAATTCTGGTGAGAGACTTTGCATACACGGACACGAGGAATTACTGGGCGGCGCATAAGCACACGGCGCGCAAGGTGGTTGTCGGTGGCGTCTATAAGGCCGGGGCGTATCGTCCGCCGGTGGAGCTGAACAATGGCGCGACGCTTGACCTTTCGGGTGTGTCGGACAGCTGGAATGTTACGGGCCACAACGGCAATATATCCAAAAATGACACGTATATCAGCAACAATCCGGGACAGGTCACGTTCGCATCCGGCGCGACCATTGCGGTTAATCTTGGTGAACGCACGTTCGGACAGGGCAAGACGAAGGTCGTGAATTGGAGCACCCCGCCGACCGACGTGGCGTTTGTCCGTGGCGAGACGGCACAGGGCGACGTCTCGTTCAAGGTGAATGACGACGGCCTCTACGCCTGCCGTCCGGTCGGGCTCATGATATTGGTGAGGTGATCAGATGAAAAAAAAGACAAGTACCGTATTTGCAGCATTCTTGCTTGCCGGCTTGGCACTTTCCGCGTCGGAGGCAAACGAGGCGCGGAAGGCGTTGAACATCGTGAACTTCGTTCGTTCGGCGGATCCGCGTCCGCCGTGCGCGGCGAGGTGAAAGCCACGGCGAAGGGCTTCAGCATCGTCGGCGACAGGATCGAACTCGACCTCTCCAGGGTTGACCGTTAGCGCCAGCGGCAAGATGTTGTATAATACGAGCATGCAGAGAATCAACATGAAAACGACAAGAAGAAATTTCATCGGATCAATGGCCGCAGGAGGTGCGTATGCCGCGCACCCCGCATTGAGCCGCTTCGCGCTCGCCTTTGGCTCGGGGGATACGCCGGGCGGAATCGCGTTTGCGGCGAATGCGGCGACGGGTGGCGCGCTGCCGCTCCCGACGGACGTGCAGAGGCGGTGGGCCGACATGGAGCTCGGAATGTTCTTCCACTACGACATCCCGATCTTCGGCGGTGGAAGTGCGCCAGATCCCGGTCGCTACAACCCCGAGAAGCTCGACACCGACCAGTGGATGGAGGCGGCGAAGGCGTATGGCGCGAAATACGTGGTCCTCACCGCGAAGCACGGCGCGGGCTTCATGCAGTGGCAGAGCGACATCTATCCCTACGGCGTGAAACAGTCGCCGTGGCGCGGCGGGAAGGGCGATCTCGTCAGGGACTTCGTGACGAGCGCGCGGAAGTACGGGCTCAAGCCAGGGCTCTACACGGCGATGCACTACAACTGGTTCCTCGGCGTGAGGCGGAGCAACGGACTCGTGTCGCACAAGGGCTATTACGGCATCGGACCTGAGGCGCAGAAGAAGTACGCGGCCAGCTGCGAGGCGGCGCTGACTGAACTTTTCACGAAGTACGGCGAGCTGTTCGAGATCTGGTTCGACGGCGGGGTGCGTCCGCCCGAGGAGGGCGGTCCGCGAGCGCGCGAAATCATCGAGAGGCTTCAGCCAAATGCAATCCTCTTCCAGGGGCCGAAGAACGCGCGGAACGTCGTGCGCTGGGTCGGCAACGAACGCGGCGTCGCTCCCTATCCGTGCTGGGCGGCAGACTCGGACACGACGCAGGAAGACGGAACGAAGGAGGGCCGCTTCGGCGGCGATCCGAATGGACGGGTGTGGTGTCCCGGCGAATGCGACGTCCCGCTCGGCCCCGGCAAGTGGATGTGTACGTGTACGAAGGACAGGTACTGGACGATGGACGAGCTGATGAACATGTACGACTGCTCCGTGGGGCGCAACTGCAATCTTCTCCTCAACGCCGCGCCGCAGCCGGATGGACTCATCCTCGAGAACGAGATGAAGACATACGCGGAGTTCGGTCGGCGCATCAAGGGACGCTACGCAAACAGACTCGCGGCCGCCGAAGGAGAGGGCGACCGCCTCGAACTCGCGATTCCGAAGGATTCCGGTCCGGTGAACCAGGTCATCCTCGCAGAGCGCATTGAACACGGCGAGCGTATCCGCAAGTTCGACCTGGAGGCGCTTGTCGGCGCGGAGTGGAAGAAACTCTACTCCGGCACGTGCGTCGGGCACAAGCACATCGTCCGCTTCGAGAAGGTCGCCGCCTCGCGCCTGCGCCTCTCCGTCACGGCCTCCGCCGCGAAGCCGCTCATCCGCGATTTCTCCGCATACTGCAACTGAAGCTTGTTTCGCGCCCATTTCCGGAAGCAAAGGGGTCGGATCATTCTGTATATGTTTTACTGTATATGCTTGACTGCGCCACGGCAGCAAGTTTCCACATCAGGCCTACGTATACCGATGACGAGGACATCGTCGCTACGCAGGGGAGTTGCTAGTCATTAGTGGCTAGTCGGCAACATTTTACACTTTACATTTTACACTTTACACTCTTCCCATTCCCCATCCCCTCTGCATTTTCTCCACTTCTCCACGGCCAAACTTCCCCTACTTGTGATATAATGTTCTTGTAAAGGCAGACCATGACAAACTTGGAAATCATATCCGAATCATTCCAAGGCTTGCTTGCGCAGGCCTGTCTTTCCGCATTGCTTGCGATAGTCGGCGTGGCCGCGGCGGCAAAGATCCTCAAGAAGATTCGAGTCGCGTTCTCTAGCCTCTGGCGAAAGTCGCGTTTCTCATTCGCGGCGGTGATGCTTCTGTCTCTCACGATGTTCCTCTGGGCGGACAAGGCGGGAGGTGATTATGTAATTGTGGAATTGTGTAATTATGCAAATGCGGGAATGC
>CADCCQ010000104.1 GCA_902799955.1 uncultured bacterium | reverse complement strand
CCTCCCGCTACGAGCCGGAGTTCCATCCCGACCCGTTCGTCACCCGCGTCCAGTACAACCGCTTCGTCGACCACGTCTGCCTCTTGCTCGCCGCCGCGCTCCTGCCCGTGTTCACGCTCTACGGCGCCGTCCTGCTCTCGAACTGGGGCTTCCATCTCCTCCGCCGCCAGGCCTACCGCCGCCGCGCGGGCCTCGACCGCGACTTCGCCCGCGAATGCTCCGAGCGCGTCCGCGCCCTCGGCCCCTCCACCGTCGAGGACCGCCGCCTCCTGCTCCGCTCGCTCTCCCTGGAGCGCGAGGACCGCGAGGCCGCCCGCGAGCGCGAGGCCCTGCGCCTCTCCGACCAGCCCGCAGCCGTCCGCCACCGCGCCCTGGCCCGCGAACGCCGCGACCGCGCCTGGCGCGGCTGGATGGAGGAGCTCGTCGGCGCCCCCGCCCTCCTGCCCGGCGTCCCCGGCCGCTCCGGCTCCCCCATCCGCAAGCTCTGCAACCTCTCCCTCAACCGCAAGCTCTGCAACCTCTCCCTCAAGGCCCCGCCCACCGCCGACGAGGTCCGCGAGCAGTACGAGCGGGCCCGCGGCAGGGGCCGCGTCGAGGAGAAACTTCGCCTCGGCTCGATGCTGCTGGACGCGGAGGCGACGGTGGACAGCTCGCTCGTGCGCGACGATACGGGCGAGATCGTCGGCCGCAACGGCGGGCTGCGGGGCTGGATCGAGCGCAACTGCCCAGAGCTGCTGCGGCACTACGCGGCGCTGATGGGCTACCGGCGGCTCGCCGCGGAACTGCGGCTGGCGCACGGCGTGGACGACCCGGTGCCCGCCTCGCTGCTGCTCGGCGAGGAGACGCAGACGGAAGCGAAGGCGCCCCCCGCCGCACGGGTGCGCCTGCCCGCCCTTCGCGCCACCGTACGCGCCTCGCTGGAAGGCCCGGACGCCGCCACCGTCAAGGCCTACCTCGCCGCGCTCCGGGCGCTGCGACCTTGGATCCGGCGGCCGCCGGACACCCGCCGCAGACGGGCTTGAAAATCACCGCAGAGATGGCCGTGGAAGCGGAAAATTGCAGTAAAATCACGCACGGTGGAATCAATGGGACGGATGGGAAATGGCGGAAGAAATGAAGAAACGGGGATGGGACGGAGGAATGAAGATGAGGAAAGGTGACGGAGGAAAGGTGACGAGAAATGGAGACGGAGGAATGGGAAGGAACGGAGCTCCGCCCTTTACACTTTTCCCGATTGACAGTACACTACTTCCCCAATGAAACGCCTCGCCCTTGCCGCCCTCGTCATCCCCTTCGCCGCGCTGGCCGCCGGAGACCTTTCCGCGCCCCTGCGCGACGGAACCCTCTTCTCGACCCCCGTCCGCTCCCTCCCTGCCTTCTCGGGCGAACGCTTCGCCTGGGTCGTCAAGGACCGCCAGCTCCGGATTCCGCGGCCCGGCTTCACGATCGGCGACCTCAAGCCCGGCGAAACCCTCGTCGCCCTCGCCGACGGCCGCCCCGCCGGGCTCCGCATCTCCCTCTACAACCGCGGCGACGACGGCGAACTCGACGATTCCGCCTTCCTCGCCCTCCAGGAAAAGGCCGCGAAGGGCATCTCCTCCCTCGCCGGCTCCGACGGCGAGCCGTTCCGGCGCAAGACCGATCCCACCAAGCAGGACGCCGACGTCGCCGGCCGCCGCTGGGCCTCCTCCGGCGCCTCCTACACCCTCGAATGGGCCCTCGCCCGCAAGGGCGGCTCCTTCGTCCCCGCGACGGAATACCTCCGGCTCGACATCCTGCCCGCCGGACGGACCTCGCAGCCGAGCGCCGCCTCCGGCCAGGTCCGCAAGACCGACCCCCGCTCGCACGTCTCCCGCGAAGCCGACGGCACCGTCGTCCTCCAGGACGTCCCCATGGTCGACCAGGGGCAGAAGGGCTACTGCGCGGCGGCCACGGTCGCCCGCATCATGGGCTACTACGGATACGACTTCCTCGACCAGCACCAGATCGCCTCCTGGGCCAAGTCCGACGCCGAACGCGGCACCAACGAGCGCATGCTCGACGCGATCGCGGGCGTCCTCCACGACCGCTACAAACTCGTCTACCGCGAAGTTCCCGGCACCTCGTCCGACCTGTTCAAGGTCGCCGACGAGTACAACAAGGCCGCCCGTCGCGCCAAGCTGCCGGAGGTCTCCCTCAAGCCGGAGCCGGGGACGCACATCGTCGACGGCGGAAAGGTCTGGCAATCGTTCCAGTTCGATCTCCTGCGCGAGGTCCGGACCAAGAACGCGACGCGCAACAACCTCTTCTTCGACCACATCCGCCGCAGCATCGACGCCGGCGTCCCCGTGATCTGGTCCGTCATGCTCGGCTTCGTTCCCGAGACGCCCGCGCTCCCGCAGGCGTCCGGCGGCCACATGCGGCTCATCATCGGCTACAACCCCCGGGAACGGACGGTCCTCTACACCGACTCCTGGGGCGCCGGCCACGAGCGCAAGTCCATGAAGCTCGAGGACGTCATCGCCATCACGACGGGCCTCCGCACCATCGCCTGGACGGTGAACTAGGCCGGCCGCCGCGCGGCGCGCGGGAAGACAACGCCATCCCGGCCGCGCGGCGCACGCGCCGTGCCGGCCGAGAGGACTTGCGCGCTAGCGGATCGTCGCGTGGTATTCCTGCAGGGAGCGGACGGCGCCTTCGCCGTCGCGCGCGGTGCGGATGCCGCGGGCGGCCGCGAGGGCCGCGGCCGGGGTCGTGAGGTACGGGATGCGGCCCTTGATCGCGGCCTTGCGGATCGAGGCGTCGTCGGCGCGCGCGTCGCGGCGGCCGCTCGGCGTGTTGACGATCAGCTCCACCTCGCGGTTGGTGATGACGTCGATGACGTTCGGGCGGCCTTCGCCGATCTTGGCGATGCGCTCGCACGGCACGCCCTTGCCTTCGAGGAACTTCGCGGTGCCCTCGGTCGCGAGGATGGTGCAGCCGAGATCCGCGAAGCGCAGCGCCGCCTCGGCGGCGTCCGGCGCCTTGTCGGAGAGCGAGAAGAGCACCTTGCCGATCTCGGTCGGGAGCGGCAGCCCCGCGGCCTCCTGGCTCTTGAAGTAGGCCAGGCCGAAGGTGTTGGCCATGCCGAGCACCTCGCCCGTGGAGCGCATCTCGGGGCCGAGGACGGGGTCGACCTCCGGGAACTTCTCGAACGGGAGGCACGCCTCCTTGACGCCGTAGTACGGGATGCGCTTCTCCTTGAGGCCGAGCGAGGCGATCGTCTCGCCGAGCATCAGGCGCGTCGCGAGGCGCGCCATCTGCGTGCCGCAGACCTTGGAGACGAGCGGGACGGTGCGCGAGGCGCGCGGGTTGGCCTCGATGACGTAGACCTTGCCGTCCTCGATCGCGAACTGCATGTTCATGAGGCCGACGACCTTGAGCTCCTGCGCGATGCGGCGCGTGTAGTCGAGGATCGTCGCACGCTGCATCGGCGGGATGGAGACGGGCGGCAGGACGCACGCCGAGTCGCCGCTGTGCACGCCCGCCAGCTCGATGTGCTGCATCACGGCGGGAATGAAGACGTCCTTGCCGTCGCTGAGCGCGTCGGCCTCGCACTCGAGCGCGTGGTGCAGGAAGCGGTCGAGGTAGAGCGGGCGGTCGGGCGTGACGCCGACGGCCATCGCGACGTATTCGCGGAGCATCTGCTCGTCGTAGATGACCTCCATCCCGCGGCCGCCCAGGACGAAGCTCGGGCGGATCATGAGCGGGTAGCCGATCTCGCCGGCGGCCTTGAGCGCCTCCGCGAGGTCCGCCGCCATGCGCGACTCGGGCATCGGGATGCCGAGCTTGTCCATGATGGCGTGGAACTGGTCGCGGTCCTCGGCCGCCTCGATGGAGTCGACGGACGTGCCGAGCACGTTGCACCCTGCGTCCTTGAGGCCGCGCGCGAGGTTGAGCGGGGTCTGGCCGCCGAACTGGACGATGACGCCCAGCGGCTTCTCGGCCTCGTAGATCTGCAGCACGTCCTCGAGGGTGACGGGCTCGAAGTAGAGCTTGTCCGAGGTGTCGTAGTCGGTCGAGACGGTCTCCGGGTTGCAGTTCACCATGATCGTCTCGTAGCCGGCCTCGCGCAGCGCCATCGCGGTGTGGACGCAGCAGTAGTCGAACTCGATGCCCTGGCCGATGCGGTTCGGGCCGCCGCCGAGGATCATGACCTTCGGCTTGTCTTCGGAGATGGGGTTGTTGTCCACATTGTGGTAAGTGGAATAGTAGTAAGCGCTGTCTTCGGTGCCGCTGACGTGGACCGCGTCCCAGGTCTCATTGAGTTCGAGCTTGGTGTGCGCGTTCCAGATCTCATCTTCGGAGACTTCGAGGATCTCGGACAGGTATTTGTCGGAGAAACCGTCTTTCTTCGCCTGGAGGATGAGGTCGTCTGCCGGGACAGAGCCCTTGGACTTGAGGAGTTCCTCTTCTTCCTCGACGAGTTCCTTCATCTGCTCGATGAAGTACTTCTTGACCTTGGTCAGTTCGTGGATCTCGTCGACGGTAGCACCTTTGCGGAGGGCTTCATACATGATGAAGTGGCGCTCGGAGGAGGGGGCGATGAGCTTCTTCAGAAGTTCATCTTTGGAGAGTTCGTTGAAATTGGAAACGAAACCGAGACCGTAGCGGCCCTTCTCGAGGGAACGGATGGCTTTCTGCAGAGCTTCTTTGTAGGTCTTGCCGATGCTCATGACTTCGCCGACAGCTCTCATCTGGGTGCCGAGCTTGTCTTCGACGCCTTTGAATTTCTCAAAGGCCCAGCGGGCAAACTTGACGACGACGTAATCGCCGTCCGGGACGTACTTGTCGAGGGTACCGTACTTGCTGTCCGGCAGTTCGGCCAGGGTGAGGCCGGTGGCCAGCTTCGCGGAGACCAGAGCGATCGGGAAACCGGTGGCCTTGGAAGCAAGGGCGGAGGAGCGGGAGGTACGGGGGTTGATCTCGATGACGATGATGCGGTCGGAGACCGGGTCGTGAGCGAACTGGACGTTCGTGCCGCCGATGACACCGATGTGCTCGACGATCTTGTAGGCCTGTTCCTGGAGACGGTCCATAACGTCCTGAGAGATGGTCAGCATGGGAGCCGTGCAGAAGGAGTCGCCGGTGTGGACACCCATGGGGTCGACGTTCTCGATGAAGCAGACCGTGATCATGTTGTTGTCCTTGTCACGGACGACTTCGAGCTCGAGCTCTTCCCAGCCGGTGACACATTCCTCAACGAGGACCTGGTGGACGAGGGAGGCCTGAAGGCCACGGGCACAGACGACTTTCAGTTCTTCCCTGTTGTAGACGAGGCCGCCGCCTTCACCGCCCATGGTGTAAGCGGGACGCAGGACGACGGGGTAACCCAGACGGTCTGCGATCTCGAGGGCTTCTTCCACTGAGTAAGAGATCTCGGAGCGGGCCATCTCGATGCCGAGAGACTCCATGGTCTTCTTGAATTCGACACGGTCTTCACCGCGCTCGATGGCATCGACCTGGACGCCGATGACTTTGACGCCGTACTTGTCGAGGATGCCTTCCTTGTAAAGCTCGGAGGCAAGGTTCAGACCGGACTGACCGCCGAGGTTCGGCAGCAGGGCGTCCGGACGCTCTTTGGCGATGATCTGCTCAAGACGGTCGACGTTGAGCGGTTCGATGTAGGTGACGTCCGCCATTTCGGGGTCCGTCATGATGGTCGCGGGGTTCGAGTTGACGAGAACGATCTCGTAACCGAGGCTTCTCAGCGCCTTACACGCCTGAGTGCCGGAGTAGTCGAACTCGCAGGCCTGTCCGATGATGATGGGACCGGACCCGATGATGAGTACTTTATGGATGTCTGTTCTTTGCGGCATAAAGAGCCCTCCAGTTCCTCTATATAATTTTTTTCTGCAATACTATACCATAATTTCTATCCATTTAGAATATGGGAAATTCATTAAAAATTTTTCTGTTGCAAAAGGCGAAACAGGTAACTATGATAAAAACAAAGGAGAGTATTACTGCTATGAAACGATATTTCCTTCTCATAATGGCCGTTCTCATGACGACTGCAATGCTCCTGACCGCCTGTCAGCCGCAGTCTGAGGACCAGGCCCCCACCATCGCATCCTATGAAGGGTACAGCAACATCCCGGACCTCGGAGACATCGCCGGCGTGAAGAGCGACAAACCCCTGGCTTCTGCCGCGGCCGCGCGCATGGACGTCGACCCGGAGACGGTTTTCGTGTATCCTCTTGGCGATATACCGGAAGACGCTCTGAACGTCTGGACCAAAGAACTGAAAGCCCGTGGCTTTGAGAAAAACGGCACTCTCGAGGAGGCCGGGAACACCGTCACCTGGTATTCGGATGACCGGAAGATCGGCGTCGTCGCCGGTTACATGGACACCGATAAGCAGGGCGGTATGGATGCCCTCGGCGTCTTCCTCGTGAACAAGAGTCTGGCCGGCAGGTATGTCGACATCGACTACGATGTGGTCCAGGAGGGCTGGGGCAACGCCAACAACGGCGCCCGTTTCTTCATCGACGACAAGAAGATAGTTCTCAAGCCAGACATCAAGATCAACGACGATGCCCTCAAGGCTGCAGGCATGGGCTGGCTCAAGCGCAAAGCCTTGAAGGCTGCGCTGGCGCTGGCTCCCAAGTCAGAGAAGGGCACCTACATCGTTAAGGGCGACATGATCATCATGACCGACAGCAACAACGAGAAGGACACCATGACCATCAGCAAGGATGGCAAATTCCTCTATGGCAAATTCGACGAGAAGACACCTTTCAAACTGACACGAACAAAGTAAAACAGACTACAAAGTAATATGAAGACAAAACATGTACAGTATCAGACGCACGGAACGTGCTCGCAACTGATTGACGTAACAGCCGACGAAAACGACGTTATCCAGCAGGTATTCTTCCTGGGTGGCTGCAATGGCAACCTGCAAGGCATCAGCCAACTGGTAAGAGGTCAGCGCATC
>CADCCQ010000103.1 GCA_902799955.1 uncultured bacterium | reverse complement strand
CGGCGGAGAGCTCGTCGTAGTTGAAGCGGGCGGGCCACGACACGACCGCGCCCGCGTCCATCTCCTCGCGGTGCCGGCGGTAGAACTCCGTCGCCTTCGTGAACGTGCCTCTCTCGCGGAGCTCGTCGGCGCGGAGGTCGGCGTACTTCGCCCACAGCTCCTCGTTCGAGGGCATCTGGTAGAGCATCTTGCACCGCTCGCCGTTCCACTCCGGGTGCTTCGACTTGTCGAGTATCTGCTCGGCCATGTCGCCGGGGCGTATGACCGTGCAGGGCATGATGCCCGATATCTTCCTGCCGGGGCCGGCGAGACCGAGGATGTCGCCCGCGAGGACGCGGACGCGCTTGCGCGTCTGCTCGAGCGACCCCGCCGACTCGCTCGTCTGCGGATCGTCGATCACGACGAACTCCGGGCGGATCGTCCTGCCGTCTCCCGGCTTCTTGTACTTCATGCCGCGTATGCGACCCGTGATGCCGGCGACCCTGACGAGGACGCCGGAGGAGTCCGCGCCGCGTATGGTCGGAAGGACAATCTCGTTCGCCGTCCACGTGATCCGCGTCCGTTCGCCCTTGTAGAGCTGCCCAGCGCAGCGGTTGGCGATCCCTTCGAGGCAGGAGATCGGGTAGCACACCTCCGGGAAGTCTGCGGCAAGGTGCTCGTTCACCTCGAGCTCGGTCTTGATCGAGTCGAGTATCTCGAGCGCGGCGGACTCCGACGCGCCCACGACCACGACGAACTCGCGGTGCCCGTAGAGCATCGCCCAGATCGCGGCGGACTCGGTGAGGGAGGACTTGCCCGACCCGCGTGACATCGCGAGCGCGAAGAGCCCGCCCTTGAGGACGGACTGCTGTATCTTGGCGATGGCGCGGAGGTGGTCTTCCGACCATTCGAGGACGTACACCTCCGGGAAGTACGTCTCGCAGAAGAGGCGGAAGTCGAGACGGCACCGCTCCTTGCGTTCCTCGTCCTCGACGGCGGGCAGCTCGCCGATGTCGCGCCCCTCGAGCGAACGCTCCGCAGACCGCCTCGCCGCGTCCGCCCTCGCCGCGTCGTAGCCCTGCGGCACCTCCGGCGGCGCGTTGTGCCGGTCGACGAGCCACGCGAGGTAGGCGTAGAAGTTGAGGCAGCGCGAGTCCTCGCGGGACGATATGCGGTAGCCGCCCTGGTCGAAGTGGCGGAATATCTGCGTCGAGCTCAAGACCGTGCCGTAGTCGGTCGAGTTCATCAGCCTCACCATCTCGGTGGGCTTCATCTTCGACAGGCTAATCGCCATGGCCGTTCTCCTTCATGAGAATCCACGCGGCGTACTTGAGCATATCGACCGTGCCGTCGGGGTTCGAGGGCGCACCGTCCGCGATGTCGGCGGCGACCGTCTCCTCGGTGATCGTGCGCGATCCCGCAGCCTTGAGCGCGGCCACGAGATCGGCGACCTTCAACGCCCTCGCGTCAGCCCTCTGTGTGCTGTTTTCCGGCATTTCGGCCTCCTGAAAAAAAGATGATTTACCCAGTTGATATCGTGCGCCTCTTACGGCATCATGTGTGGCGTTGAAAAAACCAATGAAAGGACATACGCCATGAGCAGAAAGAAAACCACGACCACGAAGAGGAACACGCGTCCGGCGGCGAAGCCGGCCGCCTCGGCGAAGGCTGCCCGCAGCCCGAAGTCGAAGCCGGCGGAGGCCACGCCCGCGACCGCCCCGAAGGCGGAGGCGGCGAAGCCCGCAGAGCCGAAGGAGGCGAAAGTGCGCAAGCTCTCCCTCCTCTCGGCGGCGGCGGCGGTTCTCGCCGAGAGCGACGAGCCGCTCAACTGCCGCCGGATGATCGACCTCGCCAAGGAGCGCGGTCTCTGGACTCCCGGAGCGGGCAAGACCCCGGAGCAGACCCTGTACTCCGCGATCATGCGCGAGATCAGGGACAAGGGCGACGCGGCGCGTTTCAGGAAGTCTCCTCTCCGGGGGCACTACCTCGCGCCGGCCTCCGCCAGCTGACTATGCCCCAGACGGCGAAGGCGAGGTGGACGAGGTCGAGCACCATCCTTGCCCAAAGGTGCTGATACACGTCCACCCCGATCCACGCCGCGTTCACGACCGTCCACACGTAGAAGCAGGATATCCGCTTCTTCACGTTCAACGCGGTCCCGACGAGGGACAGCGCGGTGATCGTCCAAAGGAAGGTCTGGAACGCGGCCTCATTCATTTCCGAACAGCCCCTCCGCGCAGGCCTGCGCGTATCCGGGAAGGCGCAGCCCGAGCCTTTCGATGACGTGCGACGGCGGGTCGGCCTCGACGTGCGTTTCGAGTAGGTTGTCCGCCGCGTCGAAGAACGAGACGCGGATCTCCGGCCTCCCTATGCAGCAGCTTATGGCGCAGCGCACCTCGTCGAGGCGGTTGTCGCGCATATACTCCAACGCCTTCACGCGGGCGAGGACGTTCAAGGTCACGTCCGCCTTGCTCGGGTCCTTGCCCCAGGGCGATCCGCCGCCGATCTTCGAGTTGCCGCCGTAGAAGTCGGCGACGAGCTTCCGGCCGGTCGTGCCGCAGTCGCCTATCGATCCGTGCTTCACGTACCGCCCCGTCCCGTTCACGGTCACGCGGCACTCCCCGCCGAGGATCGACTGGACGAAATTCCTGACCGTGCCAGTCGCCGCCTCCTCGCACTCCGGCAGGATAGGAATCGCCACGAAGCACTCCGCCGCCTTGCCGTCCTCGACCGTGACGAGCGTCTTCACGTCGAGTCCGCCGAACCTCCTCTCGCAGAGTTCCTGCGCGATCTTCCGCGCAAGCCAGTAGTCCTTCGGCATATTGCCCCGCGCCGGATCGTCCACGGCGAGCCCCCAGAAGATCCCCTGGTCGCCCCATCCCTCGCGGTTCACGCCCTGCGCGATGTCCTCTGACTGGTGCGAGATGTGCGTCGTGACCTCCACGCCGCTCCCGCTGATGACGTTGCCCTCGCCCCACCGTGCGAGGTACTCGTCTGTGTAGCCGATCCGGCGGATCGCCTCGCGGCAGAGCTCCGCGAGTTCGGAACCCGTGAAGCGGTAGCGCGACGTGACCTCGCCCGACAACGTGCAGAAGCAGTCCTTCAGCTGCACTTCGAGGGCGACCCTCGCGTGGGGATCGCGCTCGAGATAACGGTCGAGGATGAACGATGCGACGTAGTCGCAGGTGCGGTCGGGATGCCCGACGGCGCAGTATTCGGAAGTATGGATCATTGAGGTTCCTTTCTGGTGTAGTTGCGTTGTGTACATTGCGAGACACTACAGGACGTCTACGACGACATCTCGAGTGTCTCGCACTCCGAGGGAGGGAGATTGTGCGGATTTATCCGCGAATATCGGCGTATATCGCGCATTTCGCAAATCCGGGCGTGTGTTTCCCGCGCACTCTACGAGATGTCGCCTGACACTACAGGTGCGTCGGTTGCACACGACTGCACAGGAGTGAGTGCCTGCCAGTCGCAGCCTTCGCCGTGTACGTTCTCCGCCCACCGGCGGCGGATCACGTCGCAGTACTTCGGGTCGAGCTCGACGCATCTGCACACGCGCCCGGTCTGCTGGCAGGCGACGAGGGTAGAGCCGCTGCCGCCGAACGTGTCGAGCACCACGTCGCCGCGCTTGGTCGAGTTCTTGAGGAGATAGCACAGCATCTCCGTCGGCTTCATCGTCGGATGGACGTCGTTCTTCTTGGGCTTGTTGAACTCCATGACCGTGGTCTGGGAGCGGTCGCCGTACCACGAGTGAGCCGCGCCGTCCTTCCACCCGTAGAGGCAGGGCTCGTGAATCCACTGGTAGTCCTGCCTCCCCAGCACGAGGGCGTTCTTCTTCCACACGAGGCACTCGCGGACGCGCAGGCCCACGTCGAAGCAGGCACCCCGGAAGTTGTATCCCTCGGAGTCGGCGTGGAAGACGTAGAACGCCGCGCCGGGCTTCATCGCCTTTTCGGCGCAACCGAACGCCGTGCGCAGGAACTCGCGGAACTTCGAGTCCTCCATCGAGTCGTTCCGTATGGTCTGCCCGTCCGATCCGTGGTAGTCAACGTTGTAGGGCGGGTCGGTCAGCCAGCAGTCGGCCTCGCCGTTCCCGCACACCTTCGCCACGTCATCCGCCTTGGTGGAGTCGCCGCAGAGGAGGAGATGCCTGCCGAGGACGTACACCTCGCCCGGCTTCGAGACGGCCTCCTCCGGCACGTCCGGCGCATCGTCGGGGTCGGTCTGCCCGGTCTCGACCGAGTCGCCGTTCAGGAGCTCGTCGAGCTCGGACGTGTCGAACCCCATCGCACCCATGTCGAAGCCGGCCTCCTGGAGCGCCTTCAGCTCCGCCTTGAGCAAGTCCATGTTCCACGTCGCCACCTCGCCGGTCTTGTTGTCGGCGATCCGCAGGGCGCGTTCCTGCTCGGGCGTGAGGTGGTCGACGATGATCGCGGGGATCGTGTCCGCCCCCATCTCCTTCATCGCCTTCACGCGTGTGTGGCCGTTGATGATCACCTTGTCCTTGTTGACGATGATCGCGCCGATGAACCCGTACTGGCGGATCGACGCGACCACGCCCGGCACGGCGTTGTCGTTGTCTCGCGGGTTCTCCGGGTACGGCTTCAGATCCGCGATCTTCAAGTTTACGATCTTTGTCATTCTCTTCTCCTTCGGTTCGGAACCGCAGCCACGGGAGGGGCGGGCCGTCTCCTTTCCGGCATCGTCCGCTATGGCGGTTCCGAACCCGACCGGTTCTTTCCCCGCCAAAACAAACTCTGCTCAACTTCCCTGCTCCTTCCCGCGCCCCGCTTTCTGGAGCCCCCTGGGGAGGAACCGTTGCCGATTTTCGAGGATTCGGCCCCGGTCGCCCTGTGCGGGCTTCCTTTCGGGGTTGGGCTGCGGGCGGTCTGCCTTGCGCGGCGCGAACGTGGCGCGTTCTGGGCGGCTTCTGGCGCGTTGTGGGCGCAGGGCCTTGGGAACGACCGCGTCCGGGGGCGCGACGGCTTTCCGCATGGATGGTTATTGCCGCGCTTTGGGATTTTTCCGTAAAGGATCGGCGTGTGGAAGTGTCGGCAGCCTCGCGCGCGCGATATGTGCGGCACACGATCTGTGGGAGAGAGGGCTATTTTTGTGCGCACCCCCATCCCCCCGTTGACATACCGACAGATGGTGTAGAAGAGTGAAGAAGAGTATATTTACACAACATTTTTCTCTCTCTTTGCACACTTTCACCTGAAAGTATCTGTCAGCGTATCTGTCAATGATTTGTCAATGCCCATTGACAGATGCGGGTGCTGTGGCGGAGTCAACCTGCTGTTGCGTTGACGGATGCTGACAGATCATTGACACATGGTCTGTGGGTCGCCCGCCCCGCACACGATAGTCTTTCTGCTGTCGGCGCAGGGGGGGAATATGGTATAATATCTTTTCCGTAAAAGACCTATTTCACCACAAAGGAGATGAAGAAGATAACGAGAGCGGCGTTTCTTGTCGCGGCTGCGCTTTGCGCTGTCGTGATCGGACGCGCAGTTAACGGGAGCTTCCGCAGCGGACTTGCCGATGCTGTTCCCGGCGTGAACCATGCACACGCCGCCGTCCCGTCCGCCGCCCACGAGGTCTCCGGGGTCGTGACGAGGGTGTCCGACGGCGACACGATCTGGGTACAGGACGCAAAGGGCCTGCGCCACAAGATACGAATGCTCGACATCGATGCTCCCGAATCCACACAGACGTTCGGCGGCGAATCGACCGCCCGACTCAAGTCGCTGATCGGCGGCAAGACCGTGAAGGTCACATACTCCGAGACGGACAAGTACGGTCGGCTACTCGGCACGGTGTGGCTCGGCGGCGAGGATGTCAACCTCAAGATGGTTGCCGAGGGCATGGCGTGGTGCTACCACTACAGCAAGAACGAGAGGTACGCCGCCGCGCAGTCCGCCGCCCGCACACGCCGCGTCGGACTCTGGGCGAATCCCTACGCGCAAGATCCGTGGGCGTACCGCAAGGGGATCAAGCCGCAGGGCGAGGCGCAACAGGTCGTCCGACAGGCGCAGACGGACTCGGGAAGCACACAAGTGCCGAACGGGTACTTTTCAGACAGCCGCGTCGAGTACAGGGCGGGCAACGGCCCGATAGCGTCGAGGACGCCAGCCCCCGTGTGCGACAAGTGGCCCGACACCGGGTGGTGGCTCTCCACCAACTCGATGAAGCGGCACAACAGAAGGTGCGAGAACTATCGGAAGACTCGTGGCTACCCCTGCCGGAAGGACGAGGGTAGCCCGTGCGGAAAGTGCGGAGGGTGAGCACGGAACAGAGCAGGGAATTCTACAAGCGATTAGCGCAAAAGGAGAAAAGAATGAACTCAGTTCATTACCATCCCATAGGTTTTTCACGCAGAGGTGCAGAGAGGCAGAGTTCGCAGAGAACTTCCAACTTTCGGTCTCTGCTATCTTTGATGCAAACTGCACTAAAGTTTTTAGATGAAAAAATCAATTTTTCTCCTGTTCTCTCTGTGCTCTCTGCGTCTCTGCGTGAGATTTATACGGGATGCTACTGAACTCAGTTGACACATTTGAGATCCAGCTTGATAACACCAATGAGGTTGTCAAACTATTCAAGATGCCAGGTAGTTGCCGGTGAGGGAGAATGATCAGACATGAACATTATCAATATCGGGATTCTTGCCCATGTAGATGCGGGCAAGACGACACTGACAGAAAGCCTGCTGTATGCCAGCGGAACCATTTCAGA
>CADCCQ010000102.1 GCA_902799955.1 uncultured bacterium | reverse complement strand
CCTGGAGTTTACCCATTTTTTGACAGTCAAAGTGCATCTCACCCCTGTGAATAAAGTGTGAGACGCATTTTCGTAAGTGAAATGGACGTTTTTCTCCTGGAAAGAGGAAACTCCGATCGGTATGGCTCCCGCTACCGCTCCGCCGGAAGGGCAGCGCTTCGCGGTTCTTGATTCGCCCGACACCGATGTCAGCAGGTGTCTGGCGCGAACAGCTCGCCGAATCCTGGAAGATAGGGCATCGTCTCCTCGGCTGCGGGGTCCGGTTCGGGGTCGATGATCCTGCGGCACCATTTCCCGAAGCGGGTGAAGGCCCTCTTGATTCCGGCCGCGATGGCGTAGCTTGCGAACTGGGGCTCGTCGCCGAGCCTTTGCGACAGGGCCTTGAGGTGCTCGGCGAGGACTTCGCGCTTCACGTGCCGTCCAAGCCACGTCGTGGCGAAGTACGTCGTCGCAAGGACGATTGACGCCATGTTCCGGATGGCCGCGTACGACAGCACGCGGATGTTCTCGAAGCCGTACGACTGCTTGACGAACCGGATCGTCTCCTCGATCCTCCAGCGGCTCAGGTATCCCTCGACGACCCGCCACATCGACTCGAACGACCCGTTGACTGGGAGCGACGTCAGGAGCATCATCGGCGCGTCCCCGAAGCCGTTCGCGACAACCATGTGCAGTTCCTTCTCCGGGTGCATCGGAAGCCTTACCGGCATCGCCCCGAACGAGATCTGCACGTTGCATTCCCTGCCGTGCGAGTCGAAGGTGACGTGGTGGCGGTGGCGCATCGTGCACTGCCTGGCGAGCTCGTGGATTTCGTGCAGGCCTTTCCACGAGAGGACGCTTCGCGCCTTGAGCCGGACGATGAAATCCCATCCGTTCTCGACGAAGGCACTGTAAAACGCGGGCCTGTCGCCGCCCCGGTCGTAGACTATGATGCCTTTCCCTCCCGTCGCGGCCATGACCATCGCGATGATCCTGAGCACCTCGTCGTTTTCGCTTGTGTGCCCGGGCGCGCGCGGCGACCAGAGCTCGAGGGCGAGCGGGATCGTCTTGCGCTTCCCCGGCTGGCAGGCGACGGCCATGCACCCGTGGTAGCCGTTGACGAGCACAGGACTGTCCTCCTTCGACGACCTGCTCGCGTCCCTGACGCGCGAGATGTACTCCATGCGGTAGCCGTATTCCTTCTTGATCTCGGTCGGGTCGACGAGGACGAGCGTGTCGTCCTTCACGTGCCTGGCGCCTTCGGACAGGACGGCCTTGCTGACGGCCGCGCACAGGCCTTCGTCGGCGAGGTTGCGGCTCAGTCGCTTTTCGACGGCATGGCGCATGCCGGGGTCGTCGTTTATCGCGCGCATGATTGACGAGAGCTGCGTGTCGCCCGAGGCCTGCATTCCGTAGAGCATGTCGGCCATGAACTTCTGCTTCGGCCTTGAAAAATGGGTAAACACTTTGCCCAGAAATTTTCCAAGTTGCTCTTTCGCCCTGAAGGCAATTGTGCTATCATTCACAGCGTGGCCTTCTCCTTTCTTTTGTTTTTTGCACCCTGTATTGTACAGGAAAACGGATCGGGAAGGCCACACTTCTTTTCAGAACGGTGGAAGTCGGTCGGGCGCGCGAAGCGATTCAAACCGGCGGAGCGGTAGCGGGAGCCACACCGATCGGAGTTAAAAATCGGCGGCTTTGGCGAGGGCTTGATCGGTAGAAGCTAAAAAATGGGTAAACTCCAGCGAAGATCAGACCTTCGCCCGCCGCCAAATATGGTATAATATCCGCAAATGGCAGCCTGCAGGAAAATCAAGGGCGGAGTCTGCTCCGCGAAGGGGTTTCGCGCGGCGGGAGTCGCGGCGGAAGTGAAGTACAGGGGACGCAACGACGTCGCGCTGATAGTCGCCGACGAGCCGTGCGCCGCAGCCGCGCTTTTCACCACCAACAAGGTCGCTGCGGCGCCTGTCGTGTACGACCGCTCGGTGATCAAGGGCGGGCGCATCCAGGCGATTCTCGCGAACTCGGGCTGCGCCAACGCGTGCACGGGCGAGGGAGGTCTCGCGGACGCGCGCCTCTCGGCGCTCGTCACGGCCGGTGAGCTCGGGATCGATCCGCACCACGTTCTCGTCGCGTCGACCGGCGTCATCGGCCGGCGTCTTCCCATGGACCGTCTTCTCGCGGGGATGAAGCTCGCAAAGGGCGCGCTCGGGCGCACGGCGGCGCACGGGCTCGAGGCGACGAAGGCGATCATGACGACCGACACCAGTCCAAAGCAGGCCTGCGTCACGACTGTGGTCGGCGGCAGGAAGGTGACGGTCGGCGGGATGTCCAAGGGCTCGGGGATGATCGAGCCCAACATGGCGACGATGCTCGGCTTCGTGACTACGGACGCGGCGGTTTCGCCGCGGATGCTGAAGCGCGCGCTGCAGCTCGCCGTCGGGAAGAGCTTCAACCGCCTCGTCGTGGACGGAGACGAGTCGACGAATGACTCCGTGTTCCTCCTCGCGTCGGGCAAGGCCGGAAACCGCGAAGTCGACAAGCCGGGAAAGGACTTCGACGCGTTCCTCGAGGCGCTCGAGGCGGTGTGCGTGTCGCTCGCGAAGCAGATGGCGACGGACGGCGAGGGGGCGACGAAGTTCGTGACGGTGACCGTGAAGGGCGCGAAGAGCGAGAGGGACGCCGAACGCGCCGCGAGGGCCGTCGCGAAGAGCCCGCTCGCGAAGACGAGCTGGTTCGGGAAGGACCCCAACTGGGGCCGCGTTCTCGCGGCCGTCGGGTACTCCGGCGCGGAGGTCTCGGACATGCAGGCGGAGGTGTTCTACGACCGGGAGTGGGCTTTCCGCCGCGGCAGGATCGCCGACGAAAGACAGCTCGCGAAACTCGCGAAGGTCATGAAGAAGGACGCCTTCACCGTGACCGTCGACCTTCATCTCGGAAAATTCGAGAGCTCGATCTACACATGCGACTTTTCGCTCGACTACGTCCACATCAACGCGGATTACACGACGTAAAGTTTAAAGTTTAAAGTTGAAAGTTTGAAGAGCAAAGTTTAAAGCAGAAGTTGAAAGGGGAAAGACATGACAAATAAAACCTTGGTTTTTGCGTGTGCGGTTGCGGCGGCGATCGCCGGGAACTGCGCGACCATAGTCGACGTCACCGGCGTCGGGCTGCACAAGAAGAAGACGGTCTCCATCAGCGTGACGGGCGCAGGATCCGACACCTATGCGAAGACCCTCAGGCGCAACCTCGAGCTCACCGGATGCTTCCAGGTCGAGAACGGCGGCGCAATCAAGGTGACGGGCGCGATAGGCGGCACCGTCACGGCTTCGGGCGCAGGCAGGTCGGTCGGAGCGCCGACGCCCGCCGACGACGACAAGTCGATCAGGATGGCCGCGCGCCGCATGAGCGACGCCATGTGCGCCGCGATGTCGGAGGACGGGCAGAAGGGCTTTGCCTGCGACCGCATCGTGTTCGTCTCGCGCAAGAGCCCGCAGTCTTCCGAGCTCTGCATGTGCTACCCCGACGGCCAGGACGTCCGCCAGCTGACGAGCGACGGCAAGGCCGCGGTCGGTCCCCGCTGGAAGGACGCCAAGACCGTATACTACATCGGCTACCTGAACGGCGGCCAGCAGATCTTCGAGCACAACGTCGAGACGGGAGAGCGCAAGCTCGCGTTCAACCTCAAGGGGATCTCGTCTCCTGCGGCGATTTCGCCCGACGGCACTAAGGTCGCGATCGCGGCGTCGTTCCAGGGCAATCCCGAGCTCTACGTCCTCTCCGGCGGGCGCTACACCCGGCTCACCAACACCAGGACGGCGAGCGAGGGGCAGCCGACGTGGAGTCCAGACGGTACGCAGATCGCCTATGTCTCCGACGAGACGCGCCACCCGCAGATCTACGTCGTCGATGTCGCGACGAAGGCGAAGCGCCGCCTTACCTCGAAGGGTTCGCAGAACGTTGATCCGGACTGGGGCGCCGACGGCCGCATCACCTACATCACCAAGCGGGGCGGGCTTGCCCAGGTCGCGGTGATGGATCCGAAGGCCGGCGAACAGTCCGCGAAGCTCGTGACCTCGCCCGGCAGCTGGGAGCATCCCGTGTGGTCGCGCGACGGCCGCCATCTCGTCGCCGGGCGCGACAAGGCGCTTTTCGTCGTCGACTCCGTAGAGAAGGAAGATGGCGGCGACGAGCCGCGGCAGCTGTTCCGCGCCGCCGGCAACTGGATCACCCCGACGTGGATTAGGTAAAAGTTAGGGGTCAGGAGTCAGGGGTCAGGAGTTAGAAGTCAGGAGTCAGTAATGAAAATTGACGTTGCGTATGTAGCGGAGCTGGCGCGGCTCGAGCTCACCGACGAGGAGAAGACGGTGTTCCAGCCACAGCTCGAGAACATCGTGAAGTACGTGGAGAAGATTTCGGAGGTCGATGTCGAGGGCGTCGAGCCGATGATGCACGGGCGCACGCTCGTCAACGCGTTCCGCGAGGACGTCGTGAGGCCGTCGCTGGACCGCGAAGCGGCCCTTGCCAACGCGCCCGAGCGCGTGGGCGACGAATTCCTGCTTCCGAAGATCGTAGAAGGGGCGGAGAGCTGACGTATGGAACTCTTTGAACTTGGAATCAAGGCGGCGCGGGAGGGGATCGCGAAGGGCGAGTTCTCCTCCGTCGAGCTGACGCAGGCGGTCATCGACCGCTGCCATGCGAAGAACGCGGAGATCGGCGCCTACCTCACCTTCGACGAGGAGCAGGCGCTTGAGCTCGCCCGCGCAAACCCGAAGGCAGTGCCGATCGCGGTCAAGGACCTCATCAACGTCGCGGGCCAGCCGTGCACGTGCGCGTCGAAGATATTGAAGGGCTATGTCTCGCCATACGACGCAACGGTGATCAGGAACATGAAGTCGCACGGCTTCATCCCCGCGGGGCGCGTCAACATGGACGAGTTCGCGATGGGTTCGTCGACGGAGAACTCAGGGCTTGGCGTGACGCGCAACCCCTACGACCTCTCGCGCGTTCCCGGCGGCAGTTCCGGCGGCAGCGCGGCGGCGGTCGGCGGCAACCTCTGCATCGCGGCCCTCGGAACGGACACCGGCGGGTCGATACGCCAGCCGGCGAGCTTCTGCAACTGCGTCGGCGTGAAGCCGTCGTACGGCCGCGTGAGCCGCTACGGGGTCACCGCCTTCGCGAGCTCGCTCGACCAGGTCGGGCCGATGACGAAGTCGGTGGAGGACGCGGCGATTCTCCTGGGTGCGCTAGCGGGGCACGACGAGATGGACGGCACGATGCCGAGGGATCCGGTTCAGGACTACGCGGCGGCGATCGAGGGTGCGTCCATGAAGGGCGTTCGCATCGGAGTCGCGAAGGAGTATTTCGATGTCAAGGGCATGGATCCCGAGGTGAAGCGCATCACCGAGGAGGCGCTCGCGAAGTGCGAGCAGTTCGGCGCGGAGCTCGTCGAGGTGTCGCTCCCGCACACCGAGTACGCGATGGCCGTCTACTACATCATAGCGCCCGCCGAGGCGAGCGCGAACCTCGCGAGGTTCGACGGCGTTCGCTATGGGCACCGCTCCGCCGAGTCGAAGGACGTGTTCTCCCTCTACACGAAGAGCCGCGCCGAGGGCTTCGGTCCCGAGGTCAAGCGCCGCATAATCATGGGGACCTACGTGCTTTCAAGCGGGTACTACGACGCCTACTACGGGCGCGCGCAGAAGGTCAGGACGCTCATAACGCGCGACTTTGCCGAGGCCTTCGGGAAGTGCGATGCGCTCCTCTCCCCCTGCGCTCCTACGCCTGCGTTCAAGTTCAAGGAGCTGCAGGACCCGCTCACGATGTACCTGAACGACCTGTTCACGATTCCGTCCGCGCTCGCGGGCGTGTGCGCGTCGTCGGTTCCCGCGGGCTTCACGCGCGACACGAAAATGCCTGTCGGCGTGCAGTTCATATGCGGCGCTTTCGAGGAGACGAAGCTCCTAAAGGTGTCGAAGGCATTTGAAGAGATACGGGGAACTTTGGTATAATCTGCACCATGAAAGCTACCATTGAGACTTCAAAGGGCACGATAACGCTCGAACTTGACGGCGAGAAGGCCCCGTCGACGGTCGCGAACTTCGCGGAATACGCGAAGAGCGGCTTCTACGACGGCACGATCTTCCACCGCGTCATAGACGGGTTCATGATCCAGGGCGGCGGCTTCACGCGCGACATGAACCAGAAGAAGACGAGGGAGCCGGTGCGCAACGAGGCGATGAACGGGCTCAAGAACAAGCGCGGCACGATCGCGATGGCCCGCACGATGGTCGTGGACTCCGCGACCAGCCAGTTCTTCATCAACCTCGTCGACAACGACTTCCTCGACTTCCAGTCGCCGACGCCGCAGGGGTTCGGCTACGCGGTGTTCGGCAAGGTGACGTCGGGCATGGAGGTCGTCGACGCGATCGCCAAGGTGAAGACGGGCTCGGCCGGCTCCCACCAGAACGTCCCCGAGACGCCCGTCGTCATCCGCAAGGTCACGGTCGGTTGATTTTCCCGCCTGGAAAGTATATAATCTGTCCAAAAGCCAAAACAGGAGCAAGCCATGAAGAACAAGATCGTTCCCATAGTCCTTACCGCAGCACTTGCCGCGACGGCCTTCGCCCAGGAGGCGGAGACGAAGGAGGAGAGCGCGACGCCCGTCCGCGAGGAGCGTGTGCGTAGCACGGACTCCTGGCCTGCGTTCCTGGCGATCTGCAACTTCCCGGCGGCGAAGGACGTGGTCGGCCTGCGCCTGACGCTGCCCTTCTCGACGCGCCAGGAGAACGTGACGGGCTTCGACCTGGGCCTCTGGGGCAGCTCGCTCTACT
>CADCCQ010000101.1 GCA_902799955.1 uncultured bacterium | reverse complement strand
TGTCGGTGGCAAGGTTGTGTTCCTTGAATATGAGAGGGATCGCCCCAAACTGCTCGAGACATACACCAAGACACACAAGTTCCGCGAGTTCCCCATGCCTTCAGTAGAAGACAAGGGCGGAAAACTGGGGCAGCTCTTCCGATTCCTCGATTAAAGGTCCGGCGGGTGCGGTTTCAGGCCGGATCATCCACACCCTTCATCTTTTCGGCGTAGAGCTTGAAGAGGTGGGCGACGATTTCGGGTTCGGGCGTGTCGTGCGCAAGGCCGTAGGCGGCAACGGGCAAGATGCCCGTTGGTAGGGCGGGGCGTCCTCGCCCCGCCGTATCTTCAGCCAAGCGTCGCGGCGAATTCTGAGGGAGAGACGACGAACGGCGCGGACGGGAAATGCTTGGCGTTGCCCGTCACAAGGACGGCATTCTCGTCAGACAAAGCCAGCACCGCTTCGAGAAACACCCTGTCCTTTTCGTCGGGGAGTGGTTCGGAATATGTGATTGGAGTGACGAATCGGCCATGGCTGCGGAAATACCTGACGACGGCGGAAACCGTTTCGGGCGCGATGCAGAATTTCGGGCGTGACATCACCTCGGCGTATTCGGCGAGGATCGCAGGGGTCGCGACGGGCGTGACTATGCCGTCGAATACCGCCTTGACAATCCGGCGAGTCGCCGCGTCGTCGTGCCTGGTCAGTTGGGCGGCAATAATGACGTTCGTGTCTATTACGGCGAGCTTCATGATTCCACTTGGTGCGCTTCCGCGATTTCGGCATTTATCTCGTCCATTGACCACTCACGCTCGCCGTTGGCGAAGCGCTCCGCCCTGCCGCGCTCGAAAATGTCCCATGCCTGCCGTCCGTCGAACTGGCGCGGGACTGGCGCGACGGTTTGTGCGCCGATGATGAATGGAATGGAACGGGTGCGGACTACTTGCTTGAGGAACGCGGTCATGGCCGTTGTCATGTTGAGGCCGAGATCCTCAAATACGATGTCGCACTGCCGTTTCAGGTTGTCGTCGATGCGCAATGTAGTTGTCATGGATTTCTCCTGTATTTCTCCTGGAAGTCTGTGGCAAGTATTATACCATATTTTGGATGACTCGTGTTGGAGAATTTTCACTCCTTCGACTTTTCGGCGTAGAGCTTGAAGAGGTGGGCGACGATTTCGGGTTCGGGCGTGTCGGGCGCGTTCATTTCATCCAACATGACATCGCGGAATTATGGTATAATACATGCCGTTCGGACGCAGAACCCGGACGGAAAGAAAGGACAATAACATGGCAAAACCAGTCAAAGAAACGCCAATCCTCTTTGGAGAGGAGGCGCGTCAGTTTGAGGTGCGAATGTTGCATCCCAAACCGCTTTCTCCAGAGCGGATTGAGGCAATCCGGCGCGACTATGAGTTTCTGCGCAAGAAGTGCGTCAACTGTACCTTCTGACGATGAACAGGGACGCAATCCAGCTTCGCCGACTTGGCGCGGACGACATCAGGTGGACAGGCGGTGGCACGGTGACTTTCAAGGCAGATACGTCAGTGAATCTCACCGAGAAACCTGCGTCTGCATTTACCTTCGCCGAGACGGACGGCGTGTTTTCTGGAATGCCTGTTGTCGCTAATATGGGAAGATGGAAGATGGTGATGTCCCAAGACAGAAAGTCCATTCGCATTGTTCCGCCAGGCTTGATGGTCATAGTGAAGTGACATTCCTTTTTTGAGAGGAGGGTAGAAACTGTGAAAAATGAGTCGTTGACGGTTCCGATGCTTTTTGCGGCAATGGTTGCCGCCGTGGTGGTTCAAGGCGCGGAGAAGTGGCCGGAAACTCCCCCGCCTACGGGCAAGAGCGTGACGTGGGAGCGTCTGAACAAGCTCGATCCGGGCCTGAAGCAGATCGGGCGCCTCGCCACGTGCGACGCAAAGGACCTGAAGTCGTCGCCGTGGTCCATCGGCTGCGAGACGCTCGACCGCGACTACGCGGACTGGGACGCGATGAAGCCCCACCTCGGTCCGCTTGGCGCGAAGCACGGGCGGCTCTTCTCCGGCTGGGCGAAGACGGAGAAGCAGAAGGGCGTCTACGACTTCGCGTGGCTCGACCGGCCCGTGCGCGAGATGGCGGCCCTCGGCGTGAAGCCTTGGATCTGCCTTTCGTACGGCAATCCCATCTACGGCAGCGACTTCCGTCTGAACATGAAGGTGCGCGAGGTGACGGGCAACCCCGAGGCGTTCGCGGCGTGGATCAGGTACTGCACGGTATGCGTGGAGCGCTACAAGGACGTCGTCGACGAATGGGAGGTGTGGAACGAGCCGTTCGGACAGGGACCAGACTACGCGGAAATGTTCTACCGCACCGCGCGGGCGATCCGCGCCGTCCAGCCGAACGCGAAGATCTACTGCACGGCGGTCAGCCTTCCCAACGACTACAAGTGCGTCCTCGAACGGCTCAAGAAGGAGAACGCGCTCGACCTCGCCTCGTATTTCATCTACCATCCATACGATCCCAACCCGGACATCACGCACGCAAAGTACGTGCTGCCCCTGCGCAAGCTCGTGAAGAGCTACAGCGGTGCGTTCGACATCATGCAGGGCGAATCGGGATGCCCGTCCCAGCTTGAATACGCGCACGCGATGCCGGACATCGAGTGGACGGAATACTCGCAGGCGAAGTGGGCTGTGCGCCGCGCCGTGGGCGACGCGGCGCGGGCGAGTCCCTCCGGGTACTTCTCGCTCGTGGACAACAACTACGGCACGATGCTCCAGAGCTTCGGGCTTGTGCGGTGCAACGGACAGAAGAAGACCGTGTACAGGCGTCCGTCCTACCACGCGCTCCGCAACGTGTTCTGCTTCCTCACGGACGAGGCGCATCCCGTGTCGGCGGCTGACGACATCTGGTTCGAGATGGTGCAGCGCTTCGACCCGCGCGACACGTCCAAGCGCAGGATGTCGGCGGCGCGCTTCACCCGCTACGGCAGCACCGTGCGGTTCTTCTGGTTCTCGGACAGCCGTCCGTCGGACGCACTCGGATTCGACAGGGCCACGGTCTGGGTACGGCCGGAAGGTCTCTCGCGTCCCGTGTGGGTGGAGATGATCACGGGCCGCGTGTTCGAGATTCCAGAGAAGGACATCCGCCGCGAGAAGGACCGCCTCCTCCTGACGGTCCCGATGTGGGATTCGCCCGTCATGATCGCCTCGCGCGGCGCCGTGCCGCTCGCGTACGACTGGAAGAACACGCCGCCGTACGCGATCGTCGACTCAATCTACCGTCCTGGACAGTTCTCACATCACATGAAGTGTCTGCCGCCAGACGGAACGGAACCGTGGATGAAGATGAAGACGGAGGACTTCCTTCCGTGCTTCGACAAGTACGGACAGTTCAAGTACCGTGACTGGCCGGGCAAGACGAAAGACGACGCCGACCTGAAGCGCGCCGCCGAGGAGGAGGCGAAGGACCTCGCGGCGAACCCCGGGCCGACGGAGTGGAACAAGTACGGCGGCTGGGCCGCCGGGCCGCAGCTCAAGGCGACGGGACGCTTCCGCACGGAGAAGATCAATGGCAAGTGGTGGTTCGTCGATCCCGAAGGACGCCTCTTCTGGTCGTTCGGCGTGATGCGCGCCTCGGCCTCGTGCGGCATGACGCCCCTGAACGGCGACCCCGGCAAGCCGCACAGGGGCATCCCCATCGCTGACCGCGACCCGCTCTTCACCGAGCTCCCGCCGCCGCCGGACGCGCCGGACGCCACGCCGTTCTCGAAGTTCTGGACGACGCGCGACGAGCTGCTGATGCCGTACTACGAGGCGCGGCACGAGACGCGCATCTACGACTTCTCCTCCGCCAACCTCTACCGCAAGTACGGCGGCGCGGACTACTACGCGAAGTTCTCGGACGTCGTCCACCGCCGCATGAGAAGGTGGTGCATGAACACACTCTCTTCGTCGAGCGACATCCCGATCTGCCTCATGGACCGCACGCCCTACGTCGAGCGCATCGAGCGCAAGTCGCGTCCGATCGCCGCCAGCTACGGCGAATGGTTCAAGTTCCCCGACCCGTGGGACCCTACCTTCCGGACAGGCATCCTCGCGGAACTCGAGAGACGCAAGGAGCAGGCGAAGGACCCGTGGTGCATCGGGTTCTTCGTCGACAACGAGATCGACTGGGGCGGTTCGCCCGGACAGCTCGCGGAATGGACTCTCCAGTCGCCCGCCGACCAGCCCGCGAAGAGGGCGTTTGCGGACTTCCTGCGCGGCAAGTACGCGGACATCGCCGCGCTCAACGCGGCATGGGGCGCGAAATACGCCGACTGGGACGATTTCCTGCACACCGTCTTCCTCCCGGGGCCGAAGGCCGGCGGTGACCTGGAGGCGTTTACGGGACTGATCGAGGAGGAGTATTTCAGGCGCACGCGGGCGGCGGTGAAGGAGTTCGATCCGCAGCTGCTGTATCTTGGGTGCAGGTTCAGCAGTTCGCGGCGCAGGACGCGCGAGGCGTGCGCCCGGCACGCGGACGTCGTGAGCCAGAACTGGTACAGCATGTCGCCGCTTCAGCTGAAGCGGTACGAGGGGATCGACCGTCCGCTCCTCATCCCGGAGTTCCACTTCGGCGCGAACGACAGGGGGAACTTCGGCACGGGCGTGCGTTCCGCGAAGAACACGGCTGAGCGCGCGGAGATGGCGAAGAGGTACGTGCGCGACGCGCTCACGATGCCGCAGGTCGTCGGATGCCACTGGCACCAGTTTTCGGACGAGGCGTCGTCCGGCCGCTTCGACGGCGAATACCTGACCGTGGGCCTCACCGACATCTGCGACACGCCGTATCCGGAGATGGTGAAGGCGCTCCGCGAGGTTGGCGGCAACCTGTATGAAACGCGCTACGCAAAATAGGCGTAGTGGTGCACGGCAAGACTGTTGTGCGGAGTGGATTTGATCAAAAACCAGATGTGTTGAAGTAGGGATTGACTTTGATGTTGTCCTTTGGTAGAATGTAGGTAAAGTGAAACACGCGAAGAAAGGGGAAACCATGCAAGACAATCCGCATGCGGGGAATCCGCGCACACAGGGACTTGGCAACACGACAAGGAGGGCGTTCATCGGCGCCGGGGCGACGGCGTTTCTGTTCGGTGGGCGCTGCCTATTTGGCGCGGACGCCGCGACGGCGCACCGGCCCAAGCCGTCCGGGCGCGTGAACCTCGCGGTCATCGGATGCGGCACGATGGGGCGCGGCGACATGCTTGCGTTTATGAAGGACCCCCGCGTGCGGATCGCCGCCGTGTGCGACCCAGTCGGCGAACTGCGTGACTACGGCTACAGTCCGAGGCGCCGCAGCTGGGGCGGGCGCCTTGCGTTCAAGAGGCTGGCGGACGCGCACTACAAGGACAACGCATGCCGCGCGGTCGTCGATTTCCGTGAAATCGTCGACGACCCGTCCATCGACGCTGTGTGCATCACAACGCCTGACCACTGGCATGCCCTCATCGCGATCGCCTGCATGAAGAAGGGCAAGCACGTCTACTGCCAGAAGCCCATGTCGTTCGGCGTTTCGGAGGGCATAGCGATGGTGCGCGCCGCCAAGGAGCACGGCGTCACGTTCCAGGTCGGCTCGCAGCAGCGCAACGCGTCCGAGTTCCGCATCGCGGCGGAGTGGATACGGAACGGCTACCTCGGCGAGTGCATGGAGTGCGAGGTGGGGCTGCCCGGCGGACGCGGCCCGTACTGGGGATATTCCGGCGACCGCACGCCGCGCAAGGCGCCTGGGTACTTCGCGCCCGACGGCACGTGGGACATGTGGCAGGGCCCGGCGGAGCACCACGAGGGCAACGTCTTCATCCCCGTCATACACGGTCCGATGTGCTGGCGCTCGAACTCCCGCACGGGCGGGGGGATGATCACCGACTGGGGCGCGCACCACATCGACATCCTCCACTGGGCGCTCGGCGTGGAGCGCAGCGGCCCCGTGGCGGTGGAGAACTTCAAGAGCGACGGCTTCGGCGCCGACCCGCTTCTCGACTGGGCGGGCGAGTACTCCTTCGACTTCGTGTACGCGAACGGATTCCGCGCCCACGTCTCCAACCGCTACGCGAACGGGCTCCGCTTCAAGGGCAAGAAGGGCGACTTGTTCGTCGCGCGCGGGCGGCTGGACCGCCCGGACTTCCTCAAGAAGTGGGACGAAGGCCGCGACCTCGGCGCCAACGAGGTCCACCTGTACAAGGCCGCCGCCGGGCACAACCACGAACTCGACTTCATCGACGGCATCTTCGAGAACCGACCCATCGCCACGGACTGCGAGATCGGCCACCGCTCCATCAGCGCATGCCACATCGCGAACATCTGCGAAAGGCTCGGGCTCTCGGCCCTCAAGTGGGATCCGTCCGCCGAGCGCTTCACCGGCGCGAACGCGGATGACGCGAACGCGCTCCTGGAGGTGAAGCACCACAACGGCTGGAAGCTGTAGCCGGTGCGCAACGGACACGAGCTTCGGTACATCCGAGACAGGCACGAACCCCTTGAGGTGGAGTTCCTTGTAGAGGATGACGGCAAGGTCGTTCCCGTCGAAGTAAAGGCGTCCAATTCCTCGACGGCGTCGCTTGACAGGCTGCTGTCCCGGGAGGACATCAAGTTCGGATACAAGCTGACGGCGGGAAACGTCGGCGTCTCCGGCAAGAAGATAACCCTGCCGCATTATATGGCTATGTTCATATAGGGCGCGGCGGACTGCGAAAAGAATTATGAAAGCAAAAACATTCCTCTGTGTTGCCGCCGACGACTGCATGGGCGAGCGGATCGGCGTGCAGCTTTCCGAGTTCCGATTGCTGAACGGCGACAAGGACGTGACGCCGCTCCGTTCCGGCTTCTCGCATGGCGAGGGCATGGACTCGAGCGAACGGTCGCCGATCAGGCAGGCGGTGGACGGCAACCTCAATACGAAATGGTATTCCGCCAACGGCGCGAGCGGCAAGGACATGTCGAAATGCTGGCTGCAGATCGACTACGCCGCGCCGCAGTCCGTGACCGCCTACGACTGGGCGACGGCCAACGACCGCTGGCTCGGCGAGAAGCCGCGCGACAGGCGCGACCCGATGGCGTTCCGCCTTCTCGGCAGCGACGACGGCAAGACGTGGACGGAGCTGGACGCGCGCAGCATCGGCGAGAAGAACATAAAGCGCAACGCCTGGACCGGTCCGTACAGTCCGCTGCGCGGCGAATCCTTCACGGCCCATCCGATGATCACGCGCGACGGGCGGCGCATGATCCTCCCGCCGGTGCGCGAGTGGAAGCTCTACGGACTCAAGTCGTCGCACACCGACGTCGGCCTCCACAACTCGCAGTACATCCAGCGACACGGAAGCGTGCGGCGCATCGACGAGGCGGCGCGGCTCATCGACGCCGACAAGCGTTCCGACGACGACCCTGCCGCGTACCGCTTCGTGATGGAACACGTGTGGTTCTGGGACAACTACCACATGGACAAGGGCATGGACGCCGCGTGGCGCATCGTCACCAACTACATGGCGCGCGGGCGCATGGACGTGGGCGTGATGTGCGCGGGAAACCACACGCACCTCTATTCCGGGACCGAAATCGACCGATCCACCCTCACGAAGCGTCTTCTTGAACAGAAGTGGGGCATCCACACACGCACGTTCTTCATGTCCGACAACCCCGGCCTCAGCTGCTCGCTGATCGATCCATACGTCCGCGCGGGCGTGCGCTACTGCTTCTTCGCGCCCAACCAGTGGAACCCCATCCGCTCGACCATCTGGAAGATGCGCAAGAAAATGCTCACGTCCCACCCCGACTACAACAACCCCGATCTCCAGGGCGGCGGCAACCGGATCGCCGTTTCATACGAACTCGACCTCCCGATGGTTTTCCGTTGGAAGGCGCCGGGCGGGAAGGAGTCGCTGCTCGTCTGGTGCTCGACGCACTACGGGCGCGGGTACGAGCGGCTGGGACTGACGAGCGGGGTCAGGCCGTCGTTCATCGCAGGGGCCGAGGCGCGCATGCCCGAGTTCCTGAAAATACTGGAGAGCAAGTATCCCTACGACGTGTGGCTCGCAGGCGTCTATTGCGACGACGAATGGCCGAACACTGGTTTTGCGGACTTCGCGGCGGCGTGGAACAAGAAGTGGCTGTGGCCGCAGTTCCGCACGGTGGGACGCCTCGACGAGCCGTTCGAGTACCTTGAGAAGAAGTTCGGCGACAAGATCCCCACCCTCACGGGCGAGATGACGAGCGGCTGGCTGCAGCACGCCGTCTGCGCGCCGGAACTTCTCGCCGACAAGCTCAACATCGACCGGAAGCTCGAGACGGCGGAACGCCTCGGCACGTTCGCCGGCACGATCGACCGCGGGGCGGTCGACCGCGCGTGGTGGTATCTCCTCCTCTACGACGAGCATTGCTACGGCACAAGCGGCTACAAGGGACGGCGCGTGTTCGAGACGTGGATGCAGCGCCGCGACTGGCTCGACCGCGCCGCCGCGACGGCCTCGAATGAACTTGCGAAAGCGGTTGCAAAACTTGGGTTGAAACCGGCATTGTTCACAAATGACAATTGCCACAATTGTTCACAAATCACAAATATCAATTCTTCTCTTTCTACACGTTCTACATGTTCTACACGGCTAAATGATTCCCGTGAGGCGAAGGACGGCGTCACCGAGAACCGCTGGTACCGCGTGGCCGTGACGAACGGCGTGATCTACTCCATCTACGACAAGGAGCTCAAGCGCGAGCTGATCGACGGCCCCGCCAACCGCTTCATGTACACGCGCAACAACCACAAGACGTGGGAGGCGGAGCCCGAAAAGGCGCTCGGCGCGAAGGTGACGCGCCGCGTGTACCTGGCCGAGAACGAGAAGCGCATCGACATCGAGGACCGCTTCGAGCACGCGCGCGACCTCTTCAACACGTGCCGCTACTACCGCTTCGGCTACCTCGCGTTTCCGTTCGCCGTGCCGGGCGGTGCGTTCCGCGCGCACCTCAATGGTACAGTCATCCGTCCATACGAGGACTGCCATCCGATGACAACGGACGCCTACTGCGCCGTGCGCGACTGGTGTCTGGTCGAGAACTCCGACTTCGGCGTGGCGCTGATGATGCGCGATTCGACGCTCACCGAGTTCGGCGAAATCCATCCCGACAAGACGTGCTACACCGGCAAGCCGCCGAAGGGCAAGACGGCCATCTATCCGTATCTCTTCACGGACTGGCTCCAGATGCACCAGCCCGACGGCGATTCGATGAACTTCACGTTCCGCTTTGCGATCACGTCGTATGCGAAGGGCGGCTGCGGGGTGAATGTTGCACGCATGTGCGAGGACTGGCTTGATCCGTATGCGAAATGGATGCGCGAACAAAACATCCCGCGCTTCTCGCGCGAATCGGTCGAGGAACCGCCGCCCGGCTGGACGGGGCTCATCGAAAAGCCCCGCGCCGGACACGGCGAGAAGGACGGGCAGATGTACATCCTCTGGGGCGCGGAGATGTCGCCCGCCTTCGACCACTACGAACTCTGGCGCGACGGCAAGTTCCTCGCGAACGTCACGAACGAGGTCCATAACGGGCTTCCCTATCGTATCGCCCGCTATGAGGACCTGGGGCTCCCCACGCATTCGCGCCACGAGTACCGCATCCGCAAGGTATGGAAGGACGGACGCAAGGATCCGCTCGGCGAGCCGTTCTACGGCCTGACGCGGTACGTGCATGACGCCACGCGCGACGGCGTCACGTGCGATGGCGAGGAAGGGCGCATGGATGTGCGCTACGACGGCGCGGCGGTCGCCGTCATGCAGGCGTTCGCCGCGGCGTGCGCGGAGTACGACTTCGTCTCCGCGCCGGAGGCGCCGTTCAAGATGCCGGATGTCCCCGTTTGGCGCGTGCCGGCGCGCGAGTTCCCGATCACGGACTACGGCGCGGTGACGGGCGCCGTCAAGAACACGGCGGCTTTCGCGAAGGCGATCGCGGCGTGCTCCTCCGCGGGCGGCGGACGCGTGGTGGTGCCGAAGGGCGACTGGCGCACGGGCGCGATCCACCTGAAGAGCAACGTGGCGCTCGACCTGCGCGAAGGCTCGCGCATCGTGTTCACCGACGACCCGGCGGACTACCTCCCCGCCGTACATACCAACTGGGAGGGCGTGGAGGCGATGGGCTACTCCCCGCTCATCTTCGCCTACTGCTGCACGAACGTCGCCATCGTCGGCAAGGGGCGGATCGCGCCGGAGACGAAGCTGTGGCGCACGAAGTGGGACAACCGCAGCACGCCCATGCACAAGGCGTTCATCGCCACGCTCTACGACTGGTGCTCGATGGGCATCCCGCTCGAGAAGCGCGACATCACCCGATTCCCCGGCTCCCACGCCCGCCCGCACCTCATCCAGGTCAACCGTTCGGCGAACATCCTCTTGGAGGACTTCCTCATCCGCGGGTCGCCGTTCTGGAACATCCACCTGTTCCACTCCGAGAACGTCGTCGTGCGCAGGGTCGACATCTACTCGCACGGACACAATACCGACGGAATCGACATCGACATGACGAAGAACGTGATCGTGGAGAACTGCGTCTTCGACCAGGGCGACGACGCGGTCATCCTCAAGGCCGCGCGCAACCACGACGCCTGGCGGCTCGGACGCAGCACGGAAAACGTCGTCGTGCGCCACTGCACGGTGAGAAACGGACACGTCCTCATGGGCGCGGGCAGCGACGTCTCAGGTGGAATCCGCAATGTGTTGATGCACGACTGCCAGATGGTGGGGAACGTGAACAACGTCTTCTTCGTGAAGACGAACGAGCGTCGCGGCGGATTCGTGGAGAACATCTACATGAAGGACTGCTCCGTGGAGATGCGCGGGAAGTCCGTTCCGACAAGCGTGGTGGGGATCGAGACGGACGTCCTGTACGAGTGGCGCAACCTGCCGACGTGGGAGGTGCGCGTGACGCGCATCCGGAACATCTGCGCGGAGAACGTCCGAGCACAGCGGGCGCGGCATCTCCTGATGGTCCATGGCGACGCGCGCGATCCCGTGGACGGCGTGACGCTCAGGAACGTGACGTGCGGCGAGACGACGCAGGAGGAGATCGTGGTCGTCAACGCGAAGAACGTGACGATGGACGGCAATCCGGTCCCCTCGCGCCCCGGCAAGGCGCCTGCGTGGTAAGGAAGGTTTTAGTATAATAGGTGCTGAAAAGAGTAGACGACTGGTTTACCAATTAGCCTAGGAGAAAATAATGAAGAGAAGAATGAAAATACGTATGCTGTTTGCTGCTGGTGTAATTGCGGTTAGCATGACCCTTTCGGCGAACGGCGCAGTCAATGAGGTGAAGCAGATATTTCGGGCCGAGCGGTTCCAGCGCGGCGATACGAACGTGTCGCGTCTGCAGGAGATCGACGACGCGAGCTGGATCTGGCACCCGACTGCGGTTGAACGCGGCGATGTGGGCAAGTACGCCTTTCTGCGCTTCAGGAAGGAGTTTACGGCGGACGCGACGCCACTGAGGTTCGACGTGAGCGCGGACGAGCGTTTCGAGCTGCTGCTGGACGGCGCACCGATCGCGTTCGGTCCGCACCGGGGCATCGTCGAGAACTGGCTCTACCAGTCCTACGAAGCGAAGCTCGCGCCGGGCAGGCACGTGATGGAGGCCGTCGTGTGGGTGCTCGGGCCGTATGCGCCGTCCGCCCAGCTTTCCTGGCGCGGCGGGTTCATCCTCAAGGCGGAGGGCGCGTACCACAAGCAGCTCACGACCGGCGTCGCGTCCTGGCGCGTCGCGGAGCTGAAGAACGTCACGATGCGCAAGGAGGGAATGAGAAGGGCGTTCGGCGTGGGCGCGCAGACCGAGGTGCGCGGATGTTCGCTCCAGGAGGAGTGCCCGCCCGAGTCGGCGTACGTGGCGCCGAAGGTCGTGCGCGGCCCGGTGAGGTTCAACGTCTGCGGCGTGAAGGCGAAGGGGTGGATGCTCTTCCCCACGCCGCTGCCCGACCAGACGTGCGACCTCATCAGCCCCGGCGCGTTCCGCGCCGCACGCGCGACGTTCGACAGGAGCGCCCTCTACACGGAGGCGGACACGCGCCATCCGCTCGTCCAACCGCTGAACGCGCTTCTCAAGGAAGGCAAGCCGGTGACGATTCCCGCGAACACGATCCTCTGCGCGCTCCTAGACCTCGAAGACTACTACTGCGCGTACCCGGAGCTCGTCGTGGGCGGCGGCAAGGGGTCCGAGATCCGCTGGATGTGGGTGGAGAGCCCGCGCTATCCGGACGGACGCAAGGGCAACCGCAACGAGTTCATCGGCAAGGGCTGCTCCAGGTACTTCCTCATGGACCGCTTCTTCCCCGACGGGCGCGCGTACGCGACGTTCGGCGTGCCGTGGTGGCGCGCCGGGCGCTGGTGCCAGCTCGAGATCAAGACGGCGGACGAGCCGCTGACACTGAAGATGGTGGGTATCATCGAGTCGCGCTACCCGACGCCCGTCACCTCTCATTTCAAATGCGACGACGCGTCGCTCGCCGGCGTGCAGGACGTGTGCATCCGCGGCATGCAGATGGACATGCACGAGATCATGTGCGACGGCCCGCACTACGAACAGCAGATGTACGTGGGCGACACCTACGTGCAGTGCGACACGATCGCGGCGATGAACAGCGACGACCGTCTCGTTCGCCGCGCGATCTCGCTCTTCGACTACGGCCGCCGCGACAACGGTATGCTGCCGATGAACTTCCCCACGACCGGGACGCAGGAATCGACCACCTACACGATGATCTGGCCGATGCTGCTCGAGAACTACATGATGTGGCACGAGAACGCCGCGTGGCTCAAGGCGCGCTTCCCCGGCCTCTGCCACACGATGATGGGCCTCGCCGAGTTCGAGAACAAGGACGGCCTCCTCGAAAACCTGCCCGGCTGGAGCTTCATCGACTGGGTTGAGGAACCGAAGCGGTGGTACGCTGGCATCCCGCAGAACGGCAAGCCGGGGACGGGCGTCAACTCGCAGAACAACCTCTTCTACGTGCTCTCGCTGCGGGCGGCGGCGCGGGTGGCTGACGAGCTTGGCCACCCCGCGCTCGCCATAAGCTGGCGCGGCAAGGCGGACGCGCTCGGGAAGAAGATCGTCGCGACGTTCTGGGACGGCGCGAACGGCCTGATGGCCGGCACGCCCGACAAGCAGGGCCTCAGCGAACATTCTCAGATACTCGCGATCCTCGCGGGCGTCCTTTCGCCCGAGCAGGAGGCGAGCGCGTTTAAGGCGCTTGTCGAACGTAGCGACCTCTTCCGCGCCACGGACTACTTCCGCTACTACCTCTTTCGGGTGTACGCGAAGATGGGGCGGATGGACCTCTTCCTGAAGAAGATGGACTTCTGGCGCGACCACGTGAAGTGGGGGCTCCGCTGTCCGCTCGAGGACGACGGCATCGAGGCGAAGAGCGACTGCCACGCCTGGGCGGCGCATCCGCTCTTCTTCCTGCATTCCGCGATCGCGGGCGTGACGCCGGA
>CADCCQ010000100.1 GCA_902799955.1 uncultured bacterium | reverse complement strand
CGTACGGTTCGATGAGGGGGCGGGCGTACCCTACGGGGCGTCCCGCTCTACTCTACACCCTTCTGTATATGTTTTACTGTATATGCTTGACTGCGTCGCCCAGCAAGTTTCTACATCAGGCCTACGTATACCGACGACGAGGACATCGTCGCTACGCAGAGATGGTTGTTAGTGGCTAGTCTCTAGTCGCTAATCATTAGTGGCTAGTCGGCAACATTTTACACTTTACATTTTACACTTTACACTCTTCCCGTTCCCCATTCCCCATTCCCATTCTCTCTTTCTGCATTTTCTCCACTTCTCCACGGCAAAACTTCCCGTGTTTGTGGTAAAATATACAAAAGTGAAAACAGACATGAGACACATACTTGAAAGATTTCCGCTTCATGGGGTTGACAAATCACAGAAGGATGTGCTATCATATTTCATATCTTCCACCGAATCTTTTCTACATGTTCTACACGGATAAAAAACCACCACTTCAAATCAACCCGCCCGTAAGGGTAAAGACAAAGGAAAACAGAGAATGGACATGAACAAACAGTCATGGAGAGTCGGTGTCTCGATTATGACTATGTGCATAGTGGCGGCGGCCGCTTTCGCCTTGCCGTCGTCTGGCAGGGCGAATCCGGCGCATGAGGCGTCCGCTCCGCTGAAGTTCATGTCGTTCAACATCTGGGGCGACTACTTCGGGAACCCCGTGTATGAACGAGAGGCGGGAGTGGAGGCGACGATCCTCAAGGACCGCCCCGACGTCGTGTCGCTTCAGGAGGTGACGCCCAACTGGTACGCGAGCCCGATGTTCGCCAACCTCAAGAAGGCGGGCTACGCTCTCGTGCGCGGCGACGAGGACGCCGCGCTGGCGCGTGCCGCGTTCGCCGGCGAGAAGACGCCGAAGCACATCAACCACGAGCCTCTTCTCTACCGCACGGACTCTCTGAAGCTGCTCGACAGCGGCACGGACTTCTTCCATCTGTCGCTACAGACCTCGAAGAGCGTCACCTGGGCAGTCCTGGAGCGCAAGTCTGACGGGCGGCGCTTCGCGGCGTTCGCGACGCATTTCTGGTGGCAGTCGAACGGCGTCGAGAGCGACGTCATCCGCGAGCTGAACGCCAGGCACGTCCTGTGGCTGCTCGCGGACATCCGCCGCAAGTGGGGCGCGGGCCTTCCGGCTATCCTCGGCGGCGACCTCAACTCCACCGAGGCGTCCCTCGCCCACGCGATGCTGCGCAGCGGCGGCTTCGTGAACGCCGCCTCGCACGCGGACGTGCGCTCGCCGCACTGCTCACACCACGGCAACCCGGTGCGCGGCTCGGACGGCAAGTACCACGGCGCGCTCCGCGCCGCCGCGTCCGACACGCCCGCCTACTCCATCGACCACATTTTCTACACCAGGGGCATCCACGCGCTGAGGCACGAAATCGTCACCGACCAGGTCGCGCTGGACGTCTCCGACCACTCGCCTGTAGTCGTCGAGTTCGAGCTCGACGCCAACAACAAGGAGACACCATGAAGATGAAAAGAATGATAGCCGTCGCGGCGTTGCTCGCCGCGGGAACTTCCTTCGGCGCGATTCGCGCCGTCACGCCGACAACTTGGAACGGGAAACCCGGCAGCTGGCAGATGAAGCGCCATGCCGAGAAGATGAGGCAAGCTGCAGCAGGAGGCGTGAAGGTCGTGTTCATCGGCGACTCCATTACGAACGGCTGGGAGCAGAAGGGGCGCGGCCCCGAGCAGCTGGAGAAGTATTTCTCCAAGGGCGACTGGAAGATGCTCAACCTCGGCTACAGCGCAGATCGCACGGAACACGTCCTGTGGCGGCTTGACAACGGCGAGCTAGACGGCTACGAGGCGAAGTGCATCCTCCTCATGATCGGCACGAACAACACCGGGCATTTCAAGAAGTTCTGCGACGAGCCGCCGGCGGACACCATCCTAGGCATACGCGAGATCCTCAAAAAGATACGCGCAAAGCAGCCGAAGGCAAAGGTCGTCCTGACGGCGATCTTCCCGCGCGGCGCAAACGAGGGTGACCAGTTCCGCCTCCGCAACGACGTTGTAAACCGCGAGGTGCGCAAGTTCTGCGATGGCAAGACCGTGTTCTGGTGCGATTTCTCGGATCGTTTCCTCGACGAGAAAGGCGACACCGGCTGGATCATGAAGGACCGTCTGCATCCAGGTCCGCAAGGCTACGAGATCTGGTATGAGGAGGTGAAACCGTACATCGAGTACGCGCTCTCCGACGGCAAGCTGCCGCCTCCGAAGAACAGATTCTCCAAGGTGAAGACGGCGGCGGAGAAGGCGGAGGGAAACCTGCCCGAGACAGTGCGCCCGGATGCGCGCGTCGGCGCGGGCAGGATCGCGTGGTGGCTTGATAGGCTTCTCCAGAAGCGCAACCAGATCGTCGCGTCGAAGGGCGAGATCGACCTCGTCTTCCTCGGCGACTCCATCACGCACAACTGGGAGCGTCAGGGCAAGGCACAGCTCGCCGAACTTGCGAAGACCTATTCCATCCTCGACATCGGCTACAGCGGCGACCGTACGCAGCATGTCATCTGGCGCTGCCAGAACGGCGAGCTCGACGGATACAAGGCGAAGTGCGTCATGATGATGATCGGCACGAACAACGCATATCCGCGCAACAAGCCAGAGGATGTCGTGAAGGGCATTCGCCGCATCCTCGACGTGATCGCTGAGAAGCAACCGCAGGCGAAGGTGCTGCTACTGCCGATTTTCGTACGCGGGGAGGGGCCGCAGAACGTCCAGCGCAAGGCCAACGAAGAGGTCAACGCGGCAATTAGAGGATTCGCCGACGGCGAGAAGGTGATCTGGTGCGACTTCAACGCGAAGTATCTCGACGAGAAGGGCGACACGAAGTGGATCATGCCGGATCGCGTCCACCCCAACGAGGCAGGCTACAAAATATGGACCGCCGCGGTCCTCCCGCACTTTAAATCGATTTGCGGGAAATAGCGCCATTGCGGAAATGCGGCTGGTGTGCTATAATTCTCCTATTGCGGCCGTAGGCGGGTCGCAGGAAGAGATCATGACAGACTGGAGAAAACGAAAATGACATACACTGATTCCGTGTTCCGCATGGACCGCAGGGCGTTCCTCGGCGGGGCCGCCGCGTTGTTCGGCGCGTCCGCCTTCGGAGTCCCGCTGCCGCGTCCGAAGGGCAGGCCCAACCTCACGCTCGGCGTGCTGAGCGACATACATCTTTCGATCTCGAAGGGCAAGGACGGCGTTCTTTCGTTCGCCGGGGAGGAGATGTTCGCCAAGGCGCTCAAGTGGTACAGGGACTGCGGCGTCGACGGCGTCCTCGTCTGCGGCGACATGGCTGACCGCGGCACGGTCGAGGAGCTCGAGGCGGTCGCGCGCGCGTGGTACTCCGTGTTCCCCGACGGCAAGGCGCCCGACGGACGCCGCGTGGAGCAGCTGTTCGTCTACGGCAACCACGACTACGAGGGCTACAAGTACGGCGGGCGCGTCAAGTCTATCTTCGGCGAGAAGCACTACGACCACGCCATCAACAAGGACCTCGCCGCCGCCTGGAAGAAGTGCTTCCACGAGGACTACAACCCCATCTGGCGCAAGGAGGTCAAGGGATACACGGTCATCGGCACGCACTGGACAAAGGACCACTGCCGCGGCTGGGAGGAGGTCGGCACGTCGTATGCGTCCGGCTGGTTCGAGAAGAACGGCGCGACGATCGACCCGTCCAGGCCGTTCTTCTACCTGCAGCATCCGCCGCTCAAGGGCACGTGCCACTGCGACTGGGTCTGGGGGCACGACAACGGACTCGTCACGAAGGCGCTCTCGAAGTTCCGCAACGCCGTCGCGTTCTCCGGGCATTCGCACGCCTCTATCAACGACGAGCGCGCGATCTGGCAGGGCGCGTTCACGTCCATCGGCGCGGGTTCGCTCAAGTACACCGGCCTCGAGTACGGCGACGTCCTCCCGTTCGGGCGCGAGAACGATTTGCCGTCCCCGGGCCAGCGCGACGAAGACCCTTACAAGATCATGCACAAGATGAAGATACACAGCGGACACCAAGGCATGGTCCTGCGCGTGTACGACGACTGCATGGTGTTCGAGCGCCGCGACTTCGAGGACCTTGGCCTCCTGGGCGACGACTGGGTCGTGCCGCTTCCGTCGGCGGAGCCCATGCCGTTCGCATACGCGAATCGCGCGGCGGCGAGCGTCCCGCCGCAGTTCCCGAAGGGCGCCGCGCTCGCGGTGCGCATGACGAAGGGCAAGAACCGCGGCGGCAAGAAGGTCAAGGCCGAGAAGCAGCCGGTCCTTGAAATCACCATCCCGCCTGCGAACGGCAGGAAGGGCGCGCGGGCGCTCGACTTCGCGGTCAGGATCACGGGCGAGAACGGGAAGACGGATAACAGGTGCGTCTTCGCGGAGTCGTTCTACCGCTCCGAGTCGGGCGGCGCGGCGAACGTGCCGACGGTGTGCAGCCTTGCCGTGAACCGCCTCAAGGCCACCGGCAAGGTCCGCATCGAGGTCCGCCCGCGCAACAGCTTCCTCAAGGCGGGCGAGCCGATCACGGCGGTGTTCGCGCTTTCATGACGCTCTGCGCCGCCATATTCGCCGCCGCGCTCACGAGGGCCGAGATAATCGAGCGGTTCAAGGCCCCGGTCGCGACGAGGGTGGACGGGCTGGTCGAGGTGTTCGCGGACTGTCCGACGGACATGCGCGTCGAGTTCCAGCAGCCCATAGCGTCCTTCGCCGCCGAAGAATGCGTCCGGCAGTATGCCTTCGCGAGGCGGCGCAGGGTCAGGTTCGTCGAGCCCGGAATCGTCGTCCACATAGGCGACGTGCGCACCAACATCACCGCGGTGGCGTCAAGGGTCGTGCATCGCCAGGACGGGACGTTCTTCACCCGCGTTGACATACCTGCGCCGGGATATGCGGACCTGATGCTCCTGCGCCGCGAGATCGCCAAGGCGTTCTTCCGCTCGGTCCTCGAGAGGGAGATCGGCGACGAAGAGGCCGACAAGGCCGTCGTCGACGCCGACCCCCAGGCAAGGGTCGAGCGCTCGTACTCCCAGCTGGCGCGGTGGCGCGCAGGCGAGATGGCCGCGGCCGACGACGAGGTTATGCTGCGTCTCTCGCGGCGCGTGATAATCCCGGGCGTCGCTCGGCAGTCGGACGTTCTGCATTTCGCGAGCCGGCTCTTCCTGTACCCGCGCTCGTACGACATGCCGTTCGTGGGGAACCGCCACGAGTGCACCTTCCGCGACGCGGCGAAGCTGGTGAAGCATGACATACGGATCCGGTTGGCCGCGTACGACAAGGCGGCGGAGGTCGTCCTGTTCGGCGGAGGGCGCGGCGAGTCCCTTGCGCTCGCCGCCGAGGCATATTCCAAGTTCCTCTTCGCGCTTGCCCGCGGCGAGGAGGAGAAGAAGCTCCTGGACCTCCTCGACGACGCGGACGTGAAGCTGAACGTCGCGATGGAGGAGGCCAGGAAGAACGAAGCGGGAGGGAGCGAACATGAAGAGTGACAAGACAAAGAAGACGATAACGGACAACACCGTCGACCCGGACGTCCTCCGGTACACCGTCGGCGAGGACCCGGTTCTCGATCTCGAGCTCGCGGTGTGGGACTGCATGGGCACTGCCGCCCACGTCACGATGCTCAGCGAGATGAAGGTGAAGCCGCCGGTCGTCACCAAGGCCGAGGCGAAGGCCGTCAAGGCGGAGCTCGCCAACATCGTCAAGCTGGCGCGCGAGGGGAAGTTCGTCATCCGCGAGGACGACCAGGACGTTCACATGGCGGTCGAGCGGATGCTCACCGAGAAACTGGGCGACCTCGGCAAGAAAATCCACACCGGACGCAGCCGCAACGACCAGGTGGCCGTGGACGTCAGGCTCCACATCAAGGACCAGCTTTTCGGGATCGGTTCGGAGATACTCGATCTCTTCGACGCGCTCGTTGCGTTCGGGAAGAAACACGACCGCGTGCCGATGGTCGGGCGCACGCACCTCCAGCCCGCCATGCCGTCTTCCGTCGGCGTGTGGGCGACTGGCCACGCCGAGATGATCCACGCCCAGACTTACGTGTTCGACGCCGCGGAGAGGATGAACGACTTCTCGCCGCTTGGCAGCGCGGCTGGATACGGCGTCCCGCTGCCACTTGACAGGGCGAGGACCGCGAAGCTGCTCGGGTTCCTGCTGCCGATCCACAATGTTTTCGGCGCGTCCATGGCGCGCGGCGAGGACGAGGCGGCGCTCATATCCGCCTGTGCGCAGCTGATGTGCGTGCTCTCCCGCCTGGCGGAGGACATGATCCTCTTCTCGATGCCGGAGTTCGGCTACTTCAGGCTGCCGCGCGAATACTGCACCGGGTCGTCCATCATGCCGCAGAAGTTCAACCCCGACGTGCTTGAGCTTGTGCGCGGCAAGGCAGCGCAGGTCGTCGGGCTTTCGACGGCTGCTCTTTCGCTCCTTCATGCGATGCCCGGCGGCTACAACCGCGACCTGCAGGACTGCAAGCTGCTCTACATGAAGGCGGTCGAGACTACTCGCACGACGCTGAGGATAATGACGAAGGTCGTGAAGGGCATGGAGATCGACGAGGCGAAGCTTCGCGCCGGGTTCACGCCCGGGGTGTTCGCGACGGACGTCGCGCTCAGGATGGTGGCGCAGGGCAAGCCGTGGCGCGAGGCGTACCACGAGGTCCGCGACCATCTCGAGCGGCTGAAGGACGAGGACCCCGACGCCGCAGTCGCCGCGAAGACCCACGAAGGCACGACAGGCGGCCTCGACTACAAGGGCTACGAGGATCTCTCGAAGTCGGAGCGCTGGATCCTCGCGGACAAAAGGCGCGCGTTCCTCAAATGCCTCAGGAATCTGCTGGGATGAAAGACGAAGCACAGGACGCAAAGCCCGCGCAGGTCATCTTCGGCGTACGCGACCTGCATGTCAACTACGGGAAGTTCGAGGCGGTGAAGGGCGTGAGCTTCACCGTCCACCGGGGCGAGATTTTCGGAATCGTCGGAGAGTCCGGCAGCGGGAAGTCGACGATCGCGAAGGCGCTGATCGGCCTGGAGCGGGCGAGCGGCGGAGTCATAGAGCGGGCGGACGACGTCTCGGTCCAGATGATATTCCAGGACGCAGTCGGCTCGCTGAACCCTCGCATGACGGTCAA
>CADCCQ010000099.1:1723-9368 GCA_902799955.1 uncultured bacterium | reverse complement strand
GAAGAAGGACGGCTTCAGCGACAAGGACATCGCGCAGCTCCTGGGCGTCCCCAAGAAGGCTGTCCGCGACCACCGCAAGAGGGTCGGCTGCCGCGAGCGCTGGTTCGCCGTGCCGGTCTCAGGGGTGGAGGGCAAGGCTTACTACTACTCCACGTACAACGACGTGGCACCTGACCCAGACCCGAAGCGCGCGGCTGCGTTCCACGAGGCGACTGTAACCTCGAACCCGAAGAAGGTGATGATCCTCGGCGGAGGGCCAAACAGGATCGGACAGGGCATCGAGTTCGACTACTGCTGCTGCCACGCGGCGATGGCCATGCGCGAAATGGGCTACGAGACGATCATCGTCAACTGCAACCCCGAGACGGTCTCCACCGACTACGACACGTCCGACAAGCTCTACTTCGAGCCCGTGACGGTCGAGGACGTTCTGCAGATCTACGAGGCGGAGAAGCCCGAGGGAATCATCGTGCAGTTCGGCGGGCAGACGCCGCTCAACATCGCGCGCGGGCTCCAGGAGGCCGGGTGCCGCATCCTCGGCACGTCCGTCGACTCCATCGACGACGCGGAGGACCGCGACCTCTTCCACTCCATCATGGACAAGCTCGGCATCCCGATGCCAGAGTCGATGATGGCGAGCGACCTAGACGGCGCGCTGAAGTGCGCGGAGAAGCTTGGCTACCCGCTCATAATCCGCCCGTCGTTTGTGCTCGGCGGGCGTGGCATGGAGGTCATCTACGACGAGATCATGCTGCGCGAGTACGTGGACAAGGCCGTCGGCGTGACGCCGGACCGTCCGCTCTACCTCGACCGCTTCCTCTGCCACGCGCTCGAGTGCGAGGCAGACGCGCTTTCGGACGGCAAGGACATCTTCATCCCGGCGATAATGCAGCACATCGAGCTCGCGGGCATCCACTCCGGCGACTCCGCGTGCGTGCTGCCGCCGGTGACTATCCCCGAGGACAACAGGGCGACGATACTCGAGTACACGCGCCGCATCGCGGCGGAGCTGAAGGTCGTCGGGCTCATGAACATGCAGTTCGCGATAGAGAACGGCAAGGTCTACGTCATCGAGGCGAACCCGCGCGCGTCGCGCACGGTCCCGCTCGTCTCGAAGGTGGCGGGGACGCAGATGGCGCGCATCGCGACGCGGCTGATGCTCGGCGAGACGGTGAAGTCCCTCGGGCTCGACAAGCACAAGGTGATCCCGTACTTCGGCGTAAAGGAGGCCGTGCTTCCCTTCGAGAAGTTCCCGGAGGTCGACCCCGTCCTGGGACCGGAGATGCGCTCCACGGGCGAGGTGCTTGGCCTCGCGGACTCCTTCGGCCTCGCGTACTTCAAGTCGCAGGAGGCCGCGGGCTCGCCGCTCCCGACGACGCCCGGCAAGGCGCTTGTGTCGCTTTCGGAGAAGCCTGAGGACGCCGTCGCGGCCGTCCAGCGCCTCGCGCAGCTCGGCTTCGAGATCGTCGCGACGGAGGGCACGGCGGCGTGGCTTAACGAGAACGGCGTGAAGGCGGGGACGATCGCGAAGATCGGCGAAGGCCGTCCGGACGTCCTCGACGCGATCAAGAACCGCGAGGTGAGCATCATCGTCAACACGCCGTCCGGGCGCCGCGACGCGCGGGCAGACGACTGCCGCATCCGCCAGGCCGCGATCAAGTACAAGGTGCCATACCTAACGACGATAGCGGCCGTCTGCGCCGCAGCCGAGGGCATCGGCGCCGCGATGGGCGGACAGGGTGAGGTCCGCTCCCTCCAGAGCTACCACGCATCGATAATGTGACGTGAAGGGCCTGGGGTGGATAGCGCCGATGCTGGCGGCCGCCGGGCTCGCCGGCTTCGGCGCTGCCTTTCTCCATGAGCGGCAGGCGTTCCGCACCGCCGTCGTCGGCTGGGCGCAGCGCGACCTGAAAGTCAGGACCGAGCTTGCGTCCGAGACGCTCCGCGAGCCTCTTGAGACAAGCGACTTCCGGCGCATCCACGCATTCGGCGACGAGTGCGCGAATGACGGCGTCAGGCTCGTAGTGAAGACGCAGTCGGGCGGCGTCTTCTTCGACACACTCCGCCGCGGCGAACCGGAACCTGATTCGATGTACGCCGAGGCGCCGTGCGGCGAATGGGTCATCCGGCTTGGAATGCCGTATGAAAGGGTGCTCGCTCCGTTCAACCGGGCGGGCGCCACCTTCGTGTTCGCCGCGCTCCTGGGCGCCGCAGGCGTCTTCCTGGTGTTCTACATAATCTACTCCCAGTCGGCGAGGATCCGCGAGCTTGCGCGCCTTGAGAAGTTCAGACGGGAGTTCATCGCGGACGTATCTCACGAGATACGCACGCCGCTCACCGGGATAATGTGCGCGACGGACATGCTCGGGGACTGCGGGTCGGACGAAGACCGCGACAGGCTGACGGGCATGATAAGGGAGGAGTCGCAGCGGCTCAACGCGCTAGTCCAGGGCATCCTGGACCTTTCAAGGCTGGAGAGGAATGGCTTCGAGCCGGATAAGACGAGCGTCGATCCGGCGGAGATTGTGGACGAGGCAGTCGAGCGGTTCTCCGCGATGGCGTTCGCCGCCGGAGTGAAAGTCGTGTCGAAACAGTCGTCCGCGCCACTGCCGCGTGTGGAATGCGACCGCTCGCTTGTCTCGCAGGCGATCGCGAACTTCGTGGCGAACGCGATAAGGCATTCCGGCTCTAGGGACGTCGTTGTCTCCGCAGAGGAGGGAAGGGGCGCGGTGCGCTTTGTCGTCGAGGACCACGGCAAGGGCATTCCGCCTGAATGCGTGAAGCGCGTGTTCGAACGATTTGGGAGGCTGGACCCCGCGCGGTCGCGGGACGAAGGCGGGGCCGGGCTTGGGCTCGCGATAGCAAAGCGGATAGCCAAGCTCCACGGCGGCTCCGTCGCCTTGGAACGGGCGTTCCCCAGCGGATGCAGATTCATCCTCTCGCTTCCACGCTGATCACCGGTCGAGACGTCATGTGCGCATGAAGGAGGTTTTATGAATACGAGATTGTTCAGGAACATGGCCATGATGACGGCGGCCGCCTATTCAATGTGCCTTGCGTCGCATGCCGGCGAACGTGAGCGGTTGCTCGGGCCGTTCCGCGAGAAGCTGCACCGCGTGGTTTTCACCAAACACTTCGACATGGGCGGGTCGCACTACGCCTACACAGACGCCGTGAGCAACGAGGACATCCTCAACCCCGGCGGCGTGAAGAAGGAGTTCAACTTCAAGCCTGGCTCCAGCCTGTGCATGCTGTCGCTGGACGAAGGGCTGAACGTCTGGGAGACGACGCTGCTCCACGACGACAACGGCGTGATCCGCGACCCGGACGTTTCGTACGACGGCAAGCGCATCCTCTTCGCGTGGAAGAAGTCCGCCCGCGACGACGACTACCATCTCTACGAAATGGACGTGGCGACGCGCAACGTCCGCCAGCTGACGTTTGGGAAGGGCGTCGCCGACTACGAGGGAATCTATCTTCCGGATGGCAACATCATGTTCAGCTCGACGCGCTGCTTCCAGAACGTGGACTGCTGGCACGTGAGCGCGTGCAACATGTTCCTGATGGACGGCGACGGCAAGTTCATGCGCCGTATCGGCTTCGACCAGGTGCACAGCAACTACCCGCAGGTTCATACGGGCAGCGGCGCCGTCACGTACACGCGCTGGGAATACAACGACCGCGGCCAGATCTACCCGCAGCCGCTCTTCCAGATGCACCCGAACGGCGCCCACCAGCAGGAGTTCTACGGCAACACCTCGTACTTCCCCACATCCATCCTCCACGCGCGCGGCATCCCAGGCACGCAGAAGGTGCTGGCCATCCTTTCGGGACACCACACGCCGCAGAAGGGGAAGCTCGCGATCATCGACCCCTCACTCGGGCGCGAGGAGACGGTGGGCGTGACGCTCGTGGCGCCGGAGGAGAAGCCGAAGGGACCGATCCGCATCGACAAGTACGGGCAGAATGGCGACCAGTGGCAATATCCGTATCCGCTGGACGAGGACAACTACCTCGTAACGTTCCGTCCCAACGGCGCGAAGCACTTCGGCATCTACTTCATGAACAGGAAGGGCGAGCGCGTGCTGCTGGCGGAGGACCCCGCGGTATCCTGCAACCAGCCGGTGCCGCTTGCGCCGCGTCCGAAGCCGCCGCAGGTGGGTTATCCGATCGACTGGAGCAAGACGAACGGGGCGTTCATGGTGAAGGACGTCTATGCCGGTCCGGGACTCAAGGGCGTTGCGCGCGGCACGGTAAAGAAGCTGCGCGTGGTGGCGCTTGACTTCATGGCCACGGACATCGGGCGCAAGCACGGTCCGTCGGCGATCAGCGACCTCGCGGCGTGGGACGTGAAGGTGGTGCTGGGCGAGACGCCTGTCCACGAGGACGGCTCGGCGGCGTTCGAGGTGCCGGCGCGCACGCCGGTCTACTTCCAGGCCATCGACGGAAACGGGCACGTCGTGCAGACGATGCGGTCGTGGTCAACCCTCATGCCGGGCGAGACGTTCAGCTGCGTCGGCTGCCATTCGTACGACAGCGCCGCCACGTCCGCGAAGGCGAACACCCTTGCCCTGCAGAATGGAGTCGCGAAGCTACAGCCGTTCTACGACGTCTCGGGCCGCGGCTTCAGCTTCCCGAAGACTATCCAGCCGATCCTTGACGCGAAGTGCGTGAAATGCCACAGCGGCGTCGACGCGCCTGCGCCGGACCTGCGCGCCACGCCGGTTTGGGACGGGATGGCAAGGAAACTTTGGAACAAGTCGTACAACGCGCTCGTCTCGACGGATCGCGCGAAGCGTCCGGCAAACGACACTAACCAGGTGACCGGCACCATCGACGAGCATTCCCGCTACGTGAACTGGATCGGGCGGTGGTCCGTGCCCACGCCGATTCCGCCGTATTCCCATGGCTCGTCGCGCAGTCCGCTCGTGAAGCTGCTCGAGAAGGGGCATCGCGGCGTGAAGCTGACGCAGGAGGAGATGGACAAGATCGCCTGCTGGATCGACCTTGCCGTGCCGCATTCCGGCACGTGGACAGAGGGCATGATGGCCGACGACGAGGCCGTGTATCTGCGTATTCGGAAACTGCGCGACGCATGGCAACGAGAGGAGGCCGCGAACATTGCGGCTTACCTCGAGAGCCAGAAAGCGAGGAAAGGGAAAAATCCATGAAGAACCTACGGAAGACAATGGATATCGCCGTCAAGATGGCGGCGGTCGCCGTTGGCGCGGCGGCTTGGGCGCTGTCCACGCCGTCGCTTGCGGCGGAACGCATAATCTGTCTTGAGGCCGAGCAGTTCGCGGAGCGCGGCGGCTGGGCGGTCGACTCGCAGTTCATCGATCAGATGGGCTCCTCGTTCCTTCTCGCGCACGGAATGGGCAAGCCCGTCTCCGACGCAGTCACCACGTTTGAATGCCCGGAGGCCGGGGCCTACCAGGTGTGGGCGCGCACGCGCAACTGGACCGCGCCGTGGAGCGAACACGCGGCCGGCACGTTCACGGTCAAGGTGGACGGAAAGGAGCTGCCGAATGTCCTCGGGCGCGGCACGGGCGACTGGCAGTGGCAGAAGGCAGGCGAAGTGGAACTCAAGAAGGGCGCTGTCACGGTCGCGTTACACGACCTCACCGGATTCGACGGGCGCTGCGACGCAGTGTGCCTGACAACAGGGGCGAACCCGCAGCGTCCGAAGGTCAAGAGAGACGTGCAGAGGGTGTCTGCCGATTTCGTGGTGTGCGGCGGCGGGATCGCGGGGACTTGCGCGGCGATTTCGGCGGCGCGCCTGGGGCTGAAGGTGGCGCTCGTGCAGGACCGTCCGATGCTCGGCGGCGCGAACTCGAGCGAGGTGCGCGTGCATCTGGGCGGGTATATGAACCTCGGGCCGTATCCGCGTCTCGGCGACGTGGTGGCGGAGATCGGCCCGGCGAAGGGCGGCAATGCGCAGCCGGCCGAACGATACGAGGACAAGCGCAAGCTCGACGCAGTCGCGGCCGAGAAGAACATCAGACTGTTCCTAAACACCCGGATCGTCGCGGCGAATAAGGACGGCGACCGCATCGTCTCGGTGACCGGGCGTGACGTGGTGACGGGCGCGCTCACCTGCTTCGAGGCGCCGCTCTTCGCGGACTGCACGGGCGACGCCAACGTCGGTTTCCTGGCCGGGGCGGACTTCCGCATGGGACGCGAGTCGAAGTCCGAGACGGGCGAGGACATGGCGCCCGAGAAGGCCGACAGGATGACGATGGGCGCGTCGGTGCAGTGGTACACGAAGGACGTGGGGCACGCCGTCGCGTTTCCCGCAGAGCCGTGGATGATCGCGTTCAACGAGCGGAACTGCGAACACGGCCTTCGCGGCGACTGGGACTGGGAGACGGGCATGATGCGCGACCAGATTGGCGAGTTCGAGCGCATCCGCGACTACGGGATGCTAGTGGTGTACTCGAACTGGTCCTTCCTGAAGAACAAGTCCGCGAAGCGCGAAAAGTACGCGAACCGCGAATTCGCGTGGGTGGCGTACGTGGCGGGCAAGCGCGAAAGCCGCCGCCTGATGGGCGATCACATTCTCACGCAGCAGGACATATTCGACTTCGTGAAGTATCCAGACGGCACGTGCTGCACCACGTGGGCGATAGACCTCCACTACCCGATGCCGCGAAACACGAAGCACTACGACGGCGAACCGTTCCGCTCCATCTGCACGCACAACCGGCACTATGCCTACCCGATACCGTACCGTTGCCTCTACTCGCGGAACGTCTCGAACCTCTTCATGGCGGGGCGTAACATCTCGGTGACGCACGTGGCGCTCGGGACGACGCGCGTGATGCGTACGACGGGCATGATGGGCGAAGTCGTTGGCATGGCCGCGCGCGTCTGCAAGGGCCACGGGTGTCTGCCGCGCGGCGTGTACGAATCCCACTTCGGCGAGCTCAAGGCGCTCATGGAGAAGGGCGTTGGCACGGGCAGGCCGCAGCCGCCTCAGAACTACAACAAGGGCGCGCTGATTCATGGCGCGCCGTCATCCCTTAGTGCATCCCGCCGGGAATTATGATATACTAGATGCAATGGAGAACAAATTGCTAAGCAAATTTTAGACAAGACCCTCTGGCACAACAAGCTCGCCTCCATCGAGGAGGTCGAAATCCAAAGCGCCGCGTGGGGGGATTGACAAATCATAGAAGGATGTGCTATAATACCGCCCATCTTCTTTGGGAGACCAACGACGTTGAACGGTAAATCGGCAAATGACGCCATTGAAGAGGCATGGAACGGCATCGGAAACGACGCCGCGTATAACCACGCACAGACGCCCCGTGGCGCGTCCGCGCATGGCGCAAATACCCCCCCCCATGGCCTGACGGCGCTGGGACAGCGGGTTTCTCGCCCGTTGGAATCAACCACAACAAACCCTTTAACGACATGAGCCGAGAGACGCAGACCGCGCCTCGCGGCCCGCGTTTTTCACACACCCAATCTTCAACAGGAGAAGGAAAGGAAGAAAGCCATGACAACAGGAAAAGTACTCAATGGAAAACCGTATGCGGGAAAGCCGCACGTACGGTTTGACGAGGGGGAAGTCGCATCATGCACCGCAGAAGCTTCGCTTCGGAGGGTACATTGCCGAAGGCAACCCGAAGCTATGACCCGA
>CADCCQ010000099.1:0-1714 GCA_902799955.1 uncultured bacterium | reverse complement strand
GCTATGACCCGACCGCAGGTCGCTTCGCGGAGCGAAGTCGCTAGAGGTCTGCGCGCAAGCGTGTGCGCGGCAACGCCGAGGCGTGGGTCTCTACTCTACGAGGCTAAAAAGGCTCTTTTCAACAACGCAACGGCGTTCTGCGTTGCGGTGTGTGCGTGTGTACTTACTGGCGGCGTCGCACTGGCCGACGCACCGGCCACGGCTACGTGGATCGGCGGGGGCGACAGGAGCGTCCTGACGGATCCCGCCAACTGGCAGTGCAGGGATTCCTCCGGCAACGTGATGGAGGGCGCGATTCCTGACGCCTCCGCCACCACCGTGAGCGTGACGGGCGCGACGACCTTCAACTTTCCCGCCGGGCAGACCGCGATATGGAAGTCGCTTACAGTGAGCGGCACGGTGACGCTCGCGGCGGACTGCGACTGGCGCGGCGCAGGCTCCATGTTCAGTTATGTCGCCGCCAATTCAACGCTCAACCTGAAAGGGCACAACCTTTATGTTTCCGTGCCAAACGGTTCTGCAAACCGCAAAATCACCGTGACGGACGACTCCGCCGCCGGATCTGGCGGCGAGTTTCACTTCGAAGTCGCCGAGGGTGCGACCTTCAGCAACGGCGCCGCCTGGAACAACGACAACCAGATATGGTTCGACGGTACGGTGAAAGCCGTCAAGGACGGAAAGGGTACGTACAATATCGGGGCCTGCCACGGTGCAACAGGCTTGAAATTATACAAGCACTCCGGCGGCACGACCGTCCATGAAGGATTGATGTTCATCACCAACGACGGCGAGGGTACGAAGAACGAAGATTACTACGCTCAGGCAAAACGTCCCGTGTTCGGCGCATACGGCTCTGCCATAACGATCGAGGCGGGCGGCACCTTAGACTACAAGGGCATCTACGACCTTCACCTGTACAAGATGTACATGAACGGGGGCACGTTCACGAACACGCGCATGCCGAAGTATCCAGAATGGGGTTCCAACGGCGCGATTGACTTCGGCGCAGATTCCTACATAAACGTGGCGCGCACCGCGCACATCGCCGGCCCGTTCATCCTGAATGGCCACACGCTCTACGCCACGATAGCGGCGAACCAGACATGGCACTGCCGTAGCGGGTCTGCTTCCAACGGCACTGTCAAGCTCGAAGGCGATGGTGTGTTTCAGGTCTCCTGTGAAGCGATTGCGGCCACGAACAACGCGACGTACGACATTGCGTGCGCAATTAACCTGGCGCAGCCGATTGCCGTCTCGAACTACGTGGCGCGCTACACGGGCACAGCCAACACGGGCACGGCCGATTTCAAGGTGTTCGGCACCTTCACGCCGGTTGCTGACGGCTTCTATCCCGTCACGATGCAGAACGGGGCCGTCATCGACCTCTCCGGCAAGACGGGAACGTGGTCCTCGACCGGCGCCACAGGCGCAATCAAGTTTGGTTCGGGTGCCGTGGTGACGCTCGACGTCGGCGCGCGCAGCCTCGCGCACAGCGAACGCGTCATTGCCTGGAGCGAGGTCCCCGAAAACGTCGCGTTCCGCATCACGGGAACGTCAATCGCCGATACCGAGTCGGCGCGCTTAGAGGCGGACGGTGTCTATTACGACGTGCCGGACGCGGATGTGGTGGCGACTGCGCACTGGGTGGGCGCGGGCGAGCGCAGCAACTTCAACGACCCCGCGAACTGGGTGTGCACGAACATGGTGGGCGCGC
>CADCCQ010000098.1 GCA_902799955.1 uncultured bacterium | reverse complement strand
ACCGTCCAGCTACGAAGGTTCGCCGCGTTCTGGACGTCCGTCACCGTGATCGGCACGACGTAGCTCTTGAGCGAAACGCCCTCGGGGACGTTCACGAGTTCGAGCGTACCGCCCGCCGCCGGACGGAACGAGTTGATCGTGCCCGCACCCGCCGCGCAATCGACGCGCAGCTTGCCGATCGTCGCATTCGCGTCGTTGAGGTTCAGCGTCGCACCCGCATCGACCGTCACGACCGAGTCGGCGGAAATCGACCCGGACTCAAAAACCTGCGCGAACGTGTAGGGACGCCCATGGTTGATGGCCGCATACACGCTGAACGGCGCGGACTCGTTCGTACGCTCATCGAGGGGCGTCCATGTCACGCCGTCTTCACTGCCTTCCACCAGCCAGTCGCTCGGGCTACGGGTGTTGAGGCTGTCGTTCGCCGTTACGAAGTTGTATCCGCACACTGGCGCGGCTTCATCGGCCAGGCGAAGCGTGAACACTCGGTAGTTGGCGGCGGCGCCAGCCATGTCGTTGTTCTTCGCGCACATCTTTGTGTCGGGATTGTCGTCGAACAGCTTGTCCGACCCCTCGTTGCCGTTGTTGCCATATTCATACGATCCGCCATCTGCAAACGAGCCGGCCGAAAGCGCCGTTGCAGCCGTGCCATTCGCAGCCTTGGTCAAGCCTCGTGCAACGTTGTTGCCGTCGGCGTCAAGCAACTGAATCTCCGAAAGCTGGAGGATTGTGTTGCCAACAGTCTTCTTGAAAGTAAAGCGGAAGTACTTGCCGCCTGTCGAGGGCTGACGCATCGTCTCCTGCAACCTGAAGGGCGTACCGTCGTTGAACGGCTTGTACTGGAGGTTGGATTCATTGGAGGCTGTTGAGCCCGAAGCCGTACCCCAGGCCGCATTGGGCGCAAAGAACCGCTCGTCAAGCGTCTCCCACGCGATGCCGTCCATGCTGCCTTCAAGCTGCCAATCCGTGGGGCTGCGCCGCACTAAGTCTTTTGCAGTGTAGAAATTGTAGGAGACCACCGGCGCGGCGCCGTCGGCGAGGCGCATCGTAATGACCATCCATGTTGACGGATCGTTGCGTTTGATCGGCGTGGTCATGTTGCATTTCGTTGACGTTTCGCCGTCGAAGAGTTTTTCAGCCCCCTCGGCGGCGACGCCGTATGCGTATGCCGCCGCGGTCGCGAACGTGCCTGCCGCAAGCGCCGTCGCGGCAGTGCCGTCCGCGGCCTTCGTGAGCCCAAGCGCAACGTTGTTGCCGTCGGCGTCGTAAAGCCGGAATTCGGAAGCCTGTGTGAAACCACCATCGAAAGGAGTATTGCTACCAGACTTTTTATATGCGACTGATGCACCGTTGTTGCTTGCGCGTTTGATGGTCAGGCGGAAGTACTTGCCGCTAAAGGAGGCGCGCTCGGCGGGGTTTGTCGCGATGCCGATGTTGAGCGTTCCCGACCCAACATGCGTCACGCCCGTATAGGACTGCTGTCCCCTAAGCGAGACGTTACCACCAACGACGTTGACCGATCCCGTACCCGATGCGCCGCCGTTAATCGCGCCGCCGTCGCTTACAAGCTCCGCTCCTTCCGCAAGCTCCACCGTACCGCCGACGTCATGGATTGCCGTGGCGGGAATCGCTCCGCCGATGACGCGCAGCGTCGCGCCGGACTCCACGACGACACGGGCGGACGAACCGAGTGCGCCGAAACCTGCGAAGGTGCCGGCAAGAGCCATGCGGTCACTGGTCGCTGCAAAGCCCGTCCGCACGTCAATGTCCGTCCACGTCGCGCCGCCGTCGTTGCTGCCCTGCAGGCGCCATGCGGAGGGATCGCGCTCGTTGTGGTCGTTCGCCGTGTACCAGGCGTAGCCTGTTATCGGCCTCAGGGATGGGCAGTCGATGCGCAGCCAGACCCGGTCATGGTCAGATTCGGGATGGCTCGACAAAAGACGCCAATCAAGCCATTTTGTCGAAAGATTGCCATCCACAAGGTTTGTCGGACACTCTGCAGCTGGATATATCCTATCGGCGACTGCGCCATCCGTATCGTATCCGAGGCCTGAATACGGGCGCGTGACATCGGCTGCACCGTCAAGCAGTTTCAATTCCGAAAGCTGCATTGCGTCGGGGTCCGGCCCCCTGACCTCCTCCACCTTGAAGCGGTACGACTTGTAGGCAATGCCGCGCACAATCGCCGTGCCTTCCTTCACCACGAGCTTGCCGTTGAAGTTATCGGAGAGCGTGAGCGTTCCAGCGCCGACCTTCATGACCGTTGCGCCTTCGACGTCCACACCCAGTGTGCAGTCCTGTCCGTCAGCACCTACGACGAACGTCCCGGTGCCATTCACTACCACGTCGGCGGAATCTTCGCAGGTGATCTTCGCAAGGTCGGCGGCGCCTGCGGGATCGAACTTCGCCCCCCTCTTCACGAGGACGGTCTGCCCCTCGGCGAGCGGACGCCCGATGGAGAGGCATCCTTCCTCGACCACGATCGGTCCGGTGAACGTGTTCATCTCCGGGTGCGACATGCAAATCCGGAGGTATCCTGTCCCCTTCTTGACAAGTCCGCCCGCGCCCGTGATCTTGAACGAATCGGGCTGGGGGAGGGTCGGATTGAGGTCGGTATTGTAGGACTGCGAGTCGAACACCAGGCTCTTGCCGGCCTCGATGTTCCATATCGTAGAGACGCTGGCGTAGACAAGCTGGTTTTCTTCACGCGTGAGACGCAGCGTGCCGCCCTTGAAGTTGATGACGTTTCGGCAGGCGTCGCCGCTCTGGAAGCGGCCGGTCTCCAGGACGCCGCCCTCCTCGAGGTTGATGATGGAAGCGACGGGAAGCACGTCGAGATCGTAAGTCGTTCCGCTCGCCGGCTCCGGAAACCACGCGCCGCATGCGATTGTCGGCGCCGTGACCGTGCCGAAGATGTTGAGGACGCCGTGCGAGAGTTTCGTACGGTCAGCTCCATTCGCGTCCGTGAGGCTGTTGCGACCGAGGAAGAGACGTCCGCCCGTGACCGTGAGCGTGCCGCCGCTCGCGACCGTCACCGTGCCCGTGCCGCCGTAGGTGCCGATGGAGAAGCCCTGCGTGTTGCCTGGGTTCGCGCCGGTGAGGTTTCCCTGTGAAGCGAACGACGCACCGCTTGCGATCGTCATGTCCGCAACCATGCCGTCACCCGTCGAAATACAGTTGACCACCGCGCCATTGGCGGTAAGCGCTGCACCCGCTCCGAGCGTGAGCGAGCCGTCTACCGCGAGACGCGAAATCGTGGCGGCAGCGTCGAGCGTTTCCGTTTCGCCCGCGCCGATCGCCCATTCGCCGCCGTCCACAGGCGCCGCCGCATACGACGGCGAGGGCGCCGTCGCTACGCAAATTGCGGTCGCGACAAGCGCGACCTTCATGAGTGTTGCCGCGCCGAAGCGCGCTACCATGCTTTTTGCCTTCATCGTTGTCCTTTCATGCTTTTTGTTCTGAATCACGAATTGCTTGCCTGTAAGTTCTTCTGGAAACAACCGGAACAACTTTTCCCGCGCCGCGTAACCACGCGGCGCTTTTGAGAGCGGGCGCCGAGTTGCGCCCGGATGGCAAGAGTTGTTGTCTCAGTTGTCATAGTTGTTTCCTCTTCATCGGAACTTCTCCTCATTTACATTCCCGCGTGCAGCGCGGACGGCGAGTTTGCCATTTAGGCAATTACTGCAACCAACATTCTTTTTTGACTTCAATATAATTTTATCACATTCCCCTTGAAAATTTCAACAAAAAAGAATTGTAAAATACGAAATACCACTTGTGAAATACTAAACCACAACATCACTTTACACTCTCCATTTTACACTCTCCGCTAAGGCACACCAAAAAACTCCTTGTTTTACCGATTTCTTGTCTTATATCACAAACCTGCATTTAGGCGCTATATAAAAATGGCACACAAAAAAAAGACTTACAATATACAAAACGGCCATTGCGAAAAATGAAACCCCGCAAAAGGAGGATTTTGGTTCAGGCGTTAATGCACACACGTGCCATCGGACGTCTCGGGCACAGCACAAGCCCAAGTTTTTTCATTGTCGTTTTATCCTTTTGGGTTTGAATCGTTTTACAAGCCGACAATATGCAGGGTCTTCCCCTTGAACGTCACGTCGTGAACGTACAGCCGCTCATTCCACGGCTTTGTTCCTTCAACGTCGAAAACCGCCATCCAGCCCTCGTCAAGGCCAAGCGTCGAGAGGTAGTCCGCAAGCTGTCCGTAGGACTTCTCCCCCGCAAAGTTCTTGGATGTCTTGACTTCGACCGCGTACCTCTTGTCGCGGTATTCCACGCACAGGTCGAGGCGGCGGCTGCCGAGCGCCATCTCGCGGATGATGTGCCCCTTGCCGTTCGTGACGCGCTGGAGGAACGCCATCAGCACGAGGTGCGGTGTCGCCTCGCCGTACTCGTACGCGCGGCGATCCGCGCCGCTGTTCTCGCGCCAGAACTCCTGGAACGCAGACATGAGGCCGGACATGTCGAGACCGTCGCGCAGCTGACGCAGGAACGAGATAAGCACCTGCCCGAACAGGCAGTCCGCCTCGTCGAAGAACACGACGAACGGTTTGTCCGCCAGTCGGCAGAGATCCGTCAGCGTCTCGCGCACGGCAAGCGATTCAGCGGCATACCATTCCGGCGCTTCGCGCACGCAGGACGGACTGGACTCCCGCTTGAACACCTCCGGCATGACGTTAGTCGCATTGAACCGCAGCAGTGACGCGATTGCAGACGCGGCACGCGCTGGATCCGTCGCGCCCTGCAGCGACTCCAACGTACAATACAAGGCCACCTTGTCACCCTTGGCGTTTATCTCGCTGACGAGCGCCTTGATGGCAGTGGTCTTCCCTGTCTGCCTCGGCGCGTGAATGGCGAAGTACTGCTCCATGGCGACAAGCCGCCGGATGTCAGGAAGGCGGTCGAGGGCCGGGAGCATGTAGTGCCTTGCCGGGTTGCAGGGGCCTGCTGTATTGAAGAACCTCTCCATGTTACATATTATGTCATATTTTCCTCAATGCTTCTACACTTTACTCGCTCAACAGCAATGTTCTTTCGCGCTGTCAACGGATGAAGACCTTGAGGCCGTCGCAGGGGATGAGTTTTACGCCGGTGGTTAACGCAGGAGGATGAAGAAGCCAGCCGGATTCAAGTCATATCCGAAGCCAGACTTGACTTTGATAAGCGAGCGCCCGGAGGGCGCACGTCCGCCGACAAACTCTACGGCATCAGCCGTGGGCAGGATTTCCGCCGTACCGGTCTTGAATAGCGGGAATCTGCCCGTCACGCCCGAAAGGTCAATGCCCGTCATGTCGATGAGTATCGTGCCGTCAAGGGCATCGGAAACCGTCAGGTAGCCAACTCCGTCGGGAATAAACCTCGCGCCCTCCGCAAGCGTCAGCGACTTCACCGTGCCATGACCCGAAATGAAGCCGGAAATGGCGACCGCGCAGTCCGCGCTGCCGTTGATGACGAGATTTGTGAACGCAAGCGCCCCGTCTGCCGCCAGCACCCCCGCAACCGTGTTCGTCCCGTCGGCGAACGCGAGGTTGCCGCCGGACACCGTCAGGTTGGCGAACGCAAGTCCGTTCGTCGAAGAGACCGCAGGCACCCACGGCGCGCACACCTCGGCGTCCGTCCCGTTCGGCAGGTTGCCGCACCAGTTCGCCGCGTTGTCGAGCGAGGCGTCGTCCGCCTCGTTGCGCCACACCGAGAGCGTGCGCGGGGTCGAGGACGCAACCAGATCGGTGCCGGAATGCGAGTAGAAGATCACGCCGGAGACCGCGTCGTAGAGTCCGGCCCGGCTGCCCTTCACGCACGGGATGAAGTGGCGCTGGATGCGGCACACGCCGTCGGAACCCGTCCGCCAGAGCTTCAGTTCGTAGAACTTGGAAGCGCCCTCGCCCCACTTGCCGCCGCTGCCGTGAGCGGCGAACATCCAGATCGTCATGCCGGTGTCGCCGGCGGAGACGTTGCTGGGGCTTTGAGCGGTCGTGCCGTCCACGGTTATCGTCATCTGGGAACCGGCGGGGGCCTCAGACACGATCAAATGCCTGCCGCTGTCCAACGCGATACCAGTCTTGATCTCGCCGCTGCCAAGCGCCTGCCCGCCGATTGTGCCCAGAGCCTGAAGCAGAAGGCAATGATTGTTTCCAATGACGCCGAGCGGGGCGTTACCGCTGATCCAGTCGATGTCCGCCTCGGACTTCACGCCGGCCCTGCCGTCCACGCCGGTGTCAACCCACTGGCTGCCGTTGGATTCGACGTACTCGACGAAGGAGTCCGGCTTGCTCCGATCGACGACCGGACCCGCCACGAGCGGTGTGCCGGAACCGGACGAGAAGAACTTGTCGTTCACGCGGTCGTAGAGTCCGACGACGTTGTCCTTGATTCCTGGGACATAGTCGCGCATCAGCGCGCCGTTTGCGCCGTATATCTTGAGGCCGTAGAGCTTCGCGGTGCTGTATTCGCCTGCGTTACCTACAGTTCCGCCATAATGTACGGCGAAGATATACAGGTCGGACGGGTTGACGCCGCTTCGGTTGGAATAGCCGCCCGACAGGGCTGGCGTTCCGCCATCCACGGATGTTGACACATAAGCAGCATTCGAAGTCGTGATGACGAAGCGCCGACGTCCCGTGTCTAATCCCACGCCAGTGTTGGCGGAGGCGGCGGAGTCCGCCATCCACCACCTGCTGACAATCGTCCCGTTGTTCACCGTAAGGGGAGAAAGCCCGTAATTGCTTTGCGCCATCAACGCATTGCCGCTTATCCAATCTACGTCAACGTCGAACTTCATTGTCTGCGTCGGAGTAATTCCGACGCTGACCCACTGCGCCCCCGTCGATTTCACGTAGTCAAGATAGGCATCAGGAAGATTTTGCGGATTCACAACAGGCCCAGGAATCAGTTCAATTCCGGAACCGGAGTGGCACCACTCGTCATTCTGCCTGTCGTAGAGGCCGGCAACGCCGTTCTTGATGCCCGGCACGAAGTCGCGCACGAGTTCGTTGTTGATGGAGATCTTCAGGCCCCACAGTTTCGCGGAACAATACCTGTCCGGACCTTTTCTGGCAAAGAGGTAGAGCGTATTTCCTCCGGTGCCATTTGCAACGACGTTGCCGCCCGAGGTGGTCCCACCAATGATATCAACATCTGCGTCCACAATCATGCTTGTGATGGCGGGCGTAACAGAGGTTGTCGGGCCCGGTTGCACCCCCGAGTCAATCCACTGATGTCCATCCGATTCGACGTATTCGATGTATGCGTCCGGCTCGTTCTGACGCAGCCGCGTCACGGTTATCGTGTTGTTGGAGAAGGTCACGGAGAAGTTGGACGAATCCGCCGGCTCGACGTAGTTGAGGATGCTGCCGGACGGGACGGTGAAGCCGCGGGCGGAGAACGTGACGGGGGTCCACCCCATGGACGAGGTATTGAAGCGCAGCTTCGATCCCGTGCCGAGGGTCACGATGCCGGATGCCGCATAGCCTCCGGCGGGGACGTTGAACACGGTGTTGTCCGCAAGGGTGAAGCCATTTTCAAGTCCAGCCGTATAGACGTCCGGTCCCATCGACGCATTCGCCGCCAGCTGATCCTCGCCGAGGGCGCCGTTCCAGATGCGGACCTCGTCGTAGCTCGCGTTGGCATCGCTGTCGCCGCTGTATTTCGACACGCCCAGCCAGAAGTCGGAATTCTTATCGACAAGGTTAGCCAGCGTCCAGTCGGAAACGGTTTCCTCCTCGTACCGCTCAAGCGCACCCGTGACGGCGTCGCGCCGCATCCACTTGATCGTGGTGGAACCGTTGCCGTTGGCCTTGAACGTGAACGCGAAGTAGTACTGCTTCCCGAACTCCATGACGGACATCGTACCGGACTTGTTGATCACAGCGGTATTATTCTTTTTCAGCTGGACAATGTCCTTGGTTGCATCCGTTCCGGTGCTCCAAATGAACATGAAGCAGTCCGTCTGCCCGGGGTTGCTTGCGTATGAGCCGTTGCCGTAGTCGAACACGCGGGCGTAATGCTTCACGGCGTCATTGCTCGCCCATATCTCGACCGTCGCGTCTCCCGAACCGAGAAGGTTTTTGCCGAGGTTCAGCGAGCCCTGCCCCGAACCATTGCCCCTGAGGACGAGCTTGCCGCCCGTGGTCGCACGCTTGGTGGCATCGCTACCGAACGTTGAAGCGGAATTGCCCGTGATCGAGTCGGTGTAGTCGTTGCCATCGCCGTTGAACGACCAGCGGTGCGTGAGTTCAGCGGCAGCCACGAAAGTGAACGTGGCGCTGTAGATCGCGCTTTCCGTAAATCCCGCCCTGTATGCCCTCGCCTTGACGGTCGTACCGCTCGTCACCGCGAACGGCGCGGAATACACCGTGCTGGACGTCGTGGGGTCGCTGCCGTCGGTGGTGTAGTAGATTGTGGCACCCGCCGTCGCGCATTCGAGCGTGACGAAGGTCTGCTGGTCCGAGAAGAATTCAGTCGGAGTGGGCGACGTGGGCGCACAGACCGGCCCCGCAATGAGCGCTGTGCCGGATTGCGAGGGATACCATTTGTATTCCATGCGGTCGTAGAGTCCGGCAACGCCGTTCTTGATCGCCGGCACAAAGTCGCGCACGAGTTCGTTGTTGATGTAGATCTTCAGACCCCACAGTTTCGCGGAACAATACCTGTCCGGACCTTTTCTGGCAAAGAGGTAGAGCGTATTTCCTCCGGTGCCATTTGCAACGACCGTGCCGCGTGTGGTCGCATTTCCGTCCACGCTTATCGAGAGAGGCTGCCCCTGAACAGCCGTAGTAATTACGCGATGCCGCCCTGAATTTATGTCAACACTAGATGTGGTTTCGTATGCGTTTTTGACGTATGCGCTGTATTTGCCGTTGTAAGTCTTGATCGGCTCGAAATTATTATAGGCAAGTCCGACCAGATCG
>CADCCQ010000097.1 GCA_902799955.1 uncultured bacterium | reverse complement strand
GGCGGCGGCGGCGGAGCGCCTGCGATCGGCGGCATTGGCGGCGCTGGCGGCGCTGGCGGCGCCGGTGGCGACTACACCGAATGGAAGACGTGCCGTAACAACCTCTACAGCAGCGACGGCAATCGCGGGCGCGATGGCTCAAGCGGTGCGACCGGAGGCGGCATGGGACAAGTCGTAATTCTCGGCAATCTCACCGTTCAGGCGACGGCAGGGGCTGCGGCGACATCCGACGGCACTGGCGGGTCGAATGGCGCGGTGGACACCGACGCGGGTTCAGGCTGGACTTACGATTTTACCGGCGGCGGCGGCGGTGGCGGCGGCGGCGGTGCGCGTGGCCAGAACGCGGAATACGGCATCGGCGGTGGTGGCGCGGGCGGCGCCGGCGGCGGTGGTGGTGGTGGCGGCGGCACCTACCAAAGCGATTCTCATATCGCAATCTGGGGTCTCGGCGGCACGGGCGGCAGTTCCTACTGCGGCACTGCCGGGGCCTTCGGAAGCAGTGGCGGAGGCCAATTGGCGACTAGCGAAGTTTATGGCTGGGCTTGCGGCGGTTACGGCGGCAATGGCGGCAGCGCGAACACGACACGCGGCGGCAACGGCACGTTCCAGACGATGGACTGCGTCACACTGACGGTCTCCCCGACGCGCGCGGCTGCGCAACCGGCGGCACTAAGCGCCGAGGATGCGCCGGCCGCTCCAGTCACCGTCACGTTCATGTCGGACGGGGCTTCCGTCGACACGGCGCAGGCGACTCTGATGCTCGCGCCGCCGGCCGCGCCCGCCCCCGCTGCCAAAGCAAACTATGCATTCCAGGGCTACTATACGGCAGGCGGAATGCAAATCTACGACGAGAACCTCAACTCTATCTATCCCGTCTGGCAGACCATCGAGGATACGACGCTCCAGGCCAGGTGGGTGCAGACGTACACCTTTACCTTTGTTTCAGAGGGCGGGACCGTGGGCTCGGCCATCTACACGGAAAACGGAACGGCTAAGGCGCCCGTCGCGCAAAGAGCAGGCGACTACACATTCCTTGGATACTTCACAGAGAACGGAACGCAGGTCTTTGACGCAAGCGGCACGCTCGTTCCGGGTGCTCTGTCGGGTCTGACGCCCAAGGAGACGCTCCGCGCCCAGTGGCAGCGTCCGGCGGGCAGCGTCGCGAGGCTCGTCTATCGCGGGCAGCTGACGAAGCTTGGGAAGGACGAGCCGGCCGTAAGCGAAGACAAATACGAAAAGAAGATGCATTTCAGGGTATATGACGGCGAATCGGCCGAGACGCCGCTCTGGGAAGCCAAAGACCAGCCGGTGACGGTCAACAAAGACGGCAGCTTCGTGGCGGCGTTCGGCGACGATACGCTCGCGGAACTCATCGCGACGGGAAGCGTCACGCACGTGGGCGTCGCGATCGGCGACAGCAGGATCGAACTGACGCCGCGCCGTGCGCTCAGGCCTGTCGCCGCGGTCAACCGCGCGCTTGTCGCGGAGGCCGCCAGCAAGGACATCCGCATCGGAAATCTCCTTACGGAAAACGCGCTTGCGGCGAACAACGTGTCGGTTTCGCAGCTTGAGGTCTACGGCGCGGTGACGGCTCCCGGCGCGGGCCCTGTGGAGGTCTCGCCGGTCGTAGTAGGCGACAAGGAGACGCTGACCCTCCTGCGCGGCGACGGCGTCAAAGTCTTCTCGAACGGCAGGACAGACCTCGGCGAGGTCGCCAACGTGCTGCGCGGGCAGAAGCTCAAAGAGGCTCCGGCGGACGGCATCGCGCTCGTTTCGAGCAGCAAGTTGGGCTCGCGCGGCCTGCGCATCCCCGGCGTCATACAGTACTGCCGCAAAGGGGATTGGGTAAGGGCGCCCGCTTCGGAGCCGGACGGGGTGAAGGTGACTTTCTTCCCGTTCATCGGAAAGGAGGGAAAGTAAGATGAGAAATTATCTGGTGTTTGCCTTGGCATTCCTTTCCGGCGGCGTTTTCGCGGCGGCTCCGGAGGATACGAACGTCGGGCTCGGCGAAGTGGGTCTGCCCGTCTACGGCGCCACTTCGGCCACAAGCGGCTATTCGCAGCCGGGCGTGGCATATCCGATTTCCGCCGCGTGCGCGCCCGTGCTGCCCGAGGAGCAGGTCACCGCGACGTCCACGAAGGACACGCAGGTTTCCTGGACGCTCGCCGCGTGGACGGTCGGGCGCACGCTCTCGGAGCAGAAGCCGGACGCTAAGATCGGCGAGTTCTGCACGAACATGCCGTCGGACGACACCATCGACTGGCAGGCGACGATCGCGGCGAACTCCGCCATCGCGTCCGAAGGCCGAATCCTCTTCAACAACGGAACGACGAATCCGCTGGAGCGCGTGCTCTTCACCTCGAGCGGCGCCATGACGGTGACGTGGGTACTGAAGAACGGCACGCAGGAAGAGCAGACGTACAAGATCGGCGCGACGTCGTCCTCGCGTCCGTACAGGATCTTCGCGACGCGCGCGGAGGAGGCGAACACGGCGGCGTACATCGACCTCTCCGGCAAGTTCGTCAGGTTCTTCGGCAGCAGCAGCCTGCTTTCGACCGAGTGGCAGGAGAAGGCGGGTGGCGTGTCGAACGTCGTTTACGGACTCGACTACAACCCGTCCGTCTCGAAGATGCTGACGTTCCGCTACACGGCCGACGAGAAGACGGGAACGGTCAAGCGCTGCCCGCAGGGTCAGTTCGTGCTTGCGTACTACGACACCGAGACGAAGGACCACATGGTCGCGCACATCGTCGTCGAGGTGTGTCCTCCCGTTGTCAACACGCTGTACGCCGGAGTGGGCGACGCGCTGACGCCGGCGGGCGGCGGGTATGACACGGCCAACCTCCACGCCGTCGTCGTAGCCGGTCTTGCGAAGGAATCCGACGACCCCTATTCTCCGTATCTCGAGCAGTACAAGGCCGCGTCGGGCGAGGAGTTGACGGATCCGGACCACGGCAAGGTCTTCGCCATCGCGCCGACGGACATTACGACAAGTTCGTCCGGAATATCCGAGCCGTGGAAGGCCGACATCTACTGGCAGACGTCCGACCCGATGAAGACGAAGTGGAACTTCGAGCACGACAACTATCTCATAAGCTGGCCGGAGAATCCGATCCGCGTCGTCGTCGCGCCTGCGGACGCGACGCCGGGATGCCCGTTCATGGTGCCGACCAACTACCAGGCCAGCACGATGTTCCGCATGCCCGCAGACGTTTCGGCGTCCGTCAGCCAGGCGGGCGAGGTCTCGCTCCGCGGCGGCAACGGCGGCAAGATACTCATCCGCCTCGTGAACAGCATCGGGTCCGGCTGCCCGTGGTACATGCCGGTGGAGTTGACAGACTACCGCTCCAAGACCGTGGCGACGCCCTGGACGATCGACTGGCCCGTCGGCATGGAGATTACGCCCCGCCTCGGCATCGAGGCCGGGCCGGACGCGCGCACGATGTCCGAGCGCGTCGACGACAAGCTCGCGGGCTACATCTACGAGCCGGAGTCGCCCGGCCGCAACTGGAACCCGCGCCTCTACCACTCCCCGGTGGGCACTTCGATCATCCCCGATCTTTCCGGAGCGCTCGACATCGACATTGACGGCTTGCCGGACGAGGAAGATCCCTACGCCGATCTCCAGTCCTCGATCTATGCCGTGAACGCGGACGAAGGCAAGATACAGGTTTGGTGGCGCGCGAACTTCCAGGACGCTCGCATGCCCGAGCCCGTCACCTACCCCGCCCTCGTGCAGAACTACCGCGCGAACTGGGAGTCGACGATGACGGACGGCCTTCTGCCCGAAATCGCGCTCTCCTCCGGGCTCGGCTCGGCCGATCCTTCGATGGTCGCGTGCAGCGGACGCTCGCTGCTGCTTGAAGAGGAGGGTTCGACCGCGTCCGTGAACGTCGGCGGCGCGACAGTTTCCGCGACGGCCGAGAAAGTGACCGCCGGCTTCGCGCTCTTCGTTCCGACGGACGAACCGGCGACGCCCGGCCGCCTCGTCCGGTTCGCCTTCGGCGACAAGCAGTCTTCCACCGCCGTCGTGGAGGCGCGTCTCGAGCGCGCCGGCGAGGACGGCTGGCAGGTGGTGTGCTCTGCGACTGGTTCCGGCGAGAAGTCCACGACCGTCACGGCGGGCGCGTGGAACTTCGTCGCGGTGAACGTCCCCGCGTCGGCGATGGGGCGCGGCGTCTCGGCTACGATCGGCGCGGTTGAGGGCGAGAGCGGCGTGTCGGCGACATACGTCGCGCTCGACGCCATCGGGCTCTGGTACGGCGATGCGCAGGCACCGGAGTCGGAAAACGACGTGATCTTCAACTTCAGCTTCGGCGACGACGATCTCGCGACGCTCGGCACCGACGGAACCGTGCGCACCGCTCTCGACGCAAAGGGCAACACGCTTCGCGGCAAGAACTGCGCCGTGCTCGGCATGGGCTCGCCCAAGGCGTTCAGCCTGACCCTAGCAGCGGAAGGCGACGTCTCGCCCGAAATCTACTACCAGAACGTCCAGGGCGCGGTCGGCTTCAACCCCAACGAGGAGCACGCGTTCCTCGAGGCGAACGGAAGCGAATACATCGTCTGGGCGCTCAGAAACGACTTCAACCAGTACGGACTCTCCGATCCGGTCGTCATGGTCATGTATGCGCGCAACGGCAAGGGCGCGATGCAGGCCTACCGCGTCGTTGAAGCGAACACGGCGCACCGCGATTTCACGAGGATGGTGACGGTCGGCAACCTGATGCTGCCTCCTGGGCCGATAGGCAAGGTGCCGGGCTGGGGCACGGACAGCGACATCGCCGTTACGCTCTCGTCTGCCGACGACGCCTCGGTCGCGTACATCGACCGCAAGAACCAGATGTGGGCGCGTCGCGACGGCATGGCGCTCGCGATCTACTCGTACCCGCTCCAGCCGGGCTTCTACTGCCCGTCGCTCGGCGACAACCAGCTTCCCGTCGACACTGTCGTCGGCTGGATGAACTGCACGAAGATCCCCGCGCCGTCCGCCACGGACATCCAGGACGGCACGGCGTCCACGCCGTGGACATGGCTCGCGCAGTGGCCCGCCACCAACAGCGTGCCGACGATGAAGGTCGGCCAGGTGCTGACCGTGGCCGAGAACGGACTCCCCGAAGTCTGGAACGCCGCATCGATGACAATCGCCTATCCGTCGCCCGCGGACGGGCTTATGACGGTGGCCGAGCTCATCGACCCCACGGCGGTGCAGTGCTCGGATGAGGAGCTGCCGATCACCGCGAACTTCGCGGAGGAGTACGGTTTCGAGGTAGGTCCTTCCGGCACGGCGATGCTGCGCAAGGGCAAGTACTACTTCACCGGCCTGCCGCCGTCCATCAGCGACCGCTTCTACATCGACGCGAACGCCGATCCGATGTTCCGCGTATGCCTCGTCGGACGCCGCGTCGTCAAGGAGTCGGGCGGCTCGTATCTGCAGCTCAACGTGCTGACGGACGCCGAACGCGAGGCGCTGAAGGCGATCTGCACCCTCGACGCGTCGGAGGACGTCCACAAGACCTACTGGGACAAGGCCATCGATTCACTTGCGACGGAGGAGATCACCCCCTCGACCAGGTCGGGAGAGGTGCTCAACGCCGACAGCTACTCCGTCCGCAAGACGTACGCATTCCCGTCGCAGAAGGCCTTCGAAGCCTGGCGCGACAGCCTCGACACCGTCAATTTCGAGGTTTCGACGCTCGAAACCGAGCTCGGGCTCGAATACCAGCTTGTCACGGGTCCCATGCCGGAGATATCCGGCGCGGAGTATCTCTGCACCACCTGCTCCTGGGAGGTTCTCGAGACCCGCTGGCGCCCGACGATGTGCGCATCCACGACCGACCTTGAGGGAAGGTGGGAGGAGGACGGGCTGAAGGAATACACCGGGCTCGAGTGGAAGGCCGAGAGTTCGGACGACGAGATTTTCTCCAAATATCTGGAGGTCGTGGTGAACTTCACCGCCATCGTCGCGGAGCGTCTGCCCACGACGCTCTACCTGCCGCGCGACCACTACGCGCTCGTCGCGAACGGCGCGGGCGCCGGCTGGGTGACGCTCGTCGAAAACGACAATCCGGATCCGCAGGAGGTCAGCCCGGGGCTTCCCGTCTCGATGAAGGTTCTGCGCGTCGTTCCGGAACTCTACGTTGACGGCATCGCTGTTCTGAAGGATCCGCTGAACAAGCTTTCCGAGGAGCTCACGCTCCAGTACCGCACGCCGCTCGGCAGCGCGTCGGACGACTTCGAGTTCGAGTGGCGCCGCGCCACGCCCGCGGCCGACGGCACTCTCTCCACCGCCGACTACGAACACGCGCCTTGGTCGTATTATCGCGGCGCGGCCGGGCTCTACTCGATCCTCCTCGGCGCGAAGGGCGCGAGGCCCGACGAGTACGTCAACACCTACTACACGCTCCGCTACCGCGCTCGCGAAGGAACGCTCGCGGCGCTCACCGTCGGCACCGGATGGAGCGACTGGGCGCCGGAGCAGCTTGCGGAAGGGTGGCTCCAGCGCGTCCTGAACGAGATAACGCCGTTCGCGCAGCGCGTGGAGGACTTCTACTCGAACAAGGCCGACTCCTGGTTCTCGATGCTCGAGCAGATCGGGCGCCCCTACCAGGGCGACGTCGCGCTCAACAACGACAACCTGACGGAGGTCGGGCTTCTCGAACTGTACCAGACGCTCTTCAACCGCGCCGAAAGCGTGCTCCAGGCGTCCGGCTCGCCGAGCGTCGATCTCTCGAAGCAGCTCCTCCTGGCGCAGACGCGCATGGGCGAGTTCTACTCGCTCCTCGGCGCGGAGGCGTATTCGGACGCGAAGAACCCGCTCGTCGCGCAGCGCACGCTCGACGACATGGAGGAAAGCACGCTCAACCTGCCGAGCTCCGTGTTCTGCTTCGCGAACCAGGTGCCGTCGCTCCTAGACGAGGAGCTCGCGCTTCTGCGCGGACGCTCCGCCGCGACCGCCTATCCGCGCATGACCGAGGCGCCGTGCTACAACCGCCTCGCGTGGAACCTCACCAAGGGCATCAGCGAGGGCGAGCCGGCGTACGTCGCCAACTACGGCATCCGCGCGCGCGAGGGCATACTCGACGTCAACTGCGCGGCGGCGCAGTATCCGCAGGGGCACGGCGACGCGTGGGGACACTACCTCTCCGTCCTCTCCGGCTACTACCGCCTCCTGAGGAATCCGCTCTTCGACTGGACCTCCGCGATGGGCGAGATGCTCACCAGGACGAGGAGAAGTTCGCCGACGCCGTCGCGAAGCTCGCCCGCATCGGACTCGACGCGATGGATCTCACGGTCCGCAAGCACTACCGCGACAACGACGGCGCGACGGGCGGATACCGCGACGCCAACGGCGACCAGGCCTTCGGCTACGGCGAATGGGCGACGCGCACCGGCCTTGCGTCCGCGTACGGCTGGATGACGGTCAACGCGCTTCTCCCGACCAACGATGCGCCGTACAAGGCGTTCACGGACAGGGGCATCATGAAGATCGACCGCACGACCGCGGCGCAGCTGCCCGTCATCTGCGACGCCGTGCGCTCCGTCGAAAACCGCCTCGCCGCCACGGAAGCGGGGCTCAATCCGCTCGGACTCTCCGACAACACGATTCCGTTCGACATCGACCCCGACAGGCTCGACGAGAAGGACTCGCACTTCGAGCAGATACTTGAGCGCGCCGAAAGGGCCCTCGCCAACTGCAAGACGGCGCTCGACTACGCCAACTTGTACGGCAACAGGATCGTGCAGCTCTCCAAGGAGGAGACCGACCTAATCGACGAGATAGCCGAGCAGGAGCTCTCCTACAACAACCAGCTCATCGCCATCTACGGCACGCCGTTCGCGGGCGACATCGGCCCGGGCGGAACGTATCCGCAGGGCTACGAGGGTCCGGACCTCTACAACTACAACTACATGGACCTCGAGCCCTTCGGACTCGAAGAGCTCGTCACGCAGTTCACCAATTCCTGGACGCTTCTCTGGGGCAACGCGCTCGGTTTCTGCGACATGAAGATCTCCAGGGACGAGAAGGGCAAGATATACCTCCAGGGAATCGACCTCGGGGTGAAGGTTGGCGACATCGGCTCGGCCGACGACATCGGCATGGTCGCCTCCTATCTGCCGGACAGCCTCCGCCGGCTTCTCGCCGGCAACGAAAAGTTCGAGCTGCCGATCGAATACTCGCTCGAATACACCGTCAGCGAGGGAGGCATCCGCGCCAAGCCGCTGTACGTCACCGGCAACCGCGCTACGGAAGGCAGCATCCAGGCCGCCTACCGAGAGTACCTGCTTGCCTACAAAGATGTGCAGAACGCAATTTTCGAAGTCGATCTCAAGCGCATGGCGATGGACCTGGTCTGGAGCGAACTCAAGCTCAAGCTCGGCAAGGACCTGCCGCTGATGATTTCGAAGGCGGCCGTGTCCGAGGTCGGACTCGGGGTCGCGATTCTCTTCAAGGATCTGGCTATCGACACCGCTAAGGACTCATACGAGCACATTTACAAGATGAACACCTTGACCGCCGCCGCCATTCCGGCCGTCGTGGGTGCGGGCACGACCGTCATCTCCGACCCAAGGGCGGTTGCCGGCGCAGCGACGATGGCGGGGCTCGTAGGCGGCCTCTCCGCGGCGAAGGCCGCCGTCGACGCGGCGGAGGCCTCCAAGACCGGGCTCGAGGTCGGCAAGGGCCTTCTCGACATTGTCCTCGGGCTCTGGGATACCGCCAACACCATCGCCGACTCGATCATCGAGCTGCGCGACTCGATGCTCATGGCCGCGCTCGAATTCGACGTCGCCGCCATGTGCGTCTCCGAGAAGTTCGGCGCTCTCGCGAACGCCGAGGCCGCGTACCGCGCAGAGGTGTACAAGGGAGAGATGCTCCAGGACGAGCGCGCCGCGTGGCGCAGGAAGATCGCGAACAAGGCGACCGCGCGCCGCTACCTCGACATGTACAACCGCGTCGAGCGCAACGCCGCGCTCGCCAAGTACTCGACCGCGTTCGACACGGCGCAGCGCTACGTCTGGGAGCTCGCGAAGGTCTACGACTACGAGACGGGCCTTCTTTCCACCGACCCGCAGAGCGGTAAGAAGTTCCTCGCCGAGATCATCGCCACGTGTTCGCTCGGAGAGGAGGGCGTCACCATCGACTCCACGACCACCGACGGCGGACTCTATGACATCGTCCATAGGATGAAGGAGAACTGGAATGTTCTCAAGGGACGCTACGGCATCAACAATCCGGACAAGCCGGAGAAGTGGTTCTCGCTCAGGTACGAACTCTTCCGGATCAAACCGGACGCTTCCGGCGATGATGCGTGGAGACGCGAGCTGAGGAAGTACAGGGTGGACGACATCCGCTCCAACTCCGACTTCGTCCGCTACTGCCAGCCGCTCGAAAGCAATGCGGTCGTCGTGAAGGAGCCGGGCCTGATCATCCCGTTCTCGACCTCGATCAACAACGCCGAGAACTTCTTCGGAAAGACGCTGCAAGGCGGCGAATCGCAGTTCTCGAGCGCCGACTACGCCACTAAGATTGCCGCCGTCGGAGTCGATTTCGATGGCTACGACGATCTGACGACGCAGACGACCAGCGGACTTGCCGTCGAGCCGAACATCTACCTCGTGCCTGTCGGAAACGACTACATGCGCGCACCGGCGGGCAACTCGCGCAAGCTCGTGAAGTGGAGCGTCGTCGATCAGGTTCTGCCGCTGCCGTACACGATAGGATCGACCCAGCTGGACGACGACTTCTGGATCTCGTCCTTCTCGGGCCTCGACGGCACGAGCGACTCCGTCGCGACGATCCGCCGCCATTCAACGTTGCGCGTTGGTGACGACTTCAATTCCACGCGACTCGTCGGGCGCAGCGTCTGGAACGACCGCTGGATACTCGTCATCCCGGCCTCGACGCTGAACAGGAACCGCGAGAGGGCGCTCGAGACGTTCATCAACGGCGTCAAGGACATCGAGATCGGCATCAAGGCATATTCGCG
>CADCCQ010000096.1 GCA_902799955.1 uncultured bacterium | reverse complement strand
GGCGCGGGGGCCGGCGCGGGCGTGGGGGCGACGACCTGGTCCGGACCGGGGGCCGGCGCGGGCGCGGGCTCCGGCGCGGGCGCGGCCTTGTCGTCGGTCTTCGCGGGCGCCTCGGCCTTCTTGTCGTCAGTCTTGGCGGGCGCCGCGGCCTTCGGGTCGGCGGGCTTCGTAGTCGCCTTCGCGTCGGCGGGCTTGGCGGGGGCCTTCTTGTCGGTGGCCTTCGCAGGCGCGGCGGCTGCAGCGGCAGCGGCGCCGGGCACGGTCAGCTTGCGGCCGACGACGACAATGTCGTTCTTCATGTTGTTCATCGCCTTGAGCTGCGCAACGGACGTCTTGTGCGCGCGGGCGATTCCGCCGAGCGTGTCGCCTTGCTTGATGGTGTAGACCGACGTCGGGCCGGTGTAGGGCTTGGGCGGCGCCGGGGGCTCGACGGCCTTCGGCGGCTCGACCTCGACCTTGCCGGGGAGCGTCAGCTTCTGACCGACGATGAGGTTGTTGCCCTTGATCTGCGGATTCGCCTTCTTGATCGCGTCGATCTTGATGTTCGTGCGCTTCGAGAGCTTCGAGAGCGTGTCGCCGGGCTGGACGACGTACGTCGTCGAGTCGGCGGCGGGCGCCGACGCATTAGCCGCGGGCGGCGGCGTGGTGCCGGGATACGCCGGGAGGTTCTTGTCGCGCGCGCCGGTCCTGTCCGGGCCGGGGGCGTCGGGGATCGTCGTCTCCTCGATCGTCGGCGGCGTGTCGCCGGGGACGACCGCGACTTCCGTCGCCGCCGGGCCAGGCCTGACCGGGGTCACCGGGCCGCTTGGCGTGACGTTCTCCTGGTAGGTCGGCGTAGGTTCGGCCGGCCCCTGGGGCTTGTTGTGCTTGCGGGCCCACTCGGGGTCCATGCATCCTGTCAGCGCCGCCGCGGCGGCGATTCCAAGTACGAGACTTGCTTTGTTCATTTTTCTCCTTGTCCTTCTTTTGCGACGAGTCCTGCGAAGACATCCCCGCGCTCCCCGAAGCTGTGAAACTGATCGAAACTCGCGGCCCCCGGCGAGAGCAGCAGCGTGTCGCCGGAATCCGCCTCCGCGAACGCCCTTCCCACGGCTGTGGCCATGTCGCCGCAGACCTCGCAGTCCACGTCGCGCGACCACGCCCTGAAGAGGGAATCCGCGCACTCTCCTATAAGATACACTTTTTTGGCCCTTGAAGTCAATACCTTAATTGCAGATTCTGGTTTGTCGCCCTTCGCCCTTCCGCCCGCGATGAGGCGCACTCCACTACCCGCCATGACCACTCCGGCGGCCAGCGCGGCCATGCTCGTGGCCTTCGAGTCGTCTATGCAGCGAACGCCGCGAAACACGCCAATTAGGCTCATTCTGTGGGGTAGCGGGCGGAAAGACGCGAACGCCGCGGCGATCGCGGAGTCCTCGAGACCGGCCGCGCGCAGAAGGCCGATCGCGGCGAAACCATTGGGCCGAAGCACCTCGTTGTCGAAGTACGAGCCTGCGAGCAGCGCGGCGCCGTCTTCGGCGTCGCGAGGCAAAACAGGCCGCTTCGCGGCATCCAGCAGCCTGAGCTTCAATGCGTGGTAGACGGCCGCGCTGCCGTGCCTGTCGAGATGGTCCTCCTGCAGGTTGAGCACCGTCGCCGCCTCGAATGTCCCCGGCTGGAGGTTGGTCGTCTCCATCTGGAACGAGCTGACCTCGACGACCGCCCAGTCGCATTCGCCGACGGCGGAGACCGGCAGCCCGTAGTTGCCGCACGCGACCGCGCGAAGGCCTGCGGACGCCAGCGCGTCCGCGACGAGCTTCACGACGCTAGACTTGCCCTTGGAACCCGTCACGGCGAGAAGCCTGACGCCGCGCGCCTTCAGGCGCTCGACGCCGTACTGCAGCTCGCTGACGACGCGCATGCCCGGGCTCGCGACGACGAGGTCGCAGCCGCCGGCGACGACCTCCACTTCGCAGCCGTCGGACTCAAGCGCGGCGGCGGCGGCCCTGCCGCTTTCGCCGGTTCCGAGGACAACCGCCCTCATCAGTCGAAGTCCTTCCTCTCCGGGCGCCTGGGTATCTCGACGCTCTTGTGGACGAGCTCGCAGAAGACGATGCGCCACTGGACCTCCCGAAGGACCGTCTCGCCGCCGGACTCCGGCTTGAACGGATACGGGACCGCGACGTCGAGCCTGACGGCGAAGAACTCGTTCTGCCAGTCCGCGCCAAGGAGTATCCCCGCGCCGTCGACCGTCTGCACTTCCGGAGATCCGCCGAAGGCAAGGCCAAGGGACTTGGCGACGTCCGCCACCCTCTCCGCCCAGACCTGGCGGCCGACGGCCTCGGCGGCCGCGTCGCTCTCAGCCGCGCTCGCCTGCCCGAACACGGCCTTGACGGGGAGTCCGTCGGTCGACGTCGCGACGTCGACTGCGTTGGGGTAGCCCGGCAGCGACGCGGCCTTCATCGCGTCCATCACGATGGAGTGGCTCTTCGCCTTCGCGGCCTCGACCGCGGCCTTCCAGGCCTTCAGCGCCCTTGCGTACTTCCAGGCCTTCAGGCGCGCGGTCTGCGACTCGACGTCCTCCCAGGGGCCGCATCCCGATTCGCACTTGTCGTGGAAGTCGAGCATGCACGACCACTTCCCGTCGGCCTTCTGCCCGACGACGCACATGACGGAGAGCCGCAGGTACTCAGCGACCCAGCAGGACTCGAAGTCGTAGAACTTCTTCACGCCGCGCCCCTTGAAGTCCTCGCGCAGCTTCCTGAACGCGACCATCGCCTCCTCCCTCGTCTTCCAGTAGGAGGAGAAGTACGTCTCGCTCGTCTCCCATTTGCCGGCGTCTTCGTCGAAGTGGGAAAGCACGCCGGCGACGCCCTTGAACCCGAAGCTCTCCGTGGGCTTCGTCCAGAACGTGAACCACGGCTCCGACGACTCCTTCTTGTATCCCGCAGGGAACGCCTTGACGGACGCGCCCGGCATCAGCACGCCGGCCGCCGCCAGCGCGCCCTTCTCGCCGTCAGAGAGCTTGTACTGCTCCATGACGGTGATTACGCGCTCGGGGACGTAGTTGGTGACGGACGGGGACAGGACAATGTACGTCATGTTCGTCGCGTCGACGAGGTCGCGGCCGAAGTAGCCGAACGACTCCGCCTCCGAAGGCTCCGCGTTCGCCATGCCGTACCCGGCGATGGACAGCGCCGCCGCCGCGATCGGCGCCAGGCGAGAGAGATGGTGTGTGTTTGTCTTCATGGCGTTATTATCTCATTATGTGCCCATAAAATCAAGAGGAAACATTGACGAACTTGTACGAGTAGTCGTACTCGTCCGCGACGTCGAACATCCTGAAGCCGTGGGGGCGGGCGTCGAAGTTCGTGCTGGTCGTCTCGGGGTTGAGGATCGTCAGCGTCTTGTAGCCGTGCGTGATCATGCGGTGGGTGTGCCCGGCCAGGTAGAACTTGACCCCCGCGGCGAGATACGACTTCAGGCGCGCGACGCGCCCCGACTTGGGGTAGTTCTCGTAGTTGTCGGGCTCGTTGATCTTGTCGACGAACGGCAGCATGTGCCCGGCGAGGATGACCCTGCCGCCGTACGCCTTCGCCTTCGCGAGCTCGTCCTTCAGCCACTCCTCGTACTTCGCAAGCTCGTCCTTGAGCTCCGTCTTGCGCCAGAACTGGGTGTTGCCGACGATGATGCGCCACCCATTCACGTCGAACGCCTTGTAGTCGTAGCCGAAGACGGAGAGATACCTGTCGAGGACAGGCCTCGTCATGGAGTTGCCGAGGTCGTGGTTGCCAGGCGCGACGGCGACCGGGACCTCGAACTTCTTCAGGAGGCGCGGCCAGTCCTTCTTCACGTCGTTGTGGTTGTTCGTCATGTCGCCGGTGATCAGCGCGAGGTCGGGTTTCATCGAGTTGACGATCTCGATCTCGCGTTCGAACCGCCTGAGGTCCGAGGCGTATTTTTCGTTGGGGCGCTTCCCCGGACCGAAGCCGAACTGCGGATCGGTCATGTGCGCGATGCGAAGGCGGGGGGCCTTTGCGTCGGCGGGCTTCGCCGGCCTGTCCTGCGCGAAGGACGGCACAGCCGCCATCATCGCGCCCAGCATAAACTCTCTTCTGTTGACTTTCATACCCGTAATTATACCACAACAAAAGGTTATTGTCACGGCTTCATCTCGACTGTGACCTTGAAGAAATTGTAGTTCGCCTCCTGTCCGGACGGGACGACCGCCCAGTCGCCCGTAAGAAGCGACTGGCGGCCGAGGATTGTGTAGATGCGCTTTGCCGCCTCAGCTGCGGACAGCACGGGCGTCCAGGAGACAATGGGCGTGGCGCCGTTCATGGTGATCGTCGCGCGGAAGAGGTCGTTCACGTCCGTGGGGTCCGTGCCCGCCACGTAGTCCTGCCACACCTGCAGGTCGTTCCCCGCGGCGTCCTTCTTCCCCGTCGGCTTAGTGAGCGACGCGGCGAAGTCGCTGCCGAACTTGGCTGTGTACGACGGGAACCGCGACGGCCACGTGTCGGGCACCGCCGTGGACCCGCCCGTGATCTCCGTGACCACCACCACGAACCCCGTCGCCTCCGTGATCGTCTCGCCGCTAGGCCCCTCCGCCACCGTCTCGTGCGCCTGCATGTAGCCGTAGTCCACGGGCCACTTCTCCGGCACGCCCTTTTCGTATGGGGATATCCAGCCGTACGTGTTACGGTTGATGTGGACCTTGAACCGCTCGTAGTACCCGTAGTTGCGGAAGATCATCTCGCCGAGCCCCGACTTCTCCGTCATGGACGGAATCACGAGGCGTGGCGCGTTGCCGAGGAAATACACGTCCGTGAGACTGGCGCATCCCTGGAAACATCCGGCGCCAAGGCGGGACAGCGTCTTCGGGAACGTGATCGACGTCAGGCTGATGCAGTTCGTAAATGCGGCGTCGCCGACCGTCGTGAGGACAGATCCATCTGCAAATGTGATGCTCTCCAGTTCCCAGCAGTCGGAGAACGCCCGCGCGCCGATCTCGCGCACAGTCGCGGGAATCTGCACGCTCGTGATGTGCTGGCACACGATGAAGGCCGCGTCGTTGATCTTCCGCACCGGCAAGCCGCCGATTGTGGCCGGAATCACCACCTTGCCCTCGTAACTCGTATCCGACAAGGCAGGACGGGCCGGATAGCAATACCCAAGAACCACGTAAGTCGCATTCGCCTCGCCGGATCGTCCGGGCTCGCACACCTTCGTGTAGTTGAGCGCCGGAGTGCCGGATGTCGTACCGGTATGATACTCGTACGGCGGGATTGTATAAGACGCCGCCACCACCGTCATTGCGGCAGTCGTCAGGAGTCCCGCCAAGACGATCTTCTTTGTTGCAGTCTCTGTCGTTGTGTTTGTCATCAAATTTCCCGAAGTATTTGCAGGCCCAGTCTTTCGCGCCATTCGCGAGTCAAGCCACTCGGCTTGATGCACCCGCGAAAGCAACCCTGCACTACTGAGAGGTTCGGTGCGACTAGTATACCAAATCCACGCGGCGTGCGCAAGCGGGGAAATTACGCCTCCATCACCCCTGTGCGGCCATGAGAAGCCGGCAGAGCCAGTCCGGCAAGTCGAGCTTGCGCGCGAGCATCTCCGTGATGTACGACTTGAAGTCGAAAGGCAGGCGGCGGATCGTCACGCGGCGCGCGGACGAGTCGAATATGCCGTATGCGCAGCAGAGGTCGTTCCGAGGGTAGCCGACGCTCCCGACGTTGACGATGTAGCGGCTCTTGGGATTCAGCTTGAACGAGACGGACTCCGCCTTGCCGGCGGGCAGCCTGAAGCGACTTCCAAGCTTCAGGCTGCATTCGCCCTTCTCCTTGCGCTCCCAGATCGCCACGTGGTGCGTGTGCCCGCAGAACATCAGACCGTCGTCACGCGAGAGGAAGTTCCGCTCGGCGGCCTCGCCGTAGAGGATGTAGTTCCACATCTTCGGCTGCGTGAAGTCGCCGTGGGCACAGACGAAATCCGCCTCCTCGTGCAGATAGCCGCGCCCGCGCAGCCACGCGAGATCCTCCTCCGAGAGCAGGCCTCGCGCCATCCGGTCGAGATCGTAGTTGCCGTTCGCCGTCACCTCCAGCTCCGGCTCGAGCCCCGCGCACGCAGAGTCGTGGTTGCCCATCAGCACGACGTCGAAGTTCCTGCGGACGATGTCCAGCGTCCGCTTCGGGTCGTATCCGTAGCCTGTGACGTCGCCGAGCAGAATGAACTTGCCGCAGCGCGCCGCGCGGGCGTCCGCCAGCGCCGTCTCCAGCGCCAGGGGATTCGCGTGCGCATCGCTCATTATCGCGTACTTCATGGCCCTGCACCCCCACGAGATCCGCCCAGAACCACCGGCAGAAGCTCCCTGTCCGCGGCGCAGAAGTCAAGGGCGTCCATCTCCTCCGCGGCGAACCAGCCCAGCTCCGAGTGTTCAAGCGCAGCAGGCTCGGCGCCGGGCGCGGGCTCGCAGTCGATGAGCGTGAGCCTGATCGTGCGGTCGTCGTATTCGTGGACGACCGACGTGCGGATGCACGTGTTGACGACGTCCAGCGCAAGCTCCTCGCGACACTCGCGCACTAGCGCCTGCTCAGGCGTCTCGCCCGGCTCGATCTTGCCGCCGATGAACTCCCAGTGTCCGCCCTGGGACTTGCCGGGCGGACGACGGCCGAGCAGGTACTTCCCGTCCCTGCCGATTATGCCACCGACGACTTCTATTGTTTTTCTCATTTCATTCCTTCCTCAAGAAATCCTCCTGACGACAATTATACCACAACAAGAGGCTGCCGCGCACTGCGAGTATTATATCACAATCGCGTGTTCCGCATCACGTCAGCGCACGGCCTGGATGCCATTCCAGAAGAGCGTCCGGAACGGGGCGAAGCACGAACATACGTTCCACGCCCTCCACTTCGACGAGATACCTCACCGTCTGCTGGCACGGGAAGAACGTCTCGTCGGAGAACAAAGGGGAGCGGAGCGAGAAGATAAACCTGGGGCCGAGATTTTCGCTGCCGACCACGAAAATCTCCCCAAGCACCTTGTAACGGGCCTTGATCCACGCAAGGATTCCCTCTTGTGTCCCGACGGGCAGTGTCTCGCCCATGAACTCTCCGCGGCCGTCGACGACGCACCTGTACAGCTGCCGCCGCGCGACCAATCCTGAGATGAAGTTGGAAACCTGATCGTATATGTACATACTTTGGTTTTTCCTTTGCCAACTCGGCGATGCTCAGCCCTTCGCGGACTTGTCACCTTGCCCGCCAACAAGCCTTTCCCATGCCGCCTTGTCAAGGAGCACGGGACCAGGCGCGTCCGGGTCGCTCATCCAGCCAACCGGCTTTGCGTCCTTCTTACCGGAGAAGAAGTCCTCCGCCGAATACATCGGCACCATCTTGCGTTTCTTTTTTTGCATGTTC
>CADCCQ010000095.1:10433-16701 GCA_902799955.1 uncultured bacterium | reverse complement strand
CACATGCCGTCCTATTATGCATTTGAACCTATTCGGTTCTTGAAATAGTGCTAGTATTTCGCGAGAACGACGTGTAGCGTTGATGCTACCTTGATTCTCGGCCCTTTGGATTTCTCCCATCGGCGCCGTCGTCAGGGGACACGACTTTCGCCGCATCTCCCAAACACCTAATATTGTATCACAAAATCATCTATCTTTGGAAAACAAAAATACACAACTCGTAAATTCAGTTGTAGTCTCAAGTTCGAGTTGGAGAGTGGCTTTGATTATTATGGAATTGTGGAATAGCGGAATTGAGGGAATGAGAAATGAAGGATGAAGGATGAAGGTGAAGGCGAAAGGTGAAGGTAAAGGTGAAGAATGAAGGATGAAGAATGTAGTCGTTAGCCAGCCGCCCGCGCTTCGCGCAGGAATGTAAATGAGGATAAGTTTTGAACGAACTTTTCAACTTTTCAACTTTCAACCTTTCAACTTATAGGCAAGTGGTTAGTCGCTAAAGGTTAGACGTGATGGCGGGAAGCCGGTTATGGACGGGGGAAGACCAGTCGCGTATTCTGTCTTGTGCGGCACGAGAGAGGCATGGACGCGAGGCGGCGACGACGCGAGCGGAGCGACACGACCCCGGACGGTTCGCGTTAGGCGCGCCGAAATGCGAGACCGACGCGAAGCGAAGGAGGAACGGCGTCAGCCGCGACGACGAGCGACAAAGCCGGGCAAAGCATGTCGGCGATGGATGGCGCGGGAGGAACGGGGAGTGGAGCGGGGCGAGGGGCGCGCCGAATCGCGGACGTGCCGAACGCGTTGAAAGTGCAAGTTTGGCGCCGATTGAGGCCGCCAGCCGAGCACAGCGGTTCAGGCGAGGCGAGTTCGGCAGGACTCGCGCCGAAGGCAAACCTTGAGGTTGCCGAGGCGCATGAGGACGCCGAAGTCGCCCGCATCAACCGCGAAGCACGGTTGCCTCTATCGGCGCCAAGCCTCGAACCGGAAGAACCAGAGAGGGAAGGAAGAATGAAGAATGACGAATGACAAATGAAGGAATTGGGGAATGGGGAATGGGGAATGGGGAACGGGGAACGGGGAATGGGGAATTAGCAGAAGCTTACTGCATCGACTAGGGAGTTGAAGACGGGCGCGATTCCGAAGAGGCGCTCCGGCGCGTGGCTGCCGCCGCCATAGAGAAGGCATCTCGCGCCTATGGCGTCCGCGACCTCCTTGTCGTGTATAGAGTCGCCGATCAGGACGAAGTCGTCGGGCTCAAGGTCCCTTACGTATGCCTTGGCCCTGTCCATCTTCGACGCGCCGTCGAGGTTGTCCGAGCCGCAGAGTCCGGCGAAATACCCGTCAATCCCCATGCCCTTCACGGCCTCGTCGAGGAAGTCCTGCCTGAGGGCGGAGACGATGTGCTGGCGGAAGCCAAGTCGCTTCGCGAGGCCAAGCGCCTCGACGGCGTCGGGCGCGAGCCTGGCCGGGCGCGAATGGTACGCATCGTGGTATTCCTTCGCGAGGGCGTCCCAGTCCTCGGACTCCAGGTCCATGCCGATGGTCGCGTAGAAGTCGCGGGCGGGGAACGCGAAGAACCGTCTGTGGTACTCGAGCGTGATCGGAGGAAGCGACCGCCTGGCGAGGAGGTCGTTGAGCGCGTCGACGCACTGCCTGGTGTCGTCAAGCAGCGTGCCGTTCCAGTCCCAGAGGATAGTCATGGCTGAAGCGGCTCGCGGACCCTGACGGCCTCGATTGCGGACGCCTTTCTGGTGGCCGGGTCGAAGGTTATCACGGCGCCCTCCAGGACGCTCGGCCCCTTGGCGACCTCGAAGCGCGCGGGGAGTCCGGTGATGAACTTCTTCGTCACGGGCTTCAGGTCGCGTCCGATAGAGCTGACGTAGGGCCCGGTCATTCCGAGATCGGTCATGTAGGCGGTCCCGCCCGGGAGGACGATGGCGTCGGAAGTCTGGACGTGAGTGTGGGTCCCGACGAGCGCGGCGACGCGTCCGTCGAGGTAGTGGGCCATCGTTATCTTCTCGCTCGTCGCCTCGGCGTGGAAGTCGACGAACACCGGGATGTCGCGCGGGATCTCCGAGAGCGCCTTGTCGGCGGCCTTGAACGGGCAGTCGATGGGCTGCATGAACACGCGCCCCTGGATGTTCAGGACGGCGAAGGAGAAGGTCGGCATGTCGATGCGCGTCCACCCCTTTCCGGGGCATTCCGGAGGGTAGTTGGCGGGCCTCACGACCCTGTCGAGCGACGGCAGCTCCGCGGCGAAGTCCTTCTGGCCCCAGACGTGGTCGCCTAGGGTGATGGCGTCCGCGCCGGACTCGAAGATCTCCTTCGCCAGCGCAGCGGTTATGCCGGAGCCAGCGGCGGAGTTCTCCCCGTTCACTATGACAGCGCCCAGGTCAAGCTCCTTCCGGAGCCGAGGGAGCTCGCGCTTGAGGATGCTCCTGCCCGGCCCGCCGACGACATCGCCAATCATCAATATCTTCATTTCACGAATCCGTTTGCCTCAAGCCACTTCTGGGATGCCTTGTCGCCGCGGGCGGCCTTCGAGCGTATGCTCCACACCATGGACTTCCAGGCGTCGCGCTCCACGCCCTGCCCCTGTTCGTAGCAAAGCGACATGACCTCCATCGCCTCGGCGCTGCCGCCGGTCGCCATGCTCTCTATGAGCTCCACGGCCCTGCGCTCGTTGCGCGCCACGCCCTCGCCGCGCAGGAGCGCGATTGCGTAGTTTATCTGGCCGACCTCGCACCCCATCTTGGCGCTCCTCGAAAAGCACTCCGCGGCCTTCGCGAAGTCCTGGTCGACGACGATCCCCTCGCGGTAGAACCGGCCGAGGTTGTTCACGGCCTCGGGATGATTCAGGTCAGCGGCCTTTCTGAAGCAGTCGAACGCGGCCTTCTCGTCCTTCGTGCACCCCTGCCCGTTCTGGTAGCAGATGCCAAGGTTGTTGTACCCGTTCGCGTCGTCCTTGTCGGCGGCCTTCTTGAAGAGGCTGAACGCCTCCTTCAGCAGCGCGGCGGAGTCGGCGGACGGGTCGTCGAACGCCTTGTCGAACCGCATCATGCCGAGGGTGTTCAGAGCCTGGACGTTGCCGAGCGAAGCGGCCTTTTCCAGCATCTTATGGTCGTCGACTTCGATTGCGAGCAGATACCAGGCAAGGGAGTTGTTCTTCTTCTCGGCCATCTTCTTTATCTTCGACTTAGAGCTCGCGAGGTACTTCCTGCGGGTCTCGTCGGAGATCTGGAGAACGAGCGGCACGTTCTTGTCCTTTGAGAGGATGGCGACGACGAACTGCTGGAGGGGCTTGCCCTCCTCTGCGGCCTTGGCCACCGAAGCGGCCGCGACCGCGTACATCCGCTTGCTTCCCGACGCGCGGGAGTTCAGGACGGCGCCAATGGCGTCCGCCGAGTTGTCCGCCGCCGCGAAGGCGGGCGAGGATACGCACATCGCCGCGACAACCGCCACGGCAAGCATGCGCATCGTGTTTCTGGGTTTATCCGTTGTCGATGTCATTGCTGCAGTTCGTGTGAGCTAAGCCAGACCCAGGCGTTCCTGTCGCCCGCGACGGCGTTGGCCTTGGTCCTCCACCAGTTTGCGTTGTAGTGGTTCGCCTTGAGGCCGCCGACGCCCATGTCGTGGCAGTCGGCCAGGTGGCGCATGGCCGGCACGTAGTCGTTCTTCGCGGCTTCGGTGTACCATCCCACCGCCGCGCGTTCGTTGCGCGGGACGCCCTTCCCCTCGAGGAACGCAGTCGCGAGGTTGTCCATGGACGGACGGAACTTCCGCTTCGTCGCGCAGTGGTACCAGATCGAGACGGCGGTGTGCAGCCTGTTGGAGACGGCGGCGGCGTTCTGGTCCAGCGCCTTCGCCAGCGCCACGCCGGAAAGCCCGTTCGTCGTGAACGGCTTCACGCCGACGGCGTCGTATAGGCACTTCGCATAGCCGTCCATCGCGTCGACGAGGCCGCTCTCCGCGGCCGACTTGAGCAGCGACACGGCCCGGCGCTCGTTCTTCTCGATGCCGCTCCCCGCGAGCAGCGCGTTCGCGTACTCGAACATCCCCTTCGGGAGACCGAGCCCGGAGCTGCGCGAGAAGTACTTCGTAGACATGACGAGGTCCCTGTCCACGCCCTTCCCGTCCCGGTACAGCTCGCCGAGGAGCTCCAGGGCCCTGGGCTGGTCCTGCTCGGCGGCCTTCTGGAGGTAGTCAAGCGCAACGGCGATGTCCTTCTTCGCGCCCCATCCGTTCAGATGGCAGACGCCCGCGTTGTAGAGCCCGTTGGGGTCGTTCTTGTTGACGGCGGCCCTGCTGAAGTAGCCGAAGCAGTCGCGCTGCCTCTTCTGCGTCCTCTCCTCCGTCGGCTTCCATTTCAGCGACTCGGCGAGGAGCATGGACCCGAGTTCGTTCAGAGCCTGGACGTTGTCGCCCTTTGCGGCCCTCTCGAGGTTCGACCTCGCGAACTTGCCGCCCTCGAGGTAGAGGAGGTACATGGCGAGGGGGTTGGGGCTGTCCTCCTTCTGCGCAAGCGCGAGTATGCGGTTTCTCGTCTGGGCGAGATACAGCGCGCGCGTCTCCGGTGAAAGCCGCGCCGACTTCGGGGCGTCGGGCTCCGTGGACACCGCGGCGAGGACGAAGCGGGCGAGCACGGACTGGGTGGTGTTGGACATCGTCGCGATCTCGGCAAGCGCCCTTGCCGAGCTTTCGTAGACCCTGACGCTTCCGCTTATGCGCGCGTTCAGGAACGTAGTCAAGTCGTCCTTGACCCCCTGTGCGCACGCGGCGAATGCCGACGCCGAAAGGCACAATGCCAGTATTTTCCTGTAGTTCATGTTATGTTCTGCTCCTGAATGGCATGAGCGGCAACGCTCCTTCCTTTACGAGGCTCCTGTGCTCGCGCCACGCCTTCTTGCGCGCGCACACAACGATCGTCCTGTCCTTGCGCCAGAACGCCCACCGGCTTGTGCGGCGGACATCTAGTATGTCGAATCCCTCGCGCACGGTCTTGTATATCTCGGGGGCCGTGAAGCCCGCCCCCTGGGAGCCCGTGCGCTCCTGCACGACGAAGAAGAGGTATCCGTCCGAGTTGAGCACCCTGTTGGCCTCGCGCACGTTGTCGCGGCCGACGATATCCCCGGAAAGCACGACGACGTCGAACTGCGCGTCCTCGAACGGCAGGTCCCCGGGGGTCTCCGCGTCGACCCACTCGCCGCCGCGTATGGCCCTCAGCACGGACAGCACGTCCTCCCCGCCGAATCCGACGACGAGCCCTGTGCGTATCCGCTCGCAGCGGGACGCAATGGCCGCGACTAGACGCTCTAGAGGCATATCTCCTTCTCTTCGTGGGTGGCGAGGTCCTTCATCCTCGCCTTCCCCGCCGCCACGTCGTCGGGGCCTATGAACGCGGCCTTCGCCACGCAGCCCGACCCAGCGCGGGCGAAGAACTTCTTCGGCTTCTGGGGCCTGAGCGCGAGGTCGACCCGCTCCCCCTGCGCGCGCAGCTTCGCGGCGAGGGCCAGCGCGGCGGCGCGCTCGCCGTCGGTCATGAAGCCCACGGCCACGCCCCTGGGCGCGGCCGCCGCGCCCGCGCCGAGCCTGGACTTCAGCAGCTCCGTGACCACAACGTCGCCGAACCCAAGCCCGACCGCGCTCGTCGGCGCTCCGCCGATCGTCGTCAGAAGGTTGTCGTACCTGCCTCCGCCGAAGATCGCCCTGAACTCGCCGGCGGTGTCGAAGCACTCGAACACGACGCCCGTGTAGTAGCTGAGGCCGCGTATCACGCCAATGTCGAACACAAGCGCGTCCGCGAAGCCGGAGACCTCCGCAAGCGCGAAGAGCTCCTCCAGCTCCGGGCACCCCTCGAAGGACTTGACGTCCATGATACGGAAGGCGGCCTCCGTCTCTGCCTCGGTAAGACCTCCGTCCTTGAGCATCGCCGCGATCTCGGCGTCGGGCATCTTCCCGCGCTTGTCGAGCGCGAGGAACACCTGCGCGTGCCTCGCTGGCTCAATGCCGCTCTTCTCGAGGAGCGAGCCGAGGAACTTGCGCGATGAGACGTGGACCTTGAAGTCGGCCGTCGAAAGACCCATCCTGCGGAGCGCGTCGACCGCCGCGCCTATGACCTCCGCCTCGGCCATCACCGAGTCCTCGCCGATTATGTCGAGGTTCCACTGGTAGTGCTCGCGCTTGCGCCCCTTCGTCATGCGCTCGTAGCGGAAGCACTGCGCGATCGTCGTCCACTTCAGCGGGAACGAAAGCTCCTTCTGGCGCTGCG
>CADCCQ010000095.1:0-10346 GCA_902799955.1 uncultured bacterium | reverse complement strand
CACTACTTCCGTGAATCATTCATATTCGTCAGAACGCATAATTCACCACCACCGTATCCCCTGATTATGGGAAACAACTTGCCTGAGACAACTTCCCTTTACGGCGGGCACCCGCCCGCCGATTCAAGAATGCCGCGCAATCCTCATTTCACGGCCAGATGGCGTGAACGGGCTACTTGAACGGCTGGATTGGCGCGCCGTCGACGACCGTGAAACGCGTGCCATCCCCGCCAATCCCGAAAAGACGGGTGTCGGGAGAGGCGAACTTTACATTGAACGAATCAGCGTCCCTCGCCATGGTCTCGCCCGTAAGGAGATCAACCACCTGCGCCGCCTTTGTTCGCAGGCGAACCGTCCCCTCCCCGCCGTCCTTCGTATGGACGGCGAGGAAACCCTCCTTCGCGAACACGGTTGCGGGTTTGTCGAGATAGAGGTGCACGCCCGCGTCGGAGGCGATCTTCGTGAGCGATTCCGGAGTGAAGAGCTTGTAGTCGTAGGCATAGACGCTGCGCCAGCCGTCCATCTGTGTGGTATTGATACCCGGCGTCTTGAACGGAACGCCTGCCCACTCCTTCACACGAGCGGCATCGAGCGTCTTGCCGTCCGTAACGCCCGGCGCGTAGCACCAGAGCACCGTGCGACCGCCCGTACACACCTTCTCGCGCAGGAACTTCGCCCGCTCCGGCGTGATGAGAAGCGTGGAGTTGAGGCAGACGAGCTTGTAGCGGTTCATGTCCAGCACGGGAAGGTCGTCGAAGGAGTAGATGTCGTATGGGGCTGCGATGCGGGCGAGCTTGTTGCGGAGATGCTGACCGAACGCGCGCTCGAGCGGACACTTCTCGTTCACGTGGTAGAGCGATTCGGAGTCGCACACAATGAGGACCTCGGCGACGGACGGCGCGGGCTTTAGGGCGTCCTGCACCTTTTTGAGCGCGCCGATGCGTTCGCGCACCTTGGGGTTGCGGTAGAACTGCCCCCACATGTCGAACCACCAGTAGTTGGCGTTGTGCGCCATCGCGAAGGCGGCCTCTCGCGTGTTTCCGGCGAGGTCGTCCTCCAGCGTCTTCCAGAGGCCGCGCCCCCACTGGGTCTGGTCGTGCGGGCCGAAGTCGATCTCGTGCAGGAAGCGCTTGCCGTAGCGGAGGGCCGTGCCGTAGACAAGCTGGCTCCCGGCGCCACCGCCAATCGCGCGGTCGGAGTAGTTGCCGGGCGCGATGAAGAAGTCGATGTCCGGCGAGGCATAGACGCGCGTGTAGTCGAGGTGCGCGAAGGAGGTCTGGTTGGGACAGCTCGTGAGGTAGTACCCGAAGAACACGCCGATCTCCTTCTCCTTGGGAATCGCCTTGCGCGCGGCGTTCGCGAAGAAGAGAATCGCGTTTGCGGTGATCGAGTTGTGGAACTTCCAGTAGGCGATCTTCTCCGGCTCCGTGGCGGGGTCGTACACGAGGTTCTCGAACGCGGCGCGGGAGAGCGACTGCGGCGTGGGGGGCGTTTCGCCGAGGGAGAGGTTCCGCGCCTTGCACCAGCCCTTCCACCCCTTTGTCTTCGCATAGCTGGTGCGTCCGCGGTCGTATTCGTACCACTCGCTCGTTCCGCCGCCGGAGAGGATGTAGCAGCCGATCCGGTCGCCCCACCGCTTCTCGGCGTAGGCGATGAAGTCGAGCATCCACTCCCTCGTGCGGTTGCGCCATTCGGGCATCACGCCGGCGTGGGTGATGTCGGTGAAGGAGTCGAGCCAGAACTTGTGCGTGGCCCAGTAGGGCGTGTTGAGGTCTATAAGCACCATGAAGCGCGCGTTCGGGCTCGCCTTCACGAGGTCCTCCGCCTGCGCGTCGAGCGCAGACCAATCGTACTTCTTGAACCCCTTCCAGATGAGCGGGTATTCGCAATAGGGATTCGCGAGTCCGTTAATCGTGTTCGCCGCGAAGAAGCACCTGTTCGTGATGCCCATCGCGGCGAACTGCGCCGTGCGCTCGAACTCCTTGTTGAAGCTGCGGTACGTCACCCACAGCTTCTTCTGGCATTGTTCCTTGAAACCGACCGGTTCAGCCACCCCGCCAAGAACGATCGCCGGCGCAAGCGCGGCGAACATCGTAACAAGTTCTGCGTTGATTTTCATGCATATATTATACCACAACAAAACTTTGCTGTCGCGTACTTCCGCGCTTTCCTTGCCCATGCCACGACTCCTCACTGAACACGCGCGCCGCCTGCGCGGATCTCATATAGCCGCGAGCCGATCTCGCGCACGGCCTCGATTGTCTCCCAGTACGGCGTGTCGCACACGTCCGTCCAGCCAACCTGCATGTTCTCGCCGTCGAAGCGGCCGGACGTCGCCTGATCCGAGAACTGGTGCCAGTGCACGCCCACGATCTGCGGATGCTCAAGCGACGTGCGCACGTACTCCTTGTACGTCTCGGCGCGGTGCTTCTGGTCGCGTAGGAGGATCAACCCCGGACAGAACGGCCCGCGGTCGAGCGCGCCGAAGTGGAACTCGCCGATCATCACCGGCGCGTCGATTCCCTCCGGCAGCTTGAACTCGCTCATCTCCTTGCGATAGACGTTGTAGCTCAGCACGTCGCAGTACTTCGCCGCCGCCTTCACCGTGAACGCCGGCGCACCGCCCGCCCAGCGGCATCCGAGGTACAGCTTGCCGGGGTTCGCGCGCTTCAGCTCCTCGCGGATGATGCGGAAGTAGCTCTCGGCGATCTCGGACGAGAAAGCCTCAAGATCGGCCTTCGCGCCCTTGAATGACTTCGGCTCTTTCGTCACGTGCAGGAAATCGTCCCAGTCCTTGTACGCCATCCCCCACGCGGCGTTGAGCTTCGCGATCGTGCCGTACTTCGTCTTGAGCCTGTCGCGGAACACGGCCTTGCACGGTTGGTCGGCGGGCGACTTCAGCGTGGAAACCCCAAACGAATGCGCCGCGCCCCAGTGGTGCTCATTGTCGACGAAGAAGCCGAAGCACCAGGGATCGTCGATCTCGGCCTTGTACACCTCCGTCATGCGACGCGCCTCGGCACGGAACGACGGGTCGAACGGATCGCAGAACTCCCACCAGCCGCCTTTGTGCCCGGCGATCGGACGCGCGTGGATCTCGAAGCGCTCCGTGTAGGGCGTGCGGTCCATCAGGCAGATGCGCTTGTCGGACGAGTTGGCGATCGTGTTGCAGCTCCAGCTCCGCAGACGGCGGTGCGCGAGGTCGGCCCACGTCTCGAACCATTTCTCGCCGTACTTCCGGCGAATGTTCGCGGCGGAGAAGTCGTACACCTTGTCGATGCCGCGCTTGCCGTAGTAGGGCCAGAGCAGTTCGTCGCGCGTCTCGTAGAACGCACCGAACACGGGATCGTCGCGCTTCGGCAGCTCCGCGAACCAGCCGGAACGGTCTCCGGCGGGCGTCGCAAGCGGCGTCATCGCGCTCGACGGCAGCACGCGCACGGGACCGTGGCTCCACCAGAGGTGTCCGTCGGGATCGACGATCCACCACTTGCCGTTCCACTTCGTCGTGGAGAAGCCGCCGGTCTTCGGCAGCTGCGGACCGTCCGCCCAGCCGCCCCACTTGTCCCAGCCCTTCGGACCCGGATGCGCGGCGAGGTCCTTCTCTTCCTTCGCGCACTGGCGGGCGAAGTCGGCGTCCGAATGGACCTTGTCCGGCCAGTCCTTGTGGCGGAACTGTCCGTACTTGTCGAGGAACGGGAAGAACTCCTTCTCTGAAAGTTTCGTCCACGCCTGCACGGTTCCCGTCGCCAGCGGCTTCGCCTCTTCCTTAGCGACGATGCGCTTCACGCTCCAGGTGTGCGGCAGCTTCGGCTGGTTGATGTAGACCGCCACCTGCACGACGTCCTTCGGGTCAAGTCGGCCGATTCCGAACTGCGGCACGGTCTTGCGGGACTTGTACATCTCGTATGGCACGCCCGCCGCGTACGGAAGCGCCCAGACGCGAAGCGGTTTCAGGCGCTCGGCGATTGCATTGAGATTCGGACAGGATGAATTCATGTTTGCACCCAGCACGGCGTGTGACTCGTTTCTGATCGGAAGCTTGTACACCATGCTGCCCTTCTGCAATCCGGGATTTCCGCCTGGATTGAGGAGCCGCAACGTGTACTTCCCGTTGATGCCGCCGTTCACGAACTCCACCTCAATGCGTCCGTAGCGGGAGAGATCCCATTTGCCGGCGATGCAGACGCCGGGGTAGGAATCCGACGGCGCCGTCTTCACAGTCAACAACCCGTTGGAGAGCGAAAACAGCGCGCCGTCCTGCGCGGAGATTCGCGACGCATCGGCCGATGCCGCGTCGAACAGGACAATGTCGCCGGATTTGGGAATGGCCACCGTTCTCACTTCGGCCTTCAGGAGATTGTGGCCAAGTTCGCGCCCGCCGTCCTGCGAATAGATGCCGTTGCAGAGCGAATAGCCGAACTCGCAGCAGAGGCTCGCCCAGCAGTTCGGCTGCGCCTCGACCCACTGCCGTGACGTCGCCAGCCCGGCCGCGCGGTCTTTTTCCATTTTGACTGAATAGCCCGTTCCCGCCTTGATGTCGTTCTTCCCGTCGTATGCAAGCGCACCGCCCCTAGACGTCTCAGCCCAGTTGCGGCGAAACACGTCGATGTGCGCGTTGTGCCATTGGCTCAACGACCCGAACGTGAACGCGCAGTCCTGCTCGGGACATTTCGGATAGCTTCTCACATGCGGAGAATGAAGGTCGAAGAACACGATCTTCTTCCCGTGCGATTCGCGCACAAGCAGTTCCTTCCAGGCCCGCACAGACGTGTAGATGCCCGCAACGTAGTCGCGGTTGTGGTCATGCGGACGCCGGTTCTTCCCCTGATCGCCATCCTCCACGCCGTCCTTGTCCATGAACGGCACGAACACGCAGTCGGCGTTGTCGCGGACCCATTCGCCCTCCGGCGAGCCGGAGAGGATTTCGTCGATGATCCCCTCCATGACCGGATTCGCCGTCGTCTCGCAGGCGTGGTGGCGGGCGGTGTATGCGAACAGCCACTTCGCCTTCCCCTTCCGACACGGGATGCGCAGCAGCTCCGTGTCGCGGCGGCCGCTCTGCGACTTGCAGAGCACGTCGAACTTCACGCCGTCCTTCCCGCGCCAGCGCGCGCTCGCCGCGTCCCAATCCTTCTGCAAATACGGAATCGACGTCGCGAAGCGCGTCTCGGTCTCGTCCGCCGCAAAGGTGTAGTCGAACGCGTTCTTCGGCTCATGCCGTTTGCCGTCCGCATTCAACCAACGCCACGTCTTGCCGCCGTCCTTGCTGATCGCCGGGCCGAGAGAGGCAAGGTAGTCGTATCCGTTCTTCGGGAACTGGAAATGGATCGTCCGCTCGGTAGGGCGAGCCGTCCCCGGCGAGCCGTCACCTGGGAGGGTTGCGCCCCCCGACCGCCGCACGGTAAAGTCCCAGTAGAACCAGTTGCCCTTCGTGTCTCGGAGGTCGGGCCGCAGCACGACGGCGTTCGCCGCCTCGTCGATCTTGTCGACCTTGACGTTCCCGCCGGGATAGTCCGACCGGATTTCAATCGCCGCATACGCCGTTCCCGCCACTGCCAGAACCGCGACGGCGCTAACATTCATCATTCTATTCATTGGCATTTCCCTTGGTCATTACTCTGCGTGAGTGTGCGCTCGGTGCCATCGGCAAGAACGAGCGTGAAATCGTTGGCCGCCGGATCGGCGGAGGCCTTCACGGCCTTGATGGGACACTTGCCGTCGCGGTAGGGGTAGAGCACCGTCACCACGCGGTACGCGCCGGAGAACGTGCCCTGCACGACGGGCGTGGGAATCGGACGCTGCTCGTGCGGCCCGCCGATCCAAATGGGCATCCACCCCTGGAAGTACGGCTTGTGCTGGCCCTTCATGTCCGTGATCTTCAACGACGGATCGCTCACGTACGCGGCCAGTCCGATGCCGTTCCCGAAGTCGCCCGTAAAAGAGCCTTTGCCGATCTTGAGCCCGCACTCCTCCAAATGCCATAAGATCTCAAATGTATGTGGACGGTCGTCAGGCGCAGTTAGGCGATCGACGACCACGAAGAACGGCGCAAGCCCCGGCTCCTGCTTCAGGAAGAGCACCGTGCGGTCGTGAACCACTGGCTTCTGTTGCGGGCCGTAGCCGTTCCGGTACGCTGAACGCGCGCAGTCGCGGGCGGGAGTGGTCGAAAACTCGACATCCGCCTTCACGTTGATGTCCTCATCATGCCAACGGTAGGTGCGGCGGCTGTTCTGCTCGTGGCCGTCGATTCGGATGGTGTTGTGCGCACGGGTGGAGAGGACGTACTTGCGGCATTCGGAACTGTCATACAGGTAGTTGCCGCCCTCTGTGAGCATCTCTTTTCCGTATGCCGTAAGGAGGAAGTTCAGTTTGTCCTCGTGCTGGTGTGCATGCCCGAACGGCGAACCGTCCATGTAGCCCCACACGGCGTCCTTCCCCCATGACGAGCGGAACACGACCGCACCGGCCCACGGGAACACGGTGGAGAGGTAATCCGGCGGCGTCCCCTTCTTGCCACCCGTCGCGAACCACTGGAAGTCGGATCGCTGCGGGTAGAGCGTCAGCGCCTTGCGGCACCAGCCGGAGACGCTTACTTTCCCACCATCGTTGAGGGACGGCGTAACGCCGGTTGGCATCGCAAGACGCATGTACATCTCGAACATCTTCTCAAGTCCAGTACGGATGAACTCGGGCTTTTCAAGGCCAAGCATCTCGTACAGCCTGAAAACATCCAGGTAGTTGTGTACCACCACGCCGTGGTAGCCAGTCGAAAGCTCGTATTGGAACCCGTCGGGATAGACCTGACGCGAAAACTCGTTCTGGAGCCGTTTGAGCGCGTACGCCTTCCATTCGGGCGCATCGTTCAAGAATGGATAGAGGAGCGAGATCCGCAGAAGACCATGCAGCTCCATCAGCAGCCAGTTGCCAGTCGTCGAATTGTTGCGCAGACGCCAGCCGTGTTCCCAGATGGAGATGAAGTAACGCGTAAGGAACTCGTCCGTCACCTGAGGAGACTTGGCGAACGCGGCGATCTGGCGGCTCCAGCCGGTCATGCGGATGCCCGCCTCGATCGTGCGCCAGCAGTGCGTGGCGCCGGGGCTGGCCTTCTCCGGCACGAGCGCCTGGTCGAACCAGCTGGAGATCATGTCGATCCATACGGCGACAGCCCTTTCGTCGCCCGTGGCGGTGTAGTACTCGGCGAGCGTCGTCCAGAATGGATGGCGCGAGAGTTGCCACGTCCATTCCTTGTATTTGTTGAACGTCGGGTTCAGGTCCCAGTCCACCTTGTGGTCGGCAAAGTGGTGCGGCATGCCGCAGGAGGAGAGTCTGTAGTCCATGATCTCCTCCGCACGTTGCCTGAGCGCACGCAGCTCCTTCTCCGTATACCGCACGTTGCCTGAGCGCACGCAGCTCCTTCTCCGTATATTTCCGTTCAAGCCAGTCCTTGTTGAGCACGTCGTTCCGCAGCGTGGCGCGCACGTGATTGGCGAACACCTTCTCTGCGCCTGCGAGGTCGCTTGCGGACATCTTCGCGGGGATGGAAGAAAGCGCGGGGATTGAAGTATCAAGATGTTTCGTGAGAAATGCCTCGGGCGTCGTGCGCGGCCCCGCCAGCGCGGCCACCGCGACCACTGCGGATGCAATCAGGATTCTACCTTTGTAGAGTAGAGCGGAACGCCCCGAATGTCTCGGAGCGCCCGCCCCCTCGTCAAACCGTACGTGCGGATTTCCCGCATACGGCTTTCCTTGCATGACTTTCTCTTTCACAGTTATTCGCCTTTCACTTGTTCCGTTCTGGTATGCTCTCGACGAACAATATCATAACAGATTTTTTTGCGTCAAGCCCGGATTCCGCGAGTTCTGCCAACATGGCACGCCGCCCGCCTGCCTCGGCCAATCCGGCGTCCGCGCATTTCCTCGCGAAGCCGCATTTCCACCCGAATGTGACCTTCGGTGATTTCACAGGCACGCACCCACGTACCCGCATCGGCTTTCGCCGCGAGTTTCTCCCAAGGACGAACGAGGTGCGTCGCACCAACCATAATCACTTTCTGGATACATGGTCTTTCTCCTTTTCGCGTGATGGGCCTTGCCGGCCAATCGCATTCCGCCGTCTCTGTTTGAAACGCCATGCAAGCAGGAACCCTTCGCACCCCTGCTAGGGCATCGCTTCGCGACTCGCCTTCGGCTCATTCCTTTGTAGGGCTGGGCTTCTGCACGTCGGTCGCGCACCCGCACAGCCAGCCGTCCTATCAACGTGCCATTCTCTTCGTTGAGTAGATTCCTTTCATTCTGTTAGTTCTGCCGAGCTTCGCTTGGCACACCATTTTCAACATTCCTTTCGGAGATTACTCTGCCCCAAGCAATGTGTATTTTACACTATTTCCACCTTCCCGTCAAGCGATACGGCGATTTTCACACTCCCCGGGCGCATCTGTATAATCTGTATAATTCACCACCACATCCTCTAATGATGGGAAACAACTTGTCTGAAACAACTTCCCTTTGCGGCGGGCAACCGCCCGCCGATTCAAGAACGCTGTGTAGTTACACGGCGAGAAAAAAATTGTTTTTGCAAGTTGTTTCAGTTGTTTCAAAATATGCGCGGATGAAAAAATTTGGAGGTGATGTTTTTGAGAGAAACCGCGATGGCTACCTGATGTAGATCATGAAGGTCTTTTTGACTGCGCGGAACACCAGGTTGCGAGAGCCTTCACCATCTTCCTTCACTTTCAAAGTTGTGTTGTAAGGCACCGGAAATGCAACGCCAGTCGCATCAAGCTTGAGGTTTGCCACGTCCGTTCCGGGGTCGAGCTTGCCTAGCACCTTCTTGAGTACAGGGCTGTCAAGGCTGGAAAAGTCTCCGGAAACCTTGATCGTGGCGTTGCCGGACGTCAGCTTGACGGCGCCGCCAACCGGAGTTGCCGACTCGGAATCGATGGTCAAGTTCCAGACCGTTCCGTCGCCCATCGTGAGGCCGCCGCTGATCGTCGCCCCCAAGCCGGCCGTCAACGTGCTGTTGGTCCCGACCGAGACGTTGCCGGTGATCTTCGCGTTCGCGCCAGCCGTCACCGTGGTGTTTGTTCCGAGCGAGACGTTGCCGGTGAGCGTGGAACCAGTCCCCATCGTAATGGTCGCGTTGTCGCCGGACGACGACGTAAGCTTGAGCGAGGCGCTGTTGCCGATGTCGATGCTGTTACCGCCGCCGGTCAGAGTCGTGTTGTTTGGAAGCGCGACGCTGTTCGCAAGTTCAAACCGGGCGCCGCCGTAAACCGTCAGCGCGCTGCTGCTCAGCTGCCCCTTCTCCTCCACCCGCAGCGTTCCGCCCTTCACGTCGGTATAGCCGTGATAGACCTTCGTGTAGCCGGTGCTGCCGGTGATGCCGCATCTGTTGCGCATTATCAGCATGCCTTTGCCCTGTTTGCTCAGGCGGACATTTGACGTGCTGTATGAGTTTCCGGCGCTGGGCTTGACGCAGAACGAGCAGCCCCATATCGCAGTATGGCCGTTCCCGTCGTGGTCTTCCGTGTTGATTACCATCGTCTTGCCCGCGCACAGCGATATGCCGCCGTTCTCGCTTTTGTTTCCGCTGTCATATACGCTTCGGAATTCGACGTCGTCCATGAACCTCAAGGTCACGTCGTTCTGGAACTGGAGCATGTTGCTTCCAGAAGTCGCGCCGAACCCCGGATTCGAGGAGGCGCTGCCCGCGCCAATCTCGAAATTCTTCACCGTGACGAAGGAGCGCTTGCCGCCAGTCTTGTAGAAGGCCTTGGCAATGACCTTGCCGCTGCCCGTGAGACGGGTCGCGTTCCCGCCGTTGTTTCTGTATCTCAGCTCGCCGTCGACCTCCAGCGTGCCGTTGACGATCAGATTGATCCGGATGTTGTCGGAGTTGTCCGGGCCGGATGACTGGCCGAATTCAACCTGGGCGAAGTGCGCGTAGCCGCCGCTGTCAATGGTGAACGTCGATTTCAGTCCGGAAAGATTCTTCCCGGTCAATCTTGATCCCGATGGCACGGTGTAGGATACGGACGACATCGACCAGTTCCCAGTGAACGTCACGTCTCCGACGAGCCTCGTGCCCGCCGCGCCCGAGACGGCGCCCGGCACGGTAGCCATGGCGCCGCCTGCGAAGTTGACGGCGCTCGCCAGCGCCACGTTGTATGTCGTTGCGAACGCGACCGCGTTGGAGAGCGTCTGCACGTGCCCGGATTCGTTTACGACGTTCTCGACATCGGCGAACCCATTGCCCGTGACGGTGTATTGCCCCGCAGTTACCGGGAACACGATGTCCGAGCCGCCGAGTCCGGCGACGTCGTTTGTGATTGTCCCGCCGGCAGCAG
>CADCCQ010000094.1 GCA_902799955.1 uncultured bacterium | reverse complement strand
GACGGCCACGAGGAATGTTGCCAATGTGCAAATGTTGCCAATAGCCAATACCCAATGTCCAATTGGGATTGGCAACATTGGAAACTGGCAACACTTTCACATTTACACAATCATTGCATGAGCCGAGAGACGCAGACCGCGCCTCGCGGCCCGCGTTTTTCACACACCCAATCTTCAACAGGGAAAGGAAAGGCGAAAAGTATGGAAACAAAGATGATCCGCGCCGCGATTGCGGCGATGTGCGTGGCGGCGGCATTGCCGTCGTGGGCGGCGGACTGGACTGACGCGAACGGCAACACGTACACCGCACTCAAGTACATCAAGGGCAACGGCAACGGAAGCTCTACCGGCGGTCCGCGGATCATTACCGACATCCGTCCCGCCGGAACCGACGCCGTGAAGCTCAAGTTCATGCCGACGACGGTCTCGGGCAACGAATGTCTGTTCTGCACTCGAAATTCGAAGACGGGAAGTAATGTGCAGTCTGATGCTTTCAGCGGTTTCCGCATCGGCAACAAGATTCGCATAGACCGCTTTCATACAACCCGCTATACGACATGCAATACGACAATGCTTGCGGCAAACAGCGAATATGCGCTAATCGCCGATTTCAACAAGGGTGATGTCGTGGGGAGCGCGGAAGACAGCGCGGTATCGATAAACGGGGTCTATCAGGTTCTGAGTCCTCAGGGGAGGTCTGACGGCAAATTGGGGTATTCCGCCTACACGCCTGCGGGCAATCTCATGCTCTTCGCAAGCCATCTTTCGGGAAGTTCGCTTTCTGCATCAAGCGCTTACGACTACAGCGGATCCTACTACCTCTACTACTTCCAGCTGTATTCATCCACCGGCGCGCTGACGCACAACCTCATGCCGGCGAAGAATTCGAGCAATGTCGCAGGACTCTATGATACCGTCGGGCGGAAGTTCTACGCACCTGTCGCCGGATCGGCAGCTGGTTCAGATGCCTTTGCGTCCGCCGCAAGGACGGTAACGGGCTCGGGCAAGAAATGGACGGGGCTTGGAGGCGACAACAAAATGTCAACCGGCGCGAACTGGGAAGGCGGCGCCGCTCCTGCGGCGGGCGATGACCTCGACTTCACGCTTGCTCCGCCGTTTGCCGAAATCAACGCGGACATTCAAGGCGTGACGTTCGGCAAAATGTGGATCGACGACGGAGAGATTCCCACGTTCACTGGCTCGATGACCATCAGCGCGATCAACCTTCCAATGAAGGTGGCCGACAACCCGGCGATCACGATCGTCGCGGGCAACTACACATGGAGCGGCGGCGCAGCCGCGAACTGGGGCGATGCCGGTATCTGGAGCTACGAAGGCTCGGCGGTGACGTGGGCGAACGACAACAACGCCATCTTCAACACCGCCGCCACGGCAACGCTTGATCGCGATGTCGTGTCAATGGGGGTCGCGTTCAACGCGGACGTGTCCATTGTGTCCAACAACGTTGCACACACCCTCGTCGTCCCTACGGCATTCGTCGCCTCCGGAAAAACGGCCACGATCGATGTGCCCACCGTCAGCGCGCTTGAAAAGACCGGCGCGGGCACGCTCGTCCTCTCGCAAGGCCGCACCAGCGACACCGTGCTGACCGAGGGGACGCTCGAACTCGCCGGCACGGCTTCGCTCGACTGTCCCGGTTTCACGCTTGGCACAGACCCCGCAAAGCCCGTCACGCTCCGTGTCGGCGCGGATGCGACGCTTGCGAACATCCCGAGCAGATGGGTTGTCGGCAACGTTGCGGGCGTCACTTCCACCGTGTACAAGGCGGGGGGAGACTGGAGCGTAGATCATTTCACCCTCGGCAATGCGTCCGGCGCCGTCACGACACTCCACAACGAGGACGGCGACCTCCTGTCGGCGGAATATTTCTACATCGGAAATGACGGGGCGGCTCTTTCGACGCTGACGGTCGGCGGCGGCACGGTCGGCTGTACGACTCCCTCGTCGCAGCGCGTGTTCATCGGCTACTTCGATGAAGGCGTCCTCACCGTGACGAACACCGGCGTGTTCACCGTTGATAAGTCGCTGTTTGTCGCCAACCGCGCAAACGGAACGGTCAACATCTCGGACGGCGGACGCGTGGTTTCGGGTGGTGACATCGTGTTCGGTTTCAGGAGCGCAACGGCCATCGGGATCGTTAATCTCGGGCGCGGCGGCGTTCTCGAGGCGAACAGCGCCTATCTCTACACGGCGGGCGGCTCGGCGACCGTCAACTTCGACGGCGGCACGTTCAAGTGGAAGGGCGACACGACTTGGCTTTCCGCCTCTGTCGTCGGCCAAATCTTCCGTCCCAATGGTTCCGCCAATGCCGTTGACGTCACGATCAGCGCGAACGGCGGCACGATTGACAACGGCGGAATCCTCATCAGGATTCCACGCACCATTACCGGCGCGGGCGGGATGACGTTCGCGGGCGCGGGCACGACGCTTCTTTCCGCCGACCAGGAGTATCTTGGTACGACTACGGTTTCAAACGGTACGACGCTTGTCGTGTCCGGCATTGCCCTTGCCGGACCGCTGGCGCTTGATGCCGGTTCCGGGCTGGACGTCACAAACTATGCCGGTGCCGCGGCCGTCAGCGCGACATCGTTGATGCTCCCCTCGTCCGGTACGGTGGCGCTGACGCTGAACGGCGGCGCGTTTCCGGAAGGCGCGTACACAATCTGCTCGGCGGCCGGCGTGACGGCGGCGGACGGCGCGAAGTTCTCGATCACCACCGCAGACGGCCTCCCCTCCAACTGGAGTGTCTCCGGCAGCACGCTCGTTCTTTCGGTCGGTAATGTCGCGGGCAACACCTGGACGGGCGGCGCGAACGACGGCAAGATGTCCACCGGCGGCAACTGGCTTGACGGCTCCGCTCCCGTGGACGGCGAGGACATTGACTTCTCCAGCGTCTCGGCATCGGCGACGATCATCGCCGACATCGCAAACGCCACGTTCGGTACGGTGACGATGGGCGAGGGCGTGATTACCTTCACGAATGCGATTGCGGCGACTAACTTCACCGACACGTCGAAGATTTCCGTTGGTGCGGACTCGACCGTCACGGTCGTCGGCGACCTCGTGTTCACCGAGAGCGGAAACGAATACATCTGCTACACCGTCGCGGCAGGCGGCCGGTTCGTCGTGACGGGCGACATCGTCGCCGCAGAGGGGAAAGGCGTCTATCTCTATCCGAGCATGACGACTTCCATCGCCGGCACGATTGCGGCCAAGGGCCTCGTCAACAATGCCGCCGCCCAGTGCTTCCTGCTCGCGCCTTCCGGCAACCACATCAACTGGGAGGTCGGCGAGGACGGCATTACAGGCTCCTACAGCTACTACGTCTCGCCCGGCGCGAATTCGTCCGCGAAGATTGTTGCCGCAACGAATTTCACAATCGCTGCCACAATTGATAATCGCAAAACGCTGGTGTTGAACACGACGGGCACGGACGGCGTTCCCCACACGATCACGGTCGGCGACGGCACGACGGGACGGATCGACGATTCTGGCTATGTCGAGACGACTGGCGCGGGCAAGGTCTTGTTCAACAGCGTCTCGACCTTCAACGGCGGACTGGCGATCAAGGGCACATCGACTTTGGCGGTGAACCCCGGATGCAGACCAGGCAACTATCATGTACACCTCTATGAGGGTACGACGCTTGAAGTCACGCAGGCGGGGACGGTTGCGCTCCCCGGCTTTCTGACGTTTGATTCCGGCACGACGCTGAAGGTGGCTTCATCGGGAAGCGCCGTCGGCGCGATTACCACTGCGGGAGGGGCTATTTCGGTCAGCGGAGAGGGGACGACCGCGCTTGTTGTGACGGGCGAACCCCTTGCGGCGGGAGAGTACCCGATTCTCACGCCCTCGTCCGCGATGTCGGAGAATGTGGTCACGAGATTCGCGCTTGACGCGACTGCGGTCAAGGGGGCCAACGACGCCTGGCTCGCGGGCAGCAATGCGCTGACCATGAACATTGGCGACCGTTCGCAGCTTCCAGCCGGAGTCTGGGTGGGCGGCATAGACGGCAACTTCTCCACGGCGGCGAACTGGAAGAACGGGATTATTCCGTCGGCTGGCACGGCGCTCGACTTCTCCAGCGTTGCGTCCGCGAGGACAATCAACATTGATGTGGAAAACGCCGTGTTCGGCGCGGTGACGATGGGCACGGGCGTAATCACCTTTACTGGTGCGATTGTGGCGACGTCGTTCTCCAACACGTCGAAGATCGCGGTTGGCGAGAACTCGACCGTCACGCTTGACAACGACCTTGAATTCTACGGCACCAGAGACATCGTGTATGTAGTCGGATCAGTCGCGTCGGGCGGCGTGTTCGTCGTCACGGGGGACATCATCGCGAAAATCGGCAACAAGAGTTCTGTCATGCCGTGCAATACTGAATCCATGGCGGGCACGATCATGGCCCGTGGCCTTGTCAACCTGAGCGCCCAGATCGACAAGTTCTATCTTACGCGAGGTTACGAAAATTCAACGGCGAACTGGGCAATCGGCGACCACGGCATCACCGGTACGGCGAGGTACTGCATCGGGAACGCAAACGGCGTGACCGCGAATGTGCGCGCCGAGGCGGACTTCACCTTGTCCGCCGGACTCGTAATCTACCGTTCGCTCGTGCTCGACACGACCGGCTCGGACGGCGTGGCGCACACGATTACGCTTGGCACGAACACGCTGAGCGTGTCGGGCGGGCTTTTCGGCGCCAACACGGCAGGCATGGCCATCGTGGCGGGCACGGGCAAGGTCGTGGTGAACTACGACGTGGACGACCTGTCGCCCTACGCGACGTCACTGACCAATCCGTTCGTCGTCACGAACACGGCGACGCTCGCGTTCATGTCGGGTGCGGACGTCGGCACGGAAATGGTCACGGTCAACGGCGACGCGACGCTGGAGATCGCGGAATCCGGCACGGTCACGTTCAACGGCGGCCTGACGCTCGATGACGGCGCGACGCTCGCGTTCAACTTCACGAATCGCGCCACTTTGCCAGTGCTGGCCGTCGCCGCCGGAAAGACGTTCGCGGCAAACGGCGCGGTGACGGTGAAGGTTTCAGGAGTCCGTCCGAAGGGCGGCGAGAAGATCCTCACGAGCTGCGGCGGCTTCGACGCGGCAGGCGTGAGTGTTTCGCTCGCGGCAGATGCGCCCAAATGGGTGAAGGGCCTTTCCGTGAACTCCGACGGTAATCTTGTGCTGGATGTCAAGCGCGGCGGGATGGTGCTCGTCGTAAAGTGAAGGAAAACGCCCGCGTTTTTCACACACCCAATCTTCAACAGGAGAAGGAAAGGAAACAAACATGAGAAAGCTGATAGCAGCAGTAGCAATCGCGGCAAGCGCGATGGCGGCGAACGCGCGTTCGCTGCTGTACTACTACGACTTCGACAAGGTCGAGAACGGCGCGCTCGTCTATACGGGCGTGAACAAGGGCACGGGCGCGCTGGAGCCGACGTTCAAGCAGAGTGGCTCCAATCCGCTCGGATTTGTCTCGGGCGGTGCGCTCGGCTCAGGTTATGCGCTCAGCGAGTCTTCGCCTTCGTCCCTCTGGCTTGGCGACGGCTCCGCGTCCCTTGGCTGCAGTACGGATCGTGGCTTCACGATCTCGTTCTGGGTGAAGACCAGTTCTTCGCATGATGCCTGGAGCGACTTCTTCGGTTTCCGTCTGAACGGCGTGGACTACCGCATTGAGTACATTGCGAAAAACAACAGCAACGCCACGTTCTACTACTACCCGGCCAAGACCGACGCGACCAATCCAACTGTCCGTCTCGACGGCTCCGGCACGACGACCATATCTGAATTGACTGCTGGCGTATGGAAGCATGTCGCTTTTGTCGCCAAGCCGAATGGCACAAACTCAGTTGGAACGTGCTTGTTTTATGTCGATGGAAAGCATATCGCGAACATCAACTTCTTCCGCGGAGGCAATCTCCAGCAGCTCCATATCGGCTCGACGGTGCGGCGGCAGCTCTACGATGGCAATGACCGCGCCACCAACACGGGCGGCACTTGCCTCGACGAGCTTGCGCTCTTCGACTATCCCGCGACGGACGAGCAGGTGAAGTGGCTTGCGAAGTACAAGCCCGCCCAGCCCGCCGCAGGGCCCGGGCGCGCGATGCCCGTCGCGTGGAATTTCGATACGACGAACACGACGGTTGGCGTGGCGGCAGGGGACAACGGAAGCGGTTCAGACGCGGCGCTTCTTTGGGGAGGAAACAGTCCGAAGGCGACGGCGTCTTCAGGCGGCGCACTTGATTCGGCCTACTGCATGGCGGTCAACAACAAGGCGACATGGCGCGTGTTCAATGCGGATGGCGTTGGTGCGACGCCGGGTTCCGGCTACACGATGTCTTTCTGGCTCAAGGCGAAGGCGAAACCGACGGCTTGGCATGATTTTTTCTACTACAGCCTCGGCAATCAGGATTGGGCGACGCGCTTCGAGTGGTACAGCGACAATCCCGCTCATGTACACGCATACGGGCATTACCTGACAAGTACTTCGGCTTTTACGCGAAGTGCGGAGACCGTTGACACGTGGCAGCACGTCTGCCTCGTATGGAATCCATCGAGCATGACAACCGACATTTATTTTGGCGGCAGCCGGACGGCACAGGTTCCATTTTCCACATTGCCTTCGCTTTCGGAGCCCCTGACGACCATCATGTTGGGTTCGCAGTCATACGACAACGACAAGAAATGGCGCAACGCCGGCGGCGACTCAGGTGTGTTCGTCGATGAGTTCGCGCTCTTCAACCACTCGCTTTCGGCGAACCAGATCGCGTGGCTCGCAAACAATATTCCGTGCCTGCCGCCCCTGGACGCGACGAACCTCGTGCGCACGGTGACGACGAGCGGCGCGTGGGCGGGCGGACTCGCCTCGTGGACGGTGAGGGAATGGGATGAAGTCGGCGAGGCATGGACGAACACGACTCGCACCACGATCTATCCAACGCTCGAAGATACGGAAGTCGAAGTGGCGGTGGCGTTTGCCGACGGCGTCGTGATTACCAACGATACCTTTGTCACGCCCAAGAAGCTGTCTCTTGCGGCCGCGACAAGCGCGGCCCTCCCGGTGAGTGCCACGCTCAAGTGCGCCGAAGACTCGCGCTTCGCCCCGGAGACGCTTGAAATCGGCGACGGACTTCAGCTGACCGTGCCGCTTTACGACGCGAGCGTGGGCGGGACGCTCACGTTCGGCGCGGATGCGAAGATCGTGTTCGACGTCTCCAATTACGACGGCGGCGACGTCGCGCTCGTCACGGACGGCATCGCGCTTCCGGCGGGCGAGACGGACGCGCTTGCGCATTTTGCCGTGACGGACAATCGGTTCGCAGTTTCGCTTTCTGCCGACGGCAAGACCGTCTATGCAAGGCTCGACAACGTCGCCGCGACGGCGACGTGGACAGGCGCGGGCGACGGTACGAGTCTCGGTTCCGCCGCCAACTGGGAGTGCCGCAACGGCTCCGGAGTCGTCTTGCAGGATGTGCTTCCGTGTGAGCTTACGCGCGTGATTGTTTGCTCCGGCTCCGC
>CADCCQ010000093.1 GCA_902799955.1 uncultured bacterium | reverse complement strand
ACGCGGATGTGGTGGCGACTGCGCACTGGGTGGGCGCGGGCGAGCGCAGCAACTTCAACGACCCCGCGAACTGGGTGTGCACGAACATGGTGGGCGCGCTGGCCGTAGGTGCTGTTCCCGGAGGCCGCAGCGGCGTTTTCTTCGGCGTGTTCAACTTCGACCTGACGAACGCCGCAACCATTGCGAAGCTCTCGACGTACCAGAGCGTGGCGCTTGAGCCGCCGGCGACGCTTGCGACGGACTGCGACTGGAGCGGCCTCAGCGTGAACGACAATCTGTTCGCGGGCAAGACGATCAACCTCGCGGGGCATGCGTTCAAGCTGACTGCTCAGGAAGGAGTTTCGCAGCGGGCGTTCACCGTAACCGACGATGCGCCGGCCGGCGGAAACTTTGTCCTCAACGTGCCGCAGGGTGCGGTCTTCGAGAACACGCTCATCACCATCGGCGGCACCGCCGCGTTCGTGAAGGACGGCGCGGGCGTTTTCGTGTCGCATCGCTACGGTCAGCCGTACACGGGCGGAAACACGGTGGTGGCCGGCACGCTGCGGCTCTACAACGACGCCGTGGCCGACAGCAACACATTCTCGCCCGGCAAGGATGGATACGGACAGCCCCTCGGCGCCGACGGCATTGCGGTGCGCGTCGAGACCGGCGCTTTCTACGACATCAACGGCATCTACGACAACAACCGCTACCCGGTGGTGCTCGCCGGCGGCGCGCTCACAAGCAGCAAGATGCAGACGAAATACTCCTGGGGCGGGCTGGGCAACGTGACGCTGGAGGCCGACTCGGCCTTCGACATGCGGAATTCCATTGTCTTCATCAACTGGGACGGCAAGCACGGGTTCAACCTCAATGGCCACACGCTGAACATCGACTTCCCGTCCGGCGCGGAGCACGTCCACTTCTACTGCAGTGGGCTTATCGTCAGCAACGGCACGATATCGGTGACTGGCAACGGCACTTTCGACGTGAACGGAAGCGCGTTTGAGGCAAGAACGGCTACGTTCGACGCCGCTTCTGCGGTGTGCCGCAACGCCGCGCTGAACGTGTCCAACTACGTGGCGCGCTACACCGGGGAGGTCATCGCGGGAAGCAACCCCGTAAACGTGTATGGCGCGTTCAAGCCAGTGGCGGACCGCATGTGCCCGACGGTCCTCCACGACGGCGCGACGATAGACCTTTCGGCGCTTTCAGGCACGCTGAACGCGAATTCACCGATCGGCGCATTGTCGTTCGACGCGGCCGCGGGCAGCGTCACGGTTGACGTCGGCGCACGTGCGCTTCAGGCGAACGAGCATCTGATCGCGTGGGACGCGGTGCCGGAGGGGGTGGTGTTCACTCTTGTGGGCGACAACGTCGACGGCAGCAAGATCTGCGTGATAGAGAACGGCGTGTTCTACGACGTCGCCGAGGATTCACGGCTCGTCACGAGCGCGTCGTGGACTGGGCAGGTCGGCGACGGCGACATCGCAAACCCCGGCAACTGGTCGTGCTTCAACGCCCACGGCCGCGTAGTCGAGAACGGCGTGCCAGGCGTATCCGCGAAGGTACACGTCTCCGGCGCGTTCGGCGCGGGCATTCCCACTGCATCCGCCATGCCGTGGCAGGGCGTGACGTTCGGCAGCCTGTCGCTCATGGCCGACATGGACATGCGCGGCATGACGAACTTCTTTGCCTTCGTGCAGTCCGGATCCACGATCGACCTGTGCGGCCACAGGCTCTACGTGAACACGCCGAACGGCAACCCGCTGGTCGCGCTCACCGTGACGGACTCCACCACCGACTCTTCAAAGCCCGGCGAACTGCACATTGCCGTTCCGGCGGGCGCCACGTTCACGAACGACCGCGTGACGCTCTCGGGCAATCTGAAGCTAGTCAAGGAAGGCGCCGGCACGTTCACCCCGCAGGTTTACAGGCTCGCATACACCGGCGGCAACGTGGTTGCCGAAGGCACGCTCAGGCTGTACAACGGTTCGACCAAGGACAACGCCACATACGCGTTCGGGCAGAACAACTATCCCAATCCGCTTGGCGCGTACGGCACCGTGCTGACGGTGGAGGAGGGATGCGAGTTCGACATAAACGGCGTGTACGACACGAACCTGCAGTACTTCCGGCTAAACGGCGGCGCGATCGTCAACAGCAGAGGCCAGGGGCAGTCTCTCTGGGGCGGCTTCGGAAACGTGACCCTTGCGGCGGATTCCACGGTGACCGTTGGCAACAACATCGTGTGGACGGGGCCGATAGATTTCGGCGGGAACGCGCTCGCATGCTCGATCGCGTCGGGAAAGACGTTCGTCTTCCGCGGCACCGCGACGGACGGAACACTGCGCGCGACCGGGGCGGGCACGTTGCAGGTTGCGACGGAGGCGGGATCGCAGACGATGGACCTTGACGCCGCTACGGCGCTCAACGTGGCGGCGGCCCTGACCGTGCGCGACTACACCGCGCGCTACGAGGGCACGTCGAACGCCGGCACGGCGGCCATGAACGTGTACGGCACGTTCACGCCCGTGACGGACAACTTCTACGGCTGCACATTGCAGAACGGGGCGACGCTCGACATCACCTCGAAGACCGACGTGTGGAGCACGACGGGCGCGTTCACGAGCGGACTCAACGCCGTCACGTTCGCCGCAGACTCCGTGGTGAACGTGGCCATCGCCGCCGACCGCGAGCTGGCGTTCGACGAGAACGGACTTGCCAAGGTCGTCTCGTGGGAGACCGAACCGCCGGAATCCACGAAGTTCAAGCTCGCCGGCCCCGCGCTCAGGAACTCACGCCCGCTTCTAAGGCGTTCCGGCGGACTGTACCTGATGCGTTCGACGATGATGATCATCATCCGCTAGGAGGCGCCGGGTGCGCATTGCGCTGATGTTGGCCGCCGTTTCGTGCGCGGCGGCCCTGGCGGAAACGCCGTTCGGCCCACCGTCGTTCTCGGCGGAGTTCGGCGCGTACGCAGTCGGCGAGACGTTGAGCGCGAAGGGGACGACGGGCGGCGATTGGACGCTCGCCGACGAAGCCTCCGCGACCAACGTCGTGGATGGCGGGGTGAGCGCGATGTCCCTTGTCGGGACGGCGCGCTTCACGGCGGCGGAGGCGTCGACCGGGAACGTGGAGCGCATCGACTTCTCGATTCTGATAGGGGATCTTGAGACCGGCCGGCCGGCGGCGATTTCCGTCGCGGGCGCCCTGCTGCCCGCAATGGTCGACGGCGTGGCCGGATACTACGGATGGGGGGACGGCCGGTGGAACGGGCTTTCCGCGGATGGCGCGCAGCCGTGCAGGGGCGAATGGCTGTACGGGAGGCTGGAGACCAAGGAGGTGGAAGGCATCCGCCTCGTGAGCTATCTTGTCAAGCGGAGCGGCGGAGAGTATGTTCGGTGCGCCGGGGCGGACGGACGCACGTGGTTCCGTGCCGGGGCGGCGCCGGAGCGAAGGGAGGTCTCGTTTGTCGGCAGCGGGCTTTTCGCGAAGATGGAGGGGGCGTCGGCGCAGGAGGAGTCCGGGCCGGTGTACTATTGGACTGGCGGAGCGTCCGGCAGTTGGGGCGATCCAAGCTGCTGGTCCACAAACGGCGTCGCCGGCGCCGGCGTGCCAGGTGCGGACTCGTATGCGTTCGTGACGAATTCCGTGGCGATGACGAACGGCGAGGAATGCGCCGTCATCGATTTTCTCGCGGTGCGCGACGGCGCGGACGTGGTAGGGGGCGATTTTGCGACGGAGGTGTCGCTTGACGTTTCACGTCCGCGCGTCGGCCGCACGCTCTCTCCTGCGTTCGGCACGTTCCTCGGCGCGTCTCCAAATTACGAATTCCTCTGGGAGCGCGCCGACTACCGCAAGACGTCGTTTGCGGAAATCTGCCGCACGCCTTCGTTTACGCCACGGGAGGACGACTACTGTCACTGGCTTCGTTTCACCGTCTCGCGCGGCGGAAGGGTCGATTTCTCCCGCGCCATCTACTTCTCGAGTCTGCCGGTGTGCTATCTCACGACGGATGATGGACAGACCCCCACGGCGTCCAAGGAAAAGCACGAGGGCAAGATCGTCGTGCAGGGCAACGACGCCTTCAAGCAGCAGTACGACGGCGCGATGACGATCAACGTGCGCGGCAACTCGTCCAAGAACTACCCCAAGAAGCCCTACAAGATCAAGCTCGCGGAGAAGGCGAAGATGTTCGATCTCGGCGAGAAGAAGAACAAGCACTGGGTGCTGCTCGCGAACTACAACGACCTTTCGCAGACGCGCAACAAGCTGCCCTACGACTTCGCGCGGGAAATCGGCGGCCTCGGGATGCGCTCGACGTGGGTGGACTGCGTGCTGAACGGCACGCTGCTCGGCACGTACCAGTTCTGCGAGCATATCCGCATCGCGTCCGACCGCATCAACATCTACGACTGGGAGGACGCCGCAGAAGACTACGGCGCAACCGAGACCGACTTCTCGGCGATCGACGCCGCGCTGGACGCCGAGCCGGGTTCGATCGACATCACGGGAGGGTATATCTTCGAGTTCTCGACAGAGGCCGACGAGGTGACCTGCTTCGACGTCGCCGCCGGTTCGCTGACCATGCACACGATGGCAAACCGTCCTGAATACCTCAACACCTCGGCGAAGATGCTCGCGTGGAGCAAAAACTACCTTCAGAACTACTTCTCGGCCATCACGTCGTGGGATGGCTGCACGGCGGACGGTCGTCACTGGAGCGAACTTTGCGACGTGGACTCCATGGTTGACTTTTTCCTCGTGAACGAGCTCTTCGACAACGGCGACATGGGGCAGAAGAGCCGCTATGCCTACATCGACCGCGGCGGCAAGCTCACGTGGGGTCCGGTGTGGGACTACGACTGGGGTTCGTATTCGCGCACGGTCCCCAACACCTGCGAGAAGTGGCGCAGCGCTGGCGGCGGCGTGGCCAACATGAACCGCGAGTGGACGACGGATCCCTGGTTCTGTCTGCGCGTTTGGGAAAGATACCGCGAGGTACGCAGCCGCTATGCGGCGACGTATGCGGATGGCGGAACTTTCGACCAGGCGATTGCAACCGTGCGACGGTCGGCTGCGGTTGACGAGCGGCTGTGGGCACCGCGCAAGGACACCGCGAACGTCACCCGCACCTTTGACGGGGACGTGGCGATCCTCAAGGACTTCCACGCGAAGAGGCTTGCGTGGATGGACCGCCAGTTCGTCGACGTGGCGACGCTGATGGCATCGCTTAGGAACTTGAGCCAGACGCATTCCTACGTGCCGGACGCCTTCGAGATCGAGCCCCGCATCGAAGAGGGGCGGAGCGTCTTCACGGTCGGCGTCAGACGCGCCTATAGGGTCAAGGCGATCTTGAACGGACACGTCCTCGGCACGTTTGACGCGCAGGCAGGCGAGGTGCGCGGAAGATTCGCCGCCGACGCGCTGGTGGTGGGCAACAACCGCCGCAATTGCCTTTCTCTCGTTGCCTACGACCGCATTGGCCGCGTAGTGGCGCGAAACTATGCGCTCTTCAATCATGTGCCAAAAGGATTCACGATTCGCTTCAGGTGATCACCGCCCGGATGAAGCTACGAATTGGCGGTGCAGACTGCGCCGCAGCGAACGTATCGCCTGACTGCGAAGGGAAGCCGGTTTAATAAAGGAGAACAACATGAATGCAATGCATATTAGGAAGACGGCGATCGCCGCTTCAATGGTTGCCGCCTTGGTCGGCGCAACTTCAATAAGCACTGCGGCGGACGCCGCACGGTGCGTTCCGGCAGGATGGACGCTGGCAAGCGGCAATGCGGGATGCGCGAAGAACGGTCCGTGGCTGGCGCGCGGCCTCTCCGCAAGCGACGATGCGTTCTACGTTCAGACTTGCAACCATCCGGCGGAAACGTGGGGGGCGTCTGGCAACACCTCCGTGTGGCGTGCGTTCGACGCGCCCGAAAAGGGCTGGTACAGGCTGTCCTTCTCCTATGTCGGGCGTCCGGGGATGTTTGGCGCCGCCACCTCTGTTCGCGTGTGGAAAGGAAAAGGAACGGGCGGCGTCAAGACGTGGGAGAGCGCCGTCAGCGCACGTTCCGCCGACGGGTTCGTGAAGTACGACGCCTTCGTCGAGGTGAGCGCGCCCGGCGAATACACGGTGGAGTTCTTCCAGCTGCAGCCTGAGGCGATGGGCGCCGCAACCGACAAGGCCATCGTGATCGACGGCGTGGAGTTCGTGCGCGACAGGCTCTTCGAGCGCGTCAAGGCAGAACGCGCCGAGGCGAAACCGGCGAAGTACGACATCGGCGCGCTCGTATACCCCGGTTATCATCCTGAGCCGCGCTGGCGCGAATTGGGACTCTTCGACGAGGGCTTCGGCGAATGGAACAACATCTTCGAGGCGAAGCCGAAGTGGCCCGGGCATTGGCAGCCGCGCCGTCCGGCATGGGGTTACGTGAACGAGGCGAACCCGTCTGTCATGGAAATGAAAATCGATGCGGCATCGTCGCATGGCGTCAACGTGTTCATCTACGATTGGTACTGGTACGGCGGACGCACGTTTCTCGAAGGAGCGCTGCATGATGGCTTTCTGGCCGCGAAAAACAACGGAAAAATGCAGTTCTTCCTGATGTGGGCCAACCACAACTGGACGGACGGCGTCAACAACAAGGTGACGCGCAAGGACGACAGGCTGCGCTGGCCTGTGGCAATCGGGCCGGACGACTTCCGCGTGATGACGAGGCGCGTGATAGACATGTTCTTCTCGCGCCCGAACTATTACCGGATCGACGGCAAGCCCGTGTTCATGATCTACGAGACGAGGCGGCTCGTCGCCGATTTGGGCGGCAGGGAAAAAGCCGCCGCCGCCATGCGCCAGTTCAACGAGGACTGCGTACGGGCCGGCCTCGGCGGAGTGCATCTGATGGGATGCAGCTGGAACAACTGCGATCCTGAAGACGTGGCGACGCTCGGCCTCGAATCCGCCACGATGTACACTTACGCGCACCACGTACGCCCATCCGGGCCTTACGGTCCGTGGGCGGAACGCGGCCTTGCGAAGCTTGATTCGGAAAAGGCCAGGCTCAAAGGCCTGAAGGTGTATTTCGGCCACGCCACAGTCGGCTGGGACACCAATCCGCGCTATCCGGAAGTTCTGAGACAAGTCGTGACCTGCACACCGGCGGAGTTCGAGAAATCGCTGTGTGGCGTGAAGGATTGGTGCGACCGCAACACTCCGCCCGGATATCAGAAATTCATCTCAATCAACGCATGGAACGAATGGATCGAGGGATCCTATTTGGAGCCTGACGACAGAAACGGCACTGGCTATCTGGATGCCGTGAAAAAAGTATTTCTTTCAAGATAAATCGCTTCATGCTCTACTGGGGGGCGCGAGGGTCAGACACGATTGGTGGTACGCCAAGATAAGTTTGGCAGGACTTATTAGCTGAAAGGAGCTAATCTCATAAACATGTCGTGATATGAGTAGGAGGGCGAGCCGTGCGAAGGGCAAGGTAAGAAATGCCGAAACGGAATTGACAGGGGAAAAAAAGAATCGTATAATATACGTTCAGCAGCCCAAGAAAGGAAAAAAGCCATGGCAACAGGAAAAGCACGCAATGGAAAGCCGTATGCGGGAAATCCGCACGTACGGTTTGACGAGGGGGAAGTCGCTCCGAGACATTTGGGGCGTTCCGCACTACTCTACAACATGAGAAAACTGATGGCAGTTACGGCAGTGGGCATGATGGCGGTGTTGCCGTTATTGGCCGGAACGGGAAAGTCGATCTCGATCAACTTTGCCGGGCCGAGGGATTTGCCGGCGAATCCGGGCGATTCGGCCTTTAGCGCTGTGAGCGGTTCGGCGCTCTTTGGCGCGTTGCCCGTTGCCGGCGACAACTGGAACAACTTCCAGACGCATTCC
>CADCCQ010000092.1 GCA_902799955.1 uncultured bacterium | reverse complement strand
CATGGCTACAACATGGCGGAGGATGCCGAGACGCCGCTTTGGGCGAAAAACGTGTTCAAGAAGCTCTGGTGGGCAGGATTGGACAGAGGTTTCATTGCCGTGCAGTGGCGCGGCAACGAGGGGCAGTTCTATTTGCCGAGCGAGGGTTGGGTAACGCCCAACTACTACGGCAACGTACAGAATGCATTTGCCACCGCGTCCGCGCTGAAGAATGCCATGGACGGAATCGACGGCCCGAAGTGGTTCGTTGCGCACTCGCTCGGCAACATGCTCGTCTCGGCTGCGATTCAGGACCACCAGATGCCGCACGAGAAGTACTTCATGCTCAACGCCGCTGTCGCCATGGAGGCGTTCGATCCTACTAACGGAATCACCCAGGCGTCGCACGACAACATGACGCCGGAGGCATGGACAAACTACACGGATAGGGTGAGGGCTACGCACTGGTTTGAGAGATTCCCCGACGGCGACGGACGGTTTCTGCAACGTCACAAACATCGTCAACTTCTATTCGACGCAGGAGGAGGTCGTCTGCAACGGCGACGGCAGGCCGAAGGACCTTGGCAGGGAGTATTCCTGGTACAACCAGGAATGTTACAAGGGAAACTGGGCATGGATGCTTCACGACAACGAGGGAGGATGGGTGTTCAACCGGTTCTACGACACTGTGACGCATCCCGATCCCGGCAATAGCTCTATGGAGATTGTGGAGCACATGCCGCCGGCCAGCGCGGCTGAGCTGACAGACGAGCAACTACGGCAGCGCCCGTTCTTCCTTGATTTTCTCAATCCGGAGATGCACACCTCGTCGGACGGCGCGGTCATTGCGAGCAACTACCTCTATCGCGCCGAGATGCTGGCGTATGCGATTCCGACAGAATCCTACGCCGTTGGCGCGAATCCGCTGCCTGGGTTTACAGAAATGTTTACCAACAGTATTCCAGACAAACTCTATTACAATTATGATATGGCAGTGTTGTTTGCTTCAGGGGTGAATGATCTGCCTCAAAATGGGAATGAGCCAAAATACATGCATAGAAATTGGTAGCATAGCACCTTTGTCCAACGTTCGTACAAGAGAGTACATCAACTGTTCAAAGTAATAAATCAACACATACAAGGAAGCCAACAATGAAAAATACTCTAATCATATCATTACTCCTCTCGATAACTCATATTGGATGCGCAAGTGAACGTCTTTATGTTAAGGTCGTTGACGACGAAGGTGTCCCAGTCTCAAATGCCACTGTGAATGTTGGATTTTCTTCTGGCCATGTTGTATTTGGCCAGGGGCGGTCTTGCGATTATAAGGCAAAGACGGGTCAAGACGGGAATGCCGTAGTTAGATTCAACGGGGGTAGTTCGGATGTGTATTGGTCGGTACGGGCTGACGGTTATTATCCGAGTGACATTCGACATGAGGTTTTTAATATTGAAGTAGTTCAAATCCCCCCAATCTTTTATAAGGTCAACATGCTTGAACACGAGAAACATGGTGAGATTACTCTTTATCGCAAAATAAATCCTCAGCCGATGTATGCATATACTCGGGAGATGGGCGTTAAATCTCCGATAGTCAATGGGCGATACGGATTTGATCTTGAATGTTTCGATTGGCTCCCTCCACACGGCAAAGGTAAAGTCGCGGATTTCTACTATGTCAGGGATCGCCCTGATGACGCAAGAGATAAAAGATTTGCGAAACGTGGTGAAAGCGATTTCTTCCTTTTCAAGAACGGCGAACCAGGCTATCCCAAACTTGGCGATGTAATCGGGCGAATCGAATTTGACGAGAATTGCGGCGCGTACATCGGCAAGCAGACCGGATGTGCGAGTTTCCCGTCGGCGTATCAAGCAGATGTCAATCGTGAGTATATGCGATCTTTCCCAATTACCATAAGAGGCAATGGCAGTCATGCCATTTGGCTTGAGGAAGGTGATGTTGTCAATTGCGGTGAATATATGGTGATACGCTCGCGCGTCAAATGTGATGAACATGGCAAAATAGTCTCGGCAAATTATTCAAAGATACTCGGCTCAATGGGGTTGACTGGTAGAGTTGGTGTTGAAGAAACAGTATTCAACCCGCGCCCCAACGACACCAACCTAGAATTTGACCCGAAACGGAATCTGTATCAAGGCAAAGTGGGTCGCGGGATGATTCCATAACGGTGGGAGTGTGATATAATATCTACCAGCCATGAAACGAACGTTGAACACGACAATCAATCGTTCAAAGAGCGAGAGGGGTTACGAGTTCCACTCGAACGGCCCGAAGTGGTTCATGGCTCATTCGCTGGGCAATATGCTCGTATCCGCAGCCATACAGGACTGGCAGATGCCATGTGCGCGCTATTGCATGCTGAATGCGGCGGTGCCGATAGAGGCGTATGACGCTTCGACCAATGCGGTGAATGACATTGACAAAGACAGGATGCTTCCTCGTGATTGGATAGGTTACGATGATGCGCTTAAGGCTTCGCATTGGCATGAGCTTTTTCAGAGTCCTTGGTGAATGTAGGGTATTTATGGTGTAATGTGCGCCGATGTAAATGACGAAGAAAACACGGAGGAGCGTGTCATGAAAAAAGGTTGGATATGTGCGGCGGTTGCCGTCGGCGCGATGTTGTGGACCTGCGTGGCGCTGGCGGCCGATGCGCGGCCGTGCGCGCGGATACTCTTCGAGCCGATGCCCCGCTTGATGCTCTACGGCGACACGACGCGGCTTGGGCCGAAACGTCCGTTTGCGAAGGACCCGACTGTCATTCGCCATGACGGCAGGTACTTCATGTACTACAGCGAATGCGCATACGCAAGGAATCGCATTCCGAAGGGCATGCCGAAGTACCGCACGGGATGGTGGGGCGCGATCGCCACGAGCACGAACCTCGTCGACTGGTCGCGCGTGGACAGCATCAATGTGGAGGGCGCGCCGAAAACGGTCGAATGGTTCGCCCCGTGCGTCAAGAAGTTTGACGGAAAGATACACCTCTTCGCACAGGGGCACGATCTACGTGGCATCGATCTGCCGAAGGGCAAGGCTGCTGGTAAACTCAGCAATCCCAAGACGGTATGGGTTCTCTGGCATGCCACGAGCGACGATGGCATCCACTTCCGCAGCGAGACGGACAAGCCGGCGTTCATCGCGAACAACGAGTGGTCTGTCAGCCGAGCCATCGACGCCGAGGTTTACCGCGTAGGCGATCGGATGATGCTCATGTTCGCCACGCGGGAGTACCCGGACGCGAAGATTCAGCAACTGGGCATGGCATGGGCCGAGTACGGCGGCAGGTACGGCCTAGCCGACTGGCACGAGCTCTCGGTCAAGGCCCCGTTCTTCAAACCCGAGCAGCCGTGGGAGATGAAGTGCATCGAGGCGCCAACCGTGATTCGGCGCAAGGGCATCTGGTACATGTTCTACGCAGGGGCATACAACCACGAACACCAGCAGATCGGCGTCGCATGGTCGGCGGACGGCGTGAACTTCACGCGGTGGCGCGACGAGCCGGTGTTCCCGCACGGCCCCGCAGGCTCGTGGAATGCGTGGGAGAGCGGACATCCCGGCATCTTCGAGGACGATGACGGGCAAGTGTATCTGTTCTACCAGGGCAAGGCGACGCTGACGGGCGACTACCGCCTTTCCTGCGTGAAGGTGAGGTTCGAGGATTGACGTGTTGATGATAAAACCGCAGGCGAAGCCAATGAATGTGCATTTCCGAAACATTTCCCCTTGTATCGGAGATGCGGATTTGGTACAATAATACATTGTATCCTTTCGCTGTGCAAGTGGTTTCTGCGGGTTTTGTCAGCCCTGTGACTTGGCTCGCGAATGGCACGAAAGAGGGGATTGCAACTACTTCCGTAAAAAGGACATTCAACGATGAAGGCAAAAACAATCTTTTCCGCCCAGAAAGAGGTACTGTAAACGCCATGACAGCAGGAAAATCAACTGTTGGATTCGCAAGATTCGCATGTGCCGCGTGTTGCATGCTTGTGGCCGCCGCCGCCGTGGCCATGCCGACGCTGCCGGAGATCGGTTTCGAGCTGACCTTGCGCCAGGCTGTCACGAACATCCCACAAAGCAAGGTGACATCCTCGGAAATGAAGTCGTTCAGGGTTGACGAAAAGGACGGCCGGACATCGCTCGTGTGGCGCGGGCATCCGCTCTGCGGCGACGGCTTCACCGTCACGGCCGAACTGACGCCGACGCCGGAGAATGACGGCTGGGCGTATTCCTTCCGGTACGCAGGAAACGAATCGGGCCTCCACATACGGGACATCTGGTTCCCCGCCGTCACCGTCCCGCGCACGGACACGACGGAGTTGTTCCTTCCCCGCGACTGCGGCATGATTCGCCGCCCCGACTGGAAGACGGCAAAAGGCGGCGCGGACGTGGGCAAGAATGGGATTCACGGGATACACTTCATGGCGGCCCTCAACGGCACGGGCGAGTCCTGGTACATGGACCAGCGCGGTGACGCGCGTCTGCACATGAACCGCTTCCTCGTGCGCAACGGGACGAAGCCGCACACGCTGACGATGCTCTTCCACTATACGGCGCAGCTCACCGACGGGAACCGCGTCGCCGGCGAGATGCCGTTCGGCGGCACGATCCGCACATTCAGGGGAGACTGGTTCGCGGCCGCGGACATCTACCGTCGCTGGGCCTGGGAACAGCCTTGGGCGCGGGTCGCGTTCGCGCGTCGGCAGGACAAGCTGCGCAACATCGCCATCTGGTTCTGGAACCGTGGTCTCTCGGACGAGGTCGCGCCGCCGGTCGAGCGTTTCAAGGAGCTGACCGGGCTTCCCGTGGCCCTTGACTGGTACTGGTGGCACGCCATTCCGTATGACGCGGGCTATCCGTTCTTCTGGCCGCCGCGCGAGGGCGAGGAGCAGTTCGCCGCCACCGTGCGCAGGCTCGTGGACAAGGGCATCTTCGTGCAACCCTACATGAACGGGATCAGCTGGGACGTGAAAGGGCCGAAGTGGCAGGAGCAAGGCTCGCGCGAGGCCGTTGTGAGCGCGGCCGGCAGAACGGGCGGCAGGCAGTACAACATTTACGTGCCGAGCGGTCTCACGACGATGTGCGGCACGGCGAAGAACTTCCAGACGCACATGCGCGGGCTAGTGAACAAGTTGCGGGAGTGCGGTCTTTCGGGCGTCTACCTCGACCAGATCGGCGGATGGCGCACGGTCGTCTGCGAGTGCTGGAGTCCGACCCATCCGCATCCTCCGGGCGGCGGCGCGATGATGACGGAAGGGTATCGAGCTTTCCTGAGGCAGATCAAGGCCGACAACCCAGGTTTCCCGATCTCGACCGAATACTCCCCCGAGGCCTATCTCGACATTGTCGACTCGGCCATCATCCTCTATCAGAACGGCGAGTGCTTCGGGATGTCCGCGATGCCGGAGGAGGAGACGGTCCCCGCGTTTCAGGCCGTGTACCACGGGGCGATCACGCTCTACGGCAGCTATGCCGTCATCGACGGCATCCCGCCGTGGGATCCGAAATGGCCGCCCGAGTGTCGGTGGAAGAAAGAGAAGGCGTGGGAGAAGCTGTACCCGGACCAGTTTGCGCTCGAGTTCGCCCGTGGCGTCGCGATGGGGATGCAGCCGATGGTTCACTGCCTTCGGATGACGCATATCGACGATCCGCGCTATGCCGCCGACTTCGCGTTCACCGTCGATACGGCGAAGTTCTACCATGCGAACCTCGACTATCTCTACGACGGGACAATGTGCGCCCCGGGCACGCTTTCATGCGAGAAACAGCCAGTGGAAATCCTTGCGCGCGGAATCTACACGACGAAGAAGAAGGCGAGAGTGGTGCGGCACCCGGCCGTCCCGACGATCCTCCATTCCGTGTGGCGGAAGAAGGACGGGCGCGTGGCGGCAGTGCTCTGCAACTGGTCGCGTAGGGAACAGCGCTACGACCTCGCCACGCCTGACATCGTCGCGTCCGGCGTTATTCCCGCCCGCAGCTGGCGCCTGATCGAGAAATAACCAACCGAGAGACTTGAGATGGTATTTACGTCGGCTGTGTTTCTAGGTGTATTCCTGCCGCTCCTTATTGGCGTTTACTTTCTGGCGAACGCGAAGGCGCGGCCGTACGTGCTGCTCGTGTTCAGCCTCCTGTTCTACGCCTGGGGCGAACCGTCCGCGGTCGGCAAGAAGGCCGTCGGCAAGGGGGCAAAGAGGTAGCCGTGTTTCAGGCCGCCTCTATTTGTTCAGGTAGCTGTTGATCCCAGCGGCCGCGCGGCGGCCTTCGCCCATCGCAAGGATCACCGTAGCCGCGCCGAGTACGATGTCGCCGCCGGCGAAGACTCCGGGTATGGATGTCATGTTCGTCTCTGGGTCGACGACGATGTTGCCGCGCTTTGTAACCTCCAGCCCGTCGGTCGTCGTGGGGATGAGGGGGTTGGAGGCGTTGCCGACCGCGACCACGACGGTATCCACGTCAATCGTGAACTCGCTGCCGGGGATCGCGACGGGGCTGCGGCGGCCGGAGGCGTCCGGCTCGCCAAGCTCGTACTTCAGGCATTCCATCGCGTTGACGCGGCCGGTTTCGTCGCCGAGGATCCTCTTCGCGTTCTGGAGGGTGAGGAACTCGACGCCTTCCTCCTTCGCGTGGTGCACTTCCTCCTTGCGCGCGGGCATCTCCGCCTCGCTGCGGCGGTAGATGAGGAACACCTTCTCGGCGCCGAGCCTCAGCGCCATGCGGCTCGCGTCCATCGCGACGTTTCCGCCGCCGAGGACCGCGACGCGCCTGCCGTGCCAGAAGGGGGTGTCGGCGTGGCCTTCGTCGTATGCCTTCATGAGGTTGGCGCGCGTGAGGTATTCGTTTGCGCTGAACACTCCGACGAGGTTCTCGCCCTCGATGTTCATGAACTTCGGGAGCCCGGCGCCGGTGCCGACGAACACCGCGTTGAAGCCGTCCTTGTCGATGAAGTCCCTAAGGCGCCTCGTGCGCCCGACGACGAAGTTCATCTCGAACTTCACGCCGAGGCGCTCGAGCGCCTGGATCTCCTCGCGCACGATCGCCTTGGGGAGGCGGAACTCCGGAATGCCGTAGACCAGCACTCCGCCCGCCTTGTGGAAGGCCTCGAAGACGGTCACGTCGTGCCCGGCCCTTGCGCAGTCCGCCGCGCACGTGATGGACGCCGGGCCGGAGCCGATGACGGCCACGCGCTTCCCGGTGGGGGCGGGGCGCGGCGCATCCATTGCGCCGCCCTTGTCGTCGGCCTTCGCCGCGTTCTCCCTCGCAAGGTCCGCGACGAACCTCTCGACGCGCCCGATCGCGACTGCCTTGTCGACGTCCTTCAGCAGCTTGCCCATCGTGCAGAACTTCTGGCACTGCTTCTCCTGCGGGCAGACGCGTCCGCACACCGCAGGCAGAAGGGATGTCTTCCTGATGATCGCGAGGGCGCCCGCGAAGTCGCCCTCGGCGGCCTTCGCCAGGAATGCCGGGATGTCTATCGCCACAGGGCAGCCTTGCATACAGGGCTTCGTTGGGCACTGCAGGCACCGCGACGCCTCAGTTTTCGCCATCTCCGCCGTGTAGCCAAGCGCGACTTCCCTCATGTTGCGCGCGCGGACGGCAGGGTCCTGCTCCGGCATCGCCTGCGGCGGAATCGCCATCTTTTCCTTTGCTGTCATCTCAAACTCCCTTGAAGAGGTTGCAGGCGTGCTCCCTCGCGGAGGCCTCCTGCGGCTTGAACGCGCCCATGCGCTTCATCATCAGGTCCCAGTCGACGAGGTGGCCGTCGAACTCCGGCCCGTCGACGCAGACGAACTTCGTCTCGCCGCCGACGGAGACGCGGCAGCCGCCGCACATCCCGGTGCCGTCGATCATTATCGTGTTCAGCGACACGGTCGTCTTCACGCCGTACGGCTTTGTCGCCAGCGAGCAGAATTTCATCATTATCGGCGGGCCGATGGCGATGACCTCGTCAACGCCGCCTGCCTCGCAGAGCTCCTTGAGAGGCTCGGTCACGAGTCCCTTTCTGCCGGAGCTGCCGTCGTCAGTGATGAGTATGAGGTCGTCGCCGGCGATTGCGCGCATCTCGTCCTCCATGACGAAGAGCGAGCGGTTCCTCGCGCCCATGATTATCGTCACGCGGTTCCCCGCGGCCTTCAGCGCCTGCGCGATGGGGTGCATGGGCGCGACGCCTATTCCGCCGCCGACGCAGACGACGTGGCCCGGGGGCTCGCCGTTCTCGCCGCGGATCGAAGTGGGGCGTCCGAGCGGCCCGAGGACCGCCGGCAGGAATTCTCCGGGCTCCTTGCGCGAGAGCTTCATCGTCGTCGCGCCTACGGCCTGGAACACGAGCGAGATCGTGCCTTTATCGGGGTCGGCGTCGCCGATCGTGAGTGGGATCCTCTCGCCCTCGTCCTCGTCCACCATCAGGATGATGAACTGCCCGGCCTTGCGCTCCCTTGCGATGAGCGGGGCCTCGACCTTCATTGCGAAGACGTTGTCGGAAAGTTTTCTCTTCGAGACTATCTTGTTCATAGCTTGATGTTCTGCCACACCTTGGTGATTTGAGTTGCGGGCGTTCTACTTGCCCATTCCGAAAAGCGCCAGCGCCGAGCGGAAGTCGGCGGGAAGGGGGGAGTGCGCCTTGATCGTCTCCTTGGGCTTGAGCGGATGCGGGAGCTCGAGGGACGACGCGTGGAGCATCTGCCTCGGCACGCGCATGAGCTTCGGGTCGCGCGCGCTCTTCAGCCCGAACACCCTGTCGCCGACGATCGGGAACCGTATGGACGCGAGGTGGCGGCGGATCTGGTTGGTCCTGCCGGTGTCGATCCTGACCCTCAGGAACGAGGCGTCGTCCCCGACGGCCTCGCGCGCGACGCGCGTCACGGCGTTCTGGGAGTCGATCGGCGAGTCGATCGTCTGGCGCGCGAACTTGAATCGGCCCGCGACGACCGCGTTGTACGTTTTCTTCACGTTGTGCGTCTTGAACACCTCGATGGCCGCCTCAAGCGCGTGGCGGTTTTTCGCGAAGAGGAGGCACCCCGTCGTGTCGCGGTCGAGCCTGTGCACGGCCTCCAGCGTCGGGACCTTCTCCTGTTCGCGCAGGATGGACTCCGCCGACTTCTGGTCGTCGCAGCTGACGATCCCGGCCGGCTTGTCGCATACGAGGTAGGAGTCGTCCTGCCAGAGGACGCGGACGTGGCGGCGCGGCGCGGCGGCTGGCTTGCCCGCACGCGGCCCGGCGTCCGCCGGCGCGCCTGCGGCGGCGCGCG
>CADCCQ010000091.1 GCA_902799955.1 uncultured bacterium | reverse complement strand
GTGGCCCAGGCCCTGGCGGCCCCGGCGCGGGTGGCCGCGCCCGCGGCGCCGTCCACAGGCGGCTCGCTCGCCGACGCGGAGAGGGAGAGGATACTTTCGGCACTCGCCGAGTGCCGCAACAACAAGACGAAGGCGGCGGAAGTGCTTGGCATATCGCGCCGCACGCTTCACCGGAAGCTAAAGGAATGGGGGATGCAATGACAGGCGCGATGGCCGTTCTCGCTGTTTCGTTTCTGCCGTTCTTCGAGGCGAAGAACGACGCCGCCAATTTCATACTCTCCCCGCCAGCTGAGGGCGCGACGGAGGCGAAGGCCGCCGAGAAGCCGTCGCTGATGGTGGTGGAGAAGTGTCCGATATGCGGCGGCACGGGAGAGATCGTCCTGCAGGAGCAGGACTTCGGGCAGGCGTCTGGCCGCATAGGGAAGCTTGGCAGTCGCCGCCTGAAGTGCGACGCATGCAGGGGCGCGAAGCGCATCGAGAGGTACGTGGACCTCGCTTCGCTCGCCGCGCAGGTCGCCAAGGACAGGGAGAAGTTCGAGTCAACGCACCTCGCGAAGGGCGACATCCCCGTCGGCGAGGCGTTCGTCCCGAGGGAGAGCTACAAGGATCACGACAAGAGGCTGAAGCTCGTCGAGAAGGCGTACGGGAAGGCTTGCAGGACGTGCAACTGGACGGGCGTCGAGGCGTGCAAGAAATGCTCCGGGCAGGGCGTCAGGGACTGCCCCAACAAGGACTGCAAGGGCGGCTGGGCGGTCACGTCCACGACGACGAGCGTCTCCAGGTCGAAGTCGGGCGGCTCTAACAGGTCGTATTCGCGCGGCTTCAACTCCGGTTCTTCGCGGCGATACAGCCGCAAGGAGACGAAGGTGAGCGTGCAGGTATGCCCCGACTGCGGCGGGGCGGGGCGCATCCTCTGCCCCGACTGCGGCGGGAGGCGCGCCGCGCCGTGCCGCAAGTGCCAGGGCCTCGGCTCCAGGAGGACTTCCTACTGATGGACATCACCCCCATCAATATGCAGTTCCCCGACATACGCCTGATGAACAGGCTGGGCGAAGGGGGAATGTCAAGCGTGTGGAAGGCGATGGACCTCTCGCGCAGGGAGGTCGTCGCCGTCAAGATCCTCAACAAGGACTTCTCCTCGCGTCCGGAGGACGTAGAGCAGTTCATGGCGGAGGAGAAGGTGATGGAGGCGATCGACCACCCCGGGATCGTCAAGGGCTACGAGCTCCGACACTCCGGGCCGGTCTGGTACTACATCATGGAGTACGTGGACGGCTACAACTTCGGGGCGCTGCTCCATCGCAAGCAGCACCTGAAGGAGGTCGACTGCCTCCTCATCTGCGAATCGATATCGAGCGCCCTCGACTACGCCTGGAACAACTTCGGCGTCGTGCACTGCGACATAAAGCCGGAGAACATAATGATAAACACGGACGGCGAGGTGAAGCTCACCGACCTCGGGCTGTGCCACGTCTTCAGGCATTTCAAGGAGGGTGGGCGCGACGTGCCGGACCACATCCTGGGAACGCCCGCGTATATCTCGCCGGAGCAGGTCTACGGAGACGTCGAGCTTGACTGCCGCGCGGACGTCTATTCGCTGGCGGCGACGCTGTACCATCTCGCCACCGGCCGCGTCCTTTTCCCCGGTCTGGACAGCGAGGAGATGATGCGCGCGCACTGCGCCGCGGAAACCCAGGCGAAGGACCCGAGGGTCTACCGCCCCGAGCTCTCGGAGGGCTTCTGCCAGATGCTCGAGGCGATGCTGGTGAAGGACAGGGACGGGCGTCCGTCCCTGTGGTCCGACGTCCTTGCGATGTGCCAGGAAGTGGAAGGCGGCGTGGCATTCAAGCCACGCCGCACCCCTGGCGTATCTTCCGTCGCCCTTGCTCCTTCGCGGGTCTAGGGCCTAGACCGCGAAGGGGTTCTCTCCGGGATAGAGCTGCCCGGCCGGCTTCGGCGTGTTGATGTCCTCCACCCCGAGGAGCCTGAGGGCCTCGAAGAGCACCTTGCCGCACTTTGCGAAGCCGAACGCGCCGTGGTGCGGGAAGCGCTTCTGGATGAGGACGTGGCGGTAGAACCTCGCGAAGCCAGGGATCGCGGCGACGCCAAGCGAGCCGAACGAGTGCGGGTTCACGTCGAGGAACGAGCCGTGCGCGATGTACGAGACGAGCTTCGAGTCGCTGTTGGACTGCAGGCGGAACATCGTCGTGTCGCTGGGCTTGATCTGGCCCTCCATAGTGCCGCGCGAGATGACGGGCTTGCCGCCGCCCTCGAGCCCGCGGTTCATGATGAGCTGGTACTTCATGCCGCAGTTCTTGAGGCACGAGCTGCACGTGTTGCCGCAGTGGAAGCCCATGTAGAGGTCGCGCCTCTCCGCGCCCGCGAGCTTCAGGCCCTTGGGCAGGATGTCGTCCGGCACCGAGTTGTTGATGTCGAGGAGCGTGGCCGGCTTCTCCGTCGCGCACTCAACCATGTACTCCGAGACCGCGCCGTAGAGGTCGACCTCGCACGCGACGGGGATGCCGCGGCCGGTGAGGCGCGAGTTCACGTAGCACGGGACGAAGTGGAAGCTCGTCTGGAACGCGGGCCAGCACTTGTTCGCGAACACGGCGAACTCCGCCGCGCCGCGCTGCTTCTCGTACCAGTCAGTGAGCGCGAGCTCGAACTGCGCGAGCTGCGGGAGGAGGTCCGGGTATGGGCACTTGGCGCCGAGCTCCTTCTTCATGTCCTTGACTATCGCATCGATCTCGTCCTTGCGGGACGCCATCTTGTGGAAGTGCTCGAAGAGGTCGAGCTCGGAGTTCTCCTGGACGTTGACGCCGAGGTCGAAGAGCGGCTGGATCGGCGCGTTGCACGCGAGGAAGTCGTACGGACGCGGGCCGAACCCGAATACCTTGAGGCTCTTGACGCCCAGGACGACTCGCGCGATCGCGGTGAAGTCGCGGAGCTCGGGGACCGCCTCCTTTGCGCTGACGACGGGGTACTCAGGGATGTACACCTTGAGGCGGCGCAGCCCGACGTTGTAGCTGAAGTTCAGGACGCCGCAGAGCGCGTCGCCGCGGTCGGACTTGAGGACGGCCTTGTTCTCCTCCTTCGCGGCGAGCACCATCGCGGGGCCGCCGAACTTCTGGACGAACATCGTCGTCGGGCCTTCCGGCCCGAAGTTGCCGAGGAACATGCAGCAGGCGTTGACGCCCTCCTTGCGTGTCCACTCGAGGGCCTTCATGGCGTCCGCCTCGTTCTCTATGGTGACGGGGCAGTCGACGACGTCGAGCTTTGCCTTCTTCGCCTCGGCCATCACGGCGGCGACGCGCTTCTTGGTTAGCGATGCGGGGAAGCAGTCGCGGCTCACGCCGACGATCGCCAGTTTCACTTTGGGTTGGTTGATCATTGTTGTATGTCCTCTCTTTGTTTGCTTATTATATCACAACAGAACCTTGTTGTCACTACTTCCGCGCATCTTTTCTTGTTCATTCCGTGTTTAATTTTCGCTATTCCCTTGACATTTAATCAGTGGGCGTTGTAAAATACAATTCAGCTAAAGCGTGGGGGTGGTGTGCTCCCGAAGGGAACTGTCAAAAGGATAATCCAACAAGGGGACAATTCAAATGGAAAAGAGCAAACTGATGGCATTCGCGGCAATCTGCGTAGCGGCGGCGGGTGCGCTGACGGTATCGGCGTCAGACCTCGAATCCTATCGCTTCCGCTACGACTTCTCGTCGGGCGAGAAGGTGTTCTTCGGCAGCGCCGCTCAGCTCAGCGATCCGCTCGTCAGCGGCGGAACGCCCGTGTACAATCGCGTATATGGTCCGAACGGAGACAGTACGGCGGTTCATCCATCGTCAGAGGACTGGGGTACGATCGGGACCGCCACGTTGAACGCCGACTGGACGCTCGCGATGTTTGCGCGCCCGGGTTCCGTCGAGGGACAGGTCATCGTCGGCCTCGGGCGGCTGAACGGCGACAACAAAAAGTCGGTCGTGTTCAGCGCCTCTTCCGATCCAACAAAGTTCAAGGTCTATGTGGAGAAGCGTGTGCCGACCAACAAGCGGTCGCACGAGACGACGCTCTCGCTGGATGTTGGCAATACGACGGGTTTTCATTCGATCGTCGCCGTCCACCACGCTCCGCCGTCCGGCAACAAGGGAATGTTGCAAATCTACTGGGATGGCGTGCTGAAGGCCACTTACACCATGACGACCGATATACCGTTCGGCGACGTGATGCAGTTCTGCGCTTCACCGTCATACTTTGTCTCGCCCTGCGTTACCTCCACGGAAAATCCCGACGTTGCGTTCCACGATGTGCGCTTCTTCTCGCGCGCGTTCACGGCGGCGGACGCGGCGGCGTACGCCGCGAAGTACCCGGCAGGCACGCTCCGCCAGAGCGCGTACGTCCAGTCCGCCAGCAAGAACGCCGTCGATACGGGCTATCTCACGAATCCGGGCACGCGCTACACGGCGGACTTCCAGTTTCTCGACAACACGAAGCAGGCCCGCATCTTTGGCGCGTATGGCGCCGCGGGATGCAACCTCTATGTCAACAGCAACACCCTGTTCGGCTACGCGATGTGCGACGGCGGCGCGGGGTGGTCGAACTTCGGCGTGGGCGTGGACTACCGCCGCCGCGTCGTGACGGAGGACGCGTTCGCGAACAGCGCAACGCTCCGTCTTGTCCAGACGCCCGGCGGCGTCGTGACGAAGTCGCTCGGCGGAACGCACACGAACACGGCCACGATCTTTACGACGCTCTATGCGGAACGCCAAGAGGTGGACGGCGAATACATGAACCCATCCACATCTCGCATCTATTCGTTCGCGATCGACGAGACGGCGAAAGTGGATGGCTCGAACGTCATTACGCCCGTTCACTTCTTCGTGCCGTACAACGACGCGACGCTTGGCGCGGGCTTCACGAACATCGTCGCCGGTACGTTCCACGGCGAGGCGAGTGGCAGCGTCACTCCCGCGCTTGCGTACTGCGGCGGCGTCGGCGGCGTTGAGGACTACAAGTACGAGGATGGCGTCCTTTCGGCGAAGATATACGTCGCGTCCGCCAATCCGTCGAAGGGCCTTGTGCAGGTGGGCGAGGATGCGGCGACGGACGCCGCGTCGTTCTGGTTGGACCACGAGGCGACGGTCACGCTCACGGCCGTCCCGCAGGGCGGCGCGGAGTTCCTCGGATGGTTTGGCGACCTCGGCGCGATACAAGGCGGCGGTACGGCGACGAACCTCACGATCACGGTCAAGAGCGCGTCCGCCGCGCAGTTTGAGGCGCGTTTCGGCGCGGGCGCGTGGTCGGAGCGGTACGACAGCTCGATGCCGCGTTTCGCGAAGAGGGCGCAGGACTTCGACGTTGGCGACTACGTGCAGAGCGGGCTTATTCTCCACTTCGACGGCATCCGCAACGCGGGCGCGTCCGCGCCGCACGATCCCGCTGCGACGACGTGGGTGAACCTCGGCACGCTCGGCAGTGCGCAGAACGCCGCGAAGACCACGCTTGCGTCGAGCGTCCCGTCCGGCGCGGCGGCAGGCGAATGGGCGGATGACGGCTACGCGTTCAAGGGCAAGGAATACTTCGCGCTCGGCGGCACGGTCTCGCTTGGAAGCGAGTTGACCGCGCAAGTCTCGGCGGACTACGACGAATCGGCACAAGTTGCCAACTACCCCCTTCTCTTCGGCGCAACCGCGAGTTCGTCGCGCGACGACTTTGGCGTTTACTTCAACCGCGTCAACAATGCTGGTGCGATTCCCTTGTTCAAGCTGAACAATGCGACGGCGCGCAACATGGGGCGCCGATATACGGTGTCGCACCTGACCGCGATCTACGACGCGCCCAACTCGCGTGTGAGCATAGAGGACGCCGTCCTGCCGAACTGGCAGACCGCCAACACGACGGCCGCGCTCGGGGACTGGCCCTACGCCATCGGCACGGGGCGCGCAACAGACACCCAGATGGGTGCTCGCATGTACCTCGGAAAGATCCGTTCCGTGCGCGTGTACAACCGGGTGCTCGACGCGGCGGAACTCGCGGTCAACAGGATCGTCGATGACGCGCGCTTCTTCGGCACGGTCGAAGCGAACGTGGTCGTGTCCTCGAACGGCGCGGGGCTCTCCGGGACGGAACCAGAAGGCGACTACATGGTGAACGGCAGCCACACGTTCACGGCCCCCGCGAGCGTGGTGAAAGCGGACGGCACGACGTGGACGCCGACAGGCTACAGGATCGAGATACGGGACGCCAACGGCGTCTGGACGGTCCTTGAGGAGTCGTCAGCGACGGAATACGCCTACACGAACTGCGAGGCGCGCGCGCAGGTGCGCCTCACGTGGAACTGGAAGCTCGCTGACGGCGTGAAGAAACTCGACGCCGACGACTACGCGCAGGCCGGGCTTCTCCTCAACTTCGACGGTATCCGCAACGCCGGCCTCGCGGCGGAGCACGACGCGGAGGCGGAGACGTGGGCGAACCTCGGTTCGCTCGGCAGCGCGGTCGATGCCACGAACGCCGTCATCTCCTCGGAATACTGGCAGGCCGACTCCGCGTCTGGCACCTGGACGGACAGGGGCTACGTGTTCAAGTGCCGCAACTACTTCGCGCTGAAGGACAAGGTCGCGCTCGGCAGCGAGGCGACGACGCAGGTCGTCGTTGACTACGACACCGTCGGGACAAAGCACTACAACACCGACCCGCACAAGGTCAGATGGCCGTGCATCTTCGGGGCGAAAGACATTTCCAACCACTTCATCCTCTACATGAACATCGACAACAACGTGGACATGAAAACCTACACGTACGTTTTGGGCAACGCGACCTATCGCAACGAGGTTGACCGGTGGGATGGACGCTACGTCAACCGCATCATCGAGTCGCGTTCCGCAAAGACGGACACAATGAAGGTTTCGGCGGGCGCTTCGTGGAACAGCGCAAGTAAGGCGATTCCGTTCGGCATGGAGGTCGGCAGCCATTCCCTCGCCATCGGTACGGGAACCAGCACCGCGTCGGGATGGGCCGAGCACATCTACGCCGGCACGGTGTTCGCCGTGCGCCAGTACGACCGCGTGTTCACGGAGGCGGAACTCCAGCGCAACAAGGCGATCGACGAGGCCCGGTTCTTCGGGCGGATCGGCGGGCTTGACGAAACGGACGTCGTGCTCGTCAAGAGCGAGTCTCCGGGCGACGCCGTGACGGTCGCGGACGAAGGCGCGTACATCATCCGCGGCACCGGCACGAAGACGTTCACCGCGCCGGAGACGTTCACGTGCGAGAAGGGCGAATACGCCTGCGCCGGCTACCGCGTCGAGACGTGGGACGCGGCGGCGCGCGTGTGGAACGTCGATGAGACTTCCGCCGCCCGCACGAAGACGTTCTCCGGCACGTCGGGCGCGGCGAATCGCCGCCTTGTCTGGCTCTGGACGCTGACGCAGGGCATCCGCTCCGCCGCCGACTACACCACCGCCGACTACGTGCAGGCGGGCCTCGCCTCGAACTTCGACGGAATCAACAACTACGGCGCGACCCGTTCGCACTACAATTCCGCCGGCATCTGGCTGAACCTCGCCGACGGCGGGCCGGACGCGACGCTCGTCGCCACGGCGCTGAGCGACCCTAACGCCTCCGCCGTGGCCGGCTCGTGGGCTGCGGACGGATACACGTTCGGCGGCAAGAATCACTTCGCGCTGAAGGAAAACGTCGCCTTCGGCCAGCAGCTGTCCGCGCAGTTCATCCTTGCATACGACCACAACAGCAACATCGGCTCCTATCCCAACATCTTCGGGACGACCGCGAACACCGGCAGGGACGACCTCATCGTGTACTTCGACAGGTCTTCGGGCAACGTGAACAACGGCCTTAAGATGCGCCCGAACTTCAAGCTGCAAAACGTGACGCGGCACACGATGGCGTCGGACTGGACGGGGCCGTACCTCAACGTGTTCTACGATGACCTCGAGAGGAAGAAGGCCAGCATCAACAACGCCGTACTGCCTGCCTGGGTGAAATCCAATGCGTCGGGCACGCTGCCGTCGTGGCCCTACACCATCGGCACGGGGCGCAACGCCACCCAGCAGACGCGCATGTTCATTGGTAAGATATCGTCCGTCAGGCTCTACAACCGCATCCTCACGGACGACGAGCTGCACCAGAACCGCAAGGTTGACGAGATCCGCTTCAACAACGGATTTGCGAACTACGCGAACCTCGTCGTCGCCTACGGCGCGAACGACGACGACATCGCGGCGACGGCGTCGCTCCCGGCGGGCGAGTACGAGGTGACGGGCAGCTGGCCGGTCACGGCGGAGGAGACCGTTGCGGACGGCCACAGGTACGTTCCTTTCGTGCAGGTCGAGACGTGGAACAACGGCGGCTGGGCCGCCGCCGGAAGGGCGCCTGGCGCCTCCTATACGGCGACCGATTCCGCGAAGGTGCGCCTCACATACACCTGGCGGCGCAAGCGCGGCCTCTCCATCATCGTGCGGTAGCGAGGCGTTCGGGAGCAAAGAAGGAGCCGCTGAAAAAAACTTAAAATTCCCTCTTGCATAGAAACGGCGAATGTGATATACTATCTCCTCGTTTGCGTGAAAGGGGGAAATCCACTGGATGCAGACGTCGATCTTTGAGAAGTGAAAATGCTTGAGGCGTGTCTCTTGGTTTGCGGATGCAAACCTTCGGAAGAGACACGGAACAGCAATGTCTGTGCGAGGCGCGGGGCGGCCTTCGGGTCGGCCCTGCGGAAACTAAGTACTCAAATTCTTTTTCTGAGAGTTTGATTCTGGCTCAGAACGAACGCTGGCAGCGTGGATTAGGCATGCAAGTCGAACGGGATCCG
>CADCCQ010000090.1 GCA_902799955.1 uncultured bacterium | reverse complement strand
GGACGGCGCAGGAGCGGCCACAGCGGGGGCAGGTGCGCTTTCCCGCGCCTCGGCGGGCGGTTGCTCGTCCAGTTCGCGGGCCGCCGACAGGAGGGCTTCACGCGCCTCCTGGGAGATAGTCGGGACGTGTGCAAACTCGCCATGTTCCAGCGTATATCCGGGCGAGGGGGCGCACAGGAAGAGCCCCGCCTCGCCGCGTGTCTCGACGAGGGTCGCGATCTTGCCGTTTCGGATTCCCTGCGCGAGCTTCTGGTTGCCCTCTACCGCCCCCTCGCAGCGGTACACGACGTGCTTGCCGCCGGACGGGGTTGACTCGACTACGAGACTCGCCAGCAGCGAACCGTCGACCTTTGCACACCATGCGGGGTACGCCTCGGCCTTCTGATCGAAGTCGATGCATTCGAGGTTGCCGGACACCGCGCCGGCGACCACGCACAACGCCTCGTGGCCGTTCGAGAACCACGCCTCGACCTCGATGTCGGTCGGGAGTCTCTGCGACCACGTCTTCCACGCGCCCACGGCTGGCCTCTTCCGCGCCTTCACGGCGGGAAGGACGGATAGTCCTGCCTTGAGGTAGGCGGCGGCTGTCTCTACTGGTATCGAAGTCATGGTTCTTGTTTATTGCCCCTCCCGGCTGTTTTTAAGGTTGCGCCTCGCCGATTCGATCACGCAGCCCCACTGGCTCGACGCGCCCCTGTCCTCGATCCTCGCCGCGATGGAGCAGACGATCCACATCAGGACGCACAGGACGAGGATGCCCACGGCGTAGGGAATCGACCGCCACGCCAGCATGGTGAGCCTCTCCTTCAAGGTGGGTTCGGGTTCGTATTCGTCATCCCAGTCCATAGTCCTCCTCAAAACGGCAGATCCTCCATGTCCTCTTCGTCGAACGCGCCCTCGCGGAACGGGCTGTTGTCGGGGAGGTCGCCCGGTGTGCTTGCGACCACATCGGGATACCTCTCGCCCGCCACGCGACGCAGGGTGATGTCCTTCGTCTTCTTCACCATGCCCATGAACTCCATTTCGAGGAAATCGTCAACGGTAGCCGGCACCTTCACGTCATCGGAGGCCCGGCGGGCGAGAAACCATTTCTCGAACTTCATCCTTGCGAAACCCGTGTGTTCCGGGCATATCCATTCCGAGTATCTCTCGTTGAGTCCGCACCAGTATGTGACGCGAACCGTCCTCGGTGCGGTCGGCGGCGCACCGCGCTTGGTCCAGGGCTCGTACTCCACGTCCGTGACCTCCAAGGTCTCGGTCGTGACCTCGCCGGAGATCGGGCAGAGCGACGATGCCTCGCTTTCGATGCGGACGCTCTTCTCCGGACGCGGGAACTCGTGTCCGCAGTTCGGGCAGGTCATCACGGGGAGAGGCATCATCGTCTGGCACTCCGGGCAGGCCTTCGCGAGCGGGCCGCGCCTCTCGCCCGTGCGCTCACCCGGTGGGCGCAGCTGGTCGAGGCATCCGTGCCGCTCGATGTTGTGGGCGAAGTCCAGGATGAGGCAGTCCTCCTTGCCCGTCTCCGGCGAAAGGCGCGTCCCGCGCCCGCACATCTGGAGAAGGAGCCCCGGACTCATCGTCGGCCGGAGAAGCGCGACGCAGTCGATGTTCGGAGCGTCGAAGCCGGTCGTGAGGCACTCGACGTTGCACACGTACTTGAGCGGACCCTTCGCCCCGCCGAAGAGGTCGGTCTGGATCGAGCCGCCCTTGAACCGGTGGAGGATGTCCGCCCGCTCCTGCGGGGAGGATTCGCTCGTCACCACGGCGCACTCCTCGCCGGAGAAGCGCGAGAGTAGCTCCGCCGCCTTGCGGCAATGCGCTATCGACGTGCAGAACACGATGACGCTCTTCCTCTCCCGCGTCCGCTCGACGATCTCGCGGCAGGCGCTCGCCACGACGCGATCCTCCATCATCGCCGCCTCGGCCTCTTCCGCGACGAACTCGCCGGCGCGGACGTGGAGGCTGTCGAGGTTCGCCACGACCCGTCCCGATTTCGCCACGAGCTTCGAGAGGAATCCCTTGTCGATCAGCTCCTTGAGGCCGATGGAGTATGATATCTCGTTGAAGAGGTTTTGCGGCTGGCAGATGAGGCCGCCCTTGAGGCGGTACGGCGTCGCCGTCATGCCGATGAAGCGGACGTTCGGGTTGACCTTGCGAAGCCCATCGACGAACGTCCCGTACATCCCCTCGTCGTTCGGCTGGATCATGTGCGCCTCGTCGACGATGCAGATGTCGCGGTGGCCGAATATCTCCGCCTTCGAGTACACGCTCTGGATGCCGGCCACAATCGCGGGCGCGGCGGTGTCGTACTTCCCGAAGCCGGCGGAGTACATCCCCGTCTTCACGTCGGGGGAGAGGATGTTCAGCTTCTCCAAGTCCTGCTGGAGGAGCTCCTTCACGTGGCAGAGGAGGATCACGCGCCCGCCCCAGTCCTTCACGGTGTCGGACATGATCTGCGCGGCGACCCACGACTTCCCGCCGCCGACCGTGATCTCGATGCAGGGGTTCGTTTTCTTCTCGCGCAGGTGCCTGTAGGTGGCAAGCACCGCGTCCCGCTGGTAGTACCGGAGTTCAGCCAAGGCGCGGCCTCCTCTGGCGTTCAGCCGCCTGGCGGCTTCGATGTGTCTTGTTTTCCATAGTCGCTTTTTCTTTCGAGTACGATGAACGCCTTTCCGCCGGGGATCGGGTCGAGCATCTCGACGTGGAGGATCTTGATCTGCGAATCGTCGTGCAGCGCGCCCGCGTGGACGAGGGAGTCCTGCAGGCACTTGAGGCAGTTGTCCGCGTCGCGCCTCCGCCGGTCGGGCGGGTAGAGGTGGACGGTGAGCGCAAGCTCGCCGTCGAGGGGCCTGACCCCGCCCAGGCGCGAGACCGTCATCATCCGGTATTTCCGGCCCTCGCGGCTGATCAGCACACGGGGGCCGACGTTCCGGTAGTACCGGTTCACGCTGGGCGGGAAGTTCAGCGTCGCCTCGAGCCTCGTCACCACGGGCGGCCGCCGGCGGACGTGGGCTGCGGGGGCGTGGCCTCCGGCGCGGGCTGCGCCTGCGCGGGCGCGGCGTTCTCCTTCGCCTTCCACCCCTTGATCTCGTTCTTCATCTCGCCCCTGTTGTCGGCGACCTGCACGACGTGCGCGATGATCGGGATGTTGTGCAAGTCCTCCTTGCACTTGGGGCGCAGGACTCCGGTCGCGTGGCAGATGGACGAGAGCTCGCGCTTCGCCATCTCGACCGCAGCCGTGCTGGGGTTCTTGAGGTTGAGCCTCGCCCAGAGGACGCGCTTGGCGTATTCGCCGCTCACGACCTGGCATTGCAGCTCGAGGTACGAGCCCGTGCCGGACTTCGTCGGCTTGTTCTGGGACTTCACGATGGCGACTTCGTAATCACCATCAGGAATCGGCGAGAATCCGCTGTCGAGCGGATCGACCGTGGTTGCATCGAAGAAACACTCTTCCATGAGTTTATTCCTTTTCTTGTTTGTCTGTTGTTCGGGGCTGTTGTACGCCCGTGGGGTTCGGCCTCTTCCACGCCCTGCCGGGGCAGACGATGTGCGTGACGAAAGTCTGCCTCGGATAGGTGCGCTGGACGGCGACCGTCCCCGGCCGCATGATCCGCCCGCAGCGATCACACGGCATCGGGAAAGCGACTGTGAACTTACGACCCACCATTTGCGCCGTTCCCGGACTTGATGGCGGATACGAGAGCGTCCCACTTGAATGGCATCGGGCCGGAGGGAATTCCGTAGCGGTTCTTGGCGAGCAGCCGCGTGTCGCCCACGCAGTATAGCTCGCGCTCGCCGCCGTTCTTGCCGATCACGACCTTGCCGCCGGACGCGTCCTCCATCGTGCGGATCTTCGCGTAGGCGACGATGTCGTTCCACTCGACCACCCAGTCGCGGATCGCCGCGATGAGGCGCGGCGCGGTGCGGCGGTCGGTCGTGCCGTCCGTGTACTTCACCGTCTCGTCGTGGCTGTGCGCGATCTGGATTACGCACATATTCCGCTTGCGGCGGATCTCGTCGAGGATGGAGTACACGTCCTTTCGGAACTGGACGAGCGCGGCGTCGTTGCCACGGTTGTATCCGCCGTAGGCCGCCGTGAGGAACTTCGCGCCCGCAGCCGCGCAAACACCGTCGGCGACGATATTCTGGAGCGCGGACAGGCTGTCGATCACAAGGGTCTCGAAGTCGTGCGGCTCGTCACGGATCTCCCTCAAATAGCCGATGAACGTGCCGAAGTCCTTGATGTGCGGGGTCTTCGCGCAGTCGACCTGATCCAATCCATCCTCCAGGGCGAGGATCACGGGCTTCGGAGCAGTCGCGGCAAACGAGCTCTTTCCGACCCCGGCATCGCCATACAGGAGTATGCGAGGGGGCGAGGGAGTCTTGCCGGTCGTGAGTTTCTGGAGTAGAGACATGATTGTCCTTTCTGTTTTTTTTGTTGATGTTTCAGAGCCTGTCGATGAGCTGCGTCTCCTCGAAGCGCGTCGGGAACACGCCCGAATCGCGGCAGTCCGCGAACTCGCGCAGCGTTTCGCGGTTGATGGCCTCGGCCTGATCGAGAACGTCATCCGCGAACTTGAACACGCCCACGGTGAACGGGGCCTTTTTCTCGACCGCTATCAAGAATGCCGGGTACTTCTTCCCGCTCTTGAGCTCGAGAAGCTTGCGGTAGAACGCCGCCTGGAAAGCGTATCCGTAATCGTGCGCCGCCTTCGAGAACCAGCGGATGTCGTCCCCGGTGCTCTTGAGATCCACAATGCCATAGTCGGGGTTGAACCAGTCGATACGCGCCTGCGCGGGAACGTCGACCTCGCCTTCCTCAAGGCGGATCGTGCGCTCGGGTTCGCCGCTCGCCAGAAGCTCGTGCGCCTCCTTGTGGCTCCAGACGCTCTCCGCCATCCCCTCGATCAGCCCGAAGTCGTGCGTCGAGACGATCTCCTTCGTCTGCTCGGCGAGGAACTGCGCGTACTTCGCCGTGGCGCGTCCGTAGGGTGCGCCGGTCTTCTCGTTGATCGGGCCGTCGCTCACGAGGTAGCGGGCGTTCCATGCCTCCGTCGGCTCGAGCGTGAAGCAATGGAGCGCACGGCCAAACGCGAGGGCTGGCGACTCGGTGCACGGGAGCCTGCCTTTCATGAGCAGCTCGAACGTGTGCGGGTTGTCGCGCATGAGCGCGAGGTTGTGCGAACTCATGTAGGTACCGCCGTTGCCGAGCGCGCCCGCATGGTACTCTTTCTCATCGATGTCGATGAACCAGTTGTTGTCTTTCATGTGTTTTCCTTTCGGGTTTCGGGCGGGGAGAGACGTTCTCGCCCGCCCACGGTGGATGTTTATTGCCGCCGCCTCGGAAAGTTCCGTAAACTTTCTTTCAGCGGCCGTGGTCGTAGATCCGGCGCACGGCGTTCACAGTCGCCGGCCACAGGATGTCGTAGAGCATCCATTGCGGCACCCCGATGATCGGATGGATCTCGCAGAGCTTGTAGCCCTCGCGGCGGAGCGAGAAGATCCTCGCGTAGACGGGGTTCTGCTCCTTGAGCATCCTTTCCACGATGTCGAAGTCGAACTTGAGGAGTCCCTCCGCGAAATGGTCGCGGGGGTCGGGCAGCCCCGCCACGAACGTCGGAGCGTCCTCGTCGCTGCCGGAGATCTTGCGGTCGCACGACACCGTAGCATTCTCCTGCTCGACCACGTAGGCGAGGTGACGCAGACAGTGTCCCAGTTCGCGGACGATGAACACGTCGGCGTAGCTCGGGAAGGAGCAGCGGTTGTTCGGCTTGAACTTCCCGTGCGCCTTCATGACTGCGGCCTTGAGCCGGCTTGTGACCTCATGGCGGCGAGACTGCCGCTTCTCCTCGTTGGCGAGAACCCTGAACTTGGTCATCGCCACATTTACCTTCGCTTCTATGTCGTCCAGGACTTCCGTCGTAAACGGATTGTCCGGGCGCGTGAACTTATGTTTTCTTGCCATTGGCGTTCCTTTCGGTTTCGCCTCCGGCACCGCGCCGGAGGTCTCGCCAATGGCTTCTTTTTGATCTAAATATGCGTCAAAAACCGAATGTCAAAATGCATCCCTGCGTGAATCGCCCTTGATCTTGACATTTTGACATTTGACATAGTGACATTATTTTCAAACGCAACGTCAAATGTCGATTCTATGGTAATTGTTTACCCTTGACTACTACCCAATTACCATCATTCACGCCTTTTACCATCTTTTTACCATAATAATTTGTGCAAGTTGCGGCGAATTATGCACTCCGCGTTGCCTCGCTATGCTAAATATGATATAATACTCGCCGTTTCAAAGAATCAGGAGGAAGAACAATGGCATTTAAAGACAATCTCGAGATCCTCGACGGCGAACGCCTGTCGAAGACCGCAAAGGCCACCGTGCAAGCCACGGGTAGGCTGAACTTCACCCCAGAGACGGCGGCGATGATGAATATCACGGCGGAAAGCACCGTCGTGCTCTTCAAGGCCGGCGAGCGCGACCTTGGGGCAATCGTGAAGCCCGGCGAAGACCGCCGTGGCTTCAAGGTCAGGCGAACTGGACCATATTTTTACATCCAGCTGCGAAACTACCTTGAGGAGAACGGAATAGACTACAAGGGGCATACAACGGTTGTCTACGACATCACGCGCCTCGACGAGGTCTACGAGGATCTTCCGCTATTCAAGATGGTTCGCCGCGACATCGTCCACGAGCCAAAGGTCCAGCCGCCGCCGGAAAGCGTCAAGAACGCCCTTGCTGGCGTTCCTGCCGAGGGGACGGCAAATCCCCCGGCCGACGGAGAGGACGCGCCTACGGGGCAGGAGAACGCTTAAACGGGCAAACTACGGGTTCACCGGTCAAACAAAGGAACGACAAATGAAAAACTAAACCATGAAGAGGTGAAGAGTAATGGCAACACCAGAAGCAAAAATCTACAACGACGCCCCGGACGAGTTTGCCGAGTTTCTCGACAGCGGACACCTTGTAGTCACTCTCGATGAACTTGGAGGTCAGAACAATCCGTTCATAAAGGAAGGCATCTACAGAGAGGCCGACCCCAACATCAGCCCGAACGGTGAAATCCAAATCCGTTTCCCCGACGGCAACGAATCAAAGGTCACCGAGGTGAAGTACGTCAACAAGGATTACGCCATAGACCACAACGCGCTTGCTGAATTCATGTCGAGAGGACTTGGCTGCAAGATCAGCAGGCAGTTCAAGAAGACCGGCTGGCAGTTTGGCAAGCTGCGCGGTTACGACGTGTACTTCGCCTGCGTACCGACGGCAGGGATGTACCGCGCCCTTGAAAGCGCACCCAAGTCCGTTCTCATCATCGGTCAGAACAACCCGGAAACCCTGCCATCGTCATTGGCGACCCGCGTGATCTACCTTTCACGCCTACTCTTCGTCAAAGACGGAACGTTGCAATTTGCCAACGAGGTCGTTGAAGAGAAGATTCCCATGCCCCAGGGCGGGGGCCGCCGCGATAGCGAGCCGAAGGAAAGGCGTGCAAAGGGCAACCCGAAGCGGTGGCCTATCCAGATGTACGCGCCGCACTACCTAAAGATGATGGCGGAATGGTTTGAGAACCTTCGCCGCGAGAAACGGGTCGGCCGACCCCCGATAAAGTGGATAGCCGACTGGATGTACAAGCATAACGCATCTCCAAGCAGGAAGCGCCTCTCGGAGCGACAAATCTACCGACACATCACGGCTCTGACGGAAGCATCGTCCAAGAATGGAAAGCCAGACAGACCTTACGCGGAGTTCGTAACCCACTGGTACGGATGCGAGGACAGTCGATTCGTCGACAATTTTACGGGCGAAAGCCTCGCCGATGTAATACTGAAGCTTTTTCCCTCGGCAAAACTTGACGGCAACGACATCAAGCCGATGAGGGACATGGATGCCGCTGATTTCGCAGACAAGTGCGATGGAAAGTTTGGTCAGAAGAGGAACTACCGGACACACGTGGATTGAGGGAAATGCCATGCCAAGGAGAAACTCTGCGTACACCAAGAATCTGATCGAGCCCATTGTGAAGGCCTCGGTCTCCGACCGCTGGGAGACGGCGGTTCTCGAATGGGACATATGCGACTGCGAGGAGGACGAGTCCGCCGAGACGAACTGTATGTGCGGCCACGAGGGAATCCGCTATCTCTTCTACATCCGGAACCGGAACAACGGAACCACGTTCGGCCCAATCGGCAGCGAGTGCATCAAGAAGTTCGGGCGCAAAGACCTCTCGTCGGAGGTTGATGTGCAGGAACGGATGTTCAGGCTCTACGAGGCGATCACGAAGCGGGAGTACATCGAACTCGACACCAAGTTCTTCTCTCGGAAGTTCCTGCTTTACCTTCTCGAACAAGGTGCGGTTTCGGAGGGCGACTACGGTTTCATGCTCGATATGTTCAACAAGCGCGACAAGGACGGCATTACCGGTGGTCAGGAGAGAAAAATCAACGCGGTGATAGCGTTCTCGATCAAGCCGTTCCTGCAACGACGGCTCGCATCGAAGCGGAAATGAAAAGAGGCCGCCGGGATCGCTCCCGACGGCCTCTGTGTTTCTGCGCCCCGCAACCGCTCACTCGATGCCGAGCTCCCTGTGCTGCTCCGCCCAGACAGGGGTCTGAATCTGCTGGAGCCGCTGGATCGTGACGTGCGCGAGCTCGCCACGCGCCATCTTCTCGACGATGACCGGCGAGAGGTAGCCGAGTCGGATCATCCGCGTGAGGTAGGACGAGTCGAATCCGTAGTGCTGCGCCATCTTGAAACGCGACGGGAACTCGTCCGTCAGCGCGACGCGTCGGTACTTGAGTCCGAGCGCGAGGGCCTCGGTCGCAAGGAGGCGGACTCCGCTCTGCTTGCGCACGAGCCGCATCGGCACGTGTACGAGTATGTTGCCGTCTGGCAGGGTTCTATACGTTGTCATTTCTCATCTCCTCCGCAAGCCCGGTCGCGCCGCCGGATCGGAACACTATGTCAAGCCCGCCCGTGGTCAGGCGGATCTCCTTGATGAGCGCGTGTACCACCCGGCTGCGCTCGACCGGGTAGAGTTGCTCGATGAATCCCGCGAGGTCGCCGAGGGCGGTTTCGCCCGCCTTCGCGGCGAGCTCCGGCTTGACGGCGGCGAGTGCGCCCTGGAACGCCTGCGTCCGCAGGATGCGTCCGATCTCGTTCCAGACGGGCCGTTCGATCTCGTTCGATGCAATCGACCTTATCGGGCAGGTCGAAACGGCGCGGGTGTCGTCCTTCTGGCACTTGTAGTACACGTACCGCCGCCCGCGCTTGTTCGTGAACGTCGGTGCCATCGCGCCGCCGCAATGCCCGCACTTGAGTATTCCCTTGAACTCCGCGATGGTGACGATCCGCCTCTCGCCGCCCGCGCACACGGTGTTCTCCGCCGCGATCTCGCGGGCCTTCGCCCAGACCTCCTCCGTGACGAGCGGCTTGTGTATGCCCTTGTACTCCCGATCCTTGTACATGACGTAGCCCTTGTAGGCAATGTTTTCGAGGATGCGGTAGACGTTCGCCGTCCGCCACGGCTTGCCCGGCTCCTTGTCGCCGAAACGCTCGTTAAGCTCGATGGCGACCTGCCTCGCGCTCTTGATGACGAGATACCTCTCGAAGATGAAGCGGACGCGCTTCGCCGCCTCCTCGTCCACGACGAGCTCTGCGTGTTGCGTCTTGGCGTAGCCGTAGGGCGTGGCGGCGGATGCCCAGCGTCCCGCCATCCGTGCGGCGCGGATCTGCCCGTTGATGCGCTCGGAGTCGATCTCCCGCTCGTACTCCGCGAAGTCCATAAGGACGCCTGTCGCGGCGCGTCCGCCGCTCGTCTGCATCTCAACGAACTGCGTGGCGGTGACGATGGTCACGTTGTACTGCCTGAACTCGTGTACGAGGTTCCAGAAGTCGCGCTTGTTGCGGCTGATGCGGTCGAGCTTG
>CADCCQ010000089.1 GCA_902799955.1 uncultured bacterium | reverse complement strand
GCTTTTTCTTTAGTTCTGCGATGCGCTTCTTTAGGAAGTTGATTCGCTCCTGGTAGGCGGGGTTGGAGTATTCGTTATTTACTTCGTCGGGATCCTTCACGATGTCGAAGTACTCCCACTCGTTGCGCTTGTAGTAGTAGACGAGCGCGTCGGTCTTCGTGCGGATGCCGTACCACGCGCTCGTCGCATGCTCCCCGCCTTCGACGTAGTAGCGCATGTAGCAGTCTTCGCGCCACGAACCTGGCGTCCGCCCCTTGAGGTTCCCGAGGAAGCTCTCGCCCTGCATGCGGCCGGGCCTTGGCTCGTCTGCAATGTCGAGGAACGTCGGCGAGAAGTCGATGTTGGTGACGATGTCGGAGTTGACGCTCCCCGGCGCGATGATCGCGGGGCAGCGCGCGAGAAAAGGCATGCGCGCGACCTCGTCCATGATGAAGCGCTTGTCGTATAGCCCGTGGTCGCCGAGGAAGAACCCCTGGTCGGAAGTGTAGATCACGACGGTGCTGTCGAGAATCCCTTTTTTCGCGAGGTAGTCGTAGATGTCGCCGACGGAATCGTCGACAGACTGGACGCAGGCGAGGTAGTCCTGCATGTAGCGGAGATAGGAAAGGGCGGTCTTTGCGCGGTCGTCCATTCCCTCGGGCCACGCGTCGATGAACTTGCCGGAGGCGTCCTTCGCACCCTCGTAGCTGCGTCCCTCGAACTCGAACTTGCCGCCGTCGGCAAAGTATTCCGCGAGCTTCAGGTCTTCCTTGAGGCGCATGTGGTGGAGGAGCGTCATCGCCGTCGTCCTTATCGGCGAGGCGCGTCCTTTCCAGTCGTCGAAGAGGGTGTCTGGCGGCGGGATGTCACTGAGCGTCAGCTTGCGGAACGCGGCCCTGTACTTGTCGCTTGGCAGCCAGTTGCGGTGCGGCGCCTTGTGGTGCATCATGACGAAGAAGGGCTTTCCCGTCGCAAGGGCGCCGTCAATCACGCCTTCCGTAACCTTCGTTATGTTTTCCGTGGCGTATTCGCCGCGGTACTCCGTCTTGACGATCTTGCCGTCCTTTTTCTCCCAGAACCACGGGTCGAAGTAGACGCCCTGGTTCGCGTAGACCATCCAGCGGTCCCAGTCGGCCTCGCGCACCGTCTTGGGGCCGCCGAGGTGCCATTTGCCGATGAAGGCCGAGTAGTAGCCCGCGTCGCGCATGTAGCCGCCGACGGTCTTGATGTCCGTCGAGATGTCGTTGAAGACGGGGACGCCGTTTTTGTGGCTGTATTCGCCGGTGAGGATTCCGGCGCGGCTCGGCGTGCATATCGGGTTTGTGCAGAAGCAGTTCTTGAGCAGCATTCCCTCCCGCGCGAGCCGGTCGATGTTCGGCGTCTTGTTTATCCGCGACCCATACGCGCCTATTGCGTGCGCGGCGTGGTCGTCGGTCATGATGTATAGGATGTTGAGGCGCTTTTCCCCGGCTGCGGCGAGAAGTCTCGACCCCTTGCAGGAAAGAAGTGTAAAGGCGGCGGCCTTCGTCACAAAGTTGCGTCGTGTCGTGGTCATGACGCTATTATACCAAAAAAATTTGCTATACTATTAAAAAGATGGAACCCCTGCGGCGGCAGTTGATGCGTCTGACAATCCCCATTTTCATGGAGATTGCCCTTGTCGCGCTCGTTGGCTTCGTCGACATGTTCATGCTGTCGAGCTGCGGCGACGGCGCGGTGGCTGCGGTGGGCCTTGCAAGCCAGATCGTCATGCTGGTGTTCCTTGTCTACCGTTTTGCGGCTTCTGGCGTCGCGGTCGTCTGCGCGCAGTATCACGGGGCGGGGCTTCGCAAACGTCTCGTCCAGGTCGTCGGCGTCGCCTTGATATTCAATGCATTGCTTGGCTTTGGCGTGAGCGCGTTCCTTTGCCTCAATGCAGAGACGATTCTGCGGATGATGGGGCTTCGCGAAGAGCTTATGGCGGAAGGAGCGGCCTATCTGCGCATAACCGGTGCGTTTTCGTTCTTTCAGGCGCTGGGCTTTACGTTCAGCTCGTCCCTGCGAAGCGTCGACCGCGTCCGGTCGCCGATGGTCGCCACTGCGGTCGCCAACATAGTCAATGTCGTCGGCAACTACCTCTTGATATACGGGCATTGCGGATGTCCCGCGCTTGGCGTTGTCGGCGCGGCATGGGCGACGGCGGCGAGCCAGGGCGTGTCGATGATGATCCTACTGGTCCATCACACCAGAGTCCACATCCGCCGTTACCCGCGTGTCTGGTTCAGGCCGTTCCCCTGGCGTGAGTTCACGGGCATTTTCAAAATCGGGCTTCCCGCTATCGGCGAGGAGATGTCCTACTGCCTTTCGCAGGCCGTGACAATATACTTCATAAACCAGATCTCTACGGAAGCGCTTACGACGCGGACTTATGTTGCCAACAGCGTCATGTTCACGTATCTGTTCGGAGTGAGCGCGATCGTAGATCGACCGACGATACATTGTAACCTTTCGCAGCATGGCGTGTAAACAGGGTAGAAAAGACTTCGAAACTACAACGAAAAGGAGGCAAGACCATGGCACTTGAAATAAATGCGCAGTTCAACAAGTTCCTCGAATTCGCCCAGTCGCAGGCGAACGCGGCGAGCAGCAAGGCCGTCGCCCGCATCGTTGAAGGCGAGAAGGGCGAAAAGGCGCCGCTCGCGGGGCGCAACATCACGGTGGCGAACGGTGACCACGCCTACAGCCGGGACCGCACGGATGCCGAAAGGTCTGCCAACGACAAGACGCGCGAGGCTTTCAAGAAGGCCGTCGCCGACATGTTCGGCGGCGAGAACAGGATACCGGCGAGCGTCAGGAAGGCGATGGTTCTCGACGACTACAACTGCGGCAAGCCCCTCACGGCGCGTCGCATCATGGCCGTCAACAAGGCGCTGAGGCCCTACATCATCACCGACGCCATCGACACCGCATCGTCATTCTTCGCGGCCGCCGGCAAGATTGTCAACCGTGATTTCAGTACCTTCCGCCCGCTTTCTCCATCGGAGCGCCAGACGGCATGGAGTCTCGTCACGCGGTTCGGCTCGGGGCTGGACGAATGGGGCTTGAGAACCCTCGCTCGCGCCGCCGTCTTTGCCATCACTAAGGGCTTCGACCCTGAAGCAAAGGTGCGCCGTGTCAAGTCGATGATCGCGCCGTTCCGCGATTTCAAGCCCGGCGACCCGAGGTTCGCGGAAATAGACAGGCAGCTTCTCCCCTACGCTGAACGACTTCCAGGCCAAGGTCGCGAACATCCAGCACCGCAAGGCGCTCTCCTGCTTCTTCACCCAGATGAGCATGAGCACGTTCATCATGATGGCGCAGCGGAAGCCACTGACGGACCCTGTGAGTGAAAAGGAGATTAACGCCATGCAACTGCCGGGCGCCGCGATGTTCGTCGGAAAGGCGGTGGATGAGAACCAGATATACCAAGTCTACAACCCCAGGATTTCGCTCGAGGTGTCGGAGGACCGGAAGAGCGCCAAGATGACGTTGGTGAACGAATGCTTGCTTCGTTTCGCGAACGGCGAGGAAATAGAGGATTACACCATGCCCATCGGCGGCTTCAGCTGGAAGCAGGAGATCGTCTTCGACCTGAGCGGCGAGGAGGCGGTCATCGCCGAAACCCACTTCGGCCAGGACCTGACCGCGAACATCGCGCAACGCGCCAATGAAGCGTGATCGGGAAAGAGTGCGATCCAGTAGAAACAATTTCAAACCATCCAATCAAAGTGTAAAAAATGGTATAATGCATCCGCAATCCTAAGGAAGGAGAGTTGAACATGTTAGACGGTATTTCGCAGAGCCTCGTCAACATGACGAGCAAATTCGGCAAGGGCGACCTCGACAAGGGGGTTGTATTCGACACGCAGACCGGCAAGTTCGCGGTCAATCGCAATGCGGACCAGATGGGTCTCGGCGACCACAACTACTTCCAGAACGAGACGCCGACGGAGCTGGGGAGGCAGAACGCCATCATCAGGAGCGCGCTCGCGAACTCCCTCAAGAAGATTCTGTCCGAAGGCGGCGGATTGATCGGCCAGGCCCAGCAGAAGGCCCTGGACGAGATTTTTACGACGCTGTTCGGTGCGACGGACGCAACCGGCAACTTCGGGAAGGACATGGAAATCTACCGTCCGATTACGGCGCGGACGGTGAAGCAGCTCGTCACAAAGGCCCAGAAGGCGCATGCGCAGGCTGCGCTCGAGGCGCTCCCGGCCGGGAGCGCGAAGATCGACAACGCCGAAAAGCTCATCGCCAAACTCTGCGCCAACGCCTCCCTCCACGGGAAGACGAACACCGTCCAGAGGATGGTGGAGAAGCTCGAAGGCGACCTCGCCAAGTGCGGCGCGAAGCTCGAGGCGGCGACGACGGAGAGGGCGCGCGCCAAGGCGAAGGCGTCGATCGTCGCGACGGTCGACAAGTTCATCCGCGAGGCTTCGCAGCTCGATGCTGAGATGCCGGGGGCGGATTTTGCGATCGAGGTGGCTATCGAGGAATATACGGACTCGACGGGGAAGTTCCTCGGTCCCGGATTCTGCGCGCAGTTCCACAAGCGCGCCATGGGCATGATCGAGCCGGGGATGACCTTCGATGCATTCAAGGCGAAAATCGCCGAGGCACTGCCCGGAATCGTCCATGATGCACAGGAGAACGCCTCCTCTCCGCTCGTCTTCAGCTCCAGGCAGCCCGGCGTCCCGCAGCCCGCCGCCGTGGGCCTTTCGCAGGAGAAGATGAACGCCGTCCGCGCCGAGTTCCAGGCTTCCATCGCGAACGGACAGACGCTCGTCCAGAACGGGACGAACCTCACGTCCGTGCCGGGGTTCTCGATCGGCGCGGACAAGTTCGACACGACCGTGTTCCTCAAGGGCCAGCCGAAGCCGTCGGACAACAGCAGGAGCATGGACGAGAGTTTCACCGCGAACATGCGTTCCCGCGGCGAAGCGAGGCCCCTCGTCAAGGTGGTCAATCCAGACGGATCGGTCATTTCGCTTCAACGCTGCGTCGCCTCCCATGTCGACACGGTCTGCGGAGGGGCCGGCGTGCAGTCCACCGCCGTCAAGGCCGCGATGATGCTCGACCTCGGCCGGCTCGTGGGCGGTATCGCGGAGGATCTGCATCTCGACGGCAAGCTCCGTGAGGGCCTCAAGCAGGGATGCGACTGCACCCTGACGCTCAACGACGACGGATCGATCGACGTCACGCTCTCGACCAAGCCGGAGAGCAGCGTGGAATGCTCGCTGACGCTCAGGATCTCGACGGAGGGCGAGCGCTCGCTCGTCTCGTTCTCTGGCGTGAAGACGAGCGACGCCTTCGCCGACAAGGTCGAGCAGGCCGAACGTCGCCGTCTTTTCGCGGCCAAGATGGATCCTGTGACTGGTTCCATCACCAAGATGGCCGCCGCCAAGCTCGCCGAGATCAAGCAGTATGTCGAAGCGCCGAACGTGTCCGCGCGCATCGGCGAAGAGAACATGAACTCCCTCCAGGTGTCCGTCACCGGGCTTTTCAACGGACTCATCGGCGAACTGCGCCACCTCGCGGACGATCCCGCGGCGCGTCTCGAGAAGACGCCCGACCAGTACGAAAGGGACTTCGCCACGCAGATCGAAAACCTGCGCCAGCGCACGCTCGCGCGCGTCCAGTCGAACCTCTTCCTGGCGGTCGACTTCAAGAAGTCCTTCAATGACATCGCGGCGAAGTGCAACGCAGCTGCCGGCAGGCTGGACGCGGCGGGAATGAACGGGCTCGCGTACGTCGTGAGGGATTTCATGGTGCGGACCAACACCTACCTCGCGGACCTGCGGTCCAACTTCATCATCTCGGGGGAGGTGTCCGAAAGGGCGGCCAAGGAGCTTACGACGGCGGTGAAGGCCTTTGCCCGGCGCGCCATCGACGTCCTGACCTCGCTCAATGACAAGCCGACGGCGGAGGACGCCGTGGCGTTCGCGACAGGACTGAAGTCGCTGCGCTTCCCGGTGCTGGCGTTCAGGACGTTCTCCGAGGGCGCCCGCACCGCGATGCTTTCCGCGAGCGGACTCCTCTCAACCGAGGCCGTCGACCGGGCGGCGATCGGAAAGCCCGGGTACGGTCCCGTGGCCAAGGCGGTTTCCGATTTCGCGGATGTCGTCAACAATCTGCTCTCGCAGGCGCGCGGATGGGGGAACGACGCTCAGGCGCTGGAGTTCAGGAACCTCGCCGAGGGCAGGCTCCGTCGCATAATCCAGACGGTCGTAAGCGGCATCGACAGCGGGACGGACCTGAGCCAGGGCATCGGCGGGGTCCTCGCCGAAGAGCTTGCGCCCATCTTCGGCACCTTCGCGAACTACGAGCGCCAGAACATCCAGGACACGTTCTCCCGGAAGGCCGACGCGCACATCGCCACGCTCCAGGACATCCGGAACAACGGCGTGTCGGTCAACGGCGTCCGCGTTCCGCTGAGCGAAGCCCAGCGCGCCGACGTGGACGACGCGATCGCCAGGATAGGCGCCCTCAAGGATGGCCTCCAGAACGTGCAGGGCGACAGCCGTCCGATCACCCGCGAGGGGCTCGCGGCGTTCATGTCCAGACTTGACGGCGCCGTCGGCAAGTTCATGGAGAAGCTGGCGAATCCGGGTCCGAGCCGCGCCCCGAAGCAGAACTTCTTCGCCAAAGCGTTCGGCGGCCTCGGCGGCAAGCTGGATGGCGACGCCGACTACCGCATCGCCCTGCCGGCGGTGCCGACGGACTACAACGCATCCGCCACCAACGCGGCGAATCCCTTTGCGGGACAGGGCGGCGCCGGGTTCGCGTCCTTCGACGAGCTGTCGCGCACCATACGCGCCCAGACCGCGATCGGCAGGACGATCAACGCCGACAACCCCGAGCTCAAGACGATGGCGCTCGACGTCTTCTACGAACTCGAGGAGGCGAGGCCGTACCTGGATATCGACGATGACAACAACATCCTGGGGTTCAAGGAGATCAACGGCGAGAAGACCGGCGAGCTCATCGTCGCCGCGGCGCTGAAGGCCGCGGTCGCCAGGCGCACCGCCGCCTGCGTCGCCGAGCTGGCGACGCTCCAGAACGGCGTCGCGCTCGATGTCGAGAAGTACACCGGACCCGCCGGGATGACGGCGCTCAAGGCGGCGATCAGGGATGCCTTCCCGGCCGAGATCAACCGCTTCGCGGTGGTCGCCCGGGCGGAGGCACGGCCGGTCGGCGAACTCCTTCCGGGCGAAGTCCTGAAGCGCGGCAACAACATCTTCGGACTCGACCTTGAATACGTCCGCAGGCAGGGGAAGCTCGAAGCGCTGAAGACGATAGTCCTCGGAATGATGATTTCCAACGCCCGCCTCGAATACTTGCAGCTCCAGCGCAGCAATCCCGCCGCCGCCAACCAGCTGATGGAGCGGTGGCTGAGCCAGCGGGAGCCCCTCGGTGACGATTTGAAAACGCTCATGATGATCGACGGCGCCGCGCTGAGGGGACTTCAGGCGTCGCTCCTCAACGGCGATCTGCCGCTCGACGGCAGCATCAATCTGCCGACGGCGCTTCTGCTGCAGGACCTATCGAAGTTAGGTGGCGAACGCGCCAACGGGGAGCTGATCAACGCGGACGCGGGGTTCGTGAACCCCAATCCCGGCGAGAACTACATCATGCTCCTCAGGAACGGGCTCACTCCCGAGAGGATCGCCCAGTTCTGCAACGTAGCAAACGAACCGAAACAGGAGAACGTAGCAAACGAACCGAATCAGGAGAACGTAGCAAACGAACCTAATCCAGGGTTGGCGGACAGCCGTATGACCTCGAAGGTCTCCTCGCTCTTTTCAATCCTCTCCAACCTGTACGTGATCGGCAGGTGCGATGCGGGGAGCGTCGACGAGGTGTGCCTGCGAGTCCTCCACAAGCACGTCTACGAGACCACCGCAGACGACTTCTCGAATAAGCTCTCCCTCATGCGCAAGGGTGTGGTCGATCTCATCAAGCACCCGGATCCCAATGACGACACCCCTCCGCCCGCAGGCCTGCAGGATCTGGATCCGATGTCGCAGCTCAACGCCGAGCAGCGGGAAGGCGCGATGTTCTTCAAGCGCACCGCGATCCCGACGACCGCCCATGTTGCGGAGACGCTGGCCGTCTACAACGTGCTCAAGCAGATGTCCGCGCCGAACGGTCCGGCCGAGTCGCAGGTGACCTACAACGGCGTACAGTTCACGCTCAGCGTCGCGAACGGCGTCCTCACCGCGAAGGAGCGGGTGAACATCGACGTCTGGCAGCTGCGCGACGGGTCGAATTCGCACGAATACCATCTCGACAAGGTCCGGAAGGACGTCGAAATCCCGATCGTGTGCCCCCTCGACGTGCGCGGCTTCCTCTCGCAGATCGAAGACGAGATCGCGGCCAACGCGACGGTCTACGGACGCGAGGCGGCGCTCGCGCTCTTCAACGCGGAGGGCTTCGACGCCGGCTCCAGCCGCGCCCGCCAGCTCGCGCTGAACGTGATCGCCGGCATCACCGGCACGCTCGCGACTGAACTCTGCCACGTGCCCACCACGGACCTGACGGAACTCGCGCGCGGCATGCTGCAGACCCAGGGCGACCCGAAGGCGTTCTTCAAGGAGAGGCTCGCCGGCCTCAACGGCGACGGCGTGACGCGCTTCAACGGCGCGGCCACGCTCGAACTCTACCGGAAGATGCAGGCGACCGACCGGAACCAGCTCGACGAGATGGTCAAGCTGCCCGTGGAAAACAAGACCCGCGAAGGCGAGACGCTCGTCCAGTCGCGCCGTCGCCGCGTCCACGAGTTCATCGCCGAACTCGTAATGCCCGACGACACGACTCGCTACGACATCGACCGCGACGCCGGCAGGACCGACGCTGACATCATGCGCCGGACGATACTCTCCCACAAGTACGAACTCGGCATCGTGCTGCGTTCGCTCGGCTCCGATTCGGACCTCCTCGACACCTTCAGCCTGGCCACCGGCGGCGAAGTCGACGGCGTGGTGCCGCGCACCCACGAGATCACCACGACCCTCAAGGCGCGCATGATCCAGCTGAAGTCCATGGTGGACGCGGCCGGCGGGCTGGACGCCTTCTTCCAGGCGCTGGAGACGAACGACGGCGCGGGCGTTCCCGGGCTCGCCGACTTCCTCAATGGATTCTCCTCCGACCTCGCCTCGGCCTCGGACAAGGTGCTCGCGAAGATGCAGGGCGTCCTCACCGAGAAGCTCGCCACCGCGTTCCGCCAGTCCACGGCGACTGCCAAGAACAAGCAGCTCTGGCAGAAGACGCTGGATGAAATCGCGGGATCCGGCACGCTCGACGTCGACACCGGCTACGGTCAGCTTCTCATGGAGGCGCTTTCGACCTACTTCTCCAAGATGGAGCCGATCGACCGCCACCGCATGGCGTCCTCGCTGCTGCGCTACGCCGGCTCCGAGTCCAACTCCGGCGAGATTCTGGGCGCACTCATCAAGGGCGCGGGCCCGGTGCTGCAGAAGCTCATGCAGGGCCTGCCGCAGACCGCGCTACCGCAAGACCTCCGGCAGGCGGTGGCGGACCTCAAGTGCAACCTCCCGTCCATACCGCCGGAGATGGTCCGCGCCACGCTCCTCGACATGGTCGAGCGCTCCAACGGACGCATCACGTCTATCGAGTTGACGAAGTCCCTCGGCGCGGCGACGGTCGGCCAGGCGTTCCTCTGCAAGATCGTGACGGTCGACAACCCCGCCGGCGAGGAGTGCGTCGTCAAGATCCTGCGTCCGGACGTCCAGGCCCGCGCCCGCCGCGAGCGCGACCTCTTCCTCGACATCGCGAAGCGGACGAAGGGAATGGCGGGCGTGTTCGACGTCCGGCTGGAGGGCATCTTCAAGGAGCTTGACTTCACGGTTGAGGCCAACAACGTCAAGCAGGGCTCGATCTACACCTCCGGCGTCGTCAACGACAAGATCGAGGGCGTGCGCAGCATGGAGCTCTACCCGTTCATCGCGGCGACCGCCAACACCCTTGTCGTCCGCAAGGCCCCCGGCGTCACCTACGACCGCTTCATCGCCGACTCGAAGGCCAGGGTCGACACGGTCCTCGGCAAGCTGAAGAAGGTCCGCAACGCTGACGGAAGCGTAAACTACCTCAGCGGCGACCCCACCAAGATCCTCACGACGCGCGAGGCGCTCCTGGACACCTACAACGACATCCTCCAGCGGCAGAAGCAGCTCACCGGCTTCATCGAGAAGTGGACGTTCGAGGCCATCTTCGACGGCGGGTTCTTCCACGGCGACGTGCACGCCGGCAACCTGATGTGCGACGGAACGCGCCTCACGGTGATCGACTACGGCAACGCCTCCAGGTTCTCGGCGAGCGAGCTCAACAGCCTCAAGTGGGCGCTCGCCTGGATTCCGGCGAAGAAAGCGTCCAAGTTCCTGGAAAACTACGAGAATCTTCTCTCGGCCGAAGGCAAGAAGACCCTCGCCGCCAAGCGCAATGACCTCGTCAGGGCGCTGCAGGAGGTCTTCGACCGCGCGGACGCCTCCGACATCGGGCGCGTCATGTCGGCGGCCTTCCAGCTCATCCAGGAGATGGGCGTGGAACTGCCGGGTCCGATCTTCAGCATGCTGCAGAGCATGCAGCGTCTGGACGAGACGGTGAGACTCATGAACGAGCAGCTGTCGGAGATCAAGACAGCGCTCAGGTCGATGAGGCTCACCGACACCCTCCAGGATGGCGAGACGATGCCCGACTTCCTCGTGCAGATTAAAGAGATGATCGATCCCCAGACGCGGACGAAAGACATTCACAACGGAATCACCCTCCAGACGGTCTTCACCCAATTCCAGGATCTGATTTCCTCCGGAAACGTCGACGATGAGATGGTTCTCAGCGAGAACATCCGGGCCTTCAATTATTACGTGCAGGGGAACATGGGTGTGCAGCAGGAGGGCGACAACCAGCAGAATCAGACCTACGAAGCCAAGTTGAACACTTTGGTCGACAACTGGGCGAACAATCCCGACTCCGCCGAAGCGAGGTCGGCCGTCTTCGCCCAGCTCGACCAGATTCGCGAGTACGCAGATTTCGTTGCCCGATTCGGCGCCACAATCTCCCGTCTGAACGCAACCTCGATTCTGGCGACGCTCGCCGCCACGCCTTCCGAGCCCGTCTCGCAACACCGCGAAGAGTGGCGCCAGTTCGTGCATTCGCTGGTCGTGAACCAGCTCAAGCCGATGATCGCCAGCATCTTCAGCAACCTCAGGGAGACCCTTCTGGACGGCCAGGACATGAACGGCGAAGTTATCCCGCTGATCAAGCCATACGAAGATGTGTCCGCCGGGTTCGGCAAGGCGATCATGCGCGGCAGCGAGAAGTTTGCGGCGTCCTTCAGGGGCCTCGGTGGGGTGTTCAGCGCCGTCAGCGGCGGCGGACTCAGCCTCAAGAACGCGATGAAGGAAGTCGCGAAGGACGCCGGCCGCCAGGCCCACCGCGAGACCTACGTGACGACGAACTACGGCAACTACGCCGCCGAGCACGGTCTCTACGACGCGGAGGTCGCCCAGATCGAGAAGTCGATGCAGGACTTCCGCTTCGTGCCGGACCTCGTGAAGACGTTCACGAAGCCGGACTGGTACACCAAGCAGGCGAACCGTCTGGCGGTCGTCCAGTCGCTAAAGTTCAACATCGGCAACATCATGGCCGACCTCACCCGTGCCGGTTTCGCCGAGCGCGTCGCCGATGAGGTGAAGCGCAAGGAGTTCATCGAACTCGCGATGACGCACCTGATCGCGCCCCATCCCGAATGGTACCACGCCCTCGAGCAGGTGAACGCCGCCGCTATCGACCAGATCGCCGGCGACGACGTGGATGTGAAGAACGCGCTCCTGTTCCTGAAGTCAGTCGCGTCGAATCCGCCGGATGACCGGCTTACCGCCGCCGAGGAGCATGAAATCGACGAACAGTTCAGCATCTTTTGATCAACAGCCCGTTTGCAGCGGAAAGGTTTAAATGACATTCGAAGAACTAATATCCGGCCTGGGTTCCAAAATCGGCGTCGAATTGACATCGGATGACGGGTCGTGCGTCATCAACGTGGACGACATGGTCGTGACGCTCATGAGCCTGCCGGACTCCGACAGGCTCGCAGTCCACGGCGAAATCGGCGATCCGCCCCCCGAGGGACTGGAGCAGCTGCTCTCGGCCATGCTCGAGGCGAACCACCTCTTCGCCGGGACTGCGGGAGCTACGATCTCGCGCGACCATGAAACGGGCAGGTTCCATCTCTGCCGGCATGAGCCGCTCGCGATCCTGGACGCGGACTCGCTCGCCGCACTCGTGGAATCATTCGTGAACACTCTCGAGATAT
>CADCCQ010000088.1 GCA_902799955.1 uncultured bacterium | reverse complement strand
GGCACGGTGCTCTTCACGCGCCCGCGCCGCTTCGGCAAGACGACCGCGATGCAGATGCTCAAGTGCTTCTTCGAGAAGCGCGGCGCGGACGAGCCGGACGTGCGCCACCTCTTCGAGTCGCGCGCGATTGCGCACTGCGATGACGCGGACGAATGGATGGCCGAGCAGGGAAAGTACCCCGTCATCTACCTCACCTTCAAGGACCACAAGGCTCTCACATGGGAGTCCGCGCAGAAGATGCTTCGCAGCAGCATCGGCGAGGAGTTCACGAGGCACGGGGAGACTGCGCAGGCGCTTGCGGAAGAGGAAAGAGAAATCTTCCTCTCCATTAAATCGCGCAAATGCGATACCGATACGCTTGCCGAAGGGCTCGGCATTCTTGCGAAGGCGCTCCATCTCCACTACAAGGAACCGCCTTTTGTTCTCGTTGACGAATACGACACGCCCGTGACGACAGCCTCGACGAACGGGTACTACCGCGAGATGGTGAACTTCATGCGCATCTTCCTTTCCGGCGCAATGAAGGACAACGCGCATGTGAAGATGGGCGTGATGACGGGTGTGCTGCGCGTCGCGAAGGAGGGGATGCTCTCGGGACTCAACAACCTCAAGGTGTTCACCGTGTTCGACGAGCCGTTCAGCGAGTACTTCGGCTTCATGGAGAACGAGGTCGAAGAGATGGCTCGGTACTACGGGCGCGAGGACAAGCTCCCCGAAATCCGTTCGTGGTACGACGGGTACGTGTTCGGCGGGCGCGAGATGTACAACCCGTGGAGTGTCCTCTATTACTTCGACGCGGGCTGCGTGGCGAAGCCGTACTGGCTCGACACCAGCTCGAACGACATCATCGCCGAGCTGGTGGAGACGCTTCCGTTCGACATGGCGAAGACCCTTGAGCTGCTGATGAAGGACAAGAGTGCGATCGTGCCCATGACGAGCGAACTTGGCCCCTATCAATACATCCGCGACACGCCGCAGACGCTCTACGCCCTGCTCGTCTCGGCGGGCTACCTCAAGCCGAAGGGCGACATCGTGAACGAGCGATGTGCGGTGGAGATCCCCAACCGCGAGGTCAGGCACGTATTTCTGAAGGACATCCTCTACAAGTTGCGGCGGGCGAGCCGTTCAAGCGAGGCGGAAAACGAACTGGAGAATACGTTTCTGACCCGCGACATTGACGCCTTCCGCACGTACATCGAGGAATTCCTCCTGGAGTCCGCAAGCTACTTCGACGCATCCGCCGAGGGGTTCTACCACGGGCTCGTCCTGGGGATGATCTCGTTCATGCGCGACGTGTACGTGATCACGTCCAACCGCGAGTCCGGCTACGGACGCTTCGACATCATGCTGAAGCCGCGTGCGGAACACCGCGACTTCCCTGCCGTCGTGATCGAGGTGAAGGCGGCTAAAACCGAGGCGGACGACCTCGACGCGCTCGCCGCCGAGGCGCGCCGCCAGATCGACGAGAAGAACTACGCCGCGTCGCTCGTCGCGGAGGGCATCACCGACATCATGAAGTTCGGCATCGCGTTCTTCGCCAAGCGCGCTGCCATCGCGAAGTAGAGAGTGTAAAATGTAAAGTGTAAAGTGTAAAATTGGAACAGGTGAAGTGAAAGGATGAAAACGATGAAGATCGCAAAAACTTGCTGTTGTACGCTTGCTGTCGCACTCTGCGTGGCGGCGGCTTCTTCGGCGCAGGCGGAGCTTGTGGCGAAGTGGGACTTCAACAACTACGATCCGGCGAACCCGACTTCGCCGAACGTGCTGCAGGCGACCGTCGGCGGCGCAGGCAAGCCGTGCTACTACGCCTCCAACAAGGGCAAGGGAACGGCACTCGTGACCGACGGCACGCTCGGGCAGATGTACGTGGTCTCGCCCGACTATTCCGGACCCGATAGCAAGGTCGCGGCGGCCGCCGCAGGCTTGGGCGCGGGCAACTACGCGATTGCGATACCGAAGTATTCGCACATCCAGCTGCCGATTCCCGCAGAGGTCAAGAATCACAACTTCACGTGCAAAATCCGGTTCTATTCCCCTACGAACAACGTGTACCGCTGCTTCTGGAACAACCCCGGCAATACCGGCGACGGCCAGCTTTTCATCCGCTCGACCGACAACCTTCTCGGGCGCAATTCGTTCTTCGGCGGCTATTCGCAGACGGTGTCTGCCTACGCATGGCACACCGTGACGTTCTCCGCAGGCCCTTCAAGGTGGGACCTTTTCCTGGACGAGACGAACCAAGGCAAGGCCGGGAACAACGGCAATGCGCTTTCGTATTTCAATCAAGACCACATCCTTCTTTGCGCAGACGAAAGCGGCGAAGACGAACTGCTCTACATTGATTATGTGGAGTTCTACGACGAAGCGGGCGTTTACGAAGCGAAACTTCCGCACTACTCGAAGGCGGGGCTGACGGGCGAGTGGACGTTTCCCGCCGGGAACGTCACGAAGGCGACGGTCGGCAACGACCTCGAGAAGCTCACGCGCACCGGTTCCGCCGATTTCACGGAAGGAACGGACGGCGTCCTGCCCGGCGATGGCCACGTCAACGTGGGCATGAACAACGGCTTCAAGTGCTACCACAACCTCACGAACAACAGCAGCTACACCGTGGTGATGGATCTGCTCATACCAGACAACGCAAACAAGGTAAACAACTACCACGGACTTTTGCAGGGAAAGGACAATGCGGACGGACCGTGGTGGATTCAATGCACGTCGGCCAATGTCATATCTTTCCGCTACAAGGGAGGCTCTACTGCCGCGACGACTGTCAAGCCAGATGAATGGATGCGCGTTGTACTTACGTACGACAGGCCGTCGAACACAACAGTCGGCTTTGTCAATGGCGCAAAGAAGCTTAGTAAATCTGCGCAAGGGTCGCAGATTCCGGTGAAAGGCGGGTTCTTCGTCCTCCTCGGCGACAACAGCGGCGAGGACAAGGACGTTGACATCTCCTATGCGGCCTTTTATGACCGTGTGCTGACGGACGCGGAGATTGCTGAACTCCATGCGCGGCCGCTTGCGCAACGCGCCGACGAGTCGTTCGTGCCCACCGTCGCCCCGGCGGGCGTGTGGACAACGGACGGCATGGGCGGCTTTGCGACGTCTGCGGGCATGCCGCTTGCGGCGAAAGACAGTGGCTGGGAGTGGGTGCGCGCGGCGGGTCCTGCAGCGGCGACGTACGTGTTCGACATCACGCTCCCCGCCGTGCAGACCGACGGCGGCGTACTCGTGAAGAACGCCGCCAATGTCGCCTCCGGCGTGATCGGGACAAGTAGCGCGTATTCGGGAAGTTTCGTCACGACCACTACACCGGCAACAACGTTCGTCGCCAGTTCATTCCCAAGCACATGGGGCTATTGGAGCTTGAACGCGCTCGACCGGACGTCCGCACACCGCGTAGCCGTGACGTGGGCGGCGAACGGGCGCGTCCACTACTACGTCGATGGCCGTCCATGGGGGCAGATATTCCCTGCCAATGGCAACACCGCGCTTGTTCCAACCTCCACGATGACGTTCCTCGACGGAATCGGTGCGGACGTGACGCGGCTTGCGGCTTACGACTCCGCGCTCACGCCGGACGAGGTGGCCGCGCTTGGCGGCGCGGGTGCGTCGTTCACCGGCAACGCGCCAAACGCGCCGACCGTCTTTGCCGCGCTTCCGGAGGGAGATGTCAAGGCGCTTGTTGACGATGTCACGTTCACCGTCTCCGCGACGCATCCAGACGGCGAGTACGTCTCCTTCGCAATCGACTTCGGCGACGGCACGGGCGACTGTACGACGCAGCTCGTTCCGTCGGGGACGTCCGTGACGTTCACGCACAAGTACATCGCGATCGGGACGATGACGCCGCGCGTGAAGGCGATTTCGCAGAACGGCATTGAGAGCGCGTGGGTCTCGCTCGCGACGCCGTTCGAGGTCGTGAGCGTGGCCGTCGCGGCGCGCGACGTGCTCGTTACCTGGCCGTGGCAGCAGAACGTCTATACGAACCGCTTCACGATCATGTGCGAGGGCGTGAAGGACGCCGAGGACGCGACGCGCTGGGACGGACTCGAGGTGCAGTACGGCGCGGGCTACGCGCAGAAGGTCACGATGACGCGCGTGGAGGGTAACGGCGGCACGTGGATATACACGGGACACGTCGAGATCGACGGCGCGGACGGGCAGACGATTCCGTACCGCCTCGGCTACTACGGCCAGGCGCTCACGTTCGACGACCCGGCGGACAATACGGAAGGTACTGTGTCGCTCTGGTCGCAGAGCGCTGACGAATCCTTCACCTGCGCCGTGTGGGGCGACAACCAGCAGGGACTCCGCGCAAACTACCACGTATGGGACGCCGACATCTTCCTCTATGTGACGAAAATGTTTGAGCATGCCGTTTCGCGCAACGTCGATTTCGGCATCTCGACGGGCGACATGTCGTCCAACGGGAACTACGGAACGGAAATCCGTCCGTGCATCCTCGACTCGACGGACGCGATCTTCGGGAAAACGATTCCGTACTACGTCGCGTGGGGCAACCACGATACGAGCCACCCCGAGGACAAGCCGTACTTCGAGACGGGCGCGGTTGACGAACCGGCATACGGTACGAGCGCGTCGGGCAACTACTACCTCTATCGCGGCAACGTGCTCTTCATCTTCATAGACCACGGACAGATGACCGCCGCCGCAACGCAGACGTGGCTCGCGGATCTGCTTGCGACTGAGCGCGCGCAGGCGGCGAAGTTCCGCATCCTCGTGCAGCACTATCCGTTCTGGCTGGAGTGCTGGGGCGGCAACAACAACCAGGCGCTCCTCGAAACCGCGAAGACGGGCGGAATCGACATGGTGCTGTCCGGCCACATGCACGGTTACGAGCGCATCCACAAGGACGGCATCGTGCAGCTCACGAACGGCGGCATGGGGTATCTCGACGAAGAGCAGAACGTCAACGCCAACTACGGCGACGCCACGTTCGTCGGCGGACACAAGGACATCCCCTACCTTTCGGCGCGGCAGAAGAGCGTGACGGAGACCGATGTCCTCGGCCCGTCCGAGCCTGTCCGCATGGGCATAGTGCAGAGCTACGGCGAGTTGAAGGTCGAAGGCGCCACGCTCACCTACACCGCGCACGGATTCAACGCGGACGGCAGCTACATCGGCGTCTTCGACGAGTTCTCCATCACGTCGAAGACCGTTGCGGCGTCGGCTCCCGCGCCGTCGCAGGGCGCCACCTGCGCCGATCCCTCGACGTTCGCGCAGTTCACCGAGACGCCCGTCACGAACGCGAAGTGGAAGGAGTACAAGGATGCGGTGGGCGAGGCGTTCACGTTCGCGGAAGGCGCGGGCGACGATCCCGTCGTGAACGTCTCGAAGAACGAGATCGCGAAGTTCCTTGCATGGCTGGGTGCCGGATACAGGCTTCCGACCGTGGGCGAGCTTGAGACCGCGTTCGCTGGCAACATGCGGCGCGCCGTTGCGGAATGGACGTCGTCCGTCGATCCCAACACGGGCTGGTGCCGCATCCTCGGCTCGCCTGCGCTCGCGGCGAAGGGCACGTGGGAGCGCGCGGCGGACAGGCCGTGTATCGCGACGGCGGGCTGCCATGCGAACTACCTTGGCTTCCGTCTTGCGACGGGCGCGGCGCCGGCGGAACCCGACGCGCCGGATGCACCGCTCGCGCCCGCGCTTGCGGCGCTCGCGGATATCGCCGATCCCGCGGCAGTCTACAAGTGGGAGGGCGGCGCGCTCGTCGACATCACGGCGGAGTGGACGAATCCGTCGGGCGACCTCGTCTACGACGTGCCGGTGATCTTCACGGGCGAGGGAGTCGTCTCCAACAACCCGACCGCGTTCAACGTGACGTTCAACGCCGGCCTTGCCGCGCCGAACTGCACGCAGCTCATGAAGAGCGGCGAAGGTTCGCTCACGATAAAGGGTGCGGTGAAGGGCGGCGTGTGCGAATCCGAAGGCGGGTGGATCGTCTCCTCTGAGGGTGCGCTTGCGTTCGAGGACGTGATGTTCGCCGGACAGGGAACGCAGTTCCGCTCGGGCGACCGCGCGCTGCTGCTGAAGGGCGAGAGCGACTTCACTGGCGCGGACATCTTCCTCAACGGCGCGGACAACAACTGCACGAATTATGTGGCCGCGACAACCGCGGCGGCGACGCTTCGCGCACGGCGCATCACGAACAAGGGCGCCACCCACATGGGCATCGGCGAGGGGGTGTCCGTGGCGCTCGCGAAAGACTACCAGGTAAACGGCAACTACATTCTCAACGTGGACGGCACGCTTGACGCCGAGTCGTTCTACCTTCTTGGAAACAACGACCCTGTGGCGCGCGGTTCCGGCACGCTGCGCATCGGGTTCCAGGCGCAGAAGCAGAACAGCTGGCTGCGCCTTGGCGTGTCGAATCTCGTGTTCACGACCGAACGGCCTTTCAGGTCCAACTCGCAGTCCACCAAGAACTACTATGGGATCTTCCTCGCCGGCGACACGATCAACCTCTCCTCGACCAGCGACTGGTATGTCCCTCAGAAGGACATATACGGGATGCCGATCTATTTCGTGGCGGACACGAGGGCCGACCAGGGTCTTTGCACGCGCCCGACCGTGACGTTCGACGGGCCGTACGACGTCTTGTATTCGCCGTCTGCCTCCTCTGCGACGATGAGCAGCACGGCGTTCACGTCCCCGTGGGATATCGTGAAGGCCGGAACGGGAACACTGACAATCAAGACGGCGACGAAGGGCGACATCGTCGTGACGAACGGCATCGTCAAGATATCCGCGCTGCCGTGCGCGGGCACGACCTCCACCTCCGGCGACGGCAAGTGGGCGATCGACGGGACGCTGTCGCTGACGATTGCACAGGTCATCAGCGGCGCGTTTGCGCCGGGCGGAACGCTTTCGTACGACTTCGGCGCGAACGGCACGGGCGAATACGCCGTGCTGGATGGATGCAACCTCGCGGACGGCGACATCGCGGTGACGACGAGCCTTGACGACAACGCGGCGTATTCCGTGATCCGCGACTGGTCGGACGGCAACCTCGTCCTGCGGGTCGTACCCGCTGGGACGCGCATCGCGGAATGGATCGGCGGCGGCGTGGCGGGCAATCCGCTCGATGCGGCGAACTGGCGCGTGACGGATACTGCAGGCACCGAGATCCCCAACGTCGCGCCGAACGCCTCCACGCTCATCCGCCTTTCGGGCGCGACGGCGATGAGCTTCCCCGCGACGACGGGGTTTGAGTACGCCGGGCTTCTGCTTTCGGAGGACATTGCGCTCGCGGCGGACTGCGACTGGACGGGCCTCGGCACGGTCGCGTTCCGCGACGGCGCATACGTTGATCTTCGCGGACACAAGCTCGACGTGAACGACTTCAGCGCCATCACCTCTGGCAAGAGCGGCTTCACCGATTCGACGACCGACGCGGAACATCCCGGCGAGCTTCACGTGCATGTCGCCGAGGGTGATACGCTCACGAACGACAAGGTTGTACTCACGGGGAACATGAAGGTCGTCAAGGAGGGCAGGGGCAAGTACGTTTCGGCGCGTGGCCAGACCTACTCCGGCGGAACGCTCATCGCCGAGGGAACGGCGCAGCCGCACGACACGGCCGGTTCCAACAACACCACGTACAGCGGGGACAACGTGAAGGCGTTCGGCACGAACGTGCTGGCCGTGGCGTCGGGTGCGGTGTTCGACGTCCGGTCCAACTACGCATACTATGGGCGGCATAGGGACGGACGCCTCATCCGGCTTGAAGGCGGCACGTTCTCGGCCACTGGCCCTTCGGACATGACGAAATCCACGTGGGGCGGCTCGGGCATCGGCGCGATGACGGCGGATTCGACGCTCGCCATTACAAACAGTCTCGTGTTCCAGAGTCTGGTGTGCGATCTCGGCGGACATACGCTTACCGTTCCGCTTAACGTCGGGAAGTACTGGTACGTGCATGGCACTTCGTTCACCAACGGCGTGATCGACATCACGTCCGGCGGCTGGCTGACCATCGTGGACGCGACGGATGCGCGGACGGTTGATTTCAAGGTGTCCTGCGCCGTCGATATCGCGGCGCAGCTAGACGTGCGCGGCTATGAGCCGCGGTACAGCGGCGCCGCCTATCACAAGGGATCCGCGCCGCTGAACGTGCATGGCACGTTCAAGCCGGCCGAGCACGACTACTTCTACGGCTGCACCCTCATGAACGGCGCGGAGATCGATCTCTCGAACCGTGCGGGGGCGCTGCCGCTGACATCTGCGTTCACCGACACGGGCAAGAAGACGCTCGAGTTCGCGTCGGGCGTGACGGTCAACGTGCTGGCGAGCGCGAAGAACGCGACCAAGACCGCCAACGGCAAGCAGATCATCTCCTGGTCGGCGATCCCGGAGGGCGTGACGTTCCTACCCGCCAAGAAGGGACAGCGGCTTGTGCCGAAGGCAGACGGCCTCTACCTCGAAAGTAACAGCTTCATGGTGATCGTGCGGTAATCACAACCAACTACCAACAATCAACTACAATCCCCAAAAGGAGCCAGCAATGAAGCACACGACAATGAAGGCAATGCTAACGGCGGTGATAGTCGCGGCGGGCGCGCTGTCGGCGCGCGCGGCGCTGCCGGCGCGGTATGTGCCGCAAGGCCGCCGCGCAGGAACCCGCCTTGGCGAATGAATTGATGAAGCTCTTGAAGTAAAGAATCCCAGCAAGTCGAGTTGTCAGTTGACAGTCATTTGTCGCTAGTCACTAGTGCCTAGTCGGCAACATTTTACACTTTACATTTTACACTTTACACTCTTCCCATTCCCCGTTCCCCATTCCCCATTCCCTCTACATTTTCTCCACTTCTCCACGGCCAAACTTCGCCTACTTGTGATATAATGTTCATCATGAAAGTGTACCGATGCATCCTTCCGGCGCTACTCGTCGCCATGGCTGGATGGCAGGCGTCCGCACGGACTATCCCCGTGCCGATGCAGCCCGTCTCGCCGTTTGCCGACACGGAGGTGTCCACCAACGTTGCCCTCCATCTGTGCCGGACGGACGCCAGGGACGTACAGCTGCACCTTCAACTCGACGGAACCGCGACGAACAACCTCGAGGTCGCGTTCGGAAGGGACTCGAACACGAACGGCGTCCTCGACGTCTCGGAGATGGAGACCGTCT
>CADCCQ010000087.1 GCA_902799955.1 uncultured bacterium | reverse complement strand
CGAAGCTCCGCGCCCGAACGCCACATATTATACCATAATTCGGCGAATCGTTGTAGGATGAAATGAACGCACCCGGCGGACCTTGCGGCGCGGCGGGCGGGGGACGGCTGGGACGCGGTTGGGGCGTGAGAGGGTTTGTTCTGACAGGATTTCGTTGGCCGTGTAAACGGTAGGCGCGGGCGTTATGGACGATCACCTATGGCCTTGCGCCCGACACGCCCGAACCCGAAATCGTCGCCCACCTCTTCAAGCTCTACGCCGAAAAGATGAAGGGATGATCCGGCCTGAAAACGCACCCGCCGCGCTTTTAGGGCGGCGGGCGGGTAATGGTTTGGGGGTTAGTGGATGAGAGGGTTCGCACGATGGGGTATGGCCCCATAGCGTACGTCTCACTTGTTTTGCCACAACTGTTCCGCAGCGTAATATCACGGCGTGGGCTGTGATATTACGCTGCGGAACGAGGTGGGGTTTGCTTTAGATTTAGCTTTTGTTTTTGTCCGTGTAGAACATGTAGAACGTGTTGTTGCGCGCGGATTGCCGTTGGCTTCATCGTACAGCCTCCGCTTCGGTTTCGGCGATTCCACCTGCCGTGAGACTTTGCCCGGCAAGATTGTCGGAGAAGTCCAGCCGAATCGTCGAGCCGCCGAACGTCAGCTCCGCCGCGTCGCCGCACCATGGCATTCTCACAAACGGACTCTTCACGCTCCAGCCGATCTTCTTCACGTACAGCTCGCCGTCGATTGTGCTGCCGTAGTCGCGGTCAAGCAGCATGTGGAACCGGCTGCCGTAGATTCCCGTGTAGTCGAGCGCGGAGGGCGTGGCCGACAGCTCGGTCGCCTTGACCTTGGCGCGGAACTCCGCCTCGTCCCTAAACTCGCAGGCGCGAGCGGTCTCCACGATCACGGGCGTCCACGGGTCGGCGCACACGAGGAACTTGCCCTTGGCGTCAAACGGAATCTCGGCACCCGCCCCAGCCCCCACGAGACGCGCCTCGCCACACGCCACGCGCACCGCGCTGTACGCCCCGCCGCACTTCGTGAACCACCACTCGCCGTCCCGCACGACCTTGTCAACCCCGCCGGCCGCAGAGAAGAACACCCTCATGCCTCCCGTCTGGCTGGCGTAGCGGTTCTTGCGCGTGAGCAGAGTTCCCCTCCTCTGCATCGACCAGAATGCGTTGTAGCCGACGGACGGCAGCTTGGCGGTCTTGGCGTGGTAGCCCGTCACAGCCGGAATCGGCAGTATCTCCGCGTCGCGGGGGCCGAAGACCACGCCGTGGAACCGGTTCTGAGAGCTGATCTTGCACCACTTGTCGCCCGGAGCCTGCGGAAACATCTGCGTGCCGACGATGAAGTCAGGCGTCGCGTACGTGTAGCGGTAGATGCGTCCCCACTCGGGATCTGGACGGTAGTTGGGATACTTGTTTGACGGCAACGCCCAGCCGAGCGGACGCATCTCGATTTCATAGACCCCGCGCGACTTCGCGTCCGCCGCAATCCTGCCGATGAGCGGGTGCGGACGATAAGCACTGTCGAGGCACACGTAGTCCATGCCGTCGGGCTTGTGCGCAAGCGACGGGTTGAGCCCGAAGTACCAATACGCCCACGCGGACGCCTCGGTGGCCGTCCTCACAGCCCCGCTCGGATACACGCGCGACATCCCGCCGCCGGACGCGCCGTCGATCTGCTCCTCGGCCCAGAGCGCCCAGAAGAGGTCGATGAAGTTCTTCGTGAGCCGCCGCGTCTCAGGGCGTTCCGAGAAGTCGTAGAGCGGATAGACGTTCTTGATCGTGTGGACGCCGTAGCCTCTGCTCTGTACCTCGATGAACATCGACCTCTTCGCGCGCTCGCGCATCCAGGCACAGAAGAACTCCTCCCATGCGTCGTAGTGCGCGCGCAGCGTGCCGCCGTGCGCAAGCTTCCGCGCTCCGTACGCGGGATCGGCCTTCAGCAGTGCGTGCATCAGCTGCCAGAGGGCGGAATTGCGCTGGACGTGGTGGTTCTCGCTCTCATACACGCGCCAGGTCTTCATGCCGTCCGCCGCCGCGTCGGAGAGCCTCGACATGTCATGGCAATATCCGAACGCCATCTCGAGAAAGGCGGCCTCGGCCTCCGGCGAAAGCAGTCCGGGCGCGACGTCGCCCTTCGAGCCGTAGTGCAGCACGATGCGGCACAGCTCGCCGACGTTCCAGTAGAACGAGTCGCGGTCGTTGCGCACGTCCTTGTTCGCGATGTAGAAGCGGCAGTTCTCCGCGATCTTCCTGTTGGCGAGCGCGTATTCGTTCGTCTCGGCGTTGTGGAACACGCGCAGGGCGAAGTGGATGATGGCTCGCGAATACTTCTGCGCGAAGCGCGGATGGCCGTGGAAAACCGGCGGCGAGACGGGGACCTCCACATACGGTTCGCCGCGCCGGGACTCCCACGCCGCCTTGAACCGCGCAGCATCATCCGTGCACGGCCGGTCCGCCGCCGCGCCGAAGACAGGCATGGCGACGCAAACCGCCGAGAGCAGCTCAATGCCGATCTTCGACAGCTTCATCTTGCGCCCTTACTGGATGATGATCGTGAGGCCTTTGTTCTTCAGGAGACGAACACCGCCCTCGACGCGCTTGACCTTGAATCCAAGCGCACTCGTTGCCGCGTCGGCCTTGAACTTGACATCTGCCGCAGGTTCCGAAGTCCATGTCAGGAGCATGCCGGTCTTGCCATCCACGTCATTCTCCGCAATCGCCTTAAGCTCATCCTTCGTCTTGCCGCCGAACGAGACCGTCACCGTCGTGCCGTTCTCGTTGCCGGTGGCGAACGAGAGCGTCTTCTTGCCGTCGACGTAGCTGGCTGTGCTATTGCTAAACACCGCCGTCGTCGGCATCGGCAGAGTGGCGACAGTACGGTTCGTAAGGTCGATTGTCGAGCCGTCGAGCAGGGTGCAGCCGTAGAACAGGTTGTGCGAGGACGGCTTGAACGTGCCGTGTACATTCATCGTTCCCGAACCCCTGTTGAAGCCCGAGTCGCTGTAAATCGCCTCGTAGTTCCGCACGTCGAGATTTTGCTCAAGATGGATTGCGCAGTTCATCTTGAAATCGACAGTGTGCGCGTCGATGGCGTTTTTGACGGTATGCAGCCATCCGCCCTGCGTGATGTTGACCGTGCCGTTGGTGAACGTCGTAGTATGAATATACCAGTGCTTGCCGGGGATGGTGACGGTGAGCGTATGGCCGTTGAGGTTGAACGTGTTTCCCTGGAACACGATGTGATGAGCGACGTTGAGCGTCGAATCCGCCGTGATCTCGCCGATGCCGGAGCCGCCAAGCGTAGTGCCCGTCATGTCGTTCCCGCTGTTGGTCAGCGTGCCGCCGTCAAGCTTGATCCAGTAGTAGTATGCGTAGTTCGCGCGGAGGTCGAACGTTGCGCCCGCCGCCACGCGGATGCTGCCCGTGCCGAACGCCTTGAACTGATCGCGGCAGTACGTGGTGTTGGACCCGCTGCCATCCGGCGGACGCGCCGTGCCGGCCGCGATGATCGTGTCGCCGGTGTACGTCTGAGCCTTCGCGCCGACAAACGTGCCGAGACCTTCCTTGACGAACTTCATGTTGCCCGAAAGTGCCGTCTTGTCGTTGGTGTACGTTCCCGACGCGACAGTCCAGTGCAGCTCGCCGGGATGCTCCGTATCGCCGGTAGAATCGGTTATCGTCAGACCGGAGACCGCCGCGTTGGCGACGTAGAGTGTACGACCCTGAAGGTCGATTCTGGAGCCGGACGCCAGCTTGGAGAAGTCGAACCCACGCAGGTCCGCGCCGTCGTCGAACGTGACGTTTTCGAACTTGACGTTCAGGCAGTCGAACATCGTTCCGCCGCTTGCCAGCTGGAACGCCGTATCGCCGGGAATCGTCACCGCAGTATTGGAAGTGGGAATCTTGCCCGTCAGCTCCCCTCCGACGGCATTGGTGCAGGCCCAGTTGTCGGGGTCGGTGAAGTCGAGCGGATTTGTTCCAAGCCCGGTGTACGTCGCCGTCGCGGGCTCGGTCAGAACCGTGACGAGGATTCCGTTCGCGCCGTCCGCCTCGGCAATCGTCTCCGTCGGACTGGAGAGCTCCGCGCACGAGACCGCGCTTGCCACGCCTTCGCCCAGAGTAAAGCCGGTTGTGGAAAGTTTGAACTGCGTGGAGTCGAGCGCGGTCGTGTCGAAGCGGATCTTCGCGCCCGCGTTGAGCGCAACCGAATTGGTGATGTACGTCGTCACGGGCACCGCCGTGCCGGAGCAGACGAGTTCGAGCGTGCCGCCATTCAGCGTAAATGACTCGCCGTACTTCGCGCCGTCCGCGGCAGGGATCGTCACCTTCGCGCCGGAGGCGACCGTGACGTTGCCGAGGTTCGAGCCTTCGAGCGATGTCACAGGCCCAGCGATGGAAAGCGTACCCGCCGAAACATCGATTCCACCCGTGAAGTATACGCCCGTCGTCGGCACGGTCAGCGTACCCGCGCCCGCCTTCACAACCTTGATGTTACCGCAAATTGGCGCGACATTCGCAAGCGAAAGCGTCGTTTCATCGGTAACCGAGAATGTCACCGAACTGGCGGCGGGGGTGGCGGACTTCTTTTCGGGTATGAACAGGAAGTCGTGAGCGGCCTCTGATGAACGCCCGTTGACGTAGAACACGCCATGCTCTTTATCGAGCATTCCCGGCTTGCCGTCGGAAATACGCTTCACGGGCACGAAGTCGCGCATCACTGTGTCGCCCTCCTTCACCGTGCAGTAGTAGATTTTCGCCTGCGCCTGCCAAGAATCGCTGGCGCCTGACTGGTTGACGTTGAAGAGGAAGTCGTTCTTCCCGGAGTCCGTTACCGCATTTGCGTGCGTAAAAGTATTGGCGCCAAGCTGGACTGTTGCACCCGCAGCACCGTCAAGGCGCACGAGGAACGGGGTATTCTTCGTATATGACCAGCTCGTAGAACCTTTGACTCCGCCAACGCCTTTCCAATGATTGCCGTTGTAAACCCATCCGGCAAGCTCGTTTTGGGCGCCTTCTCCCGTCCGCGAACCATAGTAGGCGTACCAGTTTCCAGGCGTGTCCGAAATCGCCACCTTCATGTCAACGACCGTGTTTGCGTTGTGGCGGTAGCCGGTGTCGATGTACTGTGAACCGTAGTTGTAGCTGGTGCTGGTCGTCCTGTGCGACTGGAGGTATTCCATCTCGAGATAGAACGTGCCGTCGGAACCGATGAAGAGGTTGTGGCCGTCGGTACCGATGTAGCCGTCCGTCGTATCGAGAATCGCGCCGCCCGTAATGTTCGTGACAACAAGGTTGTGTCCGTTCAGGTCGAGAGTCACGCCTGCGGCGAGCGTCAAGTTCGTTGACGTCCAGTCCGCGTCCGCCGCGAGGGTGTACTTCACCGTGTCCGCGTTCGGCACCGCGCCCGACAACGCACCGCCGAGGACGTTTGTGCAGCTCCAGTTGTCCGGGTCGTTGAAGTCGTTGTTGTTCGCCGCGCCTGTCCAGACCGCCGTCACGGGCGCCGCAACGACCGTCACGAGGATTCCATTCGCGCCGCTCGCCTCGGCGATCGTTTCCGTCGGGGCGGAAAGCTCCGCGCACGAGACCGCGCTTTCCACGCCCTCGCCCAGAGTGAAGCCGTCCGTGGAAAGGAGGAATGTCAGAGATGCGAGCGACGACGTATCGAAGCGGATCTTCGCGCCGGCGTTGAGCGCAACCGAGTTCGTGATGTACGTCGTGACAGGCTCTGCCGTGCCGGAACAGACGAGTTCGAGCGTGCCGCCGTTCAGCGTAAATGCTTCACCGTACTTCGCGCCGTCCGTGGCAGGGATCGTCGCCTTCGCGCCGGACGCAACCGTGACGTTGCCAAGGTTCGAGCCTTCGAGCGACGTCACCGGGCCGGGAATGGAGAGCGTACCCGCCTGCACGTCGACTCCGCCCGTGAAGTACACGCCCGTCGTCGGCACGGTGAGCGTACCCGCACCCGCCTTCACGACCTCGATGTTACCGCCGATCTGAGCAACGTTTGCAAGCGACAGCGTCTCATTCTCACCAACGGTGATCGTCAACGAACTCGCGGCAGGGGTGGCGGACTTCTTCGCAGGGCCAGCGGTGAGCGTCCCGTAGCCGCTGTTGCCGTAGAACGCCTCCGTGACCGTGCACCAGAATCCGGCCTTGCCCGCGTTCGCTCCCGAAATGCATATCACAGGGACGAAATCGCGCTTGGGTTCATCACCCTCACACACCGTGCAGGAATAGACCTTGCACTTGCACGGCCAGTACTTGCCGCCGTTCGACACCTGGTTGTTGGCGAAGATATAGTCGGTTCCCCACGTGTTGGGGCCATTCTTGTTGCCGGTACCGAGGCCTGCCGCGCGAGTGCCGTCCGCATAGTTGGCGTAGCTGGCGCCGCCCTTGTCCAGATGCACGTCGTATATCGTGTTGACTTTCGCCGCCGAGCCGTCGTGCTCGCCCGTGTCGTAATAGTAGAATTTGCTGCTATGGATCCAGCCGCCCAGCTGACAAGCCGTTGCGGCACTGGTGCTGAGGTAACGACAGCCGTAGAAGACGGCATATCCGTAGTTGTCGGAATAACTGACGTCCTGAAACTCCACGCGGATGTCAACCACGGTGTTGGAAGTATGGTTGTAGCCCGTATCGACATACTGGATTTTGTTTATCGCAGCAGTGCTTTTGTTGTTCGCGCCTTCCTGCGTAGCCTGGACGTACTGGATCTTCTGATAGATGGCGCCATCCGGCGCGAGAATAACGCTCTGATCGTTGGCAAGATCGACGACTGTCCCACTACCTGTAATGTTCTCGACCGCCAGGTTGTGTCCGTTCAGGTCGAGCGTCACGCCTGCGGCGAGCGTCAGGTTCGTCGACGTCCAGTCCGCGTCCGCCGCGAGGATGTACTTGACCGTTCTTTCATCCGGCGGGACTGCATTGACCGTCGCCTGTCCAATGGTGTTCGTGCAGCTCCAGTTGGCGGGGTCGGTGAAAGTGTTGTTGTTCGCCGCGCCGGTCCACACCGCAATCGTGGGCTCGTCAGCGTCCATCCACTGCCACGTGATGCGCACGTCCGTGTCGTTCGCGCTGCTCGTGTGGACGTAGGACGCGCCGACATGCACGCCCTCCCCGTCGGAATCCCACGCGCCAGTCGTGGTGTTGAAGGTTTCGAGCGTGTAGCCCGTCAAGGTGTAGACGTGTCCGCCAACCGTCGCAGAAGCGGGCGAGGTGAATGTGCGTGTATTATCAACAATGTACAGACCGTTTGGATCGGTTCCCTCCGCGCCGTCAAGACTTGAAGCGACCATCACTGCGGAGACTGTGGAATTGGTTTCAACCGACAGAAGGTCGCCTATCGATGCACCGAGCTGCCCGTATTCGAAAATACGCTTGACGGCCACAGTGGAAAGCGGACGCGTCCAGAGCGCGAAGTCATCCAGTTTGCCGACGAACTTGCTGCTATAGGACCCTCTGCCGTCCTGCCCAAGATAGAATGGGTAACCGCTCGCAAGGGTAAATCCTGAAAGCGAAGCTGTCTGCGTGTTGGATGTCCCGTCACTCTTCCCCTGATAAAACGTGAACGAGCCATTGTTGCAGACTGCCGCATAGAACGTCCAATGTCCGCTTCCCTCTCCGGAGAAGTCTTTGTCTATTCGAGCGGAACCGGTTCCTGCGTTAAATCTCACCCCTGTACTGCTGCTGACACAAAGGAGAGCGCCCTTGTTGCTGCCGCTGTCCCAGTTCTTGTTTGCCCACAACAGCGGATCGCTTGAAACCCCTCCGAAGTTCGCCCAAACGATAGCGGTGAAGCTCTTGTTGGAGTCCTCGAATGTGAGCGAACCTGTGTTGGAATTGTTCAGTTTCACATACGAGCCGCTGGGGATATTCAAGCAGTTACTACCGACGATACCACCCGCGACCGACGTCGGCGAACCCGATGCCGTCGGCGCAACGACACTGCCCACGACAACGTTTTCCGTTGGCGACGTGTCGAACGGCATGTAGACGGCGAGGCCGTCGTTGAGGGTCCTGTCCGCGAAGGACGGGAGTATCGCACTTACGGCAATTGTGATTGCCGTTGCTATCGCGGCGCGGATTGTCTTTGGTTTCATGGTTCTTGCCTTTCTTTTTCTTGTTGAAGATTGGGTGTGTGAAAAACGCGGGCCGCGAGGCGCGGTCTGCGTCTCTCGGCTCATGTTGGAAATGTGGAAATGTGAAAGTGTTGCCAGTTGCCAATGTTGCCAATTCCCAATTGGTATTGGGTATTGGTTACTGGCAACAATTCCACATTGGCAACATTCTCCCGCGCCGTCAGGCAGTGAGGGGGGGGGGTATTTGCGCCATGCGCGGACGCACCACAGGGCGTCTGTGCGTGGTTATACGCGGCGTCGTTTCCGATGCCGTTTCATGCCTCCACAATGGCGTCATTTGCGATTTACCGTTCAACGTCGTTGGTCTCCCAAAGATGATGGGCAGTATTATAGCACATCCTTCTATGATTTGTCAATCCCCCCACGCGGCGCTTTCTGCGCACGGCGGCGGTAGGGGCCGACCACCGGGCGGCCCGCCCCACTGGGACAACGGGCATCTTACCCGTTGCGGGAGCGGCCGCGCTTGTCGCGGCCCCACTGGGACAACGGGCATCTTGCGCGTTGCCGAAGCTGTCTTTGCTTTAGATTTCGCTTTTGTTTTTGTCCGTGTAGAACATGTAGAACGTGTTGTTGTGCGCGGGCTACTTGACGAGAATCATGAAGCCCGTGAAGCGCTTCAGCCTCAGTCCTTCAGCCTCGGAATAGATCCTGTAACCGTTAGCCCTGGACTGCGCGTCAAGAACGAAGTTCACGTTCGCGGGCTGCGACGACCAGGTGACGATATACGGGTTCTCGCTCTTCCTGATCGCGTTGAGATCGGTCCTACCCGCGAGATTCACGTTCACGACCGACGGCGACTCCGCCGTGCCGGACTGGAACGTCATGTCGCCGACCACGGCGCTTGCAACGTAGGCTGTCGTATTCGCGACCGCGTTCGTGAGGTCGAACGATCCCGTAATCGCGCTCAGGTCGAGCGTCGAGCCGTTACGCATGTTTATCGGCAGGTGGCACGGCCCGGCAAGGTATCTCCCGTACACCAGAAGGTGGGAAACGACCTGATTCTTCTGCCAGAGCGTCCCTTCGTAAACGAGCCCCTTGACGTCGGCGTTGCCTTTCAACTTGAAGTAGGCGGGCGCATGCACCTCCACGTCCACGTTGGTCGGGCCGTAGCCGTTGAGCCACTCGTAGCAGCAATCTCCGCCGGAGAACACCCACTTGCCGTAGTCGTTCGAGCGGAACGCCCCGAGACCGACATAGGATGTGCCGTCGAAGGTCAGGGTGTGGCCGTTCATCGTGAACATCGCAGGCGTGGTGTCGGGACAGGCGAAATAGACGCTGTCCAGTTCAAGACGCGCGTCGTCTCCCGAGACGACGAACGTCGAGCCCAGGATCCTGATTGCCGTATTGTAGCCGCCGCCGCTTACATTCGTCTTGCTGCGGAACGTGCCCGCGAGGTCGTAGGCGTAGATGCAGGACGACGTGCTGTAATAGCCCGCCATGTCGTACACCGCGCCCGCGCAGATCTTCACGGATGCGTTCTTCGCCCCCAGCGGGTATTTGTTCGTGCCGAGCGCCAGCGTTCCGTCC
>CADCCQ010000086.1 GCA_902799955.1 uncultured bacterium | reverse complement strand
CGCTTCTATTCGCTCTCTGCGGAGATACAGGCGGAGAAGGAAGCCTACTACGATGAAATCGAACGCGCCCAGCGCGGGACGCTTGACGTGACGCGGTGGCTCAAGTGGTTCCTCGGCTGCCATCGCCGCGCCGTTGACGAGGCGGAGGTACGCCTCAAGACGATACTTGACAAGGCCAAATTCTGGGAAGCGCACTCTTCGGACGAACTCACGGCAAGCCAGCGAGCGATGCTGAACAGGATCTTCGACGGATTCAAGGGGAATCTCACGTCTTCCAAGTGGGCGAAGATCTGCAAGGTGTCGCAGGATACCGCCTCGCGCGAGATAAAATGTGGAAGTGTTGCCGTAACCGCCCCTTGCGGGGGTTCGCAACCCATAGGGACGCGAACACGCCGAGCGAAGCGAGTGCCGAGTACCAATGCCAATTGCCAATGAAAGGAAAACAACTATGACAAAGAAACAAGCGGGTGTTATCGCGGTGATTGCGTTTACCGCGCTGATTAAGCCAATGGGCAATCTCATTGAGTTTGTAGATATCGTGTGGTGGCTCGCCGTTGACGGAGTGGCATCGCCCCGTTGGCGCATGTACAATGCGATTCTACAGGAATTCGGGCCCACCGCAATGTACTGGTCACGAGTTTCGTTCGACTGCATAGTGGCGGCCATTCCAGCGCTGCTCATCTACCGCTATCTGCGGCGGCGTGACTTTACGCAAGTGTGTATGTCCTGTGCAGCGCACAAAATACGTGCATGGTCGCTACTTATCGCGTATCTTGCCCTTACGCTGCTGAATCCTTCAATCACCGTTCAACATGTTCCGTTCGAGGCTGAGGGAATCCCTCTTGACGAGGCGATGGAGCACAGCCCGACGGCTACGCTTGAACTCCGTCTCTGCCACCCCGAAAACGACCGCCTTGAACGCGAATTGAAGGCGAACGGACGATTGACGGACGAGGTGCTGGCGGCGGCGCCGCAAATTGAAGGCTACAGACTCATGCGCGTAAGAGGGAAGGATGACTCCGTTTGCTATGTCTGCGATGATGTGGAGTTGTCGATGGACGACTTTGTATCGGCACGAGCGTCCAAATCGCCCTTCAACGAGGGCTTCTACGAAGTTTCCGCCAAACTGACGCCGGAAGGACGCGGACGTCTTGCACGACTGACTCGCGACTACAAGCCACATGGCGCGAAGAACTCCTTTGATCTCGGACGGGCACTCGCAATCGTTGTTAACGGTGAACTCGTTACGGCACCCATCATACAGACGGAAATCGACATGGGTGAATTCATCATAACTGGAAAGTTTACGAAGGAAGAGGCGGTCAACCTTGCCGCCGCGCTTAATTCCAAAAACAGCGAAGAGGATTGATTCGGAACATAGGTCGCCGAAAGGACCACCTCATGAAACCCTTTGCGCGAATCAACTTGTCCTCCGTTTTATCCTCCGTATCGTCCTCTGTAGCCTTGGCGAAGGAGGAAGACTTGACGAAAGAGGACGCTCTGCGTAGGGGGATCCTCGTCTCATCCCTCGCGTTCGCGGGGGTGGCGCGCGTTCGTTTAATCCAACACCGATAAGCCGAATTATGGTATAATATAGGTGCAATGAACGAGACGACAGGAACATTCGATAGAACGGTAATTCGTTCCGTATGCCATGGCAGTCAAGTCGTGGTCAGGGCACCGCGTATCCTTCGTTCGAGGTACACGAAGGACTTTGGTCCGGGTTTCTACTGCACGGAGCGGGCACTTGCTGCATTGCGATTCGATGCCGCAGAGGAGGTGTACGATGAATGAAGGGAACAATCTTTTCTATGTCTGCAGCCTGATAGAATACATCGGGCGCGAGAGAAAACTCAGGAGGGCGGACGTTGCCGCAGGTCTTGGGGAATCTGTCATAAGACGCATATTCAAGTATGCCGATACATTTCACTGCGAGCAGATAGCCAAGGTGGCAGATGATTTCATCACTATGTGCAACCTGCCTACGGGATCGTTCGACAATGTCGCCTCGTGCCGATACGATGTTCCCGGATACTGGGACATCGGAGCCGTCTATGCGCGACTGATCGAGGATGTTAGCGACGGTACAGACCTTGTGTCAAAGTTGATGGAAGTCTATTCGTCGTGGATGAGCGATGCATTGTCGCGATTCAATTCCGATCTGTTCTACCAATCCCGTCAGTACATAGCCGAGTGCTACAGGGCAGGAACCATATTGGCCGCCTGACATGAAGAACCATGTATGAGTAGAAGTCGTCAGATTGGCCCAAGCCCAGCGGCGGGCGGGAAATTGTGGTATAATATTCGCGGTGTTCAATTACAAATGAAAGGAGCGCAAGATGCATAACCTTGAAAAGTTGAAGGAGAATTCGGTCTGGTATGACGCGAATCTCGACTCGTTGCTGCCGCAGTATCGCGGCAGGTACATAGCCATTTCGGACGGTAGGGTGCTTGGCGATTACGGCGACTTCGACGAAGGCGTGGATGCGACCCTCGCGGAAGGATATGCCCCCGGTACGTTTATGGTACATCTATGCGTTCCGCGCGAAGAGGAACTTCCGCGCGTGTATCTTTCCGGGCGTGCGGATTTTTCGGGGGTCATGGCATGAGTGCGTTCGTGGCAAGGTACGATGCGCTCGTAAACGAGCTTAGGACAAAGGTGAAGGTTCTTCCGCATGGTGCGCCAGAGCAGAAGGCCATTGAATTGACGTGCTTGTGGGACACTGGTGCGCAGTTTTCCGTAATAACGCCGCGTGTGGCTGACATCCTTGGACTTGATGCGGTCGATCTCAAGAAGGCGTATACGGCGAACGGAATATACGAGACGCCAGTTTATCGGCTTGATGCCATTCTGCCTACTGGGCATCGCGTGTCCGGGCTCAAGGTCTCGACTGGGAATCTTCTTGTGTGCGACATGCTTATCGGAATGGATGTCATTAGCCGTGGCGATTTGCTCCTCACCAACAAGGGCACGACCGAATTCGCCTTTCGCATTCCGTCAGAAGGCAAATCGCCATTGTGATTTTCACCTTACTTTGGGCATGACAACGGCGCGACCGCGCGATGTGCGGAACGCGCTCTGCGGCGGTCGGGAAATTATGGTATAATATCTTCTGTCCCGTGGGATGGGTGTCTCGCGGGGTAGTTGATACGGGGAGGAGGAAACGATGAAGAAGATGATAGTTGCACTTGGCGTGATTGGATTTGCGCTTGCGGTGGTGTCCACGCCGTCGTATGGTGCGCCGACGCCGGAGAATACGCCCGACTACTTCGTCGAGTGGGTACAGCCGAACGGTGCGCTTTACGTTGATACGGGCATCACTGGCAAGTGCGGAACCAAGGCGGAGATCGGGTTCAGCAACGCCAACAGCGGCACTTATCCGTGCCTGCTCGGTTCGTTCCGTAAAGACGCGACGGAAAAGCGTTTTCACCTGCTGGGTTTCTGGAGGGAGTCCGTCAGGTTCCAGTACGGAACGAAATTCAAGGAGGACAGTTACGCCTACGTTCCATACGGCGGCAACTTCCTTGTGGAATCCGAAATCGCCCCAGACGGAACGATCTCTGGCCGATGCACAAGATGGAACGGTGTGGTGGAGACCGGTTCCGTCTCGTGGGGCGGAACGGAGGGGATTATCGACACCGGCGTGTCCATGTATCTTTTTGCAGACCATTGCAAGGAATCTTCGGGTGACCGGGCGACGGATAACCACCTGGGGCGTCTCTACCACTGCAGGATATGGCAGACGAAAGGCGAGGACGCGGCGAATTACGTGCTTGTGCGCGACTACAGGCCATGCGTGAAGAACGGCGTGGCGGGCGTCTACGATGCCGTGAGCAAGACGATATTCCATCCCGTCGGGAACAGGCTTGACGCCGGACCCGTGAAGCTTGGCGGCGGCCACGCGGTCGGCCCGGTTGCGCATCCCGCGACGCAGTGGGGCAGAATCTCGTATGACGCCGACCGCAAAGGCATGAACGACAATTCGTGGATGTCCATATCGCTTCCCGGCTACGTCGCACAGGGGGCGGGCGACATCGCTAACCTCAACGGCTCCAACTCAAGTTGGCAGGGGGAGAACCTGAAACATTCGCAGTTGCGCTTCGACGGCTGGTTCCAGGTGTCGGCGGACAAGGCGGGCGTCTGGAACATCAGTCAGAAGTTCGACGACTACTTCGCCCTCTACATCGACAACAGGAACGTGTTGTACAACAACTCCTACAATGGCGAGGCGAAATCGACCGTGAAGGTGACGGAGGGCTGGCACCGCTTCACAATCATTGCGGGAGACACCTTCGGCAACTACGGCTCGAACAAGGACTACGGCGGGAACGTCGGCCCCGTGCCTTTCGCCGTTTCCGTGAACGGTGGGGCGGCGATGGCGTTCAACACCGCGAACTTCCCGCAGGGGAAGGGTACGAACAATGTCAGGCTCGACGCGGACGCGGACTGGTCGGATCGCGGAGCGCTCATCCTCAACGGCGGAACCGTCCTTGACCTCAACGGACACCGGCTGACCGTAAAGGACATTGCCTGTGACGACTACATCGGTTCAAAAATTGTCAACACGGCGTCCAAGAAGGCCACGCTGCTCTTCAAGGGCAATCCCTTCAAGGCCAAGGTGGTAGCCGACGGACTGATCCAAGGGCTCGGAACGAAGATCACCGTCGCGAAGGCGGGCGAAGACTCGTCTGACCGCCCCGGCGCGGCGACATCTACGCCAGAAGGTTTCACCGACAATCTTGGCGCGGCGCTCAAGCGTGCCAAGAGGAACAGGCGGCATGTCGTCGTGGTGTTCAGCGGAAGCGACTGGTGCCACTGGTGCAAGGCGCTTGAAAAGGAAGTCCTTTCGACCGAGGCGTTCCGAAAGGTGGCGACAAACACGTATGAACTCGTGTACATCGACAATCCGCAGAACAAGAAACTTCTGTCCAAGCATGGCAGGAAGAACAACGAGAGGATTACGGAGAAGTATGAAGTCAAGGGATTCCCGACCGTGCTTGTCCTTGACGGCAAGGGCAAGAAGATCGCCGGACTCGGCTATGAAGAGGGCGGACCTGTGAAATATCTCGAAACGCTTGCCACGACAATACGCGAGGCACCGGACGTTGAGAAGTACATCAAGCCCATAGAAGCCGTCCTCAACCGCCATGACGAGAACATGCAGAAGGAAATGGAGGGCGCGATAGATGAGGTCAAGGCAAAGTTCCCGAAACCGGATGGGAAACTGTCGAAGAAGGAGAAGCGCAAACTCGAAAAGGAGATGTCTGACTTCCTTGACAAGATCATGTTTGAACGCATCGCCGGAAAATACATACCGCTTTACACCAAGGCGTTCGCCGAAGCGCGCGCGATGAAAGTGCCCGCTCACATGGAGAAGAAGAAGACCGAACTTATCGACGGACAAGAAATGAGTTTCAACCAACTCAAGGCCATGCGGGAAGCCTACCTCGCCGACAAGGCGAAGAAGGCGAGCGGCGCAAAGACGGACGATGACAAGGACGGCAGGGAAGACAAGGACGACGACGCAGACGATGACGACGGCGATAAGATGGTGGAGGCGGCGCGTATGCACCCGAAGTTCCGGTTGCCGCGCCCGGATAACGCGAAGCTTGAGACCGACTACTGGACGAATGTCGCCATGCCGTTCTACGTGCGGCATTTCGTAGATGCGTTCGTGCCACCGGCCGGGATGTCGGAGAAGGACGCGAAGCGCGTAAGGGGCGTCCGCCGCGCCCTTGCCCGCTATCTGGCGACAGGCCGAGACGAATTCCCTACGGGAGCGGAGTGCGCGGAGGCGGATGTGCTTTGGCGGGCGAAGTGCCGTGACGCCGCCGTTGCGATCGTCCATTACATCGGTCTGGAGGGAGATTCCAAGTATTGGCAGGGAAACCGTGTGTTCAGGGAGGCCGTCGCAAACCACGACTTCGGGCGTGAGCCGGTTTTGGGATTCGTGCTTCGCGCGTTTGCCGTCAAGAGCGCCGCCTACCACATCCAGAGGAAAAATGACGAACCCAGGAAGCCGCTGGAGGACGCGCGGGCGGAGTACGAAAAGGCGTTTGGGCTGGTCGTCGGCATCTACAAGTCGGCCGACCGGCGCATCCTTGAGCGCTTTGCCGATATCCAGCGTTTGCCGCCAGGCGCATTGAAGGCGTTTGGCGACGAATACCTGACGCTGTGCCAGACGGCGCAGGACTACATGGACAAGGCATTCGACGCGCGCGGTTCCGGATGGGCGAGCAGCGTGACGGAAGAAGGCTGGAAGGGCTGGGGCGACTACAACGCCATGGCGGCGTCGAACCTCCTGGCGGCGGTGAGGCTGCGTCCGGAGGAGCCTCGCGCGGCGATGATGCTCTCCAGTCTTGCCGGACGTTCCTGTGCGGTCGGCGGCGATCCGCTTTCATGGGCCATGACGTCCGTCTCGGATTCGCTGGACCGCAGCGCGGAGACGATTGAGCGGTGCCTGCATTTCCAGACGTCGCGCTGGGGTGGTTCCACGGAGTTCCTCCGCGACTTCGTGATGGAGTGTGCCACCAACGTGGACGTCCGTTCTACGTTCTCGTACAGGGGCGCCGCCACCGCTTTGGACAAGCTGTTTACGGCGGAGGCCGACGGCATGACGCAGAAGGGTGTGGTGGAGAAGATCATCACCCCCGACATGGCAAAGGCCCTCTATGCGATGTTCGACGCATACGCCGCCGCGCCTGAGACGGAGTTCATGCCGTCGGCGGACGTGTTCCGCGGCATGGGAATGTCGCTTGCGATGCAGCGCGGCGACTGGGCGAGCGTGCGCCGTTACTGGAAATCCATCCGGTCGCCCCTGCGCCAGTACCGCTCCGCGCAATGGCTTCGGAGGGTGGATTCGCCCGCCCTTGACGGCATCTATCTGCGGCACGTGTTCGAGGTGCTTTCCAACAGCGCGCGGGCGGAGGATTTCCTGAAGGCCGAAGAGGCCGCCGCCGCAGGTCGCCACGACGAGGCGTTCAAGATGTACGCGGAACTCGAGCAGATCAGGAACCCGAGTTCGGCGGAGAAGTACCTTGCGTCCGGCCGGTTCTTCGCCGAGCGCAGGTTTGCGCAGGAAAAGGTCGGCGGATGGATTGACATCATGCCGTCAAGGGCCGGCGGCGAGGCGAACCACTGGTGGGGCATCACCGGCACCGACCCGGACGGCAGGGCAAGGATACGCAGCGACAGAAAGGGCTACTACCGCGTCCAGTCACCGATTCCGGGAATCGGCGTGGAGATAGAGGCGACCGTACATTTCGAGAAGAGGGACGCGAAGCAGCGGGTCTGGAACGTCGGATGGGGACTTGCAAGGGTATTCTCCGGTTTTTGCGCCGAAAATTCCTCGTGGGCGTTCCCGTACATCGGTTTCTGTCGGGACGAGAAAGGCGACCACTACTTTGTGCAGGCGTACACGCGGGAAAACGAAGAAGACGCAAAAAAGGATGCGGACAAGGCCTCCCTTGAGATCGGATCGTTCCCCATGCTCAACGTCTCCACCGGAAATCTCCAGGTCAAAGACTCCCATGCCTTCTCATTGAAGACCACAGATGGAAAGCTGTCAATATCCGTCGACGGGAATGAGGTCTATTCCGCTCCGCTAGACGAGTCAACGGACATGTCCCGGATGCGTGACCGCATCCAGCCCAACGGCGACGTGCTGCCCGTGTGGAAGCTCTTCAAGAACACGTCGTTCTCCAACTACCGCTACCGCCGTGTTCCCAAGGAACGGTGAACTGTATGTCCTGACTCACAAAGATTCCCATTGAGGCAGGGCACGTTTTTCTGTTGGGTTGCGCCTTGAGCGCGATGGCGGCGATGGCTGGCGACGGGCGGAACGCGCCCTGCGACGGGTGGGTATGGTGCGCCTGATTTGACATTTGCAAATTTCGCGCTGGATTTGCGGCAGATGAAGTAGCGCGAGATTTGACATTTACAAATCTTGCGCTTGACTTGTGGCGGGAAATATGCGATAATATGTGTGTTCACTTCTGAACATAAAAGGAGCATTCATGTTCATTGGACGAAAGGAATATCTCGACGATCTCGAGTCCCTGTGGCGCAAGCGGACTTCGTCGATTGTCGCCTGCAGGGGACGCAGGCGCATCGGCAAGTCAACGCTGTTCAGGGAATTCGCGAGGCGCACTGCGGATGCGTATCTGGAGTTCGAGGGACTCGCGCCGGACGGTGAGCATGAGATCACCAACGAGGATCAGCTCAACGAGTTCGCGGCGACCCTCGCCCGGCTCACGAACTCCCCGATCATGTCGCTTCCGACATGGAAGGATGCGTTCTTCTGGCTCGACCGTGCCATCGACGACTCGAAGAGGACGGTCATACTGCTTGACGAAATCTCGTGGATGGGCGGATGCGACCCGAATTTCCCTGCGACCCTGCGGAACGCCTGGGAGTCGTACTTCCATCGCCACGAGAAGCTCATACTCGTCGTGTGTGGGTCGGTCTCGGCCTGGATAAAGGAGAACATCCTCGGCAGCACCGGGTTCACCGGCAGGTTCTCGCGGGACTACGTGCTTACGGAACTGACGCTTGCCGAGTGCGCGGAGTTCTGGAAGCCAGCGGCCGCGAACCTGAACGAGTGCGAGATATTCGACGTCCTGTCCGTGACTGGCGGCGTGCCGCGCTATCTTGAGGAGGTCGATCCTGGACTTTCAGCCGAAGAGAACATCCGGCGGCTCTGCTTCAGGAAGGAAGGCGTCCTCTTCAAGGACTTCGACGCGATATTCAACTCGATGTTCGGCAACGACGTGGCGGTGCGAAGGAAAATACTCGGACTTCTTGCTGAAGGGCCGATGAGCGGCGCGGAGATTGCCGAGCGCCTTGACATGGACAGGAACGGAGCCCTGAGCGCCCGTCTAAAGGAACTTGCGGAGGGTGGTTTCATTGATCCGGATCCCGGCCTCAATCCCGAGACCGGCGAGGAGTCCCGTATATCGAGGTATCGCCTGCGCGACAACTACACGCGCTTCTACCTGAAGTACATCGAGCCGCGCAAGGGGATGATCATGCGCGGTTCGTACCGCTTTGCGTCGCTGTCGTCGCTTCCCGACTGGAACGCGGTCATGGGGCTTCAGTTCGAGAACCTGATCGTCAACAACGCGATGGAGCTCGTGCCTTACCTCGGGATGGGGAACTCGACCGTGGAGTCCGCCGCGCCGTACAGGAATGTCCGCAAGGGCCGCAACGGAAAGGGGATAGGATGCCAGATAGACCTTCTCGTCCAGACGCCAAGGGCGGCGTATGTCGTCGAGATCAAGCGCCGGAACGAGATCGGAGCGGAGATCGAGAAGGAGGTCGCGGAGCGGATGAAGCGTCTGCCGCTCCGGCGCGGAATGAGCAAGCGCCCCGTGTTGGTCTGCGACGGACATGTCGATCCGGCCGTCGAGGCAGACGGATTCTTCTCCGCGATCATCCAAGGCCGCAGGCTGCTTGGGATATGACGTGTTTCATGGCAGGAGTAGTAGATGATGGAGCAATCCTCGCGCGGGCGGAACGCGCCCTGCGGCGGTAGGCGAAAGGAGTAGATGAAGGATGGAGATACTGACAAAGGCGATTCTCGTCTCATCCCTCGCGCTGGCGTGCTGCGCGTCCGCACCGTTTCGCGTATGCGCATGCGACAATGCCGCCGCCGTATTTACGGTCGCCGCACGAGGGCGGACGACGCCGGTTTTCGATGAAGCGGCGCTCGTGCGCGTTGCGACAAACGGCTGGGGCGGAGATGCCGTCAGCAATGTCGTCATCTGCACTCCCACGGAGGCGAAGTCCGCCGTCAACGGGATTTTCTCCAAGACAGACCATTACGGCTCTCCGCAGAAACGCGAAGTAGTCTGTCGCCTGCTTGACGCGGGGGCCGCGTATCTCGTGAAGTTTGACAGGATCGAGAAGACGCATAACGGCGATTCTGAGCGCCGGACTATCCCCGTCACGACATGGTGTCTCGTTCGGAACGTGATGAATTGGGGGCTTCCGTGCGAATCATGTGACGGGCGGATTGAGATTTCCACAAGATGTTCCGCAGCAGATACCTTCACGTTCCAGTCGGACAATAAAGTATGGGGACACGAGCGCGACATTTTCGAAGAAGATTTCACCTCAATTTTTGGCCCAAGCGAACTGCTGGCGCAGGCGCAGGGCGCGCCGACGAATACGGAGGCGGTTGTCGTTGTCGCGGATGTCGAGAGTGTACGGCTCTCTTCCCTGCAGATATGGGGCGATGCATCTGGTCAGATACGCACGTGTGGCGAGGTGGGGTGCGGCGAACAACATTCACGTGCAGTCTATCGAGTTGATTTGCGCGTTCGGGACGTCAGAAGGGGAACGTGCGCGTTTCGCCGTTTTGCCTTTCCGGTTGAGCTTGACACGGCGAACGTCTCCGTGACGGGCGATTGGCTCTTCTTCCGCGGCATGACGCTTGAAATCGGCTTCTCGCGCGAAGGGAACGCCCTAAAGGTGAACCGAGCCGAGCCGGTCTTTCCCTACCCGCCGTATGCCAAGGACGGCATTTGCCTTTACACGGCCCCCTCTGAGATCCCCGGCTGTTCGCCGTTTTGCGGCATGCTCAATGCCGTTCATGACATACGAGAGAACGCGAAGGAATCTCGGCATGTCTCGAAAGGTCTTGCCCTCGTCCAGTACGGCGATCGTGAACTTGCCGTGTTCGCGTCCTCGACGAACCTTGTGACTGGTATGTGCGGAACGTACCCAGACTACGGGGCTTCGGTCAAGATTACCGTCTATGGCGACGCCGGTTCAAACCTAGACTACTGGCGGACGGCCTGGTTTGCCGAACCGCACGAGGTTTGGATTGCGGACGAAGACGAAGCAAGGTACGTTTCGGACGTGTCTATCGAGAAAATCGGATTGGCAGACGACTTCGGCCACCACAACGTCCATTCGGGTGAAAAGATGCTTTTCTTCAAGTGGCGGAACACCGTGCTGCCGTCCGTAGAGTTCCATCCTCCTGCGACCATCGGCGACGTCGCCGCGTTCTTCACGGTGGGCTGTTCCGTCTGCGCGGCGGAGAAGGGTGACATCCGCTACGCGGTCTCCGCCGACGCGTCCGCAGTGTCCCGCGCCGTGCGTCCGTTTGCCGCGACGAACGTCTCTGCGTTCGCAGCGCTCAGGCGCGTCTGCGCGGAAAACGGATGCACATTTCGTGTCAAGGGGACGAATGTCGTGATTAGTGCGGAGGTTGGCGAAGACATGATGCGGCCTCCCGACCTGGACGAGCTGACACGCGAGCTTGCGGCATCCGGTTTTGCCGACGTGTCAGGTGCCGTGTATGCAGCTGTCAGCCCGTATCCGGCGAAGGTAGATGGTTCGTTGCCATCATGCAATGAGATGGCGGGGATGACCACGGCGCGCGCCGCGAGGTTCAGAGCGTCCGGAAACGGCTGGGTCGTTCCGCCGAAGTCGGACGCTGGCCGCGTGAAGTTCCTTGCGCACGGATGCGTCTGGTATGAGGCGCAGGCGGATTCGGTCGGGTTGTCGGTTACGGACGAAGACGGAAAAGAGAAGGTGCTCCAAAGCGTCTCGTTCTCAAAGGCGCGGTTGGCGCGCGACGTGGTGTTCGTCCGCGCATACGCGGAGGAGATGGCGTCGTTCGCCGATGCGCCGCCCGAGGGCGAACTCGTCGATTTGCTGTGCTTCGCCCTGCACGCGCGACAGGCCGGGTTTGCGGCGGAGGCGGAGCGGATCGTCTCTGCGCTTTTCGCGTGTCCGAAGAACGGCGCCGTAGCCGTCAAGGGGCTCAAGAAGCGGCTGGAGAAGGTCAAGCGCGACTATCCAGACTTCGAGGCCTGGGAACGGAAGGTGATCCAGGAAAAAGCGCTCAAGAAAAAAGGCAGGTCAAGAAAGGCGCGGAAGTCGAAGAAGACGAGGAGGCCAAAGAAATGAGAGAGGTTGTTTCACCCCTGCGCAGGTATGCCACGCCGCGCTATCCGACGGCCGGCGAGATCGGCGAAGCGGATCTTTCGCGTGTGCCGGAGCGCTGGAAGGGGCTGCGGACGATTGTGTCCACGATCGGAGCCGTCGCGCTCGGGCTCAAGACGCTCGCGCTCGGCGGCGAGGCGCGCGACGCGCCGGCATCGGCGCCCACGAAAAACGTGCCGGACGCGAAAAAGCCGCAGCGGGAAAGTCCAAGGCCTGTGACGGATGTTTGTCCGCTGCCGCCGGCCTCGCTTGCCGGCGACGGCGCAGGCTCCTTCGGCTGCATAGCGATGAATCCGCCCGTGATCCTTTCCGAGGACGCTGCGCTTGCAATAATCGAGCGGGAATTCAGAAAACGTGGCGTGACGCTTGCGGACGCGCAGGAACTTGACGGCGTGGAGGCTCCTCTCGGAGAACGGGAGCGCAAGCGGGAGAACCTGAATCTCGTGGCGAGGCTCGTCCGTGCCCGCCGGGCGCCGCTTGAAGAGCCGCGGAAGAAGCGCACGTGGATTTTCGACTTCGGCACGCGCGACGGATCGATGCGGATCGAATACATTTCCGCGTCGGACGCCGGCCGCTGGCTCAAGGATCCTTGGGAGGGCTCAACCGTCTGGACCTATCGTACGCGCGACGCCGCGGAAGCGGCCGTCCAAGGGTTCGGCAAGCGGACGGAGGGCAATCATGTCGACGTCGGCGTGTTCTACGATCCGATCGTATACGTCCCGAAGCAGGAAATCGAGGCGTTCGAGAAGGATGCCGGCGGAAAGCCGGACTGGAAGAAAGAGTACGAATTCGCGAAGCGGAGCGGGCGCAAGATAGCGGAACGGCAGCTTGTCGCGCAGATCGAATGGTTCTTCCGCCACCTCTCGAAACGCCATGCACCTGACGCTCCATCTCACTGACCGGTGCAATCTCGCGTGCCGCTACTGCTACGCGCGACAGGGGACGAACGACATGGCGCTTGAGACAGCCCTGTCGGCGATTGCGGAGTTGCGCGAAGAGCTGATCTTCGAGATCATCGCCGCCTGCGAGAGGAGGCGTCCGTTCGCGTTCCACTACAAGGTGACGACGAACGGCACTTTGGTGACGCCGGCGTTTGTCGAACGTGCGCGGGAATGCCGCCTCAGCGTCGCGGTGAGTTGCGACGGGCTGGCCACCGCACACGACCGGCACCGCGTCGGGGCAGACGGCTCGGGCTCGTCGGCGGAGGCATTGCGCGGACTCGGGCTCGTTCTTGCCGAACTGCCGTATGCGCCGGTCATGATGACCGTCAACCCCGACACGGCGGGAGATTTCGCGGACGGCGTCATGGACCTCTGCGCGCGCGGCGCGAAGTACATTGTCTCGACCGTCAACTTCCAGGCGCGTTGGGACGCCGACGCGCGGCGGCGGCTATGGAAAGCGTACGAACGTCTCGCGGACTGGTATCTCGATTCCTGCCGCCGCGAGGAGAAGGTCTATTTCGCCGCGTTTGACAAGCGCATCGCCACGCGCATCTGGCCCGGACGCGGCGCGTCGTGTCGGCTGGGGCGGCGGCAGATATCCGTCGCGCCGGACGGCACGTACTATCCGTGCGTCCAGTTCGTCGGCCGCGCCGGTTATGAGATCGGCCATGTCGGCGCCGGGCTTGACGAGCGGAGCCGGGAATGCATCTTCGCGCGCAACGAGAGCGCGAAGCCGGCATGTGCCGGATGCGCGCTCGAAGGGCGGTGCAACAACCGGTGTGGCTGCCTGAACATCTCGACGACCGGATCGCTCGATGCGGTGCCGCCGTTTTTCTGCGAACACGAGCGACACGTGATACCGCTCGCCGACCGTCTTGCGGAACGGCTTTACGCCGAGCGCAACGCGCTCTTTATCCAGCGGCACTACAACCCGGCGTTCCCAGTGGCATCCATTCTTGAGGACATGGCATAGAAGTGGGCGTGGGCGGAACGCGCCCTGCGGCGGCAGGCGAAAGGAGTAGGTAAAGGATGAGCCTTTTAAGGATAAGCAATTCTTTCCGCAATTGGATGATTGTATGGGGGATGTTGATAGTCGGGCATGTAGCCGGCTTGCTGCTGTATTGCGGATTGCCGACCGCATATGAATCAGTGTGGCTTATGGTAATGTTGCCAATCAGCGCCATTGCCTTTGCCGCTATAGGGCCATTGTCCATCGTTTTGTTCTTTTTGACATTGTTTCGTGTGCAAGGAGGCACTACGACTGCAATCTTTTCTTTGGTTTGTTGTGTGCCGTTGCTTTGCTGGGCGTTGTTCGTACTCGTTCGTAAGATGATGAAGGCAAAACATCGACTTTCCCAATGGCTTTTACGTGTTGCGCTTGCATGTTATTCTGCATTGTCCACCTTCGCGTTGCTATACGGATGTTCAAGCATATGAGCAATTCAATATCGTACAGTCACCCCAAGTGGGATTTGTGGATGGTCGCTGCGCTTGTGTGCGTTGCGGTCGTGCTGGGCTTCTACCCCGCCGATCGGACGGTGTGGTGCGTCGAGATGGTGTGGGCGGTCGGGCTGTGGGCTGTTCTTCTTCTGACGCGCAGGAAGTTCCGCTTCTCCACGCCCGCCTACCTCTGCTTCTTTGTCTGGACGGTTCTCCAGCTCGTCGGCGCGCACTACACGTTTGAGCATGTTCCGATGGAATGGCTGATGAGACCGCTTGGGCTCGTGCGCAATCCCTACGACCGCATCGCGCACTTCGCTGTCGGATGGTTCGCGTTTCCGCTCGCCGAGCTCTTCTTCCGCAAGGGCTGGGTGAAGTCCGCTGGCTTTGCCGCATTCTTCGCCGTCATGTCGACTGTCGCAATGGCCGGAATCTGGGAGCTTGTCGAGTGGTGGTACGCGGTTGTCGACGGAGGGGAGGCGGGTGCGGCGTTCCTCGGCTCGCAGGGCGACGTATGGGACGCGCAGAAG
>CADCCQ010000085.1:10091-20273 GCA_902799955.1 uncultured bacterium | reverse complement strand
GTCGAGTGCGTGAAGGACGGCAAGACGGTGTGGAAGTTCAACATCGCGAACCGCGAGAACAAGCCGTTCGTGCATCCGCTCTGCCTGCCGGACGGACGCGGCTTCACGGATGCGCGCCCCGCCGACCACCCCTGGCACCTCGGACTTTGGTTCTGCTGGAAATTCATCAACGACCTCAACTACTGGGAGCCGCGCAATCCAGCGGCCGGCAATCTCTTCCCCGACGGCATGACGGTCGTTAGGAACTTCAAGATCGTGCCGAAGGGCGGCGCGTGCGACGTGCAGCTCTCGATGTGGTACGGCCCGCGCGCGCAGCCGGGCAAGGTGCTTCTGGAGGAGGAGCGCCGGGTCCAGTTCACGGCGCCCGACGCGAAGGGCGGCTACAAGATCCGCTCCACGCACGTGTTCACGGCGCGGGACAATGTGAAGTTCGACTGCCGCCGTCCGGTGGGCTATGGCGGGTTCTCGCTCCGCATGGCGACGATGATGCGCGAGTTCAAGATGTCCGGCGTGGGCGGCGAGCCGAGCCACGACAAGAACGTCGGCGGCCCCAAGGAGATGACGGCCGTCCGCTACGTCGATCCCAAGACGGGCCACGGCATCGAGGTTAAGGAGCTTGCGCCGCTCGAGACCGAGCGCATCTACACGTGGAGCGACCACCGCTTCGTGAACCCGATGCCGATCTACGAGAAGCCGCTTGAACTGAAGCCTGGCGAGAGGTTCACGCTCGACTACGAGATATCCGTGTTCTGACGCCCCGCGCCGGACACTGCGGCTAGAACTTCTTCTTCCTCGAGAGGATGAAGAGGATCATGCCGATGAGCCCGGTTGCGCAGGCGGAGATCGCCGCGAGCAGCCAGAACACGCCGGTGCTGCCGTCGCCCGAGACGAACGGCAGCTTTATGTTCATGCCGTAGGCGGACGTTATCAACGTCGGGACCGCGAGGAAGATCGTCACGACCGTGAGGTACTTCATCACGTTGTTCAGGTTGTTGTTGATGAGCGACGCGAAGGTGTCGAGGGTTCCGTTCAGGATGTTCGCGTGGATGGTCGCGGTCTCAAGCGCCTGCTGGTATTCGACCATGGCGTCCTCTAGCTGGTCGCGGTCGTCCTCCGAGAGCGCAAGCTGCCGCGCCGTGTTGGCGCGGGCGAGCGCGATGGTGTCCGCCTTCAGCGACGTCGTGAAGTACACGAATGTCTTCTCGATCATCAGGAGCTTCAGGAGCACTTCGTTGGAGATGGACTCGTGCAGCTCCTCCTCCAGCGCGTTCGTGCGCTGGTGCACGTCGTGCAGGTAGCGCAGGAACAGCACGCCGCCGTGCCAGAGAAGCCGGAACGCGAAGCGGTACTGGTCGGAAGGGGGGCACACGCGGCGGATCTGGTCGAGGAAGGCGGTCGTCACCGGAGTGCGGACGCTGCTGACGGTTATGATCGACTTGGCGAACAGGATTATGCCGAGAGGCACGGTGCGGTAGGGGACCACCTCGTCGTCCTCCAGCGGGTAGGGGACGTGGATGATGAGCATCGACGAGTCGTCGTCGTAGTCGAATCGCGGCCTTTCGTCCGCGTCGAGGGGGTCCGTCAGGAAGTCGCGGGGGACCTTGGAGTAGGAGAGGACCCTCTCGAGTTCCGTGGTCGTCGGCTCCACCAGGCTTATCCAGCACGAGGGCGCGAAGTCGGCCGTCTCCTTCAGCCCTCCGTTTTGCCACTGGTAGATGGTGATCATTGTCCGCCCCGCTTTCCGTGTCGTCTTCTGTTCGCGCCCTATGCCATCTGGGAGAGGAAGCGCAGGTCGTTCTCGTACAGCCAGCGGATGTCGGCGATGCCGTACTTGATCATGGCGATGCGCTCGACGCCGAAGCCGAAGGCGTAGCCGGAGACCTGGTCGGGGTCGTAGCCTACGTGGCGGAAGACCCTTGGGTCGACCATGCCCGCGCCGGCGACCTCGATCCAGCCGGACTGCTTGCAGACGTTGCAGCCCTTGCCCTTGCACACGTGGCACGAGAAGTCGACTTCGACGGACGGCTCGGTGAAGGGGAAGAAGTGCGGGCGGAAGCGTACCTCGACGCCGTCGCCCATCATCTCCCTCGCGAAGTAGGCGAGGACGCTCTTCAGGTCGGCGAGCGAGACGGGCTTGGTGTCCACGTACAGGCCCTCGATCTGGTGGAAGTTGGCGGAGTGTGTCGCGTCCGTGGTGTCGCGGCGGTAGGTGCGGCCTGGGCATATCACTCTGACCGGCGGCTTGTTTGCGAGCATCGTCCTGATCTGGACGGGCGAGGTCTGCGTCCTGAGGAGGCAGTCGTCGCCGAACCAGAAGGTGTCGCTGCGGTCCATCGACGGATGGTGCGCCGGGGTGTTGAGGGCTGTGAAGTTGTTGAACTTCGTCTCCAGCTCCGGGCCGTCTGCGACGGTGAATCCGAGGTGCCCGAAGATGTCGGCCGTCTCCTCGATGACGCGGGAGAGCGGATGCATGACGCCCGAGCGCCACCACCTGCCGGGGAGGGTGAGGTCGGCGTCCGCCCGCTTTTCGCCGGCCGTGCCGCCGCCCTTGGCCGCAAGGGAGGCCTCGAGCTCCGCGCGCCACGCCTGGAGCGCCTTGCCGAACGCGGGCCTGTCCTCCTTCGGCACGTCCTTCATCGCCTTGACCAGGCCGGGTATCGAGCCGTTCCTGCCTACGTACTTCACGCGCAGCGCCTCGACTGCCGCGGCGTCGTTCGCCGCCGCGGCTTCCGCGAGGCTCGCCGCCTTGGCGGCTTCTAGTTCTTCAAGTGTCATTTCCCTGACCGTCCCGTCCTTATTTCTTACCCTCGGGCATCTTGCCCGTCTTGAAGTACTGCTCGACCTCCTCGAGCGTGCGTCCCTTCGTCTCGGGCAGGAAGAACGCCGCCGTGATGAAGTAGATCACGGTGAAGCCGGCGAGCACGAAGAACACCGAGCCGTTGTCGTTCGTGGCCTCGCACCACTTCGGGAACACCGTGGCGATCCCTGCGGAGACGCCCTGGTTGATGATCATGGCGATGGCCATGCCGTTGGCGCGGATGCGCGTCGGCATCAGCTCCGTGAGGGCGAGCCACACGCAGACGCCGGGCCCGATCGCGAAGAAGCCGACGAACATGAAGAAGAACACCGTCGCGAAGATGCCGGTCGTCATCGACGCGGCGCACCATCCCTTGGAGATCGCGAGGAAGATCGTGCCTACGCCGCAGAGGCCCAGGATGATGCCGCTCGTGCCGAGCTTGAGGAGGAACTTGCGTCCCTTCTTGTCGACGAGCGCGCATGCGACCACGGTCATGACGCAGTTCACGATCTTGATCGCGACGTCGGACATGTTCGCGAACGCACCGGGCATGCCGGTCTTCTGGAAGATCGTCACCGTGTAGTTCAGGACCGAGTTGATGCCGGTCGTCTGGTTGCACGCGAGGATGACTACCGCCAGGACGAACGGGTAGATGTACTTCTTCTGGAAGAGCGAGTCGGTCGCCGCGGCGTTCTTCGCCTTCTCGGCCGCAGCCGCCTCGTCGGCGGCGAGCATCTCGGCGAGGATCCCCTTCGCCTTCTCCTCGCCGTTGTTCGCGGCGAGCGACGCGAGGGCCTCGTCCTTGCGACCCTTCTTGTAGAGCCAGCGGGAGGACTCCTTCAGGCGGAACGCGCCGAGGAAGAGGATGACGCCGGGGATGCACGAGACGAGGAAGATCATCTGCCATGCGTGGACCCATGAGGCTATCTGCGCGGGCGCGACCCAGCTCTTGATCATCGGGAAGGTGACCTTGCTCATGTCGGCGATGCGCTTGCCGGCCTTGTCGAGCTTCGGCTTCGGCTTGCCCGCCTCGTCGAGCGCGAGGACCGGGACCTTCTTCTCGGCGTCCTGGAACACCGGCTTGCCGTTTGCGTCGACCCTCTGCTCGTAAGTGATGATTCCGTTGTCGATCGCCTTGGCGTCGACCACAGCCTTCGCGTCGCCGGTGAAGTAGGTGACGAAGAAGCCGATTACGGCGACGAACACGAGGCCGATGGTGAGGAGCAGCTGGAACATGCCCGTGCCCTTGCCGCGCGAGTCTGCGTCAAGGCACTCGGCGAGGTACATCGGCACGATCACGCCGAAGAGGCCCGCCGCCGCGCCCTGCATGGCGCGCCCGCCGACCATCATCCAGAAGTTGCCGCCTTCGAAGAAGCCGGAGGCGCAGATCACGGGGATCGAAACCAGGAACAGGAGGGCCGAGGCGACGATCATCTTCTTGCGCCCGAACCACTCGGCGAGAAGTCCCGCGACGAGCGAGGAGGGGAGAGACCCCCAGAGCGCCATGCCGACGATCCAGCCAATCTGGTTCTGCGTGAACGTAGACGTCCTCTCTATGTACGGCAGCGCCGCGGCGATCACGCCGACGTCGACGCCGTAGAGCAGACCGCCCAGGCCGGCCATTATCAGAAGATATCTTGCATAGCGCTTCACGCGCGGAGCCAGTTCCATTTTGTTCTCGACCATTTTTCGTTTCTCCTTCGTTGAGTGTGAGTTAATATTATACCAAATTTCTGCCGATGGTGGAAGAGCGGAAAATCATTTTTTCGCCGATTGGCGATGCGGCCGGTCACTCGGCGGGCTCGACGTGGATTATCGCGTCGTCGACGTCGAGCCCGCCGTTCAGGATGGCCTCCTTGACGGCATGGCCGATGGAATGCCCCTCGGTCACGGAGAGCGCACCGTCTACCTGAATGTGTAGGTCCGCCTGGAACGAGCCTCCGTAGCGCCTCGCCCGCGCCTTGTGGACGCCCAATACGCCAGGCACCTTCTCCGCCACGGCCTTGACGTCCGCGGCCTTGACGTCGACGTCGGCGTCGGAGAGCTCCAGAAGGGCGGGTTTTGCGAGCGTCCAGGCCACGTAGAGGACGAACGCGCCCACTGCGAGCGCGCCGGCCGCGTCGAGCCACCAGAGCCTAGGATACATCCGGGCGAGGGCGACCGCCGCTGCGACGGGTATCGAGCTGATGGCATCCGACCTGTGGTGCCAGGCGTTGGCCTCCAGCGCCGGAGAGCCGACTTTCCTTGCGACGGCGCGCGTCCAGTGGTAGAGGGCCTCCTTCAGGACGACGCCGGACAGGGCGATGCAGAGCGCGGCGACCCCGGGCGGTTCGCGGCTAGTCCCCGAGGCCAGCGTGCGGATGGCGTCCGCCACCAGCTCCACCGCGACCAGCGCGAGCGCGGCTGATATGAAAGTCGTGACCAGCGCCTCAATCTTGCCGTGGCCGTAGGGATGGTCTTCGTCAGCCGGCGCAACCCAGTATCTCACGCCGAATACAACCGCTATGTCCGTGACGAGGTCGGACGCGGAGTGCACGGCGTCCGCGACAAGCGCGCGGGAGGCGAACATAACGCCGCCAACCGCCTTCGCGACTGCGATGGCGACGTTTAGCGCCATGCCGGCGTACGTCACGCGGCGCGTCATGCGCACCTTCGTCGATTCTGCTGTCTCCTTTTCCATTTCTGCCCTATGCCAATATTATACCACAAAAACTCTCGCACAAATAAACTCTCGCCCTGCATAGACTTATGCAAGTTCATTCCGCCGCATTTGGTATAGTGTCCATACATTGTTGTGCATAGAACCTGCTTGAGATTTCATTGCGGAAAATCTTAAATGACGTCTTGAATCAGAATTGTATAGCCTTCTGCGTAAACTTCAGTGTAATCTTCCGCGCAATTCTGTGTGTGCCGATGGCCTCACGCGGGTGTTCGTGACTCCTGTCCTGTTGTTTTAGCCCGTGTTTCGGCCGGTAATTCGCGGCACATTGGTGGAGAGTGGTTCGTGAAGTGTGGTTCAGTGTTCAAAAAGACGGACTGGCGAAGCAATGGGTTGTCTGCCGAAACAATGCGCTGTAGTTTGTTGTCGCGGTTCTTGGGAATCCGCATGGTGAAGTTTTCAGAAAATGGCTTTTGCTTTTTTATTGTTGTCGTCGAGAGGTAGCATTATGAGCGTTGACGAGTCGCTGAAGACTTGTACTTTGACCTCGCGTATTGCAGACCCGCATGGTGGGCCTCTTCCTTTGTTATTGTCTATTGTTTTGTCGTCGTGAGATTGCTTTATGCGCGTTGACGGGTTGCTGAAGACTTATACTTTGACCTCGCGTATTGCAGACCTGCATGGTGGGCCTCTTCGTTTTCATCCGTTCACGTTCCTGGCCTCGCAATCGGGGTTTTCCAATGTCAAGGAACACTGTGTCTGGGGAGATGATGCATTCGAGCGTCGTGAACACCTGTGAGAACACTGGCGTTGGTTCCGCGAGAATCGCCAAGACAACCTCATGCCGCGGCGTTTCATCGAGAAGTGCAGACGTCGGCTTCGGATCTTGAGTATCCGTTGCCTGTCTGAGACGCATCGCCATCGCCTTGTACCGCATGAGCGTCTTGTACTTCGAGTGGAGCTCCGGGAGCTTTTCTTGCAGCCACTCCTTTATGCCGCCGTTGCGTCCGGACACGTTGCCGAATTCGTCAAACCGCAGGCTGTTGTCCACATAGCACTCAAGGTCCTGGAGCATTCCGCCGAGGCGGATCATCGCCTCGCGCGAGTCCTTACGGGCATTCCACGCGGCGATGATGTCTTCAGGCTTCGGCATCGGCGCGGTTGTGGTCCTCTTCGTGACCTTTCTCCGCGCGGCGGACAGCTCACGGCGTCGCGCCGTCTCGCGGGCGTAGTAAAAGGGACGGCGTAGCGCGCTTTGCTTTAGCGCCGCCCGCTTTGTGGGGTTGGTGAACTTCGATACGGTGTCGCGCACGGCGACGCCTATGTCGACCATCGCGCAGGCACAGAGGAGAAGGGGGTTGAACTTCGAGTCAAGGCGTTTTGGCGCGTCGCGCACCGCGAACCAGTCCTTGCCGCGGCATGCATCGTCCAGCCGGTCCCTTGTACTTTGGCGGCAGCGCGGGTGGTAAGTGTGCATGTCGAGGTACTTGCCCGTGTAGGTCTTCGCCTCGCTGTATGTCCAGCCGTTGTGGTACGCATACCAGTAGGCCGAGTGTTCATATCTCTTTCGTTTCATGGTGTTCACTAGAATTCTTCGAACAAGAACATCGTTGTTATGGGTTCCATACATCATTCCTTTTGGGTGCTTACGTACGATGCGAATACTATTATACCACAAAATGAGATTTCATTGCGGAAAATCTTAAGTGGAATTTTTGGCGCCTTATATTTGAGATAAAAGGTGAGTTGAGACCTGAGTCCAAGGTGGTAATGTGAGTGTTAGTCTGAATGTACCTTTTTCTATGGCCGAGACAGGAGATGGGAATGCCAGTCTAAGTTAGAAGTATGGAAGAAGTATGGAAGATGTATAGGAACATGGATTTGGAACATTGGAACGGAGAGGTAATTGTTCGAGCGGGGAGGGAATATTGTGCCAGATGTTGAAATGATGCGGTTTGAGTCGATGAAAAGACTCAGTGTCCGATGTTGAAATGATGTGTTGCCTGGTTCAAGTAGCTGGCTTGGATTGGATGAAACGCGAATGGTAATTTTGCGTCAAAGAAATTTCCCCCTTGCGGGGGAAGTGATATTGTGGTAATATAAGAACAAAGATAGTATGTGGCGAGTGTCACTGGCTATAGCAGACGTCAAAGGCTTGAAGCGGAAATCGTCCGCGGAAACAAAGACAAAAAGGGAGAAACTAATGAAACAAAGACTATTGAAATGGGTGTCCGCGCGGCTCGTCGCGGCGGTCGCTCTCGTCCTGCCGCTCGCGGCAATGGCAGTAACAACAACTGGCTACGAAGACTTCGGCGATACTGCTGGAGTTGTCCTGTGGCGTGGTACGGAGGCGAACTTCCATGCATCAACGGTCATTGACGTGGCCCAAGATGGTTCGCCTGGTTCGCCTTATGCGATGACTGCCGATCAATCTGCTACCTCTTGGCAGCGTTTTGCGAGCAACCAGTCTGCATACGCTTCGCCTGGCAAAGTCCTTGTCTATGACACCGCTGGCACGGGTGATGGATATAAGTACAACCCCAACTGTACATTTGGGCCGCTCTCTTTTGGAGGTATGTGGGTCAAGACACTTGCCATAAACGGAGAGCCATTCTCAATTTTGGGCAGTGGAGATCGTAAGACAGAGTTTGGTGCAACCGGCAAGTCTACGCTTTTCAAGTTCGATGCATCCTATACCATTAATCGTACAGGCACGACAACTTTCTATGGGGAAGCCACTGTTGACATTGCCCAAGGCGCAACGTTTACGGCTCAATCCAATAGCAGCCATGTTGTTGCGGTTGACTCTGCGGCGACGCTCAAGCTGAAGGGCGCTGGCACGTTGGCAGTGACCACAATGAATGTTGCGGGTACGCTTGACCTGTCGGCGACTACGCGTCCTACCATTGATGGTAATGTTATGCTCGATGGTACAATAATTCTTCCTGAAGGGACGGAAGTTTCTTCTGAATCGCCTTTTGCGGTCTGCAATGGAACGCTTTCCGGAGTTAACGCATATGTTAAAATTGGCGACGCGGAAGCGGTTGAAAAGAGCTTTACGGCAGTCAACGGTGCGATTACCTCGTTCGCCGACCCGATTTATGTCTTCACTGAGAACTATCCTACTATCGTTCCCGCTGGCAAGACCTATACGTTTGTAGGCGGAGAGACGGCGGAGAATGCAGTCGTGCTTGATGCGCTTGACGTTCGCGGCACGTTAAAGACGCAGGGATATTTCTCGTTTGCGAATTACAAAGCTGCCGACGGCGCAACACTGGATGTTCTTGATGGTTCTGTTTCCTTGAATCCTGGTAATAACTGGTTGAAGGGTACAGTCATAATTGAATCTGGTGCGACGTTTGTTAATAGCCTCACAGATGCAGTAAATTACAACGGAACATTCAGTGCCTATGTTTATGGAACTCTTGATATGGGATCCACGCGCTGGACTTGTGGTGCCAACAACCATATTTATTTATGCGGAGGCCGTGTGATTGGTGCTGGTGATGGTAATGGTGCGTTAGACTTCATGGGGGAGACTGCAAGCCTTTATGCAATATCTAATACCGTAGTTGAGGCACCCATAAGATTTCGCAATGCGCTTACACCTGTTACAGTTGACGATAATGTCACGCTTACGCTTGGCAGTGTGCTGCAACAGTATACGGGTGGTGGCATTACGAAGAAGGGGGCTGGTACTCTGAAGTTCACGACTAATCCTAGTGTTCTTCCTGCTGGTATCACGGTTGAAGCGGGCGATCTTGATTTCTCGGAAGTTGTTGGAGTTGTTACTTCAAAGATTACGTTGCCGGGATATCTGCCGACTGGCAATCTTAAGACATTTCTTGATTCGCAAAATTACAATGGAATGCTTGTCATTGACGGATTTAATGGCGGGGCGGCAGATCTCCGTGACATGGGTAACAACATAACTCTCACCAATTTCACAGGCTATCTGTTTGCGACTGTGTATATGGCTGATGTCAATCTTACTGTGAAGGGGACGTTTGCCCAGAATAATGGTTGGACTGAAAATCATGTTAAGCTTGCCTCGCTTTCAGGCGACGGATCAATGAATGATTCTGCTGTTGACTCAGCTAGGCAGGTGTATGACATAGGTGCGATGACGAACTTTACAGGAACAATCAATTTCACGAAAGGGAAGATTAACGTGACTGGGGATGCTGTGCTTTCAGGTGCACAGATAATTTCTGATTTTACTGTCGGCGGTACACTGACGGTAAACGGTGGTTCGTTAACGGGTAGTCTTACGGCAAACAACGTTGCGGTCGCAACTGCGGGGACGCCTGGACCGACTGATTTGCTAGTTCCCGTGACTGGTGCGGTCGCCGTGACCGGTACCGTTACTGTCAATGGGGCGCCCGTTCCGGTCTATGTTGTGGACGGAGAGGGCATTTATTATAGGCCTGCGGCAACTGTTTCGGACGGGACAAAATATGCGCGAGTCAGCGACGCGCTCACATATGTGTATATGAAGAACGACCCATCACTCGTTGTTGCTGTCCTTGACGACACATGGGTTAACGACGGTACCTACGATGAGTATTTTGTTTGGGACGGCGAAAATAAAACATACACACTGAAGGTGTTTGTCGCTCGTGTTGGAATAGAACAATTCACAACTCTCCAGGCGGCAGTCAACGTTGCAACCAATGCTGGAGATGTGGTTGTAATCCTCAGTGATCTTAACCTCACAGAGTCTGTA
>CADCCQ010000085.1:0-10059 GCA_902799955.1 uncultured bacterium | reverse complement strand
ACTGTTGCGGCTGGACAGGATGTAAATCTCTACCTTGCTGGCAAGACGATCACTGGGCCGGTGGGTGGATATGTGTTCTCCAACGCGGGCAGCGTGGTGATAACCGGAGAAGGCGCGGTCACGAGTGCGGGCGGCATCGTCACGAACACGGCGAGCGGCGCATCGGTCGTCATTTCGAACGGAACGTACACGGTGACGGGCGATCTGTTTGGCAACGTCGAGGGCGGCGAGATCGCCGTTAGCGGAGGTACGTTCTCCGCGCCGCTCGATGACGACTACTGCGCCGAAGGCTATGAACCTGCGGACTTGGGCAATGGCACATACGGTGTCCGCATCGACAAGGGCTGGATATATGAAGACAAGGACTTCCCCAGCTACACCGGTTCGTGGACAACCCCGGTGGAATACGGGGCGAATGACAAGATCACACTCGAGTCCGACAACACCTATACGGCGAACAAGGCATCGGATGGACGGTACGTCACGCTAAACATAACCGCCAGCTTCGACGACGTAAACGATGACAACAGCGAGATCGCTGGCGCCAAGGCTGCCGTCAGGCTTGCCGCTGCAAGCGACATCCCGGGCAACTACGTGTTCCAGCTCTACATGACCACAAACAACGTCAATGGCTGCTGGGTTGATGTTGTGCCAAATGGTGACATAGTGGCGACGACCAACGCCGACTATACGTTCACGCTCGTCCTCGACATGACGAACAGGACCTACACGGCACAGGTGGATGGAGAATTCCTTGGCCACATCACGAACAACGCGATCACCAACTTCTACTTCGCGACGGCTGCGGCGACGGATGTCGTCCAGACCCTTGACTTCCGCGGCTCCGGCACGGTTACTTCCATCACCGGCAGCTACGAGAATCCTGAGGCTCCTGCGCAGGAGTTCGCGGAGAATCAGGAAATCGGTTCCGTCACGCTCACCGCGCGCCAGGCCACATGGCTCAACGGGCAGAACAACTACGCGGCGCTCGCTGCGAAGATTGCGACGATGGACGCGACGGCGTTCAGCAACGCCTACCTCCTCAACCTCAACATACTTTCAGCCGAGTATGATGGAACCTACTCCTTCACAGTGACAGAGATCACCGTTGGGCCGTATGAATTCGAGGGAGATCCTAATCCGGTTACCGTCGAAGCGGTTACCATCAAAGTTGAGCTCGTCCGTAAAGGTGCGCTTGATGGCGGCATCAATGGAAGACTGTCGTTGAAGGGCGGCAATTCCCTCCCGGCGTCCGGATTCGAAACAATAAGTGAGGTGCTAATCAACGACGAGACGTTCGAGGATGGCAATGTCGCGACAATTGTGTTCGAGAAGGACGCTGAACATGCCGCCGCGTTCTATCAGCCGGTAATCCTGCCGATCGTAGAGTAGGCGTCATTGACAGATGCCATGCCAGCGGGGCGGCGCCACAAGCGCCGCCCCGTTGCTTTGTTTTCCCGGGCAGCCGCGGCTTTGCAAACTCAGGGCAATTTATCCTTGCGAGTTTTCGCGGCATTTGCTAAAATATCATTGAACACAAATGAAGTAAAACAAGGATTGTTCACATGGAAAATAGATTCCTCTCTGCGTTGGCGTCATTCGCGATGTGCGGTGCGATATTTGCCGCAGTGCCTGTGGTGGTGATTCCCGACAAGCCTACGGCTGTCGAGAAGTCCGCCGCCAAGGAGCTGGCGGAAGAACTCGGCAAGTGCCTTGGCGAGAAGCCTGACGTATTCGCGGAAGGCGCTCTTGACGACGGAACCGGCGATTCGGCGAGTTGCCGTCAATGCGGCGCGGCAAGGCTCTTCGTCGGCGCGACGAAGGCGGCGAAGAAGGCGAGGGCGTCGGACGATCGTCCCTACCAGGTGGACGAGGTGTTTCTCAAGTCCGTCGACGGCGGCGTGGTGATGGACGGCGATCCAGCGCGTGCGCCGCTGTACGCGGTCGACCTCTACCTCGAGAAATACTGTGGCGTGAGGTGGTGGACGTCCGACGCGGCGACATACCCCAAGCTCGACGCGGCGCCAGTGAAGGACATCTCGCTCTCGTACGCCCCGCAGTTCAAGTACCGCGAGACGTACTACCTCGACGGTTTCGACCCGCTTTTCAAGGTCCGCTCGAAGGGCAACTTCACGTCGCTAACGCGCTACCTGCTCACGGACATCAAGTTCATCCCGCCGGAGCTTGGTGGTAACCATCGTCTCTTCTTTTTCAAGGGACGCCACAGCGCATACCATTCCTTCTTCGAGATCCTGCCGCCGAAGGTGTATTTTGAGAAGCATCCTGAATGGTATTCGCTTGTGAAGGGAAAACGCGAGCCGAAGCAGCTCTGCCTTGCGAACGCCGAGATGAAGGCGGAGTACATCAAGGAGACATTGAAGCGTCTGCGCGAGGATCCGTCTGCCGACTTCATCCAGGTGTCGCAGAACGACTGGTACGGCTACTGCACGTGCGAGAAGTGCAAGGGGATGATGGCGGAGGACGGCGGCGCGCCGTCGGGTCCGTACCTGCGCTTCGCGAACGAGGTCGCCGAGTCGGTGGAGAAGGAGTTCCCGAACGTGCGCATCGACACGTTCGCGTATCAGTTCACGCGCAGGGCGCCCACGAAGACGAAGCCTCGCCACAACGTGGTGGTGCGCCTCTGCGACATCGAATGCGACTTTGCGCGTCCGCTCAACAAGCCCCTGCCGCCTCACAAGGCGTCGTTCGCGAAGGACCTCGCCGACTGGCGTCGCGTGGCGGGCGGAAACCTCTTCATCTGGGACTACCTCGCCAACTTCCACAGCTACATGATGCCGCATCCGAACATCAACTCCATCGCGCCGAACATCCGTCTCTTCGCCGAGAACGGCGCGGTGGGCGTGTTCGAGCAGGGGGACGCGCTCTGCTCCGCCGGGACGTTCGCGACGCTTCGGCACTATGTGACGGCGCACCTTCTCTGGGATCCGAAGGACGACGAGAAGAGGCTCATGGACGAATTCCTCAACGGCTACTACGGCACTGCCGCCGCGCCGCTCCTCAAGAAGTTCATCGCCGTGGTCGAGGAGGGGCCGCGCAAGACGAAGCGGATTGTGAAGTGCGGACACAAGGGCGCGCCGTTCCTCGCCGGGGACGACAAGCTGCTTGCCGCGAAATACATGGACGAGGCTGTCGCGGCGGCGGAGAAGGAGGGCGAACCGTTCGCCTCCCGCGTGAGGCGCGAGCGTCTTACCGTTGACCACATGCTGCTCCTCAACTACGACATCCTCAGGAACAGATCCGCGAAACTCGGCTACAAGTGGACGCGTCCCGCGACGAAGGCCGAGGCCGTCGAGAACTGGATCCGCGACGTGAAGTCGTTCGGCGTGAAGGCGTACCGCGAGACGACGCGCGCGGACAATATCGACAACTACTTCAACAGCCTCCGCAAGTGAGGTCGAAACGAAACAAGCAAAGAGGAACGTAGATGAAAAGCAAGTTGACTATTCTGGTTGGGTCTCTGTGTCTGGCATTGTCGTATTCCGGGTCGGCGGAAGTCGGTTTCCATCTTGCGACAAAGGAGGAAGGCCGCGCCCTGATCACGGCCGACGACACGTACATTTCGCGATCGACGCCGTCGGACTTCCGACTTAGGCTGGGGCGCGACAACGTGACGGCCGCGGACTACAAGGAGTTCGCATCCCGCCAGGTGCGCGACTTCTCCGAAAGCGACAGGCTGGCGATCTCGAACGCCTTTGCGAGGCTCAACCGCCGTTTCGCGGCTATCGGATTCAAGAGCCCGTTGACGAACGAGGTCGTTCTTGTGAAGAGCACGATGCGGGAGGAGTTCCGCGCCGCCGGCTACACGCGCGGCAGCGCGGTGTACCTACGGGAGGACCTGCCGCCCAACGCCCCTGACATGGCGCTGGACCAGTTCCTTGCGCACGAGGTCTTCCACGTTCTTTCGCGTCAGTCGCCGGAATTCCGCCGCAGGATGTACGAGGCTATCGGCTTCTCAATATGCGAAGAGCCGAAGTTCTCGGAGGAAGTGCGCGCGCATATCGCGAACAACCCCGACGTTGAACGCTACGACTGCAAGGGCGTTTTCACAATCGACGGCAAGCCGACCGAGGCGACGATTGTGACGTATCTTCCCGACTTGAACTGCCGCCCGCGCGACTTTTTCCGCAAGGTCCGCCCGGTGGTCGTGCCGATTTCGCAGCCAGGCCGCGTTTTGCGCACAGAGGAAGTGCCGGACTTCTGGAAAGTGGTCGGGAAGAACACGGGCTATGTCATAGCCGCCGAGGAGTGCGTGGCGGACAATTTCGCGCTTGCGCTGATGGTCTTTGACAATCCCGAGGTGATGTCCACGCTGCCGAACCCCGAGATAACGAAGAAGATCATCTCTGCCCTGAAGGGCGAATTCAAGGAGAAGCCGTCAACTGCGCCGAAGCGCACGACGCTTGTGCAGATGGGCGACGTGCGCGTGGGGTTCACGATCGAAACGGGGGAATGGAAGCCTTCGAAGAACGCGAAGACGGGTGGTGGTGTCGGATCTGACCGCGCGCTCGTCCACGCCTCGATCATCCCGCACGGACAGATGAAGTCGCTTTCCGTCACAACTAACGGAAACGTCGTCACTGCGGTGTGGAAGGGGCATCCCGTGTGCGGCGAGAACTTCACAGTGACGGCGAAGATGACGCTTCGCCCGGACGGCGGATTCGAGTACACGTCCTTCGACTACGCTGGAAATGAAAGCGGACAGTATCCCAAGCGGATCGTGTTCCCAGAGGTCGTCGTGCCACGTACGGCGAAGACGGCGCTGTTCCGTCCGTTCTTCGCGGGCGACATCCTGCGCCCCAACTGGTCGAAGATGAAGCCGATGCAGCGCGTCTATTCGTCGGGGCTGATCTTCAAGGTGTTCAACTGCATGGCGGCGCTGGAGGAAGGGGGCGTCTCGCACTTCTTCGACCAGCGCGGCGACGCGCGCCTCCATGCTGCGGCGTTCGAGGTGACGACCGGGTCCGCGCCGAACACGCTCGTCCTGCGCAACATCTGGCTTCCGCCGGTCTCGGAAGAGACGCGCAAGACCGGCTCTCTGCCGTATCCCGGAGTCTATGCGCCGTATCGCGGCGGCTGGTACGAGGCGGCGAAGATGCACCGCGCGTGGATGGAGACGCAGCCGTGGTTCAAAGCTGCCGCCGCGCGCGACTTCTCCAAGCTGCGCGAGATTGACCTCTGGATGTGGAGCCGGGGGAACATCGCGGTATCCGAGCCGCCCGTCCACTGGTTCATGAAGGAGACGGGCCTCAAGGTCGCGCTCGACTGGTACTGGTGGCACAACGTCCCCTACGACACGTCCTATCCGTTCTTCTGGCCGCCGCGCGACGGCGAGGACGCGTTCCGCGCGGCCGTGAAGCGCATGAAGGACCGCGGCGCGTTCCTGCAGGTCTACACGAACGGGATGCTCTGGGACGAGGACGACCCGCGCTGGGCCGAGGGCGGGCTTGAAAGCACGATCGTGCGGAGTAATGGCCGAATCTACGGCACGACGTTCAATCCGTTCACGAAGCAGAGCCAGGGGCACATGTGCGGCGAGGCGCCGAAGTTCCAGGCGAAGATGCGCAAGCTGGAGAAGACGCTCGCCTCCACGGGGCTTGACGGCGTGTACATGGACATGATCAGCTGCGCCGCGCACCTGCCCTGCTTCAACCCGCGCCACAAGCACGCGCCCGGCGACGCGCACGCCCTCATCGACGGCTATCGCGACTACGTAAACGCCGTCCATTCGGACAATCCTGGCTTTCTGCTCTCCTCCGAGGCGACGAGCGAGGCGTATCTCGACAGGTTTGAGTCGTTCATCATGCTCTACTCCAGCTGGGAGCGCAACGGCCTCGGCACGATGCCGGGCGAGGAGCCTGTCCCCGCCGTCACGGTGATGTACTGCGGCGCGGGCGTGCTCTTCGGCTCGTTCGCGACGCCGGGCGGAATCCCCGGATGGGATCCGCTGTGGGGCAAGTACCCGGACAAGCCGGACGTGGAGAAGCAGATGGCGAAGTATCCCGACCAGTTCGCGGTCGAGTTCGCGCGCGGCATCGTCTGGGGCGTGCAGCCGATGGTGCACAACTTCGTGATGCGGGACGTCACGAATCCGCGCATCGCGAAGGACATCCAGTTCATGAAGGACTCCGCGAAGTTCTACCACGACCACAAGGACTTCCTCTTCGACGGCGAGATGCTCAAGCCCGCCAAGCTCGCGTGCGCCACGAAGCGCGTCCCGTTCCTCAAGACGAGCAGCTACAAGCGTCCGCACGAAAGCGCGGAGTGCGTGCAGCCGGCCTTGCCGACGGTGTTCCATTCCGAGTGGCGCGCGCCCGACGGGCGCAAGGCCGCGGTTCTCGTCAACTGGACGCGCGAGGCGCAGAAGTACGAGCTGGAGTTCGAGGGCAAGAAGCACGTGGGGACGATTCCCGCGCTTTCCTGGGTGCTCGTGATGTAGCGGATTAGATTAGGGGAATGGGGAATGGGGAATTATGGAATTGTGGAAATGTGGAATTGTGGGATTGGGGAAATGTGGAATTATGGAATTGTGGAATTGTGGAAATGTGGAATTGGGGAATGGAGAATGGGGAACGGGGAATTGTCAACATTCAACTTCTAAGCAAGGAACGGTGAAATGAATAAAGACAGAAGGGTAATGGTCGCGGCGCTTGCATTGACTGCGGCGCATACCGCGTTGTGTGGCTGGACGCCTCCGTCGATTGCGTTCGACACGCCTGCCGAGAACGACCGCGGGGCGATGATCCTCGGCAATGGAGAGCTGGGCGCGCTCGCGTGGGTGGACGCCGCCGGCATCCTGCACACGGTTCTGCAGCGCTCCGACACGTGGAACGAGGCCGCCCGCCACGTCAAGGCGGGCGCGGTCGACTACGAGACCGGATGCGCCGTGGATGCGGGCACATACATGCAGGAACTTTCGATGGAACGCGGCGAGTTCGAGGCGAAGTGGAAAAGCGCCGGGAGGACGGTTTCTCTGCGCTACCGCATACATCACGGGACGGATTCGATTGCGGTGTGCGACGTGAGGGGGGCTACGAATGCCGAGGCGAAGGTCGTCAACTGGCGGCTTTATCCGGAAGGAGAACGGGAGTTCGGCTGCGGCTGGAATGAGCTCGGCAACCAGTGCGAAAGGATTCTGGTGGACGGCAAGCCGCTACGCTTCACTGTCGTGGCAGACAGGCTCGTGCCTGGCGGGTGGTGCCATGTGAACCGCAACGCGACCGTGGCGGAGATGATGAAGATATACGACCGCTTTCAGGCGACTGGGGATATTGGAAGGGAGGATATGCTCTCGGATCGTGCGTTCGGCGGATTGACGCGGAAGATGGCGAGAGGGACGACAAGCGCGCAACAGCAAGTGGGTGTGTCAGAGAAGGGCGGAAGGAAGACGACAATCTCGCGACAACAATGGGGCGTGTCGAGGCGCGACGTTCCCCGCGCACTCTTCCTGACCGCGATCACGTGCTATCATCCGTGCAAGGACGAGGCGGAATGGCTGCGGCGCACGAACGAGATGCTTGACCGCGAAGGCTGGCCGCTTGACGGAGAGGAGACCAAGCGCGCCGAGCACATCGCCTGGTGGCGTACGTTCTGGGACCAGAGCTACATCACCGTCACTCCGTCTTTCAGGGAGAGGAACTCCCGGGTTGCCGAAGGCGCTGCAAACGCACAAAAACAAGATGGTTCGACAGGATGCCAACAAATCGCCGACAACGGTTTTGTCTTCCCGTACAACGCAAAACTGCCCGTTTCGATCGGGCACGACAGCAAGGGCGAAACGAAGTTCGACGGCGCGCTTAAGGTTGACCCGAAGTCGCGTATCGACAAGGAGGGGCTGTTCCTCGCCGCGACATTCAACGCGAAGGATTCGCGCCGCAACCAGCGCATCATCGACAACATCACGCCTGGCGGCAAGGACGGATCGCTGGTCGATCTCCTCGGCGGCCGACTCCGCCTTATCGTGGGCGAGAAGGTCGTGTTCCATCCGAGACGCGTCCCATCCGGCAGGGATGTGTCCGTTACGGCGAGTGTGACATGTGGCGGAGAGGTGCTGATGACCATAGACGGCAACGAGTTCAGGACGGAGCTGAAGGCGAACCTGGCGTCCAGGTCGACGTGCGCCGCCGTGACGAGCGCCTACGCCGCGCAGCGGTACACAACGGCCTGCGCCGGGACGGGCGCGTACCCCATACGCTTCAACGGCTCGATATTCACCACGTCCGAGAACGGCGACCCCGACTACCGTCGCTGGGGCCACGGCTACTGGTGGCAGAACACGCGCCTGCCATACTACCCGATGTTCGCCGCCGGCGACCTCGAGATGCTCAAGCCGCTCTTCCGCATGCATGCGGGGCTTCTTGACTTCAACGCGAAGCGCACGCGCAAGTATCTCGGACACGGCGGCGCGTACGTTCCCGAATGCATCATGCCGTGGGGCGACCACTTCCCGTACGTCTATGGCGCGAAATACGAGTGGAAGGACCGTCCCGACAAGCTTCAGGACGGCGGATGGCACAAGTACGAATGGGTGGGCCAGCTCGAAGTCGCGCTCATGATGCTCGACTACCACGCCTATACGCAGGACGACTCCTGGTTCAGGTCGATGGCGCTTCCCGTGATACGCGAGTACGTGCGCTTCTTCGACGAGCACTACAAAATCGACGAGAAGGGGCGCTACGACATGAACCCCGCGCAGGCGCTTGAGACGTGGTGGGACTGCACGAACCCTATGCCCGAGGTCGCCGGCCTCACGTGCGTGACGGAACGCCTGCTCGCTTTGCCGAAGGGTCTGCTCTCGGACAAGGACGTCGCGCTGTTCGCCAAAATCCGTTCGCGCATTCCCGACCTGCCCACGCGTACGCTCAAGGACGGCGCGAAGGCGTATGCGCCGGCGGAAAGGTTCGCCGGGAAGCGCAACGTGGAGCATCCGGAGCTGTACTGCGTGTTCCCGTTCAGGCTCTGCTCCTTCGAGAAGCCGAATGCCGCGCTTGGACGCGCCGCCTACGCTGCGCGTACGGACAGGCATTACCAGGGCTGGAAGCAGGAGGAGCTGTTCGCGGCGTACCTCGGCCTGGCGGGCGAGGCGGCGGAGCACCTTGTGAACCGCGTCCTCCACAACTCCGCAAGAGGATTCCGCTGGCCTGCGTACTGGGGCCCGAACTTCGACTGGCGCCCCGACCAGTGCGCGGGCGGCAACATACAGAACATCCTGCAGTCGATGCTCATGCAGTGCGAGGGGGAGAAGATATTCCTCATGCCCGCCTGGCCGAAGGGATGGAACTGTTCGTTCAGGCTCCACGCCCCGCGCAAGACAGTCGTCGAGGGGCGCGTCGAGAACGGAGAGGTGAAGAACCTCGTCGTCACGCCCGAGTCCCGCCGCGCTGACGTTAAAGTCCGCGATGCGAGCCTGTAGAAGAATTCGTAGGAGAATTGTTTCTCCCTTTCTCTAGATTCTTCACTTTTTTCTATTTTTATGATATAATATAAGGTCAAGGAAAAACAAGAAAGAAACAAGAGAAGAAAAAACTCAACGTAACGACAAAGGAAACGAGAGAGTAAAATGAGCGAAAAGACAAAGTACGTGTACTTCTTCGGCGCGGGACAGACCGAAGGCAACGCCAACATGCGCAATCTCCTTGGAGGCAAGGGCGCGAACCTCGCCGAGATGGCGGGCTTGGGCCTCCCGGTGCCGCAGGGCTTCACGATAACGACCGAGGCGTGCACGCGCTACTACGACGACGGCAAGGTGATCGGCGACGACATCATGGCGCAGGTCATGGAGTACATCGACAAGCTGGAGAAGTCGGCCGGCAAGAAGTTCGGCGACGCGAAGAACCCGCTGCTCGTCTCGGTGCGCTCCGGCGCGCGCGCGTCGATGCCGGGCATGATGGACACGATCCTCAACCTTGGCCTCAACGAGACGGTGGTCGAGTCGCTCGCGGCGCAGACGAAGAACCCGCGCTGGGCGTGGGACTGCTACCGCCGCTTCATCCAGATGTTCTCCGACGTCGTCATGGAGGTCGGCAAGAAGTACTTCGAGAA
>CADCCQ010000084.1 GCA_902799955.1 uncultured bacterium | reverse complement strand
TGGCGGAGGCCCGCCGCCGGGGCCTCCAGGGCCGCCGCCGCCCGGGCCGCGCGCCCCACCTCCGCCGCCTCCGGGCCCGCGGCCTCCACCTGCCCCTCCAGAGCCTCCGCCTGCGCCACCGCCTGATCCGCCGCCCGATCCGCCGCGCCTTGCGCCGCCAGCGCCCTTCTTGTCCGCGCTCGGCAGCGTCGCCGCGTCCTGGCTCTGCTCGTAGATCGGAATGCGGACGATCCGCATCATCGGCGCGACGTTCGTGCGGTAGCTCTTCCCCTCGGGGTCGGCCATGAAGAAGGTCAGCTCCACCTTGTACGGGACTGAGTTGGAGCTTTCCCACTCGTCCTCGAACTTTGCGTTGCTCGTGTCGAAGTCCGCGTCGTCGGGCGACTTCAGCACGCGGCAGTTGAAGCCGACGACGCCGTCCGCGATGAGCACCGGCTGGTAGATGTCCATGTTGCCGAAAGAATAATCGGTCTCGCGGACGTTCTTGTCGCGCTGCGGGCGGAGCGCGGGGTCGGGGCACATCCTGGCGTAGAGCCCCGTTACCTTGATCTCGTCCTTGTATTCGCGGTTGCCCTCCTCCAGCACCATGACCTGCACGCGATGGACGGTGTCGGCGGACGCGTTCTGTCCGCCGACGATCGCGGGACCCGTCTTCGCCCACTCGATGACGTCCGAGTCCTTGGGGTCCTTGCCCTCGCCGTTGTTGGTCAGCACGAAGCCGTAGTTGGCGTCCTGCTTGCCGGTGTGGGGATAGTACATGCTGCGCAGCCCGGAGATCACCTGGTCAATCGCGTAGTCGGTGCGCTGCACCTTGTCGAGGTACTCCTCCGAAACCGTCCAGGCCGTCGTCACCGCGTTGAACGTGAAGAAGGCGAATGTGGAGAGGACGCCGACGAGGAAGACGGCGACGAGAAGCTCCACCATTGTAAAGGCGCGGCGCGTCATTGCGGCTTCCTCCAGAACGTCACGTACGACTCGCGCTCGCCGTGGCTGCGGAACCTGTCGCCCCAGCGTACCGTGACGCGGACGACGTACAGCCCGCCGAGGCGGTTGATGTCCTCTTCCGAGTCGTTCTTGTTCAGGCACTCGCGCTCCCACGTGTACCCGTGGAACTTGTCCTCCTGCGCGGAGGTGAGGCGCTCCCGGGAGATCATCTCCCACAGCTCCGTCGCCTTCGTCTCGCGCACGTCTATGTCGTCGACCTCCTTCACCTCCGCAAGCGGATACGCCATCTCGCCAAGGTCCATGACCTCCTGCGCCGCCTCGTAGTAGGTCGAATAGACCATCGTCTTCTGCGACTGGTTTACCGAGACGAGGATCGCGACGAGCCCCGTGCCGAGGATGATGGTCGCGATCAGCACCTCGATGAGGGTGAAGCCCCGGCGCATCATTCATCCTCCCCTTTCGCCAGGACCTTCACCGCCCCGAATCTGTCGACTCGAATCCGCCAGTCGGTCTCGCGCCAGTCCTCGCCGGGCGCGTATATGTAGATGGTGTGGGGGTCGCAGCGGCCGTTCACCTGCCAGGCGAGCGACTTCTCCTCCGCCTCCGGCTGCGCGGACTTGGAGTCGTTCGCCGCCCTGGAATCGTCCTCCTTGGCCGCCTCCGCCGCGGCGGCCTCCTGCTCCTTCTTCCGCTCGTCCCTGTAGGTGCCGAGCAGGAAGTCGACGTTCGAGAACGTAGAGATCATTGACCTCTTGGCCTCGTTGACGTCGCGCGGCGAATCCGGCTCCTCGTCCTCGTCGTCCATGACGACCTTGATGCAAACCCCCTCCAGGACATCCTGCGAGACGTTCTGGAAGAGAACCTCCTCGACGTTGTGTCCGCCCTCGGGCGAATCGTCCTTCTGCTCCTTGTCGTCGTCGCGTCCCCTGACATGGAACGCCTGGCGGGTTTCGACTTCCACCTTCTCTTCGTCGTTCGCCTCGCCGATTCGCCTCACCTCTCCGCCGATGGACCTGGCGGAAGTCGTGGCGTTCTTCTTGACGAGCTCCGCCGACGTTATCACGACGGAGGACGAGACCTCGTCGCCGGAGGTCTTGGTCGAGAACGTGATGATGCACGGCTTCTGCGAGACGAGGGCAATCGACCTCGCCTGGCGCACCGCCGCGAAAATGTCGCGCGCCGCGCCGCGTATCTTCACCGCCTCGCGCCCCGCCTGCACAGAGAGGACGCTCGCCGTCACCATGATACCGATGATGGCGATTATGACAAGCAGCTCGATAAGCGTGAAGGCGCGGCGCATACAAACCGCCGGCGTCCGGCGTCAGTCGTTTTTCTTCTTCTCGACCTTGTCGCTGCGGATGTCGTCCTCCGTGCCGAACTGAGTATCCGGCCCGGCAGAGACAATGTAGTACTTGGCTCCTTTCTTCTCAAGTTTGTATTCAGTGCCCCACGGATCCTGGATGGCGCCTTCGCCACCCTTGAGGATCGGCTCCTTGTCTCCGGAGTCGTCTATCAGGTCGCGGACGGAGTTGGGCAGCTTCTTGTGCTTGATCTTGTATGTGACGACCGCGTCGTCAATGGACCTCACGGACGCCTGGGCGGCGGTCTTGTTCGTATCGTCGATGTTGCCGCCGATGTTCTGTATTGCAATCGTGGCGAGGATGCCGAGGATTGCGACCACCACGAGCAGTTCGACCAGCGTGAAGCCGCGCTTCATCGCCTGTATTACTTCATTTTCCTTTTTCATCTGTTTTTCTCCTTTCAGATTCGTTTTTTGCGGATTCCTGCTTCTCGGGGTTCTGTTTTGCCTGGGCCTCCGCCTTGCGCCCGGCATCCCCTTTACAATCCTTTCCACCACTATCATTAAATGCGGAGGCCGGGCCGGAATGACAAGCGCCTCCGCCGCCGTCGACCCTTCCGCCAGACCGTATCTCAACCGCCTTGCGGTGCACTTTGGCCGCCATGTCGCGCTTGCCAAGCGCCTGAAGCATCTGCGCGTATTCGTCGACAATGCCTGCGTCGTTTGGCCTTATGGCGACCATCGCCTCGTAGCATTCCTTCGCGGCCTGGAGGTTGCCGATCGACTTGAACGCCCTGGCGTTGACCGCCATCATGTAGAGCCTGTCGAGGAGCATCACGTCGCGGGGGTTCTCCCGCAGCGCCGCCGCCCAGGCGTCGACAGCCTCCCCCGCGCCGCCCTTCTCCGCATAGCGCATCCCCGCCTTGATGATCCGGCGGCGCACGTCCTGGAGCCGCCTGATCTGCGCGGCAAGGCTCTCGACTATGTCGGCGTCCATGCCGTCCGGCACGATCCACGCGATGTCGGGAGTGTGCGTCGAGACGAACGCCCCCGGGGAGACCTTCGCCGAGAGGTCTCCGGCGCCGAACGCCCCCATCACGTCATCCCTGGTGCCGACGTAGTTCGCGAACACCTCCTGCATCGAGCAGCAGCCAGCCTCCTCCGCCTCCTTCGTGATTACATTCTCCCGCGAGAAGAAGTCCAGGACTGCGCTCATCTTGACGATCCTGCGCGTCTTGCGCCCGGTGATCATCCAGTCCCTCTCGCCCGGCATCCAGAAGTGCGCGTCCTCTGACGGGAAGGTCTCCAGCGCGGCCTTGAACTCCGCCGCGCTCATCTTGTGCACGTCGATCGCCCATGCCATCTCGCCGCGCTCCGACGCAAGAGAGGCGAGCCGCCCCACGCCGTCGACGCCGACGTCCCCGCCGGCGAACACTATGTCGAACAAGGCGCCATCCCTGCCGGGATTCGCGTCGTCCCAGCACTTCAGCCCCGCGCCCTCGAAGAACGGCCTGTATCCCTGCGCGTCGCTTCCGACCAGCCGGACCTTCAGCGCGTCCGGACGCTCCATCATCGCGATGTACGCCCCGGCGACGCGCACGGCGCGGAGCTTCGGGAGCGGACGCTCCTCTATCGGCTTCCTCTCGGGCCTGGCTTTCGCCGCGGCGGTCGCGGAGATCCGCCTGTTCAGGGCGCTGTCCGCCATGATGAACGCAACGGCGACAACGAGAAGCGGCAGGGCGAGGCCGACGATGGGGGCGAATGCGGAACGCTGCGTCCGCTTCGCGAACGGGTCGCGCCCCGCCGGCGCGGCGGCGAGCGCGCCGCGCATCGCGGCGACGCACCTCCCGACCACTCCTGTGCGCCTCACGACCGCCGCGTGCGCGCGGGACCCCAGCCCGCCGTCGCCCTTCGTCAGCAGCCTGCGGAGAGCGTCCTCCACGCCGTCGGCGTCCTGCACCTGGATGACCCCATGCGCCTCCAGGAGGTCGCTCATGACGGGGCGGAAGTTCTCGGTGTACGGGCCGACGACCGTCGGCTTGCCGCAGAGGCACGGCTCGATCATGTTCTGCGAGCCGTGCGCGCAGACGCTCTTGCCGACGAACACGACGTCCGCGATTCCGTACAGCCCCATCAGCTCCCCCGTGGTGTCGGCGAGGAACACGCGGCGAGACGACGGTGACTGCGGCGCCGCGGGGGCGTCAGTCCTCGAGCGGCGGACGCATTCGAATCCGGCGGCGCGGATGTTGCCCTCCACGGCGTCAGCCTTCTCGAAATGGCGCGGCGCGATCACGAGCGTGACGCCCTCCAGGCCCTTCACGACATCCAGGAGCATCTGGTCCTCGCCTGGCCATGTCGAGCCGCCGAGGAGTATCCTCTCCCCCTTCGGGACGCCGCCATTTTCGAGCCAGGCGGACATCTCGCGCTCCTTCGCCGCGTTGCGGTGCGCAACGTCGAACTTGAAGCTGCCGGAGACCTCCACCATCGCCGGGTCCGCACCAGCGGCGACGAGACGAGCCTTGTCCAGCTCGCTCTGCGCGAAAATCCCCGCGAACGAGCGGAACACGTCGGAGAACCACCACTTCGCCAGGCGATAGCGCGGGGCGCTCCTGTCGCTGACCCTCGCGTTCACGAGGTACACCGGCACGCCGCGCCTCTTCGCGGCGCGGATGAAGTTCGGCCATATCTCGCTTTCGACCAGCACGACGGCGCGCGGCCTCACCGTGTTCAGCGCGGCCTTGACGAACGTCGGGAAGTCCAGCGGGTTGTAGATCAGCACGTCGCCCTCGGCGACCTCGCGCTCGGCCATCTTCCAGCCGGTCGAGCTTGTCGTCGAGAAGCAGAACCTCACGCCCGGCTCGGCCTTGCGCCATTCGCGCATGAGCTGGCCGGCGACCTGCACCTCGCCGACGGACACCGCGTGCACCCACACGAAGCGCCCGGCGCCGTCCTTCGCGTCGCCGAACACCCCCTTGGGGTAGAGCGCAAACCTGTCAAGCAGCCGGGCCCCGTATCCCCCTCGCCTAAGCATCCTCGCGAGAAACGCGGGGAGCATCAGCGGGAACGCGAGCGAAAAGAGGAGGTTGTAGACGACCCACTTCACCTGATTCAGATCTTGGCCCCGTCGGGGAGGTCCTCCTGGACGCTCCTGCCGGCGGAGACCACCGCGTAGTCGCCGATCGTAACCCTGGGCATCGTGCAGGCGTTGGCGTAGAACGAAACGCCGTTGCCCACCTTGGCCCCGCCGGCTATAACCGTCCCCGGACCCATGTTGACGAAGTCGCCCACCACCGCGTCGTGACCGACGACGGAGTTGGACCCGACGACGACGAACTTGCCCAGCTCGGAGCCGACCTGGATCACCGCGCCCGCGCCGATGAACGCGCCCTGGTTGAACTCGGTCGTCGGGGATATCTGAGCCTTGGGGTCGATGATCGCCGGGAAGTCGTGCCCGCGCAGCTTCCTGTACATGTCCGCGCGCTTGATGTTGTTGCCGAGCGCGATGAACACCGACGCGCCGGGATAGTCGCGGGACGCCTCCTCGACCGTGCCGAGGATCGGATACCCCTCGAAGTTGTCGCCCTTCCTCCACTTCGGGTTGTCGTCGGCGTAGCCGATGATGCGCCACGACGGCTGCTGCGAAAGCGAGTTGATGCGCTCGACGGTCCAGATCGCCTCGCGGCCGAATCCGCCGGCGCCCACTATGAACAGGTCTCTCATGTTCGATGCCTCCTTGGGAAATTCGCGGCTCAGACGGCCGCTATGCACTCTATCTCGACCTTGACATCCTTGGGGAGCCGCGCCACCTCGACGCAGCTGCGCGCGGGCCTCGACTCGCCGAACATCTCGGCGTAGACGCCGTTCACCGCCGCGAAGTCGTTCATGTCCTTGATGAACACCGTGGTCTTCACGACGTCCGCGAGCGACGCGCCCGCCTTCTCGAGGACGCATTTGAGATTCTGGATGGACTGGCGTGTCTGGTCCTCGACCGAGGCAGCGGACAGCACCGCGCCCGTCGCGGGGTCTATCGATATCTGCCCCGAGCAAAACACGAATCCGCCGGCCTTGATGGCCTGGCTGTACGGTCCGAGCGCCTTTGGCGCCTTCTCCGTCGCAATCGTCTCGATCATCGCTTTCCTTCCTTCACATACGCCGCGAGGCGCCGTTGAACCTCTCAGAAGACTGGAGCCAGGAACAGGAGTCGAACCCGCAACCCTCTCATTACAAATGAGATGCACTGCCATTGTGCTACCCTGGCCTTGATTTAAAGATAGTATATCACATTATCGTCAAATGTGCAAGCAGACTTGTAGATGCACCGATGCCGGGATGGCAAAAAGAGAGGAGGCCGGCGAACCGCCGGCCTCCTGCCTTTTGCCTTGTCCAAGGAAGCTGTTACTTGACCTCGACTTCGGCGCCGGCCTTCTTGAGCTGCTCGGCGATCTTCTCGGCCTCGTCCTTGGCGATGGCCTCCTTGACCTTCTTGGGAGCGCCGTCGACCATGTCCTTGGCGTCCTTGAGGCCGAGTCCGGTGATCGCGCGGATCTCCTTGATGACGGCGATCTTGTTGGCACCCGCGGCCTTGAGGATGACGTCGAACTCCGTCTTCTCCTCGGCGGGAGCGGCACCGGCGGCGGGACCTGCGACCGCGACAGCGGCGGCGGCGGAAACGCCCCAAGCCTCTTCGAGAGCCTTGACGAGCTCGTTGATTTCGAGAACCGTCTTGCCCGACAGCTCCTTGATGATCTCTTCGTTTGTCATTTTCGTTTCTCCTTTTTTACCTTACAACCTTCAGCGTTTTTCATCTGAAGGAAACCTTCTTGTCTTCTTCACTTCAGGCCGCCCCCGGACACCCCGGGAGCGGCGCTTCCCATTTATGTTTACGCCTGCGCGGGAGCGGGCTCCGCCGCGGGTGCGGGCTCGGCAGCCGGCGCCTCCGCCGCGGGAGCGGCGTCTCCGCCCTTCTTGGCCTTCTCGGAGAGGACGCGGGCGAGGCGCGTCGCCGGCTCCTTGAGGAGCATGAGCAGCGTTGCGCGGAGCTGGTCCTTGCCGGGAACCTTGGAAAGGGCCTCGACCATGGCGGCGTCCACGATCTTGCTGTCGTAGTCGGCGCCCTTGACGGACGCCTTGCCGGCGAGGTCCTTGTCGTTGACGAAGTCCATGATCGCCTTTGCCACGGCGGTGGGCTCGCCCTTGCCGATGACGACGGCCGTCGGGCCGGAGAGCATGGCGTTCACGTCGTCGGACCAGCCCTTCTCCTTCGCGACCTTCGCGAGGTAGGTGTTCTTGACGACGAGCAGGCGGCTGTCCACGTTGCGGAGGTCGGCGCGAAGCTTCGAGAGCTTGGCGACGCTGGCCCCGCCGTAGTTGACGATGAAGCAGTAGTCGGAGTCCTTGATGCGGGACACCACTTCGTCGAGTATCGCAATCTTTTCGATTCTCATTTCTGTTTACCTCCTGTGGGCTTACTCAACGTCGGCGGAGACGATCACAGGCACGCCCACGCCCATGGTGGAGGAAATCGTCATGGACTTGACGAACGCGCCCTTGACGGACGCCGGCTTCGCGCCGTGTACGGCGGAGATGACAGCCTTGATGTTGTCGACGAGCGCAGACTCCTCGAAGCTGCGCTTGCCGGCGATCACGCAGAGGTTGCCGGTCTTGTCCATGCGGAAGTCGACCTTGCCGCCCTTGGCCTCCTTGACGGCCGTCGCGGTGTCGTCCGTGACCGTGCCCGTCTTGGGGTTGGGCATGAGGCCGCGGGGGCCGAGCACCCTGGCGCACTTGCGGACCTCCTTCATGGCCTCGACGGTGGCGATGGCGACGTCGAAGTCGCACCAGCCCTCCTTGGAGACCTTCTCCACGAGGTCGGACATACCGACGAAGTCGGCGCCCGCGGCCCTTGCGGCCTCGGCTGCGTCGCCGCCCGCGAAGACTGCGACCCTGACCGTCTTGCCCGAGCCGTTGGGGAGCTTGACGGTGCCGCGGACCGCGGTGTCGCCCTTGGTGAGCTCCTTGCCCAGATGGAAATATACGTCGACCGTCTCGTCGAACTTGGCGCCGGGGTTGGCCTTGACGAACTTGACCGCCTCCTCGATGGAAACGGGCTTCTGCGGGGCCTTCTTCAGGGCGCTGCGGTATTTCTTGCCGTGCTTCATTCAACCACCTCGATTCCCATGTTGCGGGCGGTTCCGGCGATCATGCGCATCGCCGCCTCGGGGTCTGCCGTGTTCAGGTCCGCCTTCTTCATCTCGACGATCTTCGCGAGCTGGGCCTTGGTGACCTTGCCGACCTTGTTCTTGTTGGGGACGCCGGAGCCCTTGGCGAGGCCTGCCTCCTTCTTGAGGAGCACGCTCGCGGGCGGCGACTTGAACTGCAGCGAGAAGCTGCGGTCCTGGTAGACCGTGATCACCACGGGGATTACGAGACCGGCGTCCTTCGCCGTCTTCGCGTTGAACTCCTTGCAGAACTGCATGATGTTGACACCTGCAGAACCGAGCGCGGGACCCACCGGAGGCGCGGGATTCGCCGCGCCGGCGGGGATCTGGAGCTTGACCACGCCAGTTACCTTCTTGGCCATTTGCCTGCCTTCTTCCTTTCTGCGAGCCCTCCCGGGGATCCTTGCCCGGTGACGACGGACCGCAAACCCTCTGCCTCGACTACGCCTCCGGGACGGCAACCGGCGCTTCCACCGGAACCTTCTCGAGCTGCCAGTACTCGGCGTCGACCTGGACCTTGCGGTTGAAGATGTTCACCTCAACCTTGAGTTTGCCCTTGTCGGGATCCACCATTGAAACCTGGCCCGTCAAACCCATGAACGCGCCTTCGGTTATCTTCACCGTCTCGTCGACGGAGAAATTGACTCTGGGACGCGCCACGTCGGCCGCCCCCTGCGGCTTGTCGGAGAGGATGGCGTCCACCTCGCTCTGCCTGAGCGGCATCGGGCGGTCGCTTCCGACGAAGCCAATGACACCCGGCGTCTCGCGGAGAAACTGCCAGGTCCTCTCGTAAATGGCCTTGCGGCCGTTCTCGTCCGGTCCCCTGGACTCGTCGTAGAGCGCAAGCTCGCAAAGGACGTAGCCGGGGAAGAACTTCCTTATCTTCTTGATCGTGCGCCCGTTCTTCTTTTCGCTGACGCGCTCCGTCGGGATCACGCAGCGCCCGACGAACTCCTCCATCCTCTCGAGCTTGATGCGGGCGCCAATCGACTTCTGGACCTTGTTCTCCTGTCCAGTCAGCGTGTGCAAAACGAACCACTGCTTAGTCATGCCGGCAGACCTCAGGACTTGACGAACTTGAGCGCAAGCTCGATAACCTTGTCGCAGACGCCCGTCGCGACGGCGAGAATGAAGATGAACGCAATCACCACGAGCGTGGACTCCCAGAGCTCGCGCTTGCCGGGCCACGTCACGCGCTTTGCCTCAGCGGCGACGCCTGACAGGTATTCCTTGGTTTTCTTAGCCGTGTCCATTTCTATTCTCCGTTGTCTGGCAGGGTAGGAGGGAATCGAACCCCCATAGGCGGTTTTGGAGACCGCTGCACTGCCATTGTGCTACTACCCTACAAAGGGAGTGGTGACCCTTACTTTGTTTCCTTGTGAGCCGTGCGCTTGCGGCAGGCCGGGCAGAACTTGACCTTCTCGAGACGCTCGGTCATCGTCTTCTTGTTCCGCGTCGTGGTGTAGTTCCTGCGCTTGCACTCCCCACAGGCGAGTATCGCGAGATCACGCATTTTATGTTACCTCCGGCCCTTGCGAGACTCTAGCCCGCCCGCCGCCCCGGCCGGCCACTTCCGGCCGGGCCTGACGGGCAGGCATCTCACAGAAGGCCTGTTTTGTTTACTTGACGACCGTGGAGACCGTGCCGGCACCGACGGTGCGGCCGCCTTCGCGGATTGCGAAGCGCATCTTCTCCTCGAGCGCCACGGGGGCGATGAGCTTGACGGAGATCTCGACGTTGTCGCCGGGCATGACCATCTCGACGCCCTCGGGGAGCTGGATGTCGCCCGTCACGTCCGTCGTGCGGATGTAGAACTGGGGACGATAGCCCTTCATGAACGCGGTGTGGCGGCCACCCTCCTCCTTGGTGAGGACGTAGACCTGGCCCTTGAACTCGGTGTGCGGGGTGATGGAACCCGGCTTCGCGAGAACCTGGCCGCGGGCGACCTCCTCCTTCTTCGTGCCGCGGAGAAGCGTGCCGATGTTGTCGCCGGCCTGGCCCTGGTCGAGGAGCTTGCGGAACATCTCGACGCCCGTGACGGCGGTCTTGGCCGTCGGCTTGAGGCCGACGATCTCGACTTCGTCGCCAACCTTGACGACGCCGCGCTCGACGCGGCCGGTGACGACCGTGCCG
>CADCCQ010000083.1 GCA_902799955.1 uncultured bacterium | reverse complement strand
CCACTCGCGAAAAATTGTTGTTGAAGAGGTTGGCGCCAACGGTACCACCGTAGAACGTGCTGGTGGACGACACGTGGTTGCCGTTGACGTCCGGCTCCGTGAGGTCGGCAGAGCCGGCGATCGTGCCGCTCCCCGCGACGCCGGTCGCGTAGAGCTTGTGTCCGTTCAGGTTCACCGTGCAACCGGCCGCGATCTCGAGCGTGCCAAACGCGCGCCAGTCGCAGTCCGCCGCGAGGATGCAGTTGCTCACCACGCACCCGCTCGGCGCAAGGGCATATCCGGACGACGGCTGAAGAGTGATCTCGCTCGCCGTATCACCGCCAAGGTATATGATCGTCGTTGAAGAGGGAAGTCCGTCCTCGATCTCGTCGCCGCTCGCGTTCACGCATCTCCAGTTGGCGGAGTTCGTCGGGTCGCCGTCGTTGCCCTCGCCCGTCCACCACGCGAACTCCGCGACGTTGCTTGCCTCGCCGTAGAAAAGCCCCGTGGCGGTCAGCACCGGCTCGATGCCGGCCTGCGTCGCCTCCGGACCGAACGTGAACGTGACGCCGTCGGGAATCGCGCTCCACGACATCAGGCGCGTTCCCCGCGCAAGGGTCGCCGCGCGGTCGCCCACGTCGATTGTCACCGTGGCACCCGAGGCGAACTTGAGCGTCCTGTCGCCGTCCCAGGAATCGGAGACGGACGGCAGCGAACTCGTCCTCGCCGAGAGGTCGATCGTCGAGCCGTCCTGCATCGTCGGGCCGTAGTAGTAGTTGTGCGCGGACGGCTTGAACGTGCCGTACACCTTCAGCGCCGCCGTGCCGGTGCCGTTGCCGCTTGGGTACAAGGCCATGTAATCGCGCACCGAAACGGGCACCTTGACGTTCAGAGCAACTCCGATTCTGAACGATGCGTTCGTCGCGATGATCCCGGTTTTGTCGATATCAAGAAGCCCCGCGCCGGTTACGTCGAGCGTGCCGTCGTTCACGACCGTGTTGTAGAGCCAGAAGCTCTTGCCTGAGGCGATGTCCACCGTCAGCGTGTGCCCGCGAAGATCCAACTTGGCCTGAGTGAAACTGCGGTTGATAAGTCCGATGTTGTTCTGGGCCTCGAAGCGGGAACCTTCGGCGGTGACGATCACCGAACCGATCTGCGCGGCGCCGTTGGGCACATCTGCTCCGGTGTTCCGCGCCGTTCCGCCGTCGAGTGCCAACTGGTAGTTGTTGAAGTCGCGCATGCCGTTGAAATCGAACGTGCCGCCGGCCGAGACCGTGATCGGGTCCGTTCCGGAGTCCGCGCCGAAAGGATGGGAGCTGCCGTAACGACCGCTCATCAGCACGCCGCCCTCAACTGCCGTGCCGCCCGAATACGTTTGATCCGACTTCGACGCCGTGAACGTCCCCGCGCCGGTCTTCAGGAACTTCACGTTGCCCGTGAGCGCCATCACGGTGTTGACGCACGTCATCCCTTCCGCGACTTCGATTTCAAGCGTGCCGACCTGCTCCGCCGAGTTCGTCACGGAGAATGTCTTGAGGCCTCCCGCAAGGCTTGCGGGTAGCTTAAGGTGCCCGCCGTTCACGTCGAACACGGTCCCCTCGTTGATGGCGATCGTTCCCGTCCTGTCGAGGTCCACGGACGTTCCCGCCGGAATCGTGAGGCTGTCCACCGTCAGCACGAACGCGGACGGCGTGACCGCGCCCGCGTCGCAGAACGCCGTGTATTCAGCCGCCGTCGAGAAGCGAACCTGCATGTTCGTCGTGATGCCGTCCGTCCAGCCGGAGACCTCCTCGCCGTCCTGCGTATAGAACTTCCATCCGCCGTCCCACATCGCATAGTCGGGCGTGCCAGACGCCTTCACGTAGATTCCATGCCGGTCGCTGCTTTCAACCACGACCACGGACTTGCCCGCCACAGGCGCACCGTTCGCCGAGAGCGTGAACTTCACGGATGCCGCAGGCGCAAGACCCGCCGGCCACGAGACAAGGCAGTCGCCGATCTTGACGCTGCGCGCACCCACGTCAACGGCAACCGTCGCGTTGGGCGAGAACGTCAGGTAGTATTGCGAAGCATGTGTACTGTTGCCCGCCGTACTCAACGCGCCTTCCTGACCCGAAAGGTCGAGCGTGGAGCCGTCCTCAAGCCTGACGTTGGGGAAGTCCAAGGTCTCGGTCTTGAAACGTCCAAACACGCTGATGGTCAGCGTATTCGCCAGAGTGGCGCACGGTGCACGCAGCAGGAGATTCCGTACCGTCGTATGCGAGAAGGGACTCACGGTGCAGGAAAGGTCGAAATCGACCGTCGCAGCGCGAACGTCTCCGTTGATGAACGAGATGATGCCGGTGCCGGTTGTCACCACGCGGACGGTGCCGTTCGTCGCGTCGCAGTTCGACATACGGAATACGCCTCCGCTCCCCGTGTTCACGTCGAGGGTGTGCCCGCCGAGGTCAAGTTCGGTCGGTTCGTAGCTGGCATACACGAATCCAAGCGAGTGCGTGGAATCGAGAACGGAGTCCGCCGTCAGCGTCAGCGAACCAAGCTGGGCCAAGCCGGAGGACAGCCCGGAACCCGAGTTGGTCAACGTGCCTCCGTTGGAAACGACCTTGTAATAGTACGCCATCCTGCAGTCGAAGACGTCAAGCGTCGCCCCCGCCGTCACGCAGACCTGCGAATTGGTCGCGCCCAGGAGTTGCGCCTGCGCCCCGCTGGTCAACTTGACCGCACCGCCGAGAATGTCCGTGCCGCCCGAATACTGCTGGTCGGTCTTTGCCGCCACGAACGTTCCCTCGCCTTCCTTCACCAGCTTGATGTTTCCGGTGAACGAGACCGTGCTGTTCGTGTTCGTCACGCCAGCGGGAACGTGCAGGTGGAGTTCGCCAACGTTGCCGTTGTCGTAGAAATATTCCAGCTGCACCATCTCAAGGTAGCCTTCATTGTTGTTGTTATTCTCGAGAAACTCAATTCTATAGTAACGGTAGGGCGTTGAGTTCGTGAAATTGTAGGTGCGGTTTTCCTTCGTTCCCCATCCTGTCTCGGACGCCCGCTCGTCAATACAGGACCAGGTACTCTTGTCGTTGGAACCATAGAACTTCCAATGCTTGGGCGCTCTGACGAGATAAGTGGTACCTTGCTCAAAATAGATCCTGTAGGCGTTTATGACCTGCGGCGTTCCGTCCCCGAAGTCGTAGTCAACCTTCAACGGCAACTGGCTCGCTTGGAGAATGAGACGGCGGTTGGGATCTTGCGCGGTCGTAAAGTTGTTGTTGAAGAGCGACTTGGCGTGGTAGCCGGAGAAACCCGTGAAGGTCGCGGGGTCGGAAGTGACGCGCTGAGCGTCGGGATCCGGTTCGGTGAGATCGTCGGCAAGGGCGCCAGTGATCGTTCCCGAACCGACAACCTCTGTGGCCTGGAGCTTGTGTCCGTTCAGGTTCAACGTACATCCGCTCGCGATTTCGATCGGCCCGAAACCGCGCATGTCGCTGTCCGCCGTGAGCGTGCAGTCCTTCACGAAGAGCCTGTACGGCGCGAGGCTGTAGCCGGACGGCATCTGCACCGAGACGTCGCCAGCGAAGAACACCGTCGTGGGCGATGAGGGAAGTCCGTCCGCGATCACGTTGCCGGCGGCGTTCGTACACGCCCAGTTCTCTGGATTCGTCGGATCGCCGTCATGCCCCGCGCCGGTCCACCACGCGAACTCGGCGAGGTCGCTGACGAGGCCGTAGAAAAGTCCCGTGTCGCTGACGACGGGCTCGACGCCGGACGGGACGAACGTGAACGTAACGTTCTGCGGCTTCGTGCTCCATTCCACGATGCGCGTACCCGTCTCGATGGTGCGGCCCGTCACATCGACGGTCACGTTGGCACCGGAAATGAACGTGTAGCCCGCCGAATCAAATGCGCCTTCACAACCGGACAAGTCGAGCGTTGAACCGTCCTTCATGTTGAACGTCGAGTAGTTCAGCGCATGGACGTCAAGGGACGAATACACGTCAACTGTGGCAACGCTGCCGAACGGTTTGGCGAGACTCGCGGAGCTGGAGTCGATCGTTCCTCCGCGAAGCTCCGTTCCGCCGGTGTACGTCTGGTTCGCCTTCGCCGCGATGTACGCGCCCTCTCCCTCCTTGAACAGCCTGAACTTCCCCGTGAGCGAGACGGTGGAGTTGTTGACGGTCTGGCCGGACGGCACGTTCAGGTGAAGCTCGCCATTGCGCGAGAAGAAGTATTCAAGCTGCACCATCTCAAAGTAGCCGTTGTCCCTGCCCGCGATGCCTTTGAAGCGATAATAGCGGTAGGCGGTCGTATTACTGAGGTTGCATACTTTCGTCACCACCGCCTTGCTGTCACCGCTCAGGTTTACGTTTCTTTGGGAGTCGAGCAGCGTCCAGTTCTCCTTGTCGTTCGAGCCGTAGAAATCCCAGTCCTTCGGGTTTCGGTTCCCGGCGCCCGGACCGCAATACAGCTTGTAGGCATTCACGACGCGCGGCGACCAGAAGTCGTAGTCCACCTCAAGCGGAAGATTGGCTTTTTGGAGGATGATGCGATGGGTGCTGTCAACCACTCGCGAAAAATTGTTGTTGAAGAGGTTGGCGCCAACGGTACTACCGTAGAACGTGCTGGTGGACGACACGTGGTTGCCGTTGCTGTCGGGTTCCGTGAGGTCAACCATGGTGTCGGTGATCGTGCCGGAACCGGCGATGTCGCTTGCGGTGAGGGTGTGTCCATTGAGGTTGAGCGTCTTGCCAGAATTTACCGTGACCTTCCCGAACACCTCGTCGTCGATGAGGGTGAAGTCGTCGAAGGTCTTGTCGATCAGCGTGTCGGTGAGCGAGCCGCTGGTGGTGCTCTTTGTTTTGAACCTCTCGCCCGTGGTGCCGCTGTCGCCCACGGTGTCGTAGAGGCCGACGGTGCCGCTGGAGTTCTTCGCGGGAACGAGGTCGAGTTTCAGCGTCCCCGCCGCGTCATAGACCTTGAACGAATAGAGGAAGTGGGACGACCAGTTCCCGTTGGCGGTTGCGGCGCTGGTGGCGTGCGACGCGAACAGGCAGAGCTGCGAGCCGACCGTGAAGCTGGAGGAGATAGTGAACGAGCAGTTCGCCACCTCCGCGCCCGTAAAGGCGTTTGTGACCGCAACCGTCCCGGCGTTGCCATCGGCGATGATGGTGTACTTCGTGTAGGCGACGACGGGATCGCGCTTCTTGACGGTGACGGTGGCGGTTGACGTGTCGGTATCGGTCGAGCCGCCGTTGTAGAGGACGCCGACCTTGCTGCTGCTGTACTGAAACGCCGTGAACGCGGCAGTGCCCACAGCCGAGCGCGCGCACCAGAGGGCCTCCGTCGTGCCGACCTGCGTGGGACACCACGTCATCACGATCTTGTCCGTCGGACTCGGCGTGTAGCCGGTCTTGACCTGGACGTTCGCGTTCGCCTTGAGGTACGGCAGCTGCGTGTAGCCGTCTGGCAGGCCGTCGGCGAATGCGGTGGCGGCGGACAAAACAATTCCGCCCGCAATGATCTTCATCATGCGGTTCATGGTGTTTTTCCTTTCCTGTAGAGGGTTAGGCTGTGAGGGGGGGGGTAGTAAGGTTGAACACAGACATCACACGGTGTTCTGCCGCGTTTTTCGACGGTTCCACGCTAGTCTGCGATACTTTCACTGTTATGCTTTCCGTAGACATTGTTCTTGCAGCCGGGATATATTGTACCATATTTATTCACAACGTTCAATAAGAAAAATGATGGGAAAGAAAAAAGGGGCGCATCTGTATAATTCACCACCACATCCTCTAATGAAGAACGCCGTGTAGTTACACGGCGAGAAGAAAAAGTTGTTTTTGCAAGTTGTTTCAGTTGTTTCAAAATATGCGCGGATGAAAAATGCAGATGCGCCCAGAAAAAAGTGGGGGAGTGGAGGATTGTGGAATTGTGGAATAGCGGAATTGAGGGAGTGGGGGAGTGGGTCTCCTTTGCTTAGTTTAGTCGAAACCTCCTTGGCAACCGCTACCGCACTATGAGGGTCATGCCGGTCGGCTTCTTGACGTCGAGCATGAACGCGCCTTCGCGCGCCTTCAGCCTGGCGCGCCACCCAGCTTTCGGGAGCGTCAACTCCGTCGCGTCAAGCGTAAGCGCCTCCACGGACGCGCCCTCGGCCAGCGCGCCGAGCATAATCGAGATGTTCTGGGTCTCCTCGGACAGGTCGCCCGTCACCTTCAGCGTCGCCGTGCCGGTGGAAGGCGTGGCAATCGCGCCCACGACGGACGTTCCCGCCGCCGTGCGCGCCTCCGCGCCGTCTATCAGCAGCGTGGCGTCCGCGGCAAGCGTCACCGCGTTCGTGACCGAGACCCCTTCCATGAGCTCAAGCGTACCGCCCGCCGCGACCGACGCCGCCCCCGTACCGAGGGCGTGGTCGTGCGCAGCCAGCAGCGTGCCGCCGTTCACGGTCGTACCAAGGCTGTACGTGTTGTCTCCGGAAAGAATGAGCGTACCTGGATTCTCCTTGATGATATAGCCACCTGCGAAGTTATAGCCATATTGATAATCGTTGTTCCGGGTCTTCTCGTCATGCACATTGGCGGACACCAGAATTGTGCGCGGAGTCACGCCGTCAACGGAGTCCAGCGTATCGAACGTCAGATCCTGATAGAGACGGATGATCGGGTCGCTCTTTTCAGAGGAGATTTCATAGTCCGCATACGCACCAAGGCGCACCCACGGCGCGAAGATGATCCCCTTCGCGAATTTGTCGGTACTCTTCACGACGATTCCGCCGGGACCGATGTTCGCCTTCTGCTGTTCAAACGAAAGCCATTCGTTCCCGCTCGTGTTGTTTACGACAAGGCCATCCATGTTCAATACGCCGTATGAGTAAACGCGCAATGCACCGCCACACTTCCATATTCCGACGCGTCCGCCGCGGGTCTGGGTGAAATTCCCCGTGACGTTGATCACACCCCGGGTTTCCGTGTACAGCATGACGCAGTTTGCGACATTATTGAAATTGGCAGACAACCCGTTTTGCGTGACCGAGCCGCAGTTGAGAACACCGTCGTTTTTGACGATGAAGTGCGCCGTCGCCTTGTAGTTGTTGCTGCAATACGGCAAGACGACTGCCGCGCAATTCACAACGGAGCCACCCATCACATAGAGGCGGTCGGCCTGTGCGGAAGGCGCCGTAAGCGTTCCCGTGAAAGTTATGTTGCCCGTCAGCTCGGACGTGGGCGAGAGAGCCGTGTTGCTGAGATCCCACGTGGTCGCCGTTGCACCGCCCGCGAACTTGACGGCCTTGCTGGTGAAGGACACCGTGTACTTATCCGTGAACTGCACCCTGCAGTTGATCACAGGCATAACGGTCGCGCTGCTAGTGACGGAGGTTAGCGTCAGCGTGTTCGTCGTCGAGCCCGGATTGGTAAGAGTGAACGTCTTTGAACCCTCTATGACCATTGCGGCGACCTGCGCATCCGCGTCGAGCGTCACGGTGGTCGCGGCGGATGCCACAAACCGAATCGTGTCCTGAACCCCCGGAATATCCTGTGTGGCCGCGTCGTTTACGGACCAGTTGCCTGGCGTCGAGAAGTTGCCGTCAACCGCACCCGTCCATGTGTACGTGCCGACGGCGCGGGCATCGTACTTGAGCGCGCCACCGTCGACAGACAGCGTTCCAACCGCGCTGTCGGGCGTGACCGTGAAGCCCGTCGTGTCCGTGTAACCGGCGGGGAAGATTGTGGTGGAACCAGTCAGGCACAGGTTCACCGTGCCGTTTCGCGTGACTGGTCCGCTGATCTGCGACCCGGTGCCGCACACGAGCGTCGCGCCGTCTGCGAACGTCACCGTGTTCGTGATCGTCACGCCATCCGCGAGTTCCAGCGTCGCCCCCGCCGCCACCGTGATTGCGCCCGTACCCGCCGCATTGTCGTGTTCGAGTCGCACCGTGCCGCCGTTCACCGTGACACCGCCGGTAAACGTGTTGTTGCCTGAAACGATAAGCGTGCCCGCGTTGTTCTTGGTGATCGCGCCGCCCAGATTGTAGCGGCCGCCCGAATAGGTGCCGATGGTTGTACCGTCCTCCACGTCGGCGGAAATAGTGACGGTGCGCGCGACTGCCGCAGCGGCATCGTATGTGTCGAAAGTGACTGGGGCATGGAAATGCACCTTGCTGCCGGTACCTTCATAGCGAATCTCGTAGTCGGCCAGCGCACCGATCGTGATTTGCGGCCCGATGCCGATGCCGGTGACGTCCGCAGCTTTCACGAGAATGCCCTCCGCCCCAAGATTGATCTTCCGCTGTTCAATCCACTTGGGCGATGTCGTCGTCGAATTTGCGACGATTCCATTGACGTTCATTACACCTGTCGCTTGATAGGCGCTGTTCCCCTGTTGCTTGAAGATGCCGATGCGCCCGCACATGTTCATGTTGTACTTATCGGTCACGTTCAATGTCCCGTTCACATATACGACCACGCCGTCTCCGACGCCGTTGTAATAGGTGGTCGATCCATTGTGCTCGACCGTGCGGCAGTTCAACGTTCCTCCGGCGTCAATCTGAAGCATGGCAAGTTGATTGTAACTGGCGTTCCTGAGCGGCAGGATCAGCGATGGGCAGGTCAAGGTCGCTCCGTCCCTGACGTAGCACCTGTCACCAGTCACGGACGGCAGAGTCCAGTCTGCGGTGAAAGTGATGTTGCCGTAGAAATCGGATGTGGGCGAGGCCACCGTGTTGCCGGAATCCCACGTTGTCGCAACCGCGCCGCCGGCGAAATTAACGGCCTTGTTCGTGAATGAAACCTTGTAGGTGCCCGCGAATACCACCCTGCAGTCGAGCACGGGCATCACCGACGCACTGCTCGTAACCGTCGCCAACGTCAGCTCATGCTGTATCTCGCTGCCGTACGCGGAAGGATTCTCGATCTTCACCGCACCCGCGCCGGAAATGTAGAGGTCCTGAATCGTCGCGGGAACGTCAAACACGACCGTGGCGGCGTTGGTGAACAAGACGTCCGCGTAGGTGTCGTTCAACGGCGGTTGCGTGGCGACCGCCCCATTGTAGCTCCAGTTGGCTGCATTCGACCACTTGCCGCCTTCTGCACCGATCCACACGTAGCTGTTGCCGTAGGAAACGCTGCCGTCCGACCATGAGAGCTCGCCGTTTGCTGTCTCGAAGCAGGCGTCGAAGTCCGCACGTGAAACACCAGTTGCGATTACGCCCTGCGTGGTCTGGTTTTCAACGACGACCTTCGTCCCGGACGCGAAAGTGGACGTGCCGGCTATCAGGCGCGCGCCGTCGAGCATCGTGATGTCGCCGGCGACGGAGAGCGATCCGCTGCCCTCAATCGGATTGGAGAACGTAATGCCGGCTGCGATTTCAAGCGTTCCGTTCGCGCCAAGCGTCACGGGGCCCGTGCCGAGCTGTCCGTTCGCCGCGAACACAACTTTGCCCTCTTCAATGACCGTGCCGCCGGCATACTGCTTCACATAGCCGGAGTCGCCGTTGTACGTGTCGGTCATCACGAGCGTTCCCGCGCCCGTCTTGCGGATGGAGCCGCCTGTGCCGGATTCAGCGACGCCATACGTGACGGTCATGTTCTCGGGGACGTTGATCGTGAGCTGGTGTCCGTTGAGACGAAGACCCCAGTCATACGAATTTCCGCTGCGGAACAGGCCCAGGATCTCAAAGCTGTCTGTCGCGGTGACGGTAGCATCGACATCGAACTCCCAGTAGTAGTCCTTCGTCAGCGCACCCAATCCGCCCGCGCCGACGATGAGATTTGGAATGTAGCACTGACATGCGCCATGCTCCGTCTTAGCGATGCGCGGGGCCTTGGCCGTACCGACATTGCCGCTGCGCCCGAAACGCGAATATCCGCTGCTGCCGCCCGAAGGCGACGTAATCACGATGATCTCTCCGCTCACCTCGAGATAGCCGTCGATGTCGATGTCTCCCTTGTCCCAGCCGTTCGTCACAGTGGTGAAGTACGCGCTGCCGGTCTCCTCCACGCGAAGGATGCGGTGACGAGAGACCTGCGTTCCGGAGAAGTTCTGCCCGCGCACGACGGAGTTGGACGCGACGATCCACGGATAGTCGCCCATGTTGTTGACGATCCAGTCCGCAGTGAAGGTGAAGGTGCCGTCGAGCGTGCGCGAGGCGGCGGTGCTGTACGCGGTGCGCATGATGCCGTCGTCGGGACGCGTGGCCGTTGCGCCGCCGGGGAACTTCACCGCGCCGCCGGTTCCGCCGGCGGAGGAGGCGTCGACGATATACGTGCCGGCGAACTGCACGGGGCAGGCGAAGGTGGCCTCGCCCGCGCCGTTCTGGATGATGCGCTCGAGGGTCAGCGTGTTCCCGCCTGACGCAATGAATTGCATCCCTCCCTCGGAATTCAATGCGAGACGGCCGATGGTGGTGACGGCATCGACGGTTATCTCCGCCGCATTGGTCACGATCAGCTCGTCAGCGGCGGTGAACGCGCCGGCGGGGGCGGGCGACCAGTTGGCGGCGGTGGAGAGATTGCCGCTCGCGCCGCCGATCCACGTGTATGAGTTGGCGGCGGCGGCGATTCCCGCCGAGAACGAGCCGACATGGACGTTCACGTTCGTCATGAACGTGCCGCTCACGAAGTCGTAGAGCCCCGCCTCGCCGTCCGCGACGCGCTTCGCCGGCGCGAGGTCGAGGCGGAGGGTGTCGTCCGCCGCGCGCAACTTGAAGGAGTAGAGCCGGTATGAGCCATAGTTCTCGACGCCTCCGTCGATTGGCCAGGTGTGGGAAGCGAAGAGCTCGAGTTCCGATCCGGGCGTGTAGGAGGTTGTCTCGCCGGCGGAGATGAAGGCAAGTTCCGCGCCGGACACGTCATTCGTCACCACCGCCGTGCCGGCGCCGTAGTCGGCCGCGATCGAATAACGCGTGCCGGCGGAAAGAATCGTGGCGCTTGAGGGCGTCTTACTGTTGCGGTCGAGCCGAACCTTGTTGCCAATCATGTACACGGTGAACGACTGCAACGTGTTCGTGCGCGAACACCACAGGGCCTGGTTGCCACTTACCGTCGAGGGCGTCCAGACCATCTCCGTCTTGTCGTTCCACGCAGGCGTCACGCCGGTCTTTATGCGACACTGCCCGTTCGGCTGGATGTACTCGACGGCCGTGTACTCCGCCGGCAGCGCCGCGCAAGTTGAGAGGCCCGCGCCCGCCGCTGTGCAGAGGGCCGCCAGAATGGTTTTCATTGTCGTGTGCTTCATTGTTGCTCCTTTCATATCCTTTTACAACGGTTCGACGATGGGCATGTCGATGTTGCGCTTCTTCGGGTTGAAGTTGATGCCGATGAGAGTCACGGGGCGTTTGCCGCCCGCCCATTTCGCCGCGTAGTCGCGCTCGCGTATCTGCCGTATCGCCGCCTTCGCGCTCTTGCGGTACTTGAACTCGAACACATAGACGTTTGTCGGCGTCTCGATCACCGCGTCGGCGTAGCCGCGCACGGACGCAAACTCCGGCGCGGGGTTTGCACCGAGCATCGCGCAGAAGAGAAGGAAATACCGCTTTGCCTCCGCCTCGTCCTTGATCCGCCAGTCCGGCGGAATCTGCGCATAAAGCGAGAAGAGCATCGTCTCGGCGACCTCGCGGATTCCTCCAGAGGCTATCAGACGCCTGGCCTGGTCCACAAGCGGACTGAAGGATTCCTCCTCAATTCCCATGACCTGCGAAATGTACCCGCTCTTCAGCGCTTCCCGCACCTCAAGGTTCGGCGGAGCGAGAATATACGACTCGCTCCCGATCGGCTGCCCGTCGGATTTCCGGGGCGGAGGAATGACCTTCTTTATTGTGAGGTAACCGCCCTGATAGAGGAGTGACGCCATGGGCAGCGTTTCCGCGTCGCAAACGTCAAGCGTGATCGGACGCGCCGGAACGTTCTCGAGGTCTTCGGGAAGTTTGCCCGCCTTCTTTATGCGATCGATGACAAGCGTAGTCTTGCCCGTCGACTCCCAGTAGCCTTTGAGTTCCCCTGTCTCAAGCGCATTTCCAAGCGACACGGGGTTGCAGACGCGTTCCTCACACCCCGGCGAGAATCGGTAACCATCGTACCATGAAAGAATCGCCCCCTTCGCGGCATTGAAGTCCATGCCGTTCTTCGTGCCGAACGACTCCACGTTTTCGCGTAGCGCCCCACCTAGTTCGTCCGGCGTATAGCCTAGAAGCGTCGCAAAACGCGGATCCGCAGAACGATCCTTCAGGTGGTTCAACCCGGAGAACACCGACAGCTTCGTCAGCTTCGTGACGCCGGTCATCAGTAGGAAGCGAATCGAATCGGAACTGAATTTCAGCTTCTCGTAAAAGTCGTGAAGAAGTTTACGGACACGCTTCAACGTCTTGATGTCGTCAAGAAACGCGGCAACCGGCTCATCGTATTCGTCGACGAGGATCACAATCTTCCCGGTCGGGGACTTTTTCGCGGCGGCGAGGATGAACTTCCTGAACTTCCCCGGAACAGTGCCCTTTTCGGGAACTGGAATTCCCGCCTGTACGTACAGTTCGTCAACCAGTTCCCCCAGCTGCTCCTTGATCTCGTCGTAGTTCTCGCCGGACACGTCGCCCATCGTGAAGCTGTACACGGGCGTCGGCTTCTTCCACCCCTCCCACGGAAGTTTGTCGATGGCGAGGCCCTTGAAGAGGTCGCGCCGACCCTCGAACATCGCCTTGAGGGTGGAGAGCATGAGCGACTTGCCGAACCGGCGTGGACGCGAGATGAAGAGCTGTGCATCCGCCTTGTGACGAGCAAGCTCATAGAGAAGCGCCGTCTTGTCAACGTACTTCGCCTCCTCGTCGCGGATCAGCGTCTCGAAGTCGAACACTCCCGTCGTGGGGACCTTTATGGGCTTAGACTTTCGCATGGGCGTTACCGCACGTAGATGGTTGTGCCGCGGGAGAGGCGAATCTTGAGGTCGCCGTTCTCTACGAGGCACTGGACATGGTCCACCGGCTCGCCGTCAACGGTCACGCGCACCTTCTGCGCGGCAGTCTCCGCCGTAAGGCCACCCGCCGGGCACACCGTCACCTTGCTGCGGGTCGGCTTCTCGGTGAAGTCAATAGCGATCGCGCCGACATCGGCAAGGTAGTCCGCAGGCTGATTCTCGAACGCGAGCATCGTGGAGAGGTCGCGCACTGCGGGATCGACGCAGCTGAACACGAGCGCGCCGCCGTCGAACTTGAACTTGCCGTTCATGGTCGCCCCCGTGCCAATGGCGGTGATGTTGCCAAGGACGCTCGCCGCGTTCTCGGAGGCGTTGTTGGAGAGCGTCGCGTTCGAGGCGAGTACCACGTCGCCCTGGATGTAGCCGTCGGGACACACCGAGAGCGCGAGCGTCTGCTCGCTGAAGAGCGTCTCTGCGCCGCCCGCGACCTGATAGGACACGGCAAGGCCATTCCCACTCCACGGACCGGCGCTGCCGGAAAAGTCCGCCAACTGGATCCGGAACTTGTGCCACCCCTTGGAGAGCGTGGTCTTCCAGAGCGGCGAGGTCGCGCTCGATCCCGTGAGGCCCGTGTCAACATCGTCGATCCAGAGCGCCGCGCGGTCATCATACTGTGTGCGGAACGTCCACTCCTTGTCCGCGTTCTCCGCCGTCACGTAAAACCAGCCTTCGAGGCGGTTGACCGTATAGGTGTTGATCCACGTCGTGTCGTTGTTTCCGTACCACTGCATCTTCTGTACGCTGTTCGTGATGCAGCAGAAGTCCCACGGGAGGTCCTGTTTCTTGAAGGTGTCGGCAGTGACTGTCGAGGACGATCCCTTGTAGTGGCTCCAGCGGATCGTGTTCGCGTTGTTCGGGTCGCCAAAGTCGGCGGCCGGGCGCATCTTCAGGTTCTTCGTGCTGAAGTTCGCGTAGCTCGACATCGTGCCGCTGCCGTCCTTGTAGCCGATCGACTGCGCGTTGCCGTATGAACCGGCGTTGTCGATGATGATGTGGCGGAACGAATGCCATCCGGCGGACAGTTCCTTCGAGCCGGTTCCAGCCTTGCACTGCGCGGTGGAAATGATCTGCTCCCCATCCACCCAGAACATCGCCCAGTCGTCGCAGTTTGCGGTGAACGACCAGTTGCCCGCTGCGCCGTCCTCCACGTAGAAGTCGCCGACCGCGTATGTGGATGAATAGTTCATGTCGCCGAAGGGACGGATGCCGGACGTGTACACTGTGAAGAAGAACGTCATGTCGTGCGTGATCGTGCCGCGCGTCGTGCCGCCAATCGCCTTGTTGAAGCGGCTGGAGATGCAGCCGGCCTTCCCGGAGTTGTCGCCAAAGTCGCGGGCCGTGAACACCGCGCTGCGGTTCGTCGCGATGTTGACGGAAACGGATGCGCCTTCGCCGATGTCAAGCCCGCCGAGGAGCGACGCCGCGCCTTCGAGGCCCGCCGTGAAGCCGTCGCCGATCGTCCACTTGCCGCCGACCACGCCCTGCACCTCCTTGTTGCCGACGAGGGTCGCCGCGCCGTTGAGAGCCACGTCGCCGTCGCCCGTCAGCGCGGTGTTCCACGTCGCCGTTGTGCCGTCCGTCTGGTTGAGCGTCCAGCCGTTCGCGTCGCCGTCCTTGAAGCAGGTGGAGATGAAGTGCGGGATCGACCAGTTGGCGGTAGCGTTCATCTCGCCGCCCTTGAAGATGATCTGCCCTTCGTCGGTGTTGTCCTCGAACCGCGCCGTGAAGCCCGGCCCGCCGTAGGTGAACGTGCCGCCGTTCTGGATGAAGCGCGCGGTGTTGTAGCCGCCAAGCGCCTGGTTGCTGTTGCGCAGCCTGATCGTCGCCTTGGGCACGTTGGCCTCGCCGGAGTTTATGATGAAGTCAGCATGCGGCCCGTTGTGCGCAATGAAGAAGTCGTTGTTCGTGACGCTCATAGTGCCGCCATCTACGGAGACGACCGACTTGATCGTCTTGCTCGTGCTCGTGCCGTCGTCCCCAAGCGCGATCTTGTTCGCAACGACGGTCGTGCCCTCGCCAATCGACACCGACACAGTCGAGGCGTTAGCCTTGGTCGCGCACCCCCATCCGACCATGAAGTTGTCTGTGGCGATGAAGGAGTTCCTGAATATGAAGTCGATGACCGCGTTGTCCTCGTCGCCCAGGCCAAGCACCGAGCAGACGATGTTCGCGCCCGTGTATGTTCCGCCCTGGCGCAGCCTGACGGCTTCGCCGGACTTTGCTCCGGCAAATGTCAAGTCCGTGAGGTTCGCGCTGTTCTTGAGGTACGACGTGCCGCCAGTCGCGTGGAACGCCCCGCTGATCGGCCCGGTGTAGATGACATTTCCGGCAGTGTGCGTGAGCGTGGCGCCGGACGCGACCGTGATCGGGCTGTTGACGGTGGGCGTGCCGGAGTTGCAGCGCAGGGTGTTGACGCCGGAATCGGCGGTAATCGGCACATCGCCGAAATTTGCGCTGTAGAAGATAAGGTTGCCGTCCGCAAGGTGGACGCCGTCGGCGATGTTGTATGTTCCCGAACCCTCGATCTGCACGATGCCGCCGTTCGTGATGACAAGCGAGCCGAGCGTGACGTCGGAGGACACGATGCCGAAGGTGGCAGGATTCTTCACCGTGAGCGTTTTGTCCGGCCCGTAGATCGAGGCGCTGTAGCGGGCGAAGTCGGCGCTGGAAAGACCGCCGCGCACGTCGAAGCGCGCCGTGCCGCCAACGGAGGCGTCGTCGTCCAGCACAAGCGTGCTGAGGGCGCGCTGGCTTTCCTTGTTGTTGTTGACGACGGCGCCCTGCCCTTCATGGCCGTCGCCCGCGATGCGGACGAGCTTGTCGCGCGTCACCTTGGAGCGTGTCACGTCGTTAGGCACCGTTTCGTTGTTGTAGTTGATGTCGAACGTGCCGCCGTCCGCGACGACGATCGGCGAGGTGTCGCCCGTCGCGCCGAGCGCATGGTCCACAAGGTCCTCGCCCACCTTGAAGACGCCGTTCGAGACGATGATCGGCTGCGCGTCGAGTCCGCCCGTCGCGTTGAAGGTGAACGTGCCTTCGCCCTTCTTCACGACCGTGCCGGGACCGCTGAGCTTGCCCGCGCCATTGATTGCAACGTCGCCGTCGGCCGAGACCGTCACGTTGTTCGCATCCACGTCGGCCGGAAGCGAGATCGTCGCCGCGTCGGCGACCGTCGCGTCCGCGTAGGGCGAGAACGTGACCTGCGCACCCGCCGCGTTCGTCCACGCCGCGATGGACGTCGACCAGATGCTGTCGCCGGCCGGATGCCAGAACAGGACTGCCGCCGTACTGCCGCCGGAGGTGGCCGTGTAGTAGAGGACTCCGTTCGAGACGGAGAACGCGCCCGTGACGCCTGCCGGAACGAGCGCCGTGAACTTCGCCGCGTCGCCCGCGCCAACGCCGCCGAGGACGGGAACGGCCACGCCGTTCGCGAACGAGAAGTCCGTCATGTCAACCGTCACCGTGCCGCTGCCGGGCAGGACGAGCCTCCCGCCGGTAACGTCGAAGAACGTGTTCTGCGTGGGCTTCAGGGTCGTGCCCGCCGCGAACGTGAGCGTGGAGGTGTCGGCCACCGTCACCTCGTTCACGAGCGTTGCGCCCGAATTGACGACGATCGGATAGGCTTGCGCATCCGCCGCGTCGGTGAAGCGGAGCGTGGCGCCGCTGTTCACGGTGGCGGTGCAGTAGCCAAGCGTGCCCGTGCGCTTCACGGTGGTGAGGCCGCCGTTCAGGATCGTGCCGCCGGT
>CADCCQ010000082.1 GCA_902799955.1 uncultured bacterium | reverse complement strand
GCGGTTACATGGTCGAAGCGCCATTTATTGTTGTCGTAGGTAATGCCGGTATACGATCCGCTCCCCACGGACCCTCCGCGCGCGCAATAGATGCACTGGCCGATAACGCTCTGGAAATTGACCCTCGTGACGAACGTGTCGCTGTAGCGCGGCGTGTAGTCGGTGATGATGTACTGGCTTGCGTTATTGTTGTCCGCCTGGATGAAATCGAGCGTGGCGTAGGCGGCGTTGGCGTCCGCCGTGCTGGTGATCGTGCCGCCGCCGGAAAGCCCCTTCACGAAGAGCGCGTAGCCCTTCAGGTCGATGGTCGCGTCCGATGCCACGACCACGTCTACGCCAGTCAGGTCGCAGTCCCGGGCGAGCGTGGCGCTGCCGAGGGTGAAGGACCTGCATTCAAGCGACGTGCCGGCGGGGATTCGGATGTTCAGATCGTCGCCCGACACCGTGACGGCGGTCGCGGCGGTAGGCAACTTGTTGTCTACCTTGACGCCGGCCTCGTTGAGGCAATTCCAGTTTGCGGCGTTGGTCGCGTCGCCGTTGCCCGCCACGCCGGTCCACGTGGCGGTGACAGGCGTATCGTCCGAAGCGAGCGTGAGGAAGGCCGTTGGGGCGTCCATCGTCTTGTAGTCGGCGGCGACGCGATCCGCCGACAGCACGCCGTCGTACATGCGTACCTCGTCGAAGACGCCGACGAAACTGCGGTCATTACGCTCAGCCACGGCGCCAATGGTGAAATAGTCGCCTTGGGCGGCGGCGGTGATCGCAGCCGATTTCTTTGCCACGCCTTTGTCATATATCGTGGCGGTCTTTCCATTGTACACTATGGTAAGGTAATGCCAGCCCGACGCGGCGCTGAGCACGATATCTGTAGTGTCCCAGTCTGGATCGCCGCCGCCCCTCACGATGGTTTTCTTGGTACCGTCCGTCCAATAATAAACCTCCCATTTGTCGCGGCTGCTGTTGTTCGCGTTGCCCACGAAGACTCGGGGGAAACTGACCCCGTCCGCCGTCCTCTTCACCCAGCCGCCGATCGTGAACACTTGCGAGTCGGAGAGGCGGCCATTGCTTGCGTGGCCAGTCACCTTCATCATCGTGCCCTGCGTGACAGCCCTGCCCGCGCCGACAGTCCCCGTCGCGGTGTCTATGGCGGTAGATGCGCTGCTGCCGTTGATCGGCTCGGCGACCAGTTCGTTCGCCGCCGCGTCCGGCTCGGCGGTCGTGCCGGTCTCGTTCATGTGCCACACGCCGACGTAGCCGGCCCATGTGCCGGCGGGCGTGCAGGTCTGCTCGGCGGTACGCGTCGCGCCCCAGTGCATGACGATCTTGGTGCCGTTGGTGAGACTGGGGATCCGCACCCACACGTAGGAGTCGCCGGAGGCATTCCACGTATCGACGTCGTGCGGGATGAGGTTGCCGTCCGCGTCCTCGAACCAGAGGTCGTCCTTGCCGTTCACACAGTCAGAGTAGGAGAAACCGTAGGCGTCGTCGGCCGCCGAAAGCTTCACCAGCGCCGGAAAGCCCGTGATCGTTTCCGTGCCCGAGTAGCCGGTGGCGCTGAGCGTGGCGGATTTCGCCTCGGCGAACGACGGCGAGGGCGCCATTGCTGCGCAGAGTGCGGTCGCGACAAGCGCGACCCTCCCGAATGCGGCGGCGCGCGGGGACGGCCGCCGCGCCTTGTCAATCTTATTGATGATCGTGTTCATGATTCGTCTCCTTGTGCTGGACAGAAAAGTCGGCCAAGACGCGTTGTACACAACGCGCCTCTGCGGCGTGAGGATACGCCGCCCTATCATGCCTACAGGCTCTTCTAGGCTTTGAGGGGGGGGGGGTATTTGGATTGCAGACAAACAACGCACAATCAACATGTGCGTTCTCTAACAGCACCATTTCCGATGCCGTTTCGTTTGTCGTCAGTGGTAGGTTGTCCATCATTTCACAATCCACTTGCCGCAACACTCCCTGCTGCAGCATCCCTTCCAGCTTGTCATCAGAGATTTGCAAAAATATTACCATATATACTTCACAATTTCAAGAGGAATTTTTAAAAGATCTCTCGCAGGGTGTGTCCCCACCAGGATTTTCCCACTTGATTGTCCATGTAGATCGTGTAGAACGTGTAGATCATCTGAATGTTTTACATGTTCTACATGGATAAAATCCTCTTCGCGATTGTCCATGCAGAACATGTAGATCGAGCAGGGATTCTACATTTCTCCACTTCTACACGGCCAAATATTCCCTAATCGTGACAATTCTGCGGGGAGTGTCCCCGCAGAATTGTTTCAAGAATTATTCAATATAATGAACCGCTGATAACATAGAGCATCATCAACCGTTTTTCATCACAGCGACTCTACAAAAGCAGGGAAGCGCGTAACAAGTTGTCAGGCAAAGGCATAGAATCGCGGGCGGAGAGATTTTAACTCTCGTCAAAAAGCTTTGGAGACTGCCGGGCGAGGTGCCACCGCACCAACGACTCGAGCCGGTCGTATGGGAATTCCCCTTCTCTCATCCACTTAACGAGAAACGCGCCGAGCCATGCGGCCTCGCCTGTGCTGCTTCCGAAGTCAGGATCGTCTTCAATCCAATGCTCGAACTTCTCCAGCAGCTTCTTCTGCACCCTGGCGCTCGGCGATTTCCAGCATGCGACAAAGAGTCCGTCTCGACCGTCTTCGGGCACGATGTCAAGAAGTCGGCGGATCTGCGCGTCCGCGCCCTTCACCGATCCGAGATAGGCGAGGAGGAGTCCGTCGCCTCCATTGGAGCTCCAGTCCGTCTTCGCGATGATACGTCCCATGCGCGCACGCACGAGCGTTCCCCTCTCCGTCAACAGACGGGACAGCTGCATGGCGAGGTCGAAGTGATAAAGAGAACGGAAGTCGATGAAACTTTCTAGCAGGAACTTGGCGTCCTCATCGTCAAGGTCGCCAAAGATGTAGGGCGCGTCCATTCCCCGCTGCACAAGCGCATCGAGGCAGATTGTCGCGGTGCCGCCGTCCCTGCTGCACCTGGGCCGGCCGTAGCCGAGCGGCACCGACGCCCTGCCGATGATCTGGACGCAGAGGCGCACAAGCCTTTCGTCCGGCTCGGACTTCGCGTCCTTTGGCGCGGCAACCCTCATGTCGAAGAAATCTGCGCCTTCATGCGCGAGGAGCGACACCTTGTTTCCCAACCCGCCGCCGTAGCCGGTAAGCTCGCCTCCGGCGCCGATGACGCGGTGGCATGGGATGATGATGCATATCGGATTCCACCCAACCGCGCCGCCGACGGCCCGCGCGGACGCCTTGCCGCCGTGCGACTTGGCAATCGCCTTTGCGAGGTCCCCATACGACACCGTGGTGCCGAACGGGATCTTCAGCATCTCGTCGATGACCGCCTGGCGAAAAGGCGTCAGGTCTTCTATGCGGTATTTTGGCGTGAACCCAGGGTCACGTCCAGCGAAATACTCGTCAAGCCAGCGGCAAGTGTCGCGGAACACCGGCGTCTCGCGCCTTTCGCACCCACGCACACTGCGCCTGTCGTCGCGAGAGCCCCTGAACCAAAGTCCCGTCAGCGCTTCGTCGTCCCCGTACATCAAGAGGTCATCGAATGCCTCGGGCGTTTTGTATGTCCAGATGTATTTCATTTGACACGCATCCCTCCTTCGGCTTACCTACCCTTACCTACCCTCTTCCGCGAGAGCGGCCTTGACGCGCTCGTACGTGCGCCTGATCTCCGGCGCGTCCGGGAGTATCCCCTTCGCGCGCTCAATGTATGGAAGCGCACCCTTCGGGTCGCCCTTCCTCAGCCGGCACTGGGCGATGTTGTTCAGGACGGCCGGGTCGTCCGGCCGCTGCTCCAGACAACGCTCGAGGTACGCCTGGGCGCGCACATACTGCCTTTGGACGAAGAAGTCCATTCCAATGGCGAAATTCGCGGCGGGGTCTTCGGGCGCAACGTCGAGTATTCTGCGGGCGAACATTCGGGCAAGCGCGAAGTCCGCATGGTACAGTGCAATCTTCAGCCCTTCCCGCGAGGTCATCCGCTCCAGCTTCCGCCTGCTTCCCCACGCCATCATGGCGCGGATGTTGTCAAGCGCGGCGTTCTTGCCGTCAAGCTCGTCGGCGAGGAACGTCTCCTCCATCGCGAGGTCGCGATCGCCCCTTGCGTCGTAGGCGTTTGCGCGGTGGCGCGCGAGAATCGCCAGCCGCCACTGGGTGAACAGAAACGCATTGCGCAGCGTACGGTCCACCGTCTTCTCGGGATCACCCATGTCGTACACCGCGAGGACGCGCCGCGCAAGGGCGCGTCCAGCCTCAGCGCCACGCGCCGCCTCCTCCGGCGAGAGGCCCTCGGGGCGCGCCACAAGCCCCGAGCAATCCGGCACCGGGCGGCCGTCGCGCTGCCACAGCTCGAAGCCAATCTGCACGGCGTACGTCTTCGCCATGTCGGGACGCGTCCGCACCCATGTCCTGAGCGCGTCCGGCGCGCCGCTCTTGAGCAGCGCCCTGTCCTCCGCGTTCGTGACTCCCCGCGTGCGCATGTATATCTCTCGGGGGTCCTCGGCCCCGCCCATCATCGAGAGCGCAATCAGGCGGCCGCCCTTCTCCGCCGCGGCGAGCTCCACCGCCGCGTCCAGCCCTCCGTCGGTGAACAGCCATTCCACGTCGCGGCATTCGTCGGCGGTCTCGCGCGCCGCCTCCGCCACAACGTCGAGCATCGCGCGCTCCATGCGCTGCGCCCGGAACGGGATTACACACCCGAGGATCAAGACGGGAAGGAAGAGAAATGCAATCCGGACGATTCGCTGGACGCGGTTCGCTGACTTGAACGCATCGACTGCCCCCTCCGCCCCGGTCTCGTCTTGGAATCGCTGCGTCACGATGCGGCGGACGTTACGCAGATACAACTCGATGGTGAATACCGAAATCGACCACACGACCGCAAGCGAGCAGAGAAACGCCGCGACGCACTTCAGCACGTCGTCGCGCACGCATCCGCTCTCGCCCGCCCATGTCCAGAACCAGAGCTGGCTCGAGCCCGAAAGCTGCGAAAACGCGACCAGCCCGCATACCAGGAACATCAGACCGTCGAAGTACACGAGCGGCTTCTCGTCGTCCGCCGCCCGCTTGATGAACCCATGCTCCGTCAGCACGGGACACACCACCACCGCAAGGAATATGAACAGGCCCGCCGGGGAGCAGGCGTTCAGCAACGTCTTCAAGTAGCGGAGGGGAAACGCGAGCGCATAGTCGCCCCACGACCACCCGAACGCCTCAAGACCGCCAGGGTTCTTGAAGGCCTGCACCTCAAGGGCCATGCCCACAACCGCTCCGACAAGGAAGGAAAAAGTGAGGCGCCACGGGAGGAACGCCTTGGCGAGCAGGTCCTCGTTGGGATCGATGAGTATCCCGGCCTTGTGCAGCCACCTGCGAAATCCAAACACGGCGATGATGGCGAAAAGCAGCAGCAAGCCCATTGGCGTGTCCACAGCGAACAACCCAAGGACCTCAAACGCCACGACGAGCGGAGCCTGGCGTCCGGACTTCACATGCAGGAATACAAGGTACGCCACGACTGCCGCGAGCAGGACGTGCAGCGACGACGGCGAGAACCAGCAGAAGGCCTTCCACACTGGATCGGAGCAGCAGAACAAAGCGGCCCCTTGGAAAAGGACGAAGAGCACCCACGCGCGCCACCACCGCGCGACATGCTCCCCGCGGCGGAGAGCGGCGGGCACGAGCATTTCAAAAAGCAGGACGGAAAGCACCGCCATCACGCCGAGCGACACATGGCCGGCAATGCGGAGGACGGCCTCCGCCTTCACGATTCCGAAGTTCCGGCAAAGCGGGCCCGCGATGTACTGCCACAGCAAGGAGGTCGTGCCAGTCGGCGGCCGCAGCCCGGCCGCCACGGAGAGATGCTCCATCAGGTCGGGCGGCACGGAATCAAACTGCCACGCCCACGAAAGCGCGGCGACGGCCGCGCCGAAAATCAGCACGTAGAGACGGCTCCTTATGCTCTGCCAGCCGCCCGCCAAGACGTCACACCCCCTTTTGCTTGCGACGCAGCGCAAGAATCGCAAACCCCATCAGAGCAAGCAATCCGCTAGAGGGCTCGGGGGCGATGGTGAACTCGGTTGGAGTCCAGGCCGCCAGCGACGATGGATTGATGTCGAATTTCTCGTGTATGTAGGTCCCGAGCGAGGAATACGTCGCCGTCGCGCTCGTCGCCACCGTCGTCCAGTTGTCGCTGGAGTCAATGTTGCCAAGCTCCACGATGAAGCTGTATTCCGGCGTTCCGGCGGAGTAGTTGCCCGACGGCGACTGGTTGCCGGTCGGGACTCCTGCGCCCCAGTAGCCGCTGCCGTCGCCGAACTCCACGCCATACGCCCCATCGATCTCGCCAATTCCGGGAATGTACAGGTTGAGGAACACATCCTGCCCTTCCTGAATGTCGCCGCCTGTAACGCGGATGCGCGCGGCGAACGCAGAGCCTTCTCCAGTATTCAGATCCTCGAAAGGAGAGTAGGATTTGACATCCTCGAAGAATCTACCAATAGTTGCCGTCGCTCCACTTTCAGTATCAGTCGTAATGGTCGCACTGTCATCGACCATCCAGTACAGGACGTCGTTCTCGCCGGCGGCGAGTACCATGCCCGCCGTCAGGACCGCCGCGGCCAGAACCGCCATTCTAACCAGTTTCCTATGCATCTTTCGCCCTATCACTTTGAAGCCTCGAACTTGATGCGGAGCGTTTCGCCAGAACTACGATAGTACCAGAAGCCGGTGCCGACCGTATTGGTGCCGTCTTCCGTCCATATCTGCTTAATCCGGTTCCCGACCTGAGTGGATACGTTACGTCCCCAACTTGTGTTCCCCCGATTGCGGAAGTAGATCGTCGGCATTCCCGCGATGTCCTGGAACACGATGCGGTCGCCCGCAGCAGGAGTCGCCGCGTTGCCCTCGCCGTCCACGAACGCAAGGTCGTTCAGGGCGACGTCGAAGAACGTCGGGTTCGCGACGAGCGTGTTGCCGGGTTCCTCCGCCGTGCCACCCTCTAGGTCGAACACGTAGTCCTCGCCTGTGTAGCGTCCAACGAGGTAGATGTAGTCGCCCGGCGCGTTGCGCACGAGCCAGAACGCCTTGCCCGGCTCGAAAGTCGCCGCTTCTGCCGCCGGACATTCGGAAACGCCGTTTACGGTAACGGTTACATTGGTGGTCCAGCCGCCATTGGCCTTGCGTTCCCAGACGCGGAACGTGCCGCTCGAGGACTCGTAGGCATAGATTCCGTCGCCGCCGCCGATGCTGAACGGATTGACAACATCGGCAACCGAGACCTCTATCTTGTTCGTGCTGTCAATGGACATCGACATCCACGGCGCGACCGTGACGGTGTTTGTCAGCGCGCTTGAAACGCGCATAACGCCAATGGTGGCACAGGAGGGAATCACCGACTGACCCGTGAGCGTCTCGTTCGTTGGCGAGAATACGATGTTGAACACATATAGTCCTGTCGGATCGCCCTGATTGAGCGGGATGTTCGTCTCGTACTTGCCGGTCATCTCGCCGATTTCAAAACTCGCTGCCGCGAATTCGTCCTTCGTCAGATCGCGTCTTAGCTTCTTGTCGAGGCGGTACTGCACCCGGAGGCCCGTCCCCATGAGCGGTTCGATGTTGGGGAAGTGGACCACGAACGAGTCCGGATTCACCACGCTTCCCTGCTGCATGATCGTGGCGACCACCTTCTTGGAGAAGTCCTCGCGCTCAAGGACGTAGTTCTGCCACAGGCGAAGCCCGTTGGCGCAGATTGCATCAAGCGCGCCGTAGCGGGTGTCGTTGTCCGAAAGCTCCACTCCCGTCATGCCGGAGAGGTTGTTGTTGACGATCCATTCGGGCTTGCCCATGATGATCGGGGTCCCATATCCGGTCATGCCGTCCATGTTGACCTTGAAGTCCCAGCCGTTGATCACGACGGTGCAGTTCGTCACGACGGTCGTATGGTTCGGCGCGGACGCGCGGAAGTAGATCTTGTACGTGCCGGGCAGGACGTACGACGGCACCTCGCTCTGCCATTCGCCCACCTCGTCGCGGAACTCGCACGTAAGCGGGTTGATGTCGCCGCGCACAAGTCCCGTCACGTTGGTGACGACGGCCGGCGTGATGGCGGATCCCGTGTAGTTCACCGTCACGCCCTCGATCGTCGCCGTCAGCGGCGCAGGCACAACCGTCACCTTAAACGAACTGCGCACGTCGTCGTGGTTCGGGGCCGACGCCACGAACTGCACGAGATGGTTCCCCACGTTCGTAAATGCGGGCATCTCGCCCCAGTCGCCCGCGCCGTTCGCACGATAGCTATACGTGACGGGCTGCTCGTTGCGGACGCCGGAAATCGTCTTCACCAGTCCACTTGCGTCGAACGCATCGCCCGTGTAGTTGGTGACAACATCCTCGATTTCTGCCGTGAACACGGCGTTGGTGATCGTGTACGTCGCGCCGGAGTAGGTCAGCTTGTGCTGGTACTTCCGCTCCACCCCATCGTCATCGGTGTGGACCTGTTCCTGCCCGCCGTTGAAGAGATTGAGCGTCCCCTGCGTGATGGGATAGTTCCCGGACGCCGATGTGGAAGTGACCTCGCAGGCGATATCGCCTTCAAGCGCATACTTGTGCTCCCAACCCCAGCCTTCCATCTGGCCAGCATACTTGAAACCATAGTCGAGCGGCAGCGGCTCGTCGCCATAACACGTCACCTTCGGATTCGCCGTCACGATATAGAGCAACGTGCACGGCTCGACGGCAGATACGGAGATCATCCTTGTCGTCTGCGAATACGAGCCGCCGATGATGACGAGGTTTGTGACAACGTGTGCCTGAGTCTCAATAATGTTCGTAGTTGCGATTTCCGCAGTCTCAACGATGTTCGTGGTGAAGACTCCCGGCGGATCCTCGACGATGTTCGTCACGACACTATAGGGGGTGTCGATAACAACGTTCGTGACTACGCTGTAAGGAATCTCTTCGACGACGTTCGTCGCCAATGCGATTCGGACATAGTAGTTGGTGGCCACCTCTGACCAAAGCGGGAAGGTCGCGGACGGCGAGGGGACGTCCAGGCCCAGATCGGAGCAAAAGCCGAGGCTGACAGTCGTCACCGATTCTTGACCCTCCGGATTCGTTCCTGCCAAATCGCCTTGCACGCGCGAGTACAGGGCGACAAGCTGCACCTCCTCTGGATCAAGCTTGCCGACAATCGCCGAGAAGTTGACTGTGGCTACGTTGCTGTCCGCCCACGATGCGCCAGTGAGAACGGTGTTCGGGGTCTCTTTCGTATCAAGCTCCACGATCTCCGCCGAGGGGAAGAGCTTGATGCCCTGGTCATCGCCGGAAGCAAGTCGGAAGTAGTACGTCCTGTTGCGTTCCAACCCCTCGGTCGCGGGTACGTTGAAAGTTGTCTTCGATGAAAGGGTTGTTCCGGTGTTCGCGCCAAGGTCGAGCAGGAACACACCCTCGCCGGACGGCGGTTCGTCGCCTTCAAGATCCGCCCTGTTTTCGCTCCAATAGCAGTAGAGGTGCGTCACTTCGTTCGTGTCGTAGAGCCTGTAGGTGACGGTTGCGTAATCTTCGGCGGGCGAGGTCTTCGACTCCGTCCACCGTGCTGCGGTGAGCGTGATGGCGGGCACGGTGAAGGAGGCGATCTCCTCCGAAAACGCATACGAGTTCCCGCCCTTGCGCGCGACGAGTCGCACCCAATACGTGTAGCCGACTTCCGGCGGCGTGAATACGGTGCTGCCGATACCAACAGTCGACTCCGCCACCTTGACCCAACTGCCGCCATCGGTGCTGTCGAGTTCCTCCGGTCCGACGGTGCTGTAGTGGACGAGGATGTCAGCAAGGTCGTTCTGCATACCCGCCCAATACAGACGGTAGTCAATCTTGGCGATGCCGGCGACATCGTCCCCCGCCTCCGCGTTTACCTCCTCCACGTAGTTGCAGCTCGTCATTGAAATGCGCGGGGCTTCGGCGATGGGGTCGCGGCCGTGCACCTCGTAGGAGATGATCACCACGCCGTCGCCGCCGTTGCCGCCCTGCCAGTAGGTCTTATTGGTGTTGTTGTCCAAAGTCATGGAGCCGCCGCCGCCGCCCGCGCCGGTGTTGGCGACGCCGGAGGTCGCAAGGGTTCCGTTTCTGACGTCAGCCGCGTTGCCGCCGATGCCGGAACCGCCGGCGCCGGGCTTGGAGTAGTTGCCGACGGAGTCAAACCTGTAGGCATATCCGCCACCACCGCCCGCGCCGAACCAAAGCTCTTCGCCGAGGATGTCGGAGGCGACGCCCGAACCGCCCGCGCCGCCGCCGAACCAGGTATCGGAACTAGCGGTCAACCCCTCGCGCTGGCCGCCGCCGCCGCCGCCGGCCGCATACGCACCCACGGCGCCGCTGTTCTGCTTGTGGTTGCCGTTGCCGCCGTTATGGCCGTAGACGACACCCGCCACCGACAAGGCCGAGCCGCCGGACATGCCGGTAGTCCCGGCGTCGCCGCGTCCGCCCGCACCGCCGCCGGAAGCGCCATCGCCGCCCTGCGCTATATTCGCCGTCGTGCTGCAGCTGCCGCCGCCGCCGCCGCCGGGAACTTCAATCAGCGGATGCTCATGGTCGCTGTCAAGCGAGAACGTGGAGTATTCGCCAATGCCAACCGAACTTGCGGTCGCGGTGTTGGACGGGGCAATGCCTCCGCCACCGACGGTGATGAAGTATGTCGTGTTCGTCGTGACGCCGTACGACTTGCTGTAGAAGACGCCGCCGCCGCCGCCGCCGCCGCCGATCTTGTAGCCGCCCGCGCCGCCGCCGCCCACGACAATGATCTCAATGTTCGTCACGTAGTCGGGCGTCGTGAACGTGTATTCTCCGCGGCGGTACAGATGGACGAACTTGTTGTCAAGGCGCATCAGCTCGCCGTCTGCGGCCGATTCGTTGACGTTGCCGTTCGTGCGGAACGACCCCGTGTGCTCGAGCGTCTGCCGCCTCTCGCCGGCGACCTCGTTGACCGCGCGGATGCGGAAGTTGTAGGGCATGTCCTGCTTGAG
>CADCCQ010000081.1 GCA_902799955.1 uncultured bacterium | reverse complement strand
CATCGTGCCGCCGCCGGTGTCGAACGCGAACGACGACGTCTCGTCAGCCGTGTCGGGCGTGTCCGGGGTCTCGCCGTCCTCCGCCTCGTACACGGCCTTAACCTTCCACGTGTCGCCGTTGATGCGCTCCGTGACCTCGAGGCTGTCGAGGACCATGCCTGACACCGTGCGCAAGGCCGCCTTCGACCTCGCGGCGGAGAGCGCGGCGTCCTCGTCCTCCGCGCCGAACACGATGTACGGTATCTCGATCTCCGTGACGTCGCCCTTGGCGTTGACCGTCTGGTCGCGCTCCGAATACGCCTCTTCGACTCTTGTTGTCGCCATGTCGCTTTTCTCCCTTATTGGAAAGTCATCGTTCCGCCGCCGTCCATGCCCTTGAGGAGCTCGGCGGCCTTCTTGGTGTGCTTCTCGATCTCCTGCGTCGCGGTCAGCATCCGCTGCTCCATCTGGTTGCCCCGGAGGGCTGAGGCGGCGCGTGCGTAGAACGCACCCTGCGGCTTCGTCGCGCCCGCACGCTTCTGCGTCTCGTCCTGTGCCGAGCGGAGCTTCGCCGCGTACTTGTCCACGAGCCGCTCCGCAAGCGAGTACGCGTCCTGCGCCTTGCGGATGCGGTCTTTCTCCTCGTCCGAGACGTCGCCGTCTGCCGTCGCCTCCGCCATTGCCTTGTCGAACTCCGCCTTGGCCTGCGCCGCCGCGACCTTCGACTGGCCTATGAGGTCGGCGAGCAGCTTCATGCCCGCCGCCGCGTCGTCCTTCAGGGTCGCCTCGACCTTGCGGTCGGTCTCGCCCTCGGCGCGGCTTCTCGCTATGTCCTCCGCCGTCTCGTCGAATCCCTCCTGAAGCTCCTTGACCTCCTTGTCGAACTTCCGCTTTGCCTTCGCCTCGGCGATTGCGATGCGCTTCTCCGCAACCGCGTCCGCCTCCGCGAGCCGTCCCTCGAGGTCTGCGATCTTCTCCGCGTCCTTCTGCTTCTTCGACTTCTCGTAGGAGAGCATTGTTTCGAGGAGCCGCTTGTATTCGTCGCGCAGCTCCTGTATGTCGCTGATCTCGTTCTCGAGCTCCGTGCGCTGTTCGCGGGAGAGCTTCTTCTCGATCTCCGCGACTTTCTTCGCCGCCTCCTCCGCCTCCGAGCGCGACGAGCCTTTCTCCTCGCGCCCCTGTGCGACCTTTTCCTCAAGCTTCTCCTTTTCGGTCTTGCCGCCGGTCAAAGCGTCCTTGTCGCCGCCCTTGATCGCGTTCAGCCTCTCGCGGGCCTCGGCGATCTTCTTCATCGTCTCCGAGATCTTCTCGCCGTTCTTCTCGATCTCCTCGGAGGACTTGTTCATCCTGAAGGTGATCGTATTCCACGTGTTCACCCAGAACCCGCAGAGGGATTTGTTCTCCTCATCGAGCTCGCGGATGTTCTTGCTCATCTCCGCGATCTCGGCCTCGATCTGGTGGATCGCCTGCGCCTTCATCGCCTCGTTGAAACGATCCTGCGCGTCTGCGGCAAGGCTGATCGAGTTGGCAGTCCTGTCGATGGCGATTCCGAGGTTCCCGTACCGGCCCTGGAGCTGGTTCGTGAGCTTCTCGGCCTCCTCCATTTCGGCGTTCGAGAGCTTCTCCTTCTCCGCGAGCTGCTGGAGCCGCTCCATGCGGAGCTGGTCCGTGGCGCGGAGCTGGTCGCCCTTGTCGCGGAGCTTAGTCATCTCGTCGGAGAGCTGCGCCGTGTGCTTCGTGGCGGACGCCATGTACGCGCACAAGCCGACGAGCGCACCCACTATGGCGATCAGTATCCACGTTATGGGGATCGCGCAGAAAGCCGTGGCGGCTGCAGAGGCCATGAGGTAGCCCGCCGCCACGACCTTTGTGGTCGCGGCGAGGGCGAGGTTCGCAGTTGCCGCCACGCCCGCCGTCAGGGCGGCCTTCGCGTGGGATGCGGTAAGCACCCCGCTGACCGCAGCGAACGCCGTGTGGGCCGCCGTGGCGGCCTTTGTGGCGATTCCGGCGAGGGTTTCTGCCGCCGCGTGGGCCTTTGCGCTCACCGTGGCGGCGATAGTGGCCATGTTCAGCCCCTTGAGGGCCGCAGCCATCGCGGAGAACTTCGCCGCTATCGCGGATTTTGCGACAGCGGCCGTCTCTGCGTTCGACATGAGCACGAGGCCTGCCGCGATCTGCTTCGCACGGCTGTCAATCGGCAGGTTCAGGGCGGCAAGAAGCTTGGATGTCCCCACCATCGCCGGGATGGCGGCGTTCCTGTAGTTCGAGAACGCCTGCGCGATGAGGGAAAACGAGTTCGAGACGAGTATTCCCTTCGAGCACAGCGCTGCGAACGCCCCGGAGATCCCGGAGATGGCCGTAGATACGACACCGACGCCCGCCGAAAGCACACGGCTCGCAGTTCCTACGACGAACATCGCCGCGCCGAACGCGCCGATGCTGGCGACCGTGGCGGCGATGGACGTGACCAGACCACGGTTCGCCTCCACCCACTTCGTGAACGTGTTTATCGCGGCGGTTATCCGGGCGACCATCGGCTGGAGCGTCGAGGACAGAGCCTCGCCGACGGCGTTCATCGTCCCCTCGACCGCGCTCCGGAAAAGGCGGAACGAGCCGCCGATGCCCCGGTCCATAGCCCGAGCCGTCTCGTCAGCCTGGCCTGACACGTCGCGGAGCCTGGCGAGGAACTTGTCCAGCTCCTCGATGTTCCCCGCGAGCGAGAGGCCGGACATCATTCCCCGGACGTCGAACACGTCCTTCATGAACGAGAGCCGCTCGGCGGTCGGCATCTTCGCAGTCGCCTCGGCGACGTCACGCATGATGACCGCCATCTTCTTGAGGTTGCCGTTCGCGTCCACCGCCTCGACGCCCACGTCCCGGAGGACGTTCTGCACCTTCACGTCGGCGAACTGCACGTACGCCTTGCGGAGCGCGGTGCCCGCAAGCGAACCCTTGATGCCCATGTTCGCCATGATCCCGAGCGATGCGCAGAGCTCGGAGATGTTCTCTCCGGCGGCTGCGGCCTGCGGCCCCGCCATCTTGAGGCCCTCGAAGAGGTCGGTGAGCGTCTGCGCCGAGCCGTTGGCGGTCGCCGTGAGGATGTCCGCGACGTGCGACATCTTCCCCGCCTCCATCCCGAAGATGCGCAGCGAGTTCGCGGCGATGTCGGCCGACTCCGAAAGGTCGGTCCCGGTGGCGCGGGAGAGATTGAGGACGTGTTCGATTGCGGCCGTGATTTCGGAGGGGTCGAAGCCCATCCGTCCAAGGCCGGTCATCGCGTCCGCCACCTCCTGCGCGGTGAACGACGTCTCGCGCCCGAGCCTCTGCGCCGTCTTGACGAGCGCGTCGAACTCCTCGCCCGTCGAGGATGTGACCGCCTGGACGAGGCGCATCCTGTCGTCGAAGCCAGCAAACGACTTCTCGGCAAGTGCGAACGGAAGCGACAGCGCTCCACCGAGCGCCATCATGTCGCGCCCGAGGCCCTGGCAGGCCCTGCCAAAGTCCTTGAGACGAGACTGCGCGGCGTCGAGGCTCTTCTTGAGCTTCGACGTCTCCGCCGTGACCTCCACGTAGGCGCGTCCGGCGCGTATGTTCGCTGTCGCAGACATTCCGCTACTTCCTATCCCTGACGAACGCGGCCTTAAGGGCCGCGAGCATTTCCTTTCCCTTGAGGACGGGCTTCGGCGGCCTCTGCGCGAACGGATTGAAGTCCGCCGGGCTGGCCGCCTTGCCTTTCTTCGGATCGCGCACGAGGTTCGCCGCGAGCGCCATCAGCGACGCCGTCTGGCTCCACTCGAACTTGCCCCGGCCCTCCACCATCCACACGAGCTCGCGCAGGGTGAACGGTCCGGGGTCTATACCGAGGATTCCGGCGAACTCGCAGACGAGCGCATCGACTCCTCGACGCGCCGCGTCAGCTCCGGGTCCTCGAGCGCCTTTGCGAGCACGTCCTTCGTCTCCGCCGTGTACTTCCTTGCGAGGTCGACCGCCTTCTTCAGGAACAGCCTCCTCGCTCCGGGGAAAAAATCGACAAGCTCGTCGAGGAATGCCGCAGTGGCCGTCTCGATTGAGTCGCCCGCAAGCGACCTGCCGAACTGCTCGTCGGTCACTCCCGCCGCCTTCGCCTCCTCCTCGACGCACACCCAGAGGATGTCGACGAGGAGACACGGGTCGTTGGCGATGCGGTCGACGAGGTCGACCTTCACCTTGCCGCCCGCGTCGAGGGCGATGACGTTCACGAGATCGACACCGAGGCGGGCGCGGATGCGCTTCATCTGGTGGACGTTGAGCTCGACGGTCCACGTCCGCCCGCTGTTGTCCTTGAATGTTCTCATGTCCCCGCGCCTCCGTTAGTGTCCGCCGCCGACCCAGGCAGGCGCTCGGGATACGAGGGTGGGCTTGCAGGTGACCGACACCTTGAGCGCCTCCTCCAGAGGTTCCGAACGCGAGAACGATGTGACCACGAAGTCGGCGTCGAGACCGTTCCCGTCGCCGTCCGAGACGAAGAGCGACAGTGCGGAGTTACCGAAGTAGGCCTGCTGGATCGCGGTGAACCCGCTGTCCGCCGTGTCCCAGATCATCTCGAACTCGACGGACGCCTCCTTCAGCGTCGCGGCGGTGATGCGCCAGCCCTCGGCGGCGCGGGTTGTGATGTCCGCCTCGCCCGTCTCCAGGTTCAGCGTGACGTCCGTGACGTTCGACATCTCGGTGGTGGCCCTCGATCCGGCCGCCCCGTGGAAGATCTTAGCGTCAAGGCCAAGCTTGTATGCCATAGTCTTTCGTGTCCTTTCATTTGACCGCGTCCTGCCACATCCGGGCGAGACGCGGGGTTGATTCCTTGAGTGAAGGCCCCATTAGGGGCCGCTTCGGGTAGCGTTCGCGCTTGTACGCGCCGCCGAATTCGTGCGCCGCCATCGAAGTGCCGACGAATCGCTCCGACGGCCCGATGAGGACGCTCGCCTGGCGTCTCTCGACGCCGAAGAGTATGCCGCGCTTGAGGGCTCCCGTGCGGCTGTGCGGCGGCGTTCCGGCGAGGGATGGCCTGTCGCCCGGCTTAACCTTGCGCCGCGCAACGGTGCGCACGTACGCGCCCATCCTGCGGAGGATGTCCACGGACGCCTTGGCGATCCGGGCCGTCAGCCCGTCCGCGTCGAACTCGACATCACTCCTCATTGCGGTGCACCGAGAGGAATGTTAGTTCGACAACGCCGGTGAACTGCCTGCGCTCGCGCAGGTGTTCAGGGGAATAGAGCGGCGTGTATTCCGCCTTCATGCAGCGGATGCCCGCAACCCACCTGTGCAGGAAGCGCCGCCCAAGGGAAGCCACCTCCCGGACCAGTCCGGGAATGTCGTCCTCGGTGCATTTCCTGAGAAGGCCGACCTGCACCTTGAGGCGGTCCTCGAGGTAGTCGCGGGCGTTGGGCTTCGTCTCGATCCCCGACGGAACCACGACGATGCGCTTCTCCTTGATGCCCTTGAGGTCGAACTCCGGGGCGAACATGACCTCCGCCCCGTCGCCGATCTCGGCGGCGACTCCCTCCGCAAGCTCGATGATGTCAGCCATGTGCGTATCTCACAAGCTCGAAGATGAGTGTCCCGACCGCCGACAGCAGCGAGATGATCGCCGCGCCCATCGCGGCGTGCAGGGTCTTCTGGAGGCCTGTCGCCGTGGCGCAGGGCGGCGTGTGGTGGGCCTTGTCGGCGAAGTGCATCTTCACCATGCCTTTCAGCTCGGCTATGTCCATCCGCGCCCTCGTCAGCCCCTCCCACAGCTCCGGGAAGCCAGGTGGCATCCCGGCGTTGTGCGCCTTTTCCGTTTCCGCGCTCATGCTTCGTCTCCCGTGTACTTCGTGTGCACCCTTATCGCCTTGCGGTACGGGTCGCTCCATCTCCAGACCGGCTCGTTGTACGGTGCGAGGACTTCGTAGACCCCGCCGTCGAACACGATCTCGTCGCCCGCATGTGGTTCGAGGTCGAGTTGTCCTGCTGGGATGATGAAGTCCCGCGTCTCCGTACGCACCCACGCGCCGTATTCGTTCATGGAGCGGAACACAGTCCGCCCCAAGACGGCCTTGACGCTCCTCGCCTCCGCGCCGCGACGGTAGGTCGCGTCGGAAACGAGGAAGTCAAGCTGCGCGGAACGCAGCGCGTCGATGCCGGTCCTGATCATTAGCCAAGGCCCTGGCAGAGACGGACGAGAACGGACTTGTCCGTCGCCCCCGTGAGGGCGATGGCGTGGCCGATCTTGACGGAGCCGGAAGCGCCTGCAGCCACGGCCTCGCCGTTGGTCGGGTTCCACCCGACCTCCATGCCCGCCGCGAAAGCGATGCCTTCCGCCTTGGCGAACTCGTACACGCCCACGAGCGCGAGAGCGCCGAGCTCACCTGCCTTGATGTCGAGTTTCGCCACTCCGACGAGCTTGCCGGAGAGGACCACGACGTCTCCCGCCGCGACATCCTCCATAGGCGTGTAGTCGATTGCGTCACCGCGCTGAACATAACATAACGTGCCTTCATTTCGATGAACCTTTCTGTGTGTCTGTTGGGTTGAAGAGGTGGCGGGCGGACGGGGAAGGAAAAACAAGCAAAAAGAACCCCGTCCGCGCCGCCGTTAGATTACGCCGCCGAGCCGGTCGCCTTGACCATGCCCCTGTGATCCTGCTCCCTGATCCCGATGTCGAAGAACACCCGGAACCAGATGCCGAGGACGTTGAAGTCCAGGTCGCCGCGCTCCACCGTGGGTGTGCGCTTGCCCTTGAGGTAGCCGATCTCGAAGGTGTCCACGACGCCCGGCTTGCCGAAGAGGTACCAGGACGCCTCCGACGATCCGGCGTACTTCGAGTTCGAGAGGTACGGGCTGGAGACGATGCGGAGGTTCTCGTCGGCGAGGACGTTGATCGCGGGGCGGACGACGTTGTCGGGGCCACCGCTCATGATGAGGGTCGTGCCCTGCGTCAGCTCCTGCGCGAGGAACTTGAGCGAGGTCGGAACGAGCAGGATGCTCGGCTCGACGTTGATGGGCTGGCCGTCGGAGTCCACCTGGTCGGTGAAAGTCTGGATCGCCTTCTTGAGCGAGTCGGCGGAGAGCGCCGAGTTCGCGCCGGAGAGGAGATTCTTGTGATCGCGCCCGAAGAGCGGCTTGCCGTCCACGCACGTCGCGGGCGGCGCGGTTGCCCATCGCCGTCGGCACCTTGAGGAACGCGCCGAGGTCGTCGTTGATGATCATCTTGCGCGTGAGGCAGAACTTCTTGGCGTAGGTCTCGAGCTGGTTCTTCGCGGACTCCTCGGAGAGCGCGCCGTCCTTGATCTCGCCGTCAGCGCCTACGGGCTTGAGGTCGCCGATGTCGGTGAGGCGGAAGCGCTGGTTCTCCTTGAAGTCGGTGAGGTCGCCGGTGGTGCAGAGCTTCGTGGCGATGATGGGCTGCGCCTCGTAGGCCTGCATGAGCTTCTTGTTGGCGACGTTCGAGAGGATGCCGGGGAGCGACACCGTGGAGAACGCGGCCTTGATGGCGGCGTTGTCGAAGGTGCGGGGCGGCTCCATGCCCTCGAGCCTCATGCACTCGGCGAGGATGCCAGCGAGCGGCATGTCCGCGTCTTTCTGCGCGGCCTCGACCGTTTCCTCGCCCATTGCCTTGGCGAGCGTGTCGCCGTCGATCCCCGCGCGGAGCGAAAGCGCGGCCTCGAGCCTTTTCGCGGTCATGGAGTTCTCCTTCTTGATCGTGATGTTCACGTCGGCCGTGGGCTGCTTGGCGCGGAAGGCGGCAAGCACGGCCTCGTTGACCTGTTCCTTGTTCCAGCCCTCGGAGATGGCCTTCGCCTCGATCTCCGGGAACTCGCCGTTGCAGACGGCCTTGATCATGCCGACGCGGTCGCGCTCGGCCTTGACTGCGGCCTGGGCGATGGCCTCGACGTCGACCGCAGGGGTCTGCGCGGGCTGCGGGGCTTCCGGCTTCAGCGGCTCGGCGGCCTCGACGTTCTTGGGTGCCTCCGCCGGTGCGGCGGGGGCGGGAGTTGCGGCGGGCTGCGCCGCCTCGACTTTCTTTTCAGGTTCCATTATGGAGTTGCCTTTCAGTTGGAGTGATGCCGTGACCTTCATGTGAGTTGCCTTGTCGGCTCCCACCGCGACCACGGACACCTCGCGGAGGGTAGATTTCGTGACATGGTAGAACGGCGCTTCGTGCTCGACGCCGTTGATCGTGCGCTTGCCTTCCTGGACAAGCTCGGCGGCCTCGACCTCGGCACCTATCGAAAGCTGCCAGTCGGCCCCGGCCTTGCCCTGACCGACGATTGCGTCCGCGAGGTCGCCCTCGCCGACGATCTCGCCGGAGATCTCGAGATGGCCGTCCTCGACCTTCGCCGAGACGACTCCCACGCGCCCGAGCGTGTGGTTCTCGTGGTTTGCGAGAAGCGGCACAGTCTCCGGCACGGACATGCCCGCCATGTCCACCACGACGGGGCGCGACCATCCGAAGAGGCGCATCTTGCCGCCGGAGTAGGCTACGCCCTTGACGGACGGCTTCCGGCCTCCTGCGGCGGCGGTTATTTCGAGGTATTCAGTCTTCATCGTCTTCCTTTCCCTGTTCGGAGGGCGCGGCCACCTCGACCGTCAGCCCGAGTTCGTCCATAAGCTCCTTCTCCTTCGCGCACTGGCGGAGTTCGGATTCCCAGTCTTTGCCCTGTTTCGCGTATTCGCTGGCAAGCGTCGTGGTGTGGTTCTTGAGGCGCTTCTCCTGCGCCGTCGCCTCCTTCGAGGGATCGACGTGTTCGTGGCCGTCCCAGAACCATGTGTGGCGGCAGTCGCACACGTCGAGCGCCGTCCTGTTCGCCAGCGCCCACTCGCGGAGCCAGCGCTCGAGGATTCTGTCGAGGACGGCCTCCTCCATGAACGCGCGGTCGACCTTGAGCGACTTGTAGTAGGTCTGGTGGTCGAGCCGCCCGCTGGCGTAGTTGTAGCCGGAGGAGTTGCCCGCCGCGATGTTGTACGGGATGTTCAGGCAGCGCGATATCTCGTTGAGGATCTCGTGCTTGAACTCGCCGTATGTCGTGACCGGCTGCTTCGGGTCGACCTGCGACATCTTCCAGCCGCCCGGCATCGTGAGGAGCATGTTCCGCTCGAGCTGGATCGTGTCCATCGCCTCCACCGCGTCAGCCTCGCCGTTCGGCGGGGAGTCGGTGTAGAGGACGCCCGCAAAGTCAGCCGCAGCCTCCGCCGCGCTCACGACTGCCAGGGTGAACCGGCGCAGGTGTGCGAACAGCGGCAGCGCGGACGTTATCTCCGGGATGCCGCGATGCTGCTCCGGGCGGTCCTGCCGGAACACGTGGATCATGTTCTCCGCGCCGACGGTCTTGAAGTCGAGGTTGAACGACGCCGTCCCGCCGGGATGGTTCTTCAGCACCTTGTACGACTTAGGGTTGCCAAAACGGTCGAACGTGATGCCGTCCACCGACGCCTCATCGGCATTCAGTTCGTCATCCGTAACCCGGTCGGCTTCGATCAGCTGTATGTCCAGCGTCACGTTCGATCCCAAATTCGGGTTCTGCGCCATGATGGCGAAGGACTCGCCGTCCTGGCACCGCGCCATCCGCATCGTGCGGAGCTTGGCGGGAAGATGGACGAGCCTCGCCCATACGGCGAAGTCGTGCTCGACCCTGCGGTTCGTGTCCTCCGAGTCCAGCAGCATCTGGAGGCGCGGCCCGGTGCCGACCGAGTCGTTCGCAAGCGTCGATACGATCCCGCGAGCATACGAGTTGTTCTGGACCTCGTAGCGGGCGCGTGTGCGAAGTATCTTGCGCACGGCGGGATCGGCCTCCGCGTCCGCCGACAGGAACTCGGCGGCCGCCCAGTGGCGGGCGTTGTCCTTCGTGGTCTGGGCCGCGTCGAAGCGGGCCTTGATCCACATCGGCAGGGAGAACCGCGCCTTGGCGGCCTTGGGCTTCTTTCCGAAAAGCCTCATATGACCGCGCCTCCCGCCGCCATCTTGGTGATGCGGAGCGGGCATCTGCGTCCGCTCGTCGCCTGCTTCGAGGCGAAGAAGTTTGCGACCTTGATGAGGTCGCCGACCGACTGGTTCTCCACCCGCTGGCCGTCAACTTCGACGACCTTCGGCTGGGCGAGCATCTTCTCCGTCAGCTCCTCAAGCTTCTTGTCGTCCATCGCAGGCCTCCTTGTCCGCCTCGTCGATCCTCTCCCCGATCCACGCCATGACGTTGACGTTCATGGTGTTTCCCAGCGCACGGTAGCGCGACCACCTCGGGCAGTTTTCCGCGCTGCGCCCATGCCAGGCCACGGCTGTATATCCGTCCGGGAACCCCATCGCCCGCTCGCACTCGACCGGCGTCAGCATCCTGGACACGCCGCCGACGCACACACCCGACGGCCTGCGCCGCGTGATCGTGTACGCCGCCGAAAGCGGATCGTCGTAGCACTTTCCGGGAAGGTGCCTCACCCGTCCATCGAGGTTCGTCAGGTCGAGCGGGATGCACGCTCCAGCGTCGCCCGGAGCGCCTCCGGCAGCGGGTCCCCCCGCATGTCTGCCCGGCGGAGTATCCCCGCCGCACATTTCTCCGTCAAAGAGAACTCCGGCGACACGGGTCCAGTCTCCAAGATATCCCGCAAGGACGACACGTCTCCTTCGCTGCGGGACCGCCCTTGGAAATTGTTGAACTCGGGTATATTGAGCGTCAAGCACTCGCCAGCCCACGCTGTAGCATCCGGGGGCTCCGGTGACGAGTCCGGCCCTGCGCCATCCGCCGCTCGGGACGCGGACCTCCCATCCGGCGAGAGTCGATAGGAAGGAGGCAAAATCAGCTCCTTCCCCGCTCGATAGTACGCCGGGCACATTTTCCCAGACCACCCAGCGGGCGCTTGTGCGAAAAGCCAGTCTTGCAAACTCAAGCGCGAGGCCGCCTCTGTCATCCTCGAGTCCTTTCCTCAACCCCGCGATGCTGAACGCCTGGCACGGCGTTCCGCCGACGAGCAGGTCGATGTCCCCCTCGTAGTCCTCGGGCATGATCTTGGTGAAGTCGCCGAGGTTCGGTACGTCCGGGAACCTCTCGGCGAGGACGGCGGAGGGGAACCGCTTTATCTCCGACACGAAGGCGCAATGCCATCCGAGCGGCCTCCATGCGATGGAGGCAGCCTCGATGCCGCTGCATACGCTTCCGTATCTCATTTCGTGTCCTTCGCTTCCTGGTTCAAGTCCGTGCGGCCTTTCGGCCGCTTGAGGGGCCGGACAAACCCTGCGGCGGTCAAGAAACAGCAAGAACCCCGCCGCCGCCTCGGAGACACCCGCCTCCTTGGCGCACGAGGATGTTTATTGCCGCGCCTCGCGTTTTTTCCGTTGGAATTCTCCGCACCGGCGACAATGAAGCATCCGACGATGGTTATTGCCGCCCCCGAAAATAATTCAGTTTTTTGGATTAATTTTTGTTTTGCCGAGTACAATATTTTTATGAAGAAAATTATTTTATGGAAAGGAGGATAGAGATGATGTTTCTCTTTTAGGTGATAATTATCATTATCACAATCATCATCGTGTTCTTGTAACACGATAGGCATCTTCCCGATTTTCGGGAAGATGCCCATGTTCACCTTGCGTGCGCCTTGCGCAGCTCGGAGAGCTTCACCTTCGGACGCTCCTTCTTCTTGACGCGCTGGTCGGTGCCTTCGAGAACGCATCCGCACATCGATGCGGCGACGGCGTTGCCGACCATGCCGTCGAACCAGTGGTTGTCGTGCGCCTCCGGGCGCATCTTCCACTCCTCGACCTTGCGCCCGCGTCCTTCGGTCTTGACGCGGTACTCGGCTGTGAGATGCTCGGCGAAGAGGACGTGCGTCTCCTGGCTTCGCCCCCAGAGCGTGACCGCGCCACGGTCGCCTGGGGCGGTCAGGAGGCGGCTCGCCACAAAGCTCTTCCAGTAGTTCGTGTCGAACACGACGTGCCTGACCGCCCGCTTGCCTCGTATGTTCGGCATCCGCCAGTTGTGCCCGACGCGGTCGCCCGCCGCCTTCTTGTATTCGCTCATGGGCTTGGAGGACGCGCCGATGTACTTGCCGTGGCTCGGGAGAATCACGTTGGCGAAGCGGGACTCGCGGCAGAACTGGTACACGACCTCAGTCGACTGGCCCCAGTTCGCGTCGACGAGACACCTCTCGATACGCATGGAAGCGCCGTCGTCACGAGTGAACTCCATCGAGAGGTACTTCTCCGTCAGTTCCTTGAGGCCCGCGTAGATGCAGCCCTCGAGCCCCGTCCTCGGGTGCTTCGACTGGAGGGTCGGGTTCGCGTCGGCGAGCGAAAAGTACCGCCGTCTCTGGTCGGGCCACGCGCCGTAGTCCACGACTACGCCGGTGAACTCGTCGCTCCACGCGCACACGACGTAGAAGAGCAGAGTCTTCTGGACGTCGATGAACATCGTGAGGTGGTTCGCCCAGATCGGCACCGCCCTCTGCGAGAAGCCGTTTAGCCGGTCGAGGATGCCGTCCACGGTGAGCTGCTCCTCCGTCCCCAGGTCCTCCGGCAGCGGGTCGTTCTGGTATTCGGCCCAGAACGCCGCCTCGTCGGTGAGCTTGAGGTTCATCGCATGCTGTACGGCGGATATCTCGTCGTAGTTGAACCGGGCGGGCCACGACACCACCGCACCCGCGTCCATCTCCGCCTGATGCTCCCGGTAGAACTCGGTCGCCTTGGAGAACGTGCCTTTCTCGCGGAGCTCGTCGGCGCGAAGGTCGGCGTAGCGGTTCCACAGCTCCTCGTTCCCAGGCATCTGGTAGAGCATCTTGCACCGCTCGCCGTTCCACTCGGGGTGCTTCGACTTGTCGAGTATCTGCTCGGCCATGTCTCCTGGGCGGATCACCGTGCAGGGCATGATGCCGGATATCTTCCTGCCCGGCCCGGCAAGGCCGAGTATGTCCCCGGCGAGGACGCGGACGCGCTTGCGCGTCTGCTCGAGCGACCCGGCCGACTCGCTCGTCTGCGGATCGTCGATCACGACGAACTCCGGGCGGATCGTCCTGCCGTCCGGCTTCTTGTACTTCATGCCGCGTATGCGTCCCGTTATGCCCGCCACGCGGACGAGGACCCCGGACGAGGCCGCTCCGCGAATCGTCGGAAGGACGATCTCGTTCGCAGTCCAGGTGATCCGCGTCCGCTCGCCCTTGTGGAGCTGTCCCGCGCAGCGGTTTGCGATTCCCTCGAGGCAGGCTATAGGGTAGCACACCTCCGGGAAGTCGGCGGCGAGATGCTCGTTCACCTCGAGCTCGGTCTTGATCGAGTCGAGGATCTCGAGCGCGGCGGACTCGGACGCTCCCACCACGACCACGAACTCGCGGTGTCCGTACAGCATCGCCCAGATGGCTGCGGACTCGGTGAGCGACGACTTGCCCGACCCGCGTGACATGGCGAGGGCGAAGAGACCGCCCTTGAGGACGGCCTGCTGTATCTTGGCAATCGCCCGCAGATGGTCTTCCGACCACTCAAGGACGTACACCTCCGGGAAGTAGGTCTCGCAGAATAGCCTGAAGTCGAATCGGCACGATTCCTTCCGGGCCTCGTTCTCGACGGCTGGCAGCTCGCCGATGTCGCGTCCCTCGAGCGAACGCTCCGCCGAGCGGCGGGCGGCGTCCGCCCGCGCCGCTTCGTAGCCCTGCGCCTCCTCCGGCGGCGTGTTGTGCCGGTCGACGAGCCACGCGAGGTAGCTGTAGAAGTTCAGGCAGCGGCTGTCCTCGCGGCTCGATATGCGGTAGCCGCCCTGCTCGAAGTGGCGGTATATCTGCGTCGAGCTAAGGACGGTCCCGTAGTCCGTCGAGTTCATGAGCCTGACCATTTCGGTCGGCTTCAGCTTCGACAGACTAATCGCCATGACCGTTCTCCCTCATCAGAATCCAGGCGGCGTACTTGAGCATGTCAATCGTCCCGTCGGCGTTTGACGGTGCGCCCGAGGCAAGGTCGGCGGCGACCGTCTCCTCCGTGATCGTGCGGGACCCGGCCGCCTTGAGCGCGGTCACGAGCTCCGCGACCTTCAAGGCCCTCGCGTCGGCCCTTGTGCTGTTTTCCGGCATTCCACACTCCTGAAAAAAAAGATTCTTTATGCGGTTGATATCCTCCGCAGCTTACGGCATCATGTCCGGCGTCGAATCACGACAAGAAAGGACATACGCAATGAGCAAGAAGAAGACAACGGCCACGACGGCCACGAAGAAGAACGCCCGCGCTGCGGCAAAGCCCGCCGCGATCAAGGCGATGGAGGCGAAGGCCAAGCCAGCGGCCCCGAAGGCGGAGGGGAAGAGCAAGCTCTCCCTCCTTTCGGCGGCTGCGGCCGTCCTCGCCGAGAGCGACGAGCCGCTCAACTGCAAGCGCATGATCGAGCTTGCGAAGGAGCGCGGCCTGTGGACTCCCGGCGCGGGCAAGACGCCAGAGCAGACCCTGTACTCCGCCATCATGCGCGAGATCAAGGACAAGGGTGACGCGGCGCGTTTCAGGAAGTCTCCTCTCCGGGGCCACTACCTCGCGCCGGTCTCCGCCAGCTGACGATGCCCCACACGGCGAACGCGAGGTGGACGAGATCGAGCACCATCCTCGCCCAGAGGTGCTGGTACACGTCCACCCCGATCCAGGCCGCGTTCACGACCGTCCACACGTAGAAGCAGGATATCCGCTTCTTCACGTTCAGCGCGGTCCCGACGAGGGACATCGCGGTGATCGACCAAAGGAAGGTCTGGAACGCGGCCTCATTCATTTCCGAAAAGCCCCTCCATGCAGGCCTGCGCGTAGCCGGGCTCGCGCAGCCCGAGCAGGTCGACGACGTGCGACGGCGGCTCGCTCTCGACGTGCGTTTCGAGGAGCTCGTCCGCCTTGTCGAAGAACGAGACGCGGATCTCCGGCCGTCCGATGCAGCAGCTGATCGCGCAGCGCACCTCGTCGAGGCGATGCTCGCGCAGATACTCCAGGGCCTTCACGCGGGCGAGTATGTTCAATGTCACGTCCGCCTTGCTCGGGTCCTTGCCCCAGGGCGAGCCGCCGCCGATCTTCGAGTTGCCGCCGTAGAAGTCCGCGACGAGCTTGCGGCCGGTCGTGCCGCAGTCGCCGATGGAGCCGTGCTTCACGTACCGCCCCGTCCCGTTCACGATGACGCGGCAGTCCGATCCGAGGAGCGACTGTACGTAGTTGCGGATCGTGCCGGTCGCCGCCTCCTCGCACTCCGGGAGGATCGGGATCGCCACGACGCATTCAACAGGAAGCCCGTCCTCGACAGTGACCTGCGTCTTCACGTCGAGTCCGCCGAACCGCCTCAAGTAGAGTTCCTGCGCAACCATGCGGGCGAGCCAGTAGTCCTTCGGCATGTTGCCGCGTGACGGATCGTCGACTGCAAGCCCCCAGAAGATGCCCTGGTCGCCCCAGCCCTCGCGGTTCACGCCCTGGGCGATGTCCTCCGACTGACGCGATATGTGCGTCACGACCTCAAGGCCGCTGCCGCTGATGACGTTGCCTTCGCCCCATTGCGCGAGGTACTCGTCCGTGTATCCGATCCGCCGGACCGCCTCGCGGCAGAACTCCGCGAGTTCGGAACCGGTGAAGCGGTAGCGCGAGGTGATCTCGCCCGACAGCGTGCAGAAGCAGTCCTTGAGCTGCACTTCGAGTGCGACCCTCGCGTACGGATCGCGCTCGAGATGGCGGTCGAGGATGTAGGATGCGACGTAGTCGCAGGTGCGGTCGGGATGCCCGACGGCGCAGTTTTCGGATGTCTGTATCATTCAGCGGTTCCTTTCAGCGTTTTCTGGTGTGAAGCGGCCGTGTACAGTGCACACAGCCCAAAACATCTACGACGACATCTACACCGTCTCGCACTTCGAGAGAGGGTAAATGTGCCGGTATATCGGCGAATCTCGGGGAGTTATCGCACATTTCTCCGTTCCGACCGTGTGCTTCCTGCGCACTCTACGCGATGTCACCCGACACTATAGGTGCATCGCCTGCACACGACTGCACGGGAGTGAGCGCCTGCCAGTCGCAGCCCTCGCCGTGTACGTTCTCCGCCCAGCGGCGGCGGATCACGTCGCAGTACTTCGGATCGAGCTCGACGCATCTGCACACGCGCCCGGTCTGCTGGCAGGCGACGAGAGTAGAGCCGCTGCCGCCGAACGTGTCGAGCACCACGTCGCCTCGCTTCGTGGAGTTCTTGAGGAGATAGCACAGCATCTCCGTCGGCTTCATGGTCGGATGGACGTCGTTCTTCTTCGGCTTGTTGAACTCCATGACCGTGGTCTGGGAGCGGTCGCCGTACCAGCTGTGCGCCGCGCCGTCCTTCCAGCCGTACAGGCATGGCTCGTGAATCCACTGGTAGTCCTGCCGCCCGAGGACGAGTGCGTTCTTCTTCCAGACGAGGCACTCGCGGACACGGAGGCCCACGTCGAAGCATGCGCCACGGAAGTTGTACCCCTCCGAGTCCGCGTGGAACACGTAGAATGCCGCACCCGGCTTCATTGCCTTCTCCGCGCACCCGAAGGCGGTGCGCAGGAACTCGCGGAACTTCGAGTCCTCCATCGAGTCGTTGCGGATCGTCTGCCCGTCCGAGCCGTGGTAGTCCACGTTGTACGGCGGATCGGTCAGCCAGCAATCGGCCTCGCCGTCGCCGCAGACCTTCGCCACGTCCTCCGCCTTCGTGGAGTCGCCGCAGACGAGGAGATGCCTGCCGAGGACGTACACCTCGCCGGGCTTCGACACCGCCGCCTCCGGAACTTCCGGCGCATCGTCAGGGTCGGTCTGCCCGACCTCGACCGTGTCGCCGCCCAGAAGCTCGTCGAGTTCCGACGTGTCGAAACCCATCGTCCCCATGTCGAAGCCAGCCTCCTGGAGCGCCTTCAGCTCGGCCTTGAGCAGGTCCATGTTCCACGTCGCTACCTCGCCCGTCTTGTTGTCGGCGATCCGCAGGGCGCGTTCCTGCTCCGGCGTGAGGTGCTCGACGACGATGGCGGGGATTGTGTCGGCCCCCAGCTCCTTCATCGCCTTGACCCGCGTGTGGCCGTTGATTATGACCTTGTCCTTGTTCACGATGATCGCGCCGATGAAGCCGTACTGGCGTATGGACGCGACCACGCCCGGCACGGCCCCGTCGTTGTCTCGGGGATTCCCCGGATACGGCTTCAGGTCCGCGATCTTCAAGTTCTGAATCGTTGTCATTTCTGTGTGTCTCCTGCGGTTCGGAACCGCAGCCACGGGAGGAGCGGGCAGTCTCCTTTCGGCATCGCCAGCAAGCCGGTTCAGGACCCGGACAGGTCTTTCCCCGCCAAAACAAACTCTGCTCAACTTCCTTGCTCCTTCCCGCGCCCCGCTTTCTGGAGCCCCCTGGGGAGGAACCGTTGCCGATTTTCGAGGATTCGGCCCCGGCCGCCCTGTGCGGGCTTCCTTTCGGGGTTGGGCTGCGGGCGGTCTGCCTTGCGCGGCGCGAACGTGGCGCGTTCTGGGCGGCTTTCTGCGCGTTTTGGGCGCAGGGCTTCGGGAACGTGCGCGTCTGCTTGGCGCGTTGGCTTTCCGCAGGGATGGTTATTGCCGCGTTTCGGGATTTTTCCGTAAGGGAACGGCCAGGGGATTGTGTCGGCACCTCGCGCGCGCGATACGTGCAACACGCAAAATGGGACGGAGAGGGTGTTTTACGCGTACACCCCCATCCCCCCACCGACAGATCGACAGATGAAGACAGAGGAGAGGGAGAGGTATATTTCTCACTATATTTTCCGCTCTTTACACACTTTAACCCCCAAACCATCTGTCGGTTTATTTGTCGGTGATCTGTCGGTGGTTTCGACAGATGGGGTGTCTTCAACGGGTCATTTGTCGGCATTCCCGACAGATACCGACAGATCGCCGACATATGGCGCGGACGCCTTTTCGTGAGTTGGCATCGGGCCGATATGGTATAATATTGGGCAGTCGAAAGGACGGTTTTTCCATAAAGCGATGAAGAAGGCATCGAGAGCATTGTTTTTCGTCGCGGCTGCGCTCTGCGCGGTCGTGCTTGGACGTGTGGCCAGCAAGGGGCTCCGCAGCGGGTTCCCGGAGGCCTACGCCGGGGAGAGCCGTGCTCCAGCCGTGTCCGCCGCCAGTGTCGAGTACCGGGCTGGCAACGGGTCGGTCGCGTCGAGGGTTCCCGCCCCCGTGTGCGACAAGTGGCCGGACATCGGGTGGTGGCTCTCCGCCAACTCGATGAAGCACCACAACAGTGGTTGCGAGAACTACAGAAAAACACGCGGCTATCCATGCAAGAAGAACGAGGGTAGCCCGTGCGTGAAGTGCGGAGGGTGAACGTGAAAAGCATTAACGACAGTTCGGGCAACAAGACCTTAAACAATGCCCATCGCCTTCCTGATATGGCCTTCGCCGTAAAACATGTGATCAAAAGGGATGTCTTCCATGATGACAAATGCACCGGGATCACTATCGACAACATGGAAGGCTCAGACGATATGTTGAAAGTTTTTATACATAGCACCCGGAAGACTCGGAGAACCAGAAAATAAGGAACTTGTCGCAATAACGGCTTTCAGCAAAAGCCGGAAGCGAATTGAAATTACCATCCGTCGAAGCGTCATGGATGAAGAAAACTTTTTGAAGTTTCTTGACGCATTGCTATCTCTTGCCCCAATAAAAATCGAGCGAAGAAACGGAGAGATTGTTTTTCGGTGCAAAATCCAAGACTATGAAGATTTTGACGGCATGGTGTTTAGAGAATATTGGTTGGATTCCCCAATAGCATCGTTCCAGGAGGTACAATCTTTCGTCCTGTCGAGATGGGACGATCCCGACTGGCGGGTAGAAATGGCCCCGAGCGAAGACAAGAAGTACTATGTGTTCGTTCTTGTGTCTTCCATTCGGCGTTCTGACGCAGAGACTTGGGAAGCACTGCACATAGCAGAACGCAAGCTAAATAAAACCATCAACGCTCGTTACGGATCGTTTTCGTTACAAGCCCATATCAGGGACACGGAGAAAAGCCACAATACAATATCCGCTTGTTATTACGTTAGCAGGGGCCGGTTTACCGACGAATGGGCACCAGATGTCCACATACGCGATTGCGAACTCGATCCAAACGTCCAAGGGAAAGGATTGTAAGATGTACGATTATGAAGGTTTGGATGACAAGTCCTTTAACAAAGACTTCAGACGTGCAGCGGAACTCAATGGACTAACATGGTATCCGTGGGTCGGAGCCAATTATGCATCAGCTAAGAAAAAGATTCTATTTGTTGCGGAATCACATTACAGTTCCGAGAACGATCCGAAACTGATCGCAAAGAAGCTCGCGGAGGTTGCCGACGACATCGACCTAACAAAGGATGTCGCATGGGAGTCGCACGTTAATAATTGGTGGGACAATGTGATGGTGCGGGGTCTGCACCAAGCGCTGTTCAAGACATCGAGACTTCCAGAAGACGGCAGAAAGTCGTTGTGGAAAACAACGGCGTTTTACAATTTCATACAACGTCCGATGGAATACAACGCCAACAACAAGGAGCGTCCTTCTGGCGAGGAGTTTTTTGCAGGGTGGAATACATTTGTTGCTGTAGTAAAAATCCTGAAGCCAGAGGTCGTTGTTTTCATAGGCACTACCGCGATGGGTTGTTTTAGACAAGCGTTGAGCGCAATGCACATAAAACACGAGGAGGTTTCTTGCGAATTTGCAAATGGGGCCTACTCCCGATCCGGATGGCTTGAGGTTGACAATTACAGAACATCGTTGTTGTCGATCCGGCATACGAGCAACTTTTTCTCATGGCCGACATGGAACGAGGTACTAACTCGTCGGATCCCAGGAGTGGTAAAGTTCCTCAACGACATCGTGTTTTCCGGCGGGGAGGACAATCACATGAAAATAATCAATATTGGAATTCTTGCCCATGTAGACGCTGGAAAGACGACCTTGACGGAGAGCCTGCTATATGCCAGCGGAG
>CADCCQ010000080.1 GCA_902799955.1 uncultured bacterium | reverse complement strand
CCTCGCCTGCCACGTCGACAGCCGCCTGAGGTTCGACGAGGCAGGGAACGTCGTGGGGCGCAACGCCGGCATCCGCGGCTGGCTCGCGGAATGCCTCCCTGAGCTGTCGCCGAAATACAAGACGCTCATGCGGTACAAGGCGATGGCAACGCGGCTTAGGCAGGCGACGGACACAAAGGACCCCACACCGACATCAGCCCTTCTTGACAAGCCGCAATGCGAGATCGTCGAGACGCTTCTTGCCGACACAAAACCCGCGTTCTCGCAGCTCTTCGAGGCGATTGACCGTCTTGTGTCGGCTGAATATGTCCTCCTCGACGCCCGGCAGCGCCGAGAACCCCAGCGCGGCCAAGCATCCCCTTAACGCGTCTCAGCGTGAAACCTTCATTGATCTGCCTTTGGGGATTTTCCGCCTCGCCGCTACACGCGGCGGTTCAAAAGGCCGGAGGCGATGCACGCGAGCGGCGCGGGGTCGCCCGGGAGGCCGGCAAGCGCGGCGAGCGCGGCGTCCGTCGCCTCCTTCGCGAGGGCGGCGGTCTTTTCCTCTCCGTAGGGCGAATCGCCGTCCAGAATGTCGTCCTGGTACTGGAACGCCATGCCGAGGTTGAACGCGAATGTCCTGAGACGCCGGATGTCGTCGTCTGAGCCGCCGCCGGCAAACCCACCCATCACGGCCGCAGCGACAAAGAGGTCCGCGGTCTTGTGCGCGTAGACAAACGGCACGTCGCGCGAGCCGGCAACGTCCTCGACCTGTCCGGCCACCACGCCATACGCCGCCTCGGCGAGCGCCGCGACGACGGCGTCGGCGGAGCGCGGCGACATGGCTGCGGCGGCGAACGCCCTGGCCTGAAGCGCGTCGCCGGCGAGTATGGCGTCCGCCTCGCCGAACTTCGCCCAGACGGAAGGCTTGCCGCGTCGCAGCTCGTCGTTGTCCATCGCCGGGAGGTCGTCGTGAACGAGCGTGTAGTTGTGGAGGAGCTCGATCGCGGCGGCGGGGCGCGCAGCGTCCTCGGGGCGCCCTCCGACGGCGACGGACGCCGCGATGCAGATGAGCGGCCTTATGCGCTTGCCGCCGGTTCCTACGGCGTAGCGCATCGCGTCAGAAAGCGAAGCCGGGCGTTCGCCCTCGGCGGGCAGCGCCTCGGATATCGCCTTCTCCGCGATTGCCAGATACGACTTGATTGCAGGGTTGTCAGTCATGGGAATTGGAGGATTGTGAGATTATGGAATTATGGAATTGTGGAATTATGAGATTGTGGAATTTAGGGATTTGAGGGATTTGAGGATTTGGGGGATTATGGAATTGTGGGATTTAGGAATTGAGGGATCTGAGGATTTGGGGGATTGGTAAATGGTTAATGGAAAATTACATAATTCCATAATTGCATAATATTCATCAGCCTGCCTCGAGCGACGGGGCGACGTCGAGACTCAGGGCGTCTTCGCCCGTCACGGCCCTGCGGTAGTACGCGAGGCCGGCGATCATCGCGGCGTTGTCGCCGCAGTACTTCGGCTTCGCCATCAGAAGGTCCGCGCCCGCCTCGCGGGCGACGCGCTCCATTGCGGACCTCAGGCGAGAGTTCAGGGACACGCCGCCGCCGAGGAGCAGCGTTTTGAAGCGCTGCGTCTTCAGCGCGGCGCGCGTGCGGTCCTCTATCGCGCCGACTATCGCCTCCTGGTATGACGCGACAACGCGCGCGACGTCGCGGCGTACGGTCTTCCCGGGCGCATATTCGAGAAGCGCCTCGCCGGGCGCGGGAGGATCGAGGAGCGAGGGGTTGCGCTGGACGTAGCGAAGAAGCGCGGTCTTGAGCCCCGAGAACGAGACGCATAGCTCGGCGGGGAGTCCGGCGAGCGCGCTCACCCCTTCGCGGGGGCGTCCCTGCGGAAACGGGACGAGGTCACCACGCCCCGCGCCGCCGGCCTCCGCGAAATACGCCTTTGCTATCTTGTCTACGACGGGTCCGCCGGGATAGCCCAGCCCAAGAAGCTTGGCGGCCTTGTCGAACGCCTCGCCCGCCGCGTCGTCGAGCGTTTGCCCGATCGTACGGTACTCTCCGTACGAGCAAATCTCGAACCAGTTGGTGTGTCCGCCGGAGACCGCCAGCCCGAGGGCCGGCGCACACGACACGGGGTCTAGCGGACGCGGCGGCGGCGCGTCGCCGGGATCGCGAAGGAAAGGCGTGTGGAGATGCGCCTCTATATGGTTCACGCCGATGAGCGGAACGTTCAGCGAGAGCGCAAGGCCCTTCGCGGCGTTCAACCCGACGATGAGGGCGGGCGAAAGGCCGGGGCCGTAGGTGACGGCGACCGCATCGATGCGCCCATCTGGGTCGGAGGCCCTGAACGCGTCGATGGCGCAGCGCACGACCTCGGATATCTTCTCGACGTGCGCGCGCGAGGCGATCTCGGGCACGACGCCGCCGTACGGCTGGTGGAGCGGAATCTGCGTGTAGACGACGCTGGAGAGGACGTCGCGCCCGTCCTTCACCACAGCGGCGGCAGTCTCGTCGCAGCTGGTCTCTATCCCGAGGATGTTCATCGGCCCGTCACCAGAACTTCCACCATGGGCGGTCGACGGGCTTCACGCCGCCCGACTCGTCATAGATCTGCTGCACGCGGCGCTGGCCAGCCATCTCCGGGTCGAGGACCATCCTGCGGTTGTTGAAGTGAAGCGCGTCTGGCAGCGACCAGAACTCGCTCCTCACGAGGGAGTCCGCGCCGTTGCGGTGGAAGACGATTACGACGCCGTTCTGGAGTATGGAGACGGTGGGCTGGGTGATGCGCATGGTCGGGCCGATGTCAGTCGTCTGCCAGACCCGCTCGCTCGTCCCGTGGTCCTGCGCGGCGAGGAAGAGGTGCATGGTGCCGTTGCGCGCCCACCGGCGGAGCTCGAACTCGCGGCTCAGGCCATCCTTGTTGGCGAACATCTGAACGGCGGACGAGACCTTCATGCCGTGGACGACGTCAAACGCCCTGTATGTGCCCTCGTAGCGCATCCCCTTGTGGACCAGCACGGGGCGGGCGAGGTACTTGATCTCCTCCGCGAGCCCGTAGTGGTCGGACAGGAACACCTCCAGCTTCTGGCCCTCGTTCGCCTCCACGCGGAACGGCGCGGAGAACTGGCGCTTGGACACCCTCTCCAGCTGCGAGTGGTCAGAGGCGCGGTACAGCTCCACAAAGAGCCTGTCGCGGGAGTTGGAGTAGCCTACGCTCACCTTCTCCGGCGACATGTTCTTCACGTCCACGACGCAGCGGATGCGCTCCCCCACGACGTAGTTGATCTCGTCCATCTTGAGGTCGATGGCTATTTCGCTTGGCGTGGCGCCGAGCGCCACCGCGGCGGCGACTGCGGCCGCGAACGACACTATCTCTTTTTTCATTTTCATATCTCAGTCTCCAATCCGTCGTATGCAGGCTCCACGCCATTCGGCAGGGCGGCGAGCCAGTCTTCGTGGGTCAAGTCGTGGCACAGGTGCGTTATGTAGGCGCGGCGCGGGGCGATGCGTCCGATGTACGAGAGCGCTCTTTCGAGGTTCATGTGGGTCGGGTGTGGGCGGACACGGAGGCAGTCGATCACCATCGCGTCGATGCCCTTCAGCCGTTCGACGGCCGTGTCCGGCATGTCATGGCAGTCCGGGAAGTAGCCGAGCCGCCGCACCGCGTCGCCTTCGCCATCCGTGAAAAGGTATCCGCAGCACGGGAAGCCATGCTCGACCCGAATCGCCTCGACAGTCGCGGAGCCGATGCGGAACGGACCATTTGACACGTCCACGAACTCCACCTGCGGACGGTACAGCCCGTTTTCGCCGCCCTGCGTCCCGATGTACGGGAACACGCGGTGCATCATGTCTATCGTCTCCGCGATTGCATGGCAGCGTATTGGCTTGCCGACTATGCGGAAGGTGCGTCCGTTCGCCCCTGGCTCGTCGGGGTCGCAGGGGATCTTCTCTCCGTTGATGGTGTTGAACCGGCGCACGTCGTCGAACCCCGCAACGTGATCCATGTGCGCGTGGGTGAGCAGCACGGCGTCCACCTTCGCGACGCCGCACTCCAGACACGCGATGCGCAGTTCCGGCGGGGTGTCCACGAGGATGGCCGTTCCGTCGCGAAGCCGCACGACCGCGCCGGATCTCCGGCGCCTGTCGCGCGGGTCGCCGGAAGTGCATACGCGGCAGCCGCATCCGATCTGCGGCACGCCGACGCTCGTCCCGGTTCCTAGGAATAGAAGAGTCATACAGTATATTTTACCAAAAGTTCGGCCAATATGGAAACGAAAGCGGAGAGCAAAATCACCTTGACGACGCCGAGCCGGCGCGTGAAGACAAGCGCGGCGGAGGCGATCGCGATGGCCAGGGCGACCGGGTGGAACGCGACGCCGCCCTCCGGAGGACGCGTCCAGGCGCTCATCATCAGGAAGGCCCAGAGCGCGTTCAGCATAAGCGCGACAGTGGCCGGACGTGCGCCGGCGATGATGCCGCGAACGATCCTGCTGGTACGGAAGCGCTCGAGCGAGCCGAGCGCAAGGTAGAGGAGCACAGCGCCCGGCACAAGCAGCGCGAGCGTCGCCGCGAAAGCGCACGCGACGCCCGCGAGCGGGGACGCGAAGGCGTCCGCGCCCAGCCTGAACCCGAAGAACGTGGCGCAGTTGACGGCGATCGGGCCGGGCGTCATCTGCGTAAGCGCCATGACGTTGGCGAACTCTCCCTCGGAGAGCTGGAGGTACGGCGCGTTCGGCCCGACAAAGTCGGCGAGGTAGACGGGCACGAGGACATACCCACCGCCGAACGCCATGAGCCCGTACTTCAGGAACACGAGAGGGAACGCCCACGCGACGGAATTGAGCCGACGGCCGCGCACGTCCTCCGGGCGGCGCGCGAACTCCGTCGCCACGCCGAACAGCACCGCCGCGAGGACGACGAGCGCTGGGTTGACGCGAAGCGGCCCGATGGCGACAAGCGCCGCGACCATCACCGCCGCGGCGACCGGGCCTGCCACGCTCTTCGGCCACGCCTTCGCGCACATCGCGGCGATCACCCCGGCAAGCGACGCCCTAAGGCCGAGGAACGCCGCCTCAAGAAATGCGTTGCCGCATGGTATGAACCGGTATCCGGCGGTGACCGCGGAAAACACGACGACACTCGGGAGGAACACCCCGGCCGCGGCGACGAACGCGCCAGCGACGCCGGCGACCTTCCGCCCAACGTAGACGGCGGTGTGCGCCGCGATTATCCCGGGGACCATCTGGAACACGGGCAGCGAGCCGACGATCTCGCCCTCCTCGGTCCACTTGCGGCGGCGCGAGAACACGTCGTCCGCCACTGCGGCGATGGCGAATCCCCCGCCGACGACTGACGCCGCGATCTTGAACATCTCCCAGAAAAGGACAAGGAGCCTCTTCGCCACAGCTCGCCCTCCTTCCCTCATTCGCACGCCCCGAGCCGCATGGCGAGAAGCGCGCAGGCGACAGCGTCGTAGAGCCCGTCGTGCCAGGTGCGGCCGGCGATGTCTGGAACTGCGCCGAGCATCGTGCAGAGGTCGCCGAGCCTATAGCTCGGGAGGCCAGGGTACATCGCCTTGGCGATTTTGAGCGTGTCGGTCCAAGGCCCCCATTTCGTGAGCGGCGCCATGCGCGTGAGGATCGTCCGCTCGCACGCGATGTTGTGCGCGACGAGGCGGCGGCCAGCGAGGACCGGGTAGAGATCCTCCCACTGCGCGGAGAACGTCTCGTAGTCTGGCGTGAGCGGCGTTCCGAAGAACCACTCCCGCGTCTCGACGATCGCGCCGCCGCTTACGATGGCGACGCCGAGCTGCCACGGCTCGTTTGCGCTTCCGGCCTCGTAGCCGGTCGTCTCGAAGTCTATCGCCGCGAACTCCATATCACGCCCCTGTACTCCTCTTGCCGCCATCTGGTTCTTCTGCTGCCATTTCTCTCCTCTCTCTTCACGGAAACATTATACCACATCCGTCTCATTTTCTCCAGCCGCCAGGCCCACGCTCAACGACACGATGCCCAAGGTGCCAGCGGGTATTATTATACCACGTCTCTTCACGGCTCAAACCCCACCAATTCCCAGTGGCCAGCTCTATCTGATCCAACACGAACAAGCAAACCAAACGCCTTTAATGCCGAAATAGTTTTCCGAACGCCTCGATCTGAAAGCCCAGTAAAGTGCATGAGACCTTCTGTTGTTATCTTTTCATCCATACCAATACCCGCCATGACCGAAGCCATATTTGAACGCGCGTCCTGTCGCACTCCGGAAGGAATCATGTTCAAAGCCCATGCCTTGACCTTCTCGGCACGTTCCGCCGCGTTCTCGGCACGTTCCGTATCTTTCTCGGCACGTTCTGTGTCTTTCTCGGCACGTTCATTGTTCTTTTGCGAACTTCCCGACAATCGTTGCGAACTTTCGTCCCCTGTCTCCTTGCTTTGAGCCGTTCGTTGCGAACTTTCCACTGCATTTTGCCCAATGTCGGCGTACTTTGTCAGCCCAACAGTCACCCTGAACGAACCTATCTGTCCAACGTCAAAAAGAGGTTCACCATTCCCGTTCTCTTCAAGTTCAATGTGGACCCGCCCGATGCCGCGTCCGAAGCGGTTCACATAGCCAAGCGTCCGCATGGCATCCGCGATGATGGGATTGCGGTAGTCGTTCTCGTCAGGGAAGTTTTCACGATTCACACGACCGTATAGCCCGCCGGAATTGAGCAGCTCGATTCGATCTGCGTATTGATAGAACATCGTCGGCCCCGTACTGCGGTAGTCCCGGTGCATGATGGCATTCATCATCAATTCGCGGATTGGCCATTTGGGATAGTCGTAAACGGCCCTCTCGCGCAGTATCGTAACTGGGACTGGACGGTTCTTCGCGATGGCTGTCTTGACAAATGTGTCAACCTCCGGCAGTACATTCAAGAGACAACCGCGAAACATCTGCTGGTTGACAATATAGGAGGCACGATCCTTCCCCGCGAACTGTACGAACTGGATATAATCGCCCGGAAGGAACCGGATCGGATTCTTGCCAAACAGGATGACACCTGCATTGGTGGGGCAAGCATATTCCGTGGAATAGAAACACAACGCCTCAAGCTGACGCTCAATCGTGCGCGTCTCGGAAGCAAGCGTTCCCTCGTCAAACGCCTTGGGCAGAAAACCGTGCTTGAAGAGTTCGAGGTCAAGGTCGTCAAGGCGCGCCTGAGGACAAGGCATCGAGTCGAATGTCGGGAACTTTGCACGACGGCGTTCAATCAACAGATCCTCTTCCTCCGGCGTCGCGATGGCCCTGCGCGGACCAACACGAATCCACGTCCGACCGCGATACCGAACAGGAGGCAAGACCGCCGGCGCAACTTCAACCACGACCACATCACCTTCTGGAAGATGGAACGTCTCGACATTCATCACCGGTATCGGTAACACATTTCCGTCGGAACGGATTGCCGCAAGGTTCTTCAAAAGCGAGTCCGTGGCCTTAAGCCCGCTCAGCCGTCCGTCGTCATGCACGCCTACCAGCAAGTAGCCGTTCTGCTTGCTGTCAGGCATGTCGTTCGCGAACGCGCACACCGCCTCGCAGAACTTGTCCGTGTCGTTCACCGACACGGTACGCTCCGCACGCGACGACTCAGTATCTTGGATAAGCTCCAGCAATTCTTCTTTCGTCAGCATGTCAAACCTCCAATATCACTCACCTTATAAGATTCTCCTTCTACCGCAACCAAGCCCACGCCCAACGACGCGATGCCCAGAACGCCTGCGGGGATTGTACCAAATGCCGATGCGTAGATGGTAGAGTAAAGCGTATACAGCCAAATCGCAAGAACCTGTTCAGGATCATTTACCAGTCGCAGTTCCAAATCAAAAGAGGCAAAGACGGACAAAATCGAGCCAAATTCTGGATTGGGCTGACGCATGGCGACCATGCTTGTCCCCGCAACAACGTTCCATTTCACGAGAAAGGCGTTGTCACTCGCCGTCAACCGCCGCCCAGTATCAACGATCCGCAAGTTCAGCGACACGGCAAGCGCACCAACATGAATCATCCGCTGTTCGCGCACATCCTGCGACACATTCGGCTCAAGACAATCAAAAATGGCAAAACAAAAATCCTCCACATCCCGAAGCAACCCAGATTGGCTCCGCACGCAATTTGCAACCGCAAAATTCCGCAAGCTCAACCACAATGCTTGCGGCGAATTGCGCTTCGCCCCAATTTCAGCACAGATATTATGTAACATAGACAGTATTCCTTTCGAGGCCTAGGGTCTTTCATTGCGCGCAAGCAAACATAACGTCATTGACTGTTCATTAATCACGAAACTCAATGATATCGGATGCATCCACACCACTACCATATACATCATTCCAACCCGATTCCTCTCGCCAATCGACATAATCATCGACATAATCATCGTAATTGTCCATGTTCTGACTATTTTCTCTCGTGACGAACCGCTGTGCCATATCAACAATTGTTGACGCAGGGAGATTTGAATGCTTATTCGACAAACGAGACTTATACTTTCCCGTAAAACGCTCCTGCTTATTAATCAACCGCATCCAATTATCTTCTGACATCACATCCCAACCTTTATATGCGTCACAGATAGCTGTAAATCTGGGTTGCGCTGACATTAGCACTTGCCAATCAAGACCATTAAACTTTGACCAACCATTATAATCGGTACACTGTTTTTCAAATTGCGGACTGATTGTTAACAGCTTCGCCCATCCTAAGGAATCCCATTCATGCTCACGCGCACTAAATAACCGCCACCCACTATGCTCGTCACAGAACGCAATCAATTTGCTTTCAAACCCTTTCCCGCGTTCGCCCTTGAATGCCAGCTTCCTGAACATTGATATCCAACTATTAGCATCAACATAATGCCAATTAATATAACGATGACAATGCTCCAGCAGATTCGGATTCAATTCTAGCAAATGGCACAGTTTATCGCGTGAAAGTTTACACCAACCATTGTACCGATCACAACATTCTACAAACTGAGGAGCCGTCTCCAAAAGATTGTACCAGAATTCCTCACTAAGACTGGATGCGTTAACTTTCTCAAGAAAATGGAATCGTTCATGCAAAAGGAAAGCCCAATCTTCTCTGCAAAACTTTTCCCATCCTTTGCTATCTTGACAATGCAACGCACAATCAGGACGGAACGCTAAAAGGTGAGGCCATGCTTCAAATATGAGCGATTCCTCATGTTGTGTTGCATACGACTTCATTTCCACTATCCAGTCAGGCCACATCCTAAATAGTGCTTCCCAGAACTCATTGTCGGCAAATCCAGCAATCGTATTTAAGAAACGCCCATCTTTGCCCAACAGTATACGCCAGTCATTCTTCATGAACTTTTCAAATATACCCATTTTACTAAACTCGTCTAACAGTTCGTGGTTCCCTTGCCATAACGCATATATCCATACAATATTGTCTGCCTCTCTAAGGCATTCCTCAAAAATGACATTATTGGGCTTATACATCATTTCGTGATCATCTCCGTTATCATCAATAATGGTTTCCACCCTGCGCCCTAGGATATTTAAACGTCCTCGTGTCGTCCAATGTTGCCTTGAAAATATATTATTATACTCTTCAGGAAATGCATACAAGCTGGGAACATAAGTACTTTCATAAGCATAGCACGGATCCACGTTCTGAAAATATTCCTCAGGAAACTTAAACTGCCACATTTTTCTCCAACCATTAAACATGTTACACTTTTTGACAAATCCTGGTTGTGACCAAACCAATGTCCACCAGTCATATCCATCCATAACTTCCCAACCATTGTATTCTTCACATTTTGTCGCAAAAATTGGCTGCTTTGACAAAAGCTCAGCCCACCGTCCACAGAAGCAAGGTTTTTGTTTTGAACGCATTACCTCTCGCCCATTTTTATCATATACTATGTATCCTTCTACTACATACTCTTCATCAAACTCACCATCAACATGACCCACTCTTTTTACTTTTGCCACCTCTATTACCTGCCCAGTTGCAATCACCATGCTACCATGAACAATTAAGCCATTATCATCTTTTAACACCGAGAAATCTATTTTTTGCCAACCATAAAATTCATCGCACTTTCCTGCAAATCGCGGTTGCATTGTTAGAAGAGCGACCCAATCAAACCCAGAAAGCCCATTCCAAATATTTGCCAAATCCGCTTGTGTTTCAAAACATGGCTGGTCTCTTAGCAAAGTGACCCACTGATAACTCGCCATAGTAAGCCACCCATTGCGACTGCCACAAACATCAGCGAATTCAGGCCGGTGACTTAACAACACAGACCAGTCCTTGCCTCTAAAGCCATCCCAACCTTTAAACTTTTCACACCTGGCCCTCCATTCAGGATGTTTTATAAGTATGTGAACCCAGCAATTCTCAATATTGGCATACTCCGTACTATTATAAAGATAACTATTTTTAACGAATGGTTTGCAAAAATTCTTCCAACCTTGAACATTATCACAACAATCGACCATTTGTGGTAATTCATCAAGAATGTTCACCAATATCCAGGCATCATCACTTCGCAACAATGGGCACAACTCTATCAAACATGGCTGCGATTTTAGCAGTCTTATTGTATCCCAGACATTAAACTTTTCTTCACCATTCCATTGTCCACATTGTTCAGCAAATCGCGGCTGATGCTCCAATAGATCAACCCAATCAGAACCCAAAAACAAATTCCAACCATTGGCCCTATCACATCTGTCAGCGAGTTCAGGGCATTCCATTAGAAGGCCGACCCACTCTGATGATGTCAATCTTGACCAAGATTTCTCTCTATCAAATATCCGTGTTAGCATCTCAAAAATTTTATCCATTTTACTTCCTTTCCAACATTAGTCACCCAACTCGTGACATCAAGTTATATTTCGACAAATCGGCAATGGGCTTGTCGCGGCCCGTGTACCCGCGCAGCGATTCGTCCCAGTACGGATTCGGCATCGTCCGGCAGTCGAAGACGAATCCTCCCCCGTTGCCGGTTTTGTCCTCCAGCAACACGCGCTTGCACGAGATGGATGTGATCGTGATTTTCATTTGTTATCCACACTGACCTATGAGGCGGTATTTCTGTAGGCGGCTTGCAGGTTTCTCCTTCAAGGTTAACTCTATAATGCCGTCCGCAAGCAACGTCCGGACAACCCTGTTCAAGTATCCCGAGACCCGATCAAGTCCTATCGCTGCCGCAATTTCGGCCTTGGACAATTCGCCTTTCTGAAGTGCCGCAACGATTCTATCTTGGACATCACCCGACCCTGCCTTGACTCTGCCCTGACCCTGCCCTGACTCTGCCCCAACTCTGCCCTTGATCGTATTTCTTGCTATCTCGTCCTTGGCTACGCGTGATTTCTGCTCCCCATTCAGATTCGGCAACGTCACGACAAAGCAGCCGACAGCGGAATAGAACTTCGGTGCAAGACCAAGAGGGTTGCACGAGACATCTGGCGCGTACGCTCCGACGATCTTCTTGAACCCGCTTCCCTCGCGCTCCATGTAGTCGAGGCGGTCGAATACATCGGCAAGAATGCCGTTTCGCCTGTCGGACGGAACGTTCATCACGTCGAGGTCCTGCACGAGCGATCCGTCAGGCATTCCGCCGGGCGACATGATCTCCATTCTGTCGTCGAATATGTCCACATGGACTTCGCTCCCAGAGATCGTGTAGTCGCGGTGGATGAAGGCGTTCACAAGCGACTCCGTAACGGCACGTTCAGGATAGTCAGGGTAGTTGTCACGCTCCGTAGGACGCTTCACCCAGCCCTTGTTCGTCTGCACCTTTATGAAGTTCTCCGCCATGTCAAGAAGTTCAAGGATGTTGCCTTGCTCCTTGCGGCTCGCCGTCGAATCAGCCGCCTTGTCTTTTCCCGACCAACGCGTGCAGAACAGGCGCGACTGGGGAAT
>CADCCQ010000079.1 GCA_902799955.1 uncultured bacterium | reverse complement strand
GCCGCCGGAGCGAACACAGGGGCCGTGTCGGGCGACAGCGGCGAATTCCTCACCCGTCCGGGCGACGACTTCTGCCGGAGAGGCGAAATCCGCCCGTTTCTGGAGGCGCACGGCTGGCAGCATGTCGGCGACAAGCCCGACGGAAACGAACTGTGGAGGCGACCAGGCAAGGAGTCAGGCGGACACTCGGCGACGTTCGACGGAAACGTGTTTTATGTGTTTTCGTCGAATGCCGCTCCTTTCGAGAGCGAGCGCGGCTACAGCCGTTTCCAGGTGTACGCCACGCTGGAATGCGGCGGGGACTACACGCGGGCGGCGCGGGAGCTGCTGGGCAAGGGCTACGGGCAGTCCATACCGGAGAAGCCCGTCGACTTCAGCGGACTTGCGGCGTCGGCAAGCGGGCAGGGACAGGCGGGAGCGCAGAACAGCGCGCCTAAGTTCCTGCCCCTTGGAGAACTGGTGGAGAAGTACCCGAAGATGAAGCCCGTGCTGATACACGGCTTCCTGCGCAGGGGCGAGACGATGAACATCATCGCGCCGCCGAAGACGGGAAAGTCGTGGCTCGTCACCGACCTCGCGCTCTCGGTGGCAACCGGGACGCCGTGGTTCGGATTCCCGTGCGAAAAAGGGAAAGTCCTCATCATCGACAACGAGCTGCATCCCGAGACCTCGGCGAACCGCATACCGAAGGTGGTCATGGCGCGGGGAGTCGAACTCAAGAAGGTGCAGAACGAGATCTACGTGGACAACCAGCGAGGGCGGCTCGGCAACATTGAGGACTTGGCGAACCAGATCGAGACGCTCAAGCCCTACGGCTTCAAGCTGATCATCATCGACGCCTTCTACAGGGCGATGCCCAAGGGGACGGACGAGAACGACAACGGGACGGTGGCGGGCATCTACAACCTCATCGACAAGTACGCCGCCGCCCTCGACTGCGCATTCGTCCTCATCCACCACACGAGCAAGGGCAACCAGTCTCTCAAGTCCGTGACGGACGTGGGCGCGGGTGCCGGCTCGCAGAGCCGCGCTTCGGACACGCACGTCATCCTGCGCCGACACAAGGAGCAGGGATGCGTCGTGATGGAGTCGGTGGTGCGATCCTTCCCGTCCGTAGGGGCGGTTTGCCTCCGCTGGAACTGGCCTCTCTGGGACAGGGACGATTCCCTCAACCCCGAAGACCTGGACGGCAAGAAGGAGGAGCGTCCGTCGAGCGCGAACGACCCCGATCCGTCCGTCCTTGCGAGGCGGCTTTCCGAAGTGGTCAAGGACGATCCTCCGATGGTCAAGGGCGCGTTCATCGAGGCGGTGCGGACGTTCTACGGCATCACGCAGAAGACGGCGAAGCTCGCGGTCGAAAGCGCAATCGCCGAGGGGTATGTCAAGTGCGAACGGCTCGCCCATCCGCCGGAGGGGCAGCACGCAGCAAAATTCATCGTGAAAGGAGAAGTTCGGATGGACGGTTCAAAAACAAATCAACCAAATCAGAATTCACCAAGGGCGTTCTGATCTGATTTTGATTTGATTTTTTCGCCCCCCTTTAGGGGCGATAAAAAAATCAAATCAAAACAGAACGCCCCGGCCGGCGATTCTGATTTGTTCGGCGGAAAAACAAATCAGACGGATCGGGCGGCATTTCGAGCCGCCCGGCGGGACGGGGCGCGATCCCCGCCCCGAAGGCCACGGTTCCTCCCCCACCCCCTCTCGAAGGCAGGGCGCGGGAAGGAGCGAGGCTCCAGGGCAGACTTTCTTTCAGGCGAAAAACAAAATCGGAGGAGCATAAATGCCAACGGAAAAATGCGACCTGACGTATGCGACGGTATGCAGCGGGATCGAATGCATGAGCGCGGCGGTCGCGCCGCTCGGCGGCTGGAGGCCGGTGTTCTTCAGCGAGATCGAGCCGTTCCCGTGCGCGTTGCTGAAGCACCGCTACCCGACGGTTCCGAACCTCGGGGACATGACGAAAATCAAGGCCGAGAAGATCGGCGAGGAGAAATGGAGGATCACGAATGGAACAGATGCAGTTGAACTTGCCGGGCGTCTCGGATGCCTCGCCGGCGGCACGCCGTGCCAGGACGTGTCGGTCGCGGGGAAGCGCGCGGGCATGGCGGAGGGGAGCGGGACCCGCTCCAGCCTTGCCTTCCATTTTGCGCGGCTTTGTCGAGAGTTACAACCCCGATGGGTGCTGTGGGAGAACGTTCCGGGAGTTCTCACATCCAACGGAGGGCGGGACTTCGCCCACTTCGTGCGTTCGATTGGGGAATGCGGGTATTCTGTTGTCTACAGGGTTTTGGACGCTCAATACGTGCGAGTGGTCGGGCTGCCCAGAGGAGTGCCGCAGCGAAGACGGCGTTGCTGGCTTGTCGGACATCTTGGAGACGACTGGCGAACACCTGCGGAAGTACTGTTTGAGCCTGAAGGCGTGCGCGGGGATTCTCCGCCGCGCCGCATCACGGGGAAAGGATTTGCCGGAGAGGCTGGCGGCGGCGCTGAAGGCGCAGATCGCCCGCTTCCTACGAACTCGAACGGCGGCGACGTGATGCCCGCCCTGACCTCCCGCGACCTCGAGGCCCGCTTGACGGGGCAGGCGGAGAAGTCGGGCGGCTACGTGATTTCGCCGAGCGGTTTCGACCCATACGAGCCGGGCGGCGTGAAAAGCGAGACCGAGGAGGTCGCGGGGGCGCTCGTGAACGGCTCGTCGCCTGGCTTCCACAGCGCGGTCTGCTTCGAGAACCACCAGACGGACGCCCGCACCACGGAGGCGGACGTCGCGCCCACGATGGGCGCGTCCCGCAACGCGCAGGCGTCGAACAACAACCCCCTCGTTGTCGCACCGCTCGGCGGCGCGGAGGTGTTCGGCAAGACCAGCCACGCCGTAGACAAGGCCGGCACCGGCGAGAAGTACGAGCGGATTGAGGTCGCCGAGACGCGCAACACTTTCGCCAACAGCGAGGTGAGGTCGCAGGAGGTGGTCGTCCAGCCGGGGACGGTCGGCGAGGTTGTGGCCATAGACATGGACAAGAACAAGCCGACCAACGCCGACAAGCCCGTCCGCAAGGGCGGAGCGGGATTCGGCGTGAGCGAGAAAGGCACGTCCTACACGCTCACCGCCCGCGACCAGCACGCCGTCGCATACGCCATCGACTCGATGGGGTCCAACGCGATGAAGTCGAAGAACCCGAAGAGCGGGTGCCGCGAGGTCGAGTGCGCTCCGACGCTCACAACCGTAGATCCCGCCCCCGTCAAGCATCAAGGCGGCACGGCCGTGGTGGAATGCCTGCCCGCAGGTTCGGAAAATCCGCAGGCCGGTGTGGCGGCTGAGGTGGTCGGGGTGTTCGACATGGGCGCGCGCAAGACCGGCGCAGGCACGGACACGAGCGGTGTCTCGCCCACCGTCCTCGCACAGCACGGCACGGACCCGCATGCGGTGTGCATCGGCTTCAACGGCGGATCGGAGATCAGAGACGATTGTGGCGGTGCGGTGTCCTTCGAGCCGGGTCTTGCGAAGCGCGAGGGCGAGGGGCATCGCTTCTCCGACGAGGTGGCGTCCACGCTCCGGGCGGACATGGGCGACAACCGCCCCGCCGTCGCGACGGTGGACTACATCGTCCGCCGCCTCACGCCGCTCGAGTGCGAACGCCTACAGGGACTTCCCGACGGATACACGCTCATCCCGCATCGCGGGAAGCCGGCGGCGGAGTGTCCCGACACGCCGAGGTACAAGGCCCTGGGCAACGGCTGGGCGGTGAACTGCGCCCGCTGGATATGCCAGAGGATTCAGAAACACGATATGGAGAAACAGAATGGAACGGAATAGAATGAAGATCGTGGACGTCCCGCTCGGCGAGATCGTCCCCTACGAGAACAACCCCCGCGTCAACGAGGGCGCGGTCGAGCAGCTCGCGAAGATCATCGAGCAGTTCGGCTTTCGGAACCCCGCCGTCCTCAACAAGGACAAGGTCGTCATCGAAGGCCACACGCGACTGCTCGCGGTGAAGAAGCTCGGCTGGGAGACGATGCCGTGCATCATCGCCACCGACCTCACGCCCGAGCAGGAGCAGGCGCTCCGCATCGCCGACAACAAGATCGCAGAGATCGCGGAGTGGGACGAGGACAAGCTGAAGGTCGAACTCGCCGCCTTGCAGGAGGCGGGGTTCGACCTCTCGCTGCTCGCCTTCCAGGACGATGAACTCGACGAGCTGCTGGGCGGCGAGATCGGGACGCACGGCGAGACGGAGCCTGACGCCGCCCCCGAAGTCCCGGAGGTTGCCGTGTCGAAGTCCGGCGAGGTGTACGTCCTCGGAAAGCACCTCCTCGTGTGCGGCGACTCGACCAAGGCGGAGGACGTCGCCAAGGTGTGCGGCGAGAACGAGGCCGACCTCTGGCTCACCGATCCGCCGTACAACGTGGACTACCACGGCTCGGACGGGCAGTCGATCCAGAACGACTCGATGGAGGACACGAAGTTCCGCGAGTTCCTGCGCACGGCTTTCGGCCATGCAGAAAAGGCGCTCAAGCCCGGCGGCTCGTTCTACATCTTCCACGCCGACTCGGAGGGCTACAACTTCCGTGGCGCGTGCTTCGACGTGGGGCTGCGCGTGAGGCAATGCCTCATCTGGAAAAAGAACTCGCTCGTCCTCGGCAGGCAGGACTACCATTGGATTCACGAGCCGTGTCTCTATGGGTGGCGCGAGGGTGCGGCGCACGACTGGTTCGCCGACCGCTCGCAGACCACAGTCATGGAGTACGACAAGCCCAAGAAGAACGACGTCCATCCGACGATGAAGCCGGTCGAGATGCTCTGCTACCTCATCGGCAACTCCTCGAAGCGCGGCGGCATCGTCCTCGACACGTTCGGCGGCAGCGGCTCGACCCTGATAGCCTGCGAGAGGACGGGACGCGTGTGCCGGTGCGTCGAACTCGACCCGAAGTACTGCGACGTCATCCGCCGGAGATGGGCGGAGTTCGTACACGGCGAGGGCTGCGACTGGCAGAGCCTGACCCCGGTTGCAGGCTGTACCTCCTCCGACATGCCAGACATGTCACCGGCGCCAGATGCGGACGGAAGCACACAGGCGGACTCCTGAACCAATCTTCACGACGGGTGCCGTCGTGCGATCACGACGTAAACGTCCTGACGGGCCTCTATACTCCCGAAAGTGTGCAAACGGCGCAACTGCGACTCCTCTACGCTGCTATCTACGCGATAGAGGAGTCCGCAGACGCGCACCCACAATGCGGCGAAATCTCGCGGTTTTTCGCCGTTTCCGTTGAAACAGCCGCGTAATAGGCCGGCGTAGGGCGAGCATGTCGAGTATACGTGTCTCTACGTACACACTATCCTCGCCGCTCTCCACCGGAACCTTTGACAGACCAGAAACCAAAGCCCCCAGCCGGGGCGGAAAGCGAGAAAGAAAATGGCAAAGACCATACAGACATCGGAATACTGCTCGGTCGGGCATCCCGACCGCACCTGCGACTACGTCGTCGCATACATACTCGACCGCTATCTCGAGCGGGACAGGAACGCGAGGGTCGCCCTTGAAGCGCAGCTCAAGGACTGCTTCTGCACGTTGTCCGGCGAGGTGACGTCGGCGTACCGCTACACGAACGCGGAGCTCGCCGAGTTCTGCCGCGAGGCGATCCGCCGCATCGGCTACACGGACGAGTACGTCGCCAAGTGGGGCGAGGGCAACGCGATCAGCGGAAGCGGCGTGGAGGTGACGGTGCACGTCTCGCAGCAGTCGGCGGACATCGCGCAGGGAGTGAACCGCGACGGCTGGGGCGACCAGGGCATCTTCTGGGGCATGGCGGTGAACGACCCGAAGCGCGGCTACATGCCGAAGGACTACTGGCTCGCCCGCAAGATCGCGCAGAGCCTCGTCAAGCGGGGATTCGGCGGACTTGACGTGAAGACGCAGGTGACCGTCGAGGACGGCCTTCCCGTGGAGTGCGTGGTGGCGATCCCGATCCTCCCCGAATGCGAGGAGGCGGCGACCGGGACGATACGGAACTACGTGCAGTCGATCCTCGGAGGCGACTGCCGCGTCATCGTGAACGGGACGGGCCGCTATGTGACGCACGGTTCGATAGGCGACTGCGGCACGACCGGCCGCAAGCTCGTCGCCGACTTCTACGGCGGAAACTCGAAGATCGGTGGCGGCTCGCCCTGGGGCAAGGACCCGACGAAGGCGGACGTGACCTTGAACATCCTCGCCCGCGACCGTGCGCTGAAGTTCCTGCGCGAACGCAACCTCGACGAGGTGCATTGCGCGATATCGTGCTGCATCGGCCGCAGCGAGATCCGGGTGTCGTTCTTCGACGGGCGCGGCGAATGCCTCGAAAGCCGCGTCGAGAACGACCCGCCAAGCCACATCATCGACCGCCTCGGGCTCCGCGAGCCGGGCTACGCGGGAGCCTGCGAGGAGGGTCTCTTCGGCTACGAGACCGTTTAGCGGGCGAAGGAGAACCGGCCGCGCCCGTCCTTGCGGAAGCGGGACGCGCCGCCCTTGTCCTTGATCTCGCGGATGATCGCGGAGTAGAGGGTCTGCTCCGGCGTCTTGCCGCCTGTCGGCGTCCAGAGGCCGGAGGCCTTCGCCTCCTCGATCATCGCCCTCACGGGCATCGCCTCGCCGGAACGCTCAAGCACCGTCGCGGCGGCGTTCAGGAGGGAAAGACCCTTCTTCGGAACCGCCGCCGCCTCGGTCTTGGGCGCGGCCTTTGGCGTCGCCTTTGCCGCCGCCTTCGCGGCCTTCGCCGCAGCCTTGGGCGTGGCGGCGGACGCGATGCCGGCCGCCGCGCCGGGGACGGCTTCGAGGCTGCGGACAGCCAGCGTCCGCCCCGTCCTTGTCGTCACCGTCCATCCCGTTTCGGTCTTCGCCTTGACGCGGACCTCTACGAGGTTGCGCCCGACCTTCGTGTACGCGCGGTCGCCCGCCTTGAACTCGTTGCTCATACTTTCTGTCCTTTCCTGTTGCGTTATGTCCCCCGCCTTGGGCCACACGGCCCATCGACTCGGAACGGCGCACATATTCGCTCTATACCCGAGACAAGTCAACGGGTCATTTCAATCTATTTTCATCTTTCCGCAAGGAGGCAAAAACGATGTCTGAAAGCAGGCACGAGGCGATGCAGAAGGAGACGCTCGTGGAGGTGCTGCGCCGTTCCGGCTCGCGCACCATGAGCCTCGAAAGGCTGGAGGCCGACATCGCCGCCGGAGCGCCCGTCAACGCCGACGGCACGGTGAACGCCATCGCCTACGCGGCGTGGATTCTGAAGGGAGAGTCCGATGACGATTAACTCGAAGAAGATGAAGCCGGTGGAGCTGGTGCGGCTACTCAACTCCACGGAGCTCGGCACGGTCATGACGCCCGCGAAGCTCTACCGGGACTTCACGGCGGCGGGCTACCGCGTCGCCTCGGCGGAGGATTCCCGCTGCCTGAGCTTCTACCGCTACGTCGCGTGGATCGTGGACAGGCACAACACCCCCGTCGAGCAGCGGGCGGCGCGCGGCTACGCGGCCCACCGCGAGGCGGCGGCGCAGCGGCAGGCCGACCAGTCGCTTGCGGGGCGCGACATCGGCGAGCTGCCGGAGGTCGCCGACCCCGAGCGCAAGGAGGCGTGCCGCACGGACTTCCGGAAGTTCTGCGAGACGTATTTTCCGGAGGTGTACAGCCTCGAATGGTCGGATGACCATCTGCGGGCGATAGACAAGATACAGAAGTCCGTCCTCGAAGGCGGGCTTTTCGCCTTGGCGATGGCGCGCGGAAGCGGCAAGTCTTCGCTCACCGAGTCGGCGGCGATATGGGCTATGGCCTACGGCCACCGCGAGTTCGTGGTCATCATCGGCGCGAGCGAGGGCGCGGCGCTGGAGATGCTCGACTCCATCAAGACGGAACTCGAGGTCAACGAGCATCTCGCCGAGGACTTCCCGGAGATGGTCTATCCCATCGCCTGCCTCGAAGGGATCGCCAACCGCTGCGCGGGGCAGCTCTACAAGGGGGAGAGGACGCGCATCTCCTGGACCGCGAGCGAGATCGTCCTTCCGACCATCGTGGGCGCGGCCTCCTCCGGCGCGGTCGTGCGCGTCGCCGGCATCACGGGACGCATTCGCGGCATGAAGTACAAGCGCCCAGACGGGCGCACCGTCCGCCCGGAGTTCGTGATCGTGGACGACCCGCAGACGAGCGAGTCCGCCGGCTCCGCCGAGCAGACCCGCAAGCGCGTCCGCGTCCTCGCGGGCGACGTCCTCGGCCTCGCCGGCCCCGGACGGAAGATCGCCGGCGTGATGCCATGCACCGTCATCCGCCCCGGCGACATGGCCGAGCAGATGCTCGACCGCGCGAAGCATCCCGAGTGGAACGGCGAGCGTTGCAAGATGCTCTACCAGTTCCCGAAGAACGAGGAACTGTGGAACCGCTACGCCGACCTCCGCGCCGACGAGCTGCGCGAGAGGGGGACGTTCGCCAAGGCGACGGAGTTCTACAGGCGGCACCGTGCCGAGATGGACGAGGGAGCGGTCGTCGCGTGGTCCGCGCGTTACAACCACGACGAGCTGTCGGCCGTCCAGCACGCGATGGACCTGAAGCTCACGGACGAGGCGGCGTTCTGGGCCGAGTATCAGAACGACCCTCTGCCGGAGGACTTGGGGACGGAGGAGCAGCTCACCGTGGACGGCATCGTGAACAACCTGAACGGACACTCGCAGCGCGGCGTGCCCGTCTCGGCGAACCACATCACGATGTTCATCGACGTGCAGAAGACGCTTCTCTTCTACGTCGTGTGCGCGTGGGACGACGACTTCACGGGCCGCGTGATCGACTACGGCACGTGGCCAGACCAGAGGCGGAGGTACTTCTCGCTCGCGGACGCGAACCCGACCCTCCAGCGGAAGTTCCCGCACGCCGGACTTGAAGGATGTCTCTACGGCGGACTCAAGGCTCTCACCGAGGACTATCTTGCTCGCGAGTTCACGCGGGACGATGGCGCAGCGATGCACATCGAGCGATGCCTCATCGACGCGAACTGGGGACAGTCCACCGAGGTCGTGTACCAGTTCTGCCGCGAGGCCCGCTTCGCCAACGTGATCCTGCCGAGCCACGGCAAGTACATCGGCGCGTCCTCGAAGCCCATGAGCGAATACAAGCGGATGGTCGGCGACCGCGTCGGACACAACTGGCGGATGCCGAACATACGCGGCAAACGGGCCGTCCGGCACGTCATATTCGACACCAACTACTGGAAGTCGTTTGTGGCGAGCCGCCTCCTCACCCCGATGGGCGACCGAGGAAACCTCTCGCTCTGGGGGCGCGAGACGGAGCGGCACATGCTCTTCGCCGAGCATCTCACCGCCGAGTACCGCGTCAAGACCGAGGGGCGCGGACGCAAGGTGGACGAGTGGAAGATGCGGCCAGAGGCGCACGACAACCATTGGTTCGACGGCGTCGTCGGCTGCGCGGTCGCCGCGTCGATGTGCGGCTGCGTCCTCGCGGGGACGGACACCGTGCAGGCGCGCAAGCCCGCGAAGCCCAAGGTGAAGCTGTCCGAGCTGCGGCGTACGAAAAAACTTTAGAAAGTTCCGAAAACGGCTGTCGCAGAATCCGTAAATAGGGAGTCAGAGGGAAAAGAGTGAACAATCCCGCCGTCGTTTTACGAAAAAGCAGATGAGGAAAGGAGTGCGGCCATGCGGTACGGTAGCGTGTGCAGCGGAATCGAGGCCGCCACCGTCGCATGGCGGCACCTTGGGTGGGAGTGCGCGTTCGTGTCGGAGATCGACGCGTTCGCGTCCGCCGTCCTGAAGGAGCGTCTCCCGGCGGTTCCGAACCTCGGCGACTTCACGAAGATCCGTCCAGGGGACTACGGAGGCGATATCGATCTTCTGGTGGGCGGAACTCCCTGCCAAGCGTTCAGCAAGGCCGGATTGAGGAAAGGACTTGAAGATGAAAGAGGCAATCTCGCGCTTGAGTTTGCGGGACTGGCTTTTCGCACACATGCCCGCTGGGTGGTCTGGGAAAATGTCCCCGGAGTTCTGTCGAGCGGGAGCGGACGCGATTTTGCCATCTTCCTGTCGAAGCTCGCCGGATGGGAAGTCCCCGCCCCCAAAGGTGGATGGAAGAAGGCCGGACTCCTCACAGGAGCACCTGGATGCTTCAGCGTGGGTTGGAGAGTGCTTGACGCTCAATATACCCGAGTTCAACAATTTCCGAGGGCGATCCCGCAGCGAAGGAAGCGTCTTGTCCTTGCGGGATATCTTGGAGACTGGGGAGCTGTCAGAGGAGTGTTCTTTGACGGGGAAATGTGTGGCGGGTATTCTCCGCCGGGCCGCGATAAGGAAGGATCTGCTGCCAAAGGGACTGGCGGCGGCTCTTGCGAATGCATCCCGCTTGACCTGACGAACCTCGATGGGCGGACAAGGCACCTTAAGGGCAAGTGTTACGACGATGTCGTTCCGTCGGCCTACACGATAACAAGGCGGAGACCGTCGGGCGTGTGCGTAAACGGGAAGGTCAGAATGCTCACGCCAGTCGAATGCGAACGGGCGATGGGCTTCCCGGATGGCTACACGTCAATCGCATGGCATGGCAGGGATGCGGCGCATTGCCCCCGGTGGTCCCGTTACCGGGCGCTGGGCAACACGATGAACGTAAACGTGATGGCGTGGGTCGGCGAAAGGATCGACGCCGTCGACAAGGAGAATTTCGATGGAAGACAGCAAACTTGCGGAACTGGCGGAGAAGATGCTCGCGCAGCCGAAGGAGGTCGAGGTTGACGGGCAGAGGGTGGAGAACCAGTCCGTCGGCGACCTCCTGAAGGTGGCGAGCTACTTCGCGTCCAAGCGGGCGACGAGCGGACACAGATGCCCGCTCCGCATCACGAAGATGGCGGCGGGAGGCGCAATTCTATGAGGCTTTTCGGAAAGAAGCCGAAGCCGGCGAAAGCGCGACTCTCCCTGCCGAGGTGGATGCTCGCCCGCTTCGACGCGGCGCAGACCACGAAGGACAACGCCCGCCACTGGTCGGCGGCGGAGTTCCTCTCCGCCGACGCAGAGGCCGACAGCAATGTCCGCAAGATCCTTCGGACCCGCGCCCGGTACGAGGTGCAGAACAACTCCTACGCGCGGGGAATCGTAAAGACGCTCGCCGACGACACCGTCGGGACGGGACCGAGGCTGCAGATGCTCCTCGAGGACGAGGCGAAGAACCGCCTCGTTGAACACGACTTCGCGGAATGGGCGAAACGCATCCGCCTCGCGGCGAAGCTGCGCACGATCCGGATGGCGCGGTGCCAGGACGGGGAGGCGTTCGCCGTCCTCGCGCAGAATCCAAGACTTTCAACGAACGTGACGCTGGACATCCAGCTCATCGAAGCCGACCGGGTTACGGACGACGAGATGAACGCCGATGGACGCTCGGTGGACGGCATCACGTTCGACTCGTTCGGCAACCCCGTCTCGTACAACGTGCTGAAGGCCCATCCGGGCGGAACGGCGTCCTTCGGGACGGATTCGGTCACGGTCAAGGCCGAGAACATGATACACGTGTTCAGGCAGGACAGGCCGGAACAGCATCGCGGCATTCCAGAGATAACGTCCGCATTGCCGCTCTTCGCCCACTTGCGGCGGTTCACATTGGCCGTCGTGAGCGCGGCGGAGGCGGCAGCGGATTTCGCCGGCGTCCTCTACACGGACGCCCCGCCCAACGGCGAGGCGGACGCGGTGGAGGCGATGGACACCATCCAGCTCGAGCGCAACATGCTCCTCACGATGCCGGGCGGCTGGAAGATGTCGCAGGTCGATCCGAAGCAGCCCGTCACGACATACGGCGAGTTCAAGCACGAGATACTCAACGAGATCGCGCGCTGCCTTTCGATGCCCTACAACATCGCGGCGGGGAACTCGTCAGGCTACAACTACGCCAGCGGGCGGCTCGACCACCAGACCTACTACAAGTCGCTGAAGGTCGACCGCGCCTTCATGGAGGCGGAGATACTCGACCCCGTGTTCGGGAAGTGGATGCGGGAATGGGCGCTCGCCACCGGGACGGACATCGACGCGTGCGGATGCCGCCACGTGTGGTTCTGGGACGGACAGGAACATGTCGACCCGGCGAAGGAGGCGACCGCGCAGGAGAAGCGTCTCGCGTCCAAGACCACGACCCTCGCGGCGGAGTACGCCCGCCAGGGCAAGGACTGGGAAACGGAGCTCCGGCAGATCGCGAAGGAGCGCAAGCTCATGAAGGAACTCGGCATCGCCGACGACGAGGCCGGGAAGAACGGTTCAAAGTCAAACGAAGGAGACGAAGATGGAAAAGAAGACGGAAACGACGAGTGAATATCTCGAAATCACCGCCGCGCAGGGCGACGGCGGAAAGCACAAGGTGGCGGGCCTCGCCTACGGGGGCGGCAAGATGCGGCTCTTCGGATGGTCGAAGCCGGTGGTCGTAGACCTCTCCGGCATGACCGTCCCCGAATCCGTGCCGCTTCTCGCCAACCACGAGAATCACACGCTCGGCCGCGTCGGCGTGGTGAACGCCAAGGCCGAGAACGGGCACCTCGCCATCACGGGCGACATCGTGGCCGGAGGGGAACTCGCCGACGCCATTGTCGCACAGGGCAAGGCCGGAGCCGACTGGCAGCTCTCGATTGGTGCCGAGGTCGAAGCCGCAGAGCTCGTCCAGGAGGGCAAACGGAAGGTGAACGGAGTGGAGCATTCCGCGCCGTTCTACCACGTCACGAAATCAACTTTGCGGGAGGTCTCCGTAGTCGCCGTGGGCGCAGACCGCTCGACACGCATGACAGTCACGGCAAAACTCGAACTGAAAGGAAACTCCATCATGGAGCCCGACAACAAGAACGCGACCCCGCCGAACGCGGAGACCGCAACCCCCGAAACCCCGGCGACGCCCGCGGAACCGCCCAAGACGGCGACCGCCGCCGCCCCTGAAACGCCCAAGGGCGAGCCGGCCGCGACGCCGAAAGCCGTCGTCGCCGCCGCCGCGCCCGAACATCCCGCCGAGCCGCTGCCCGACGCCAAGGCCATCGCCGCCGACGCGATCAGGGCCGAGCGCGAGCGCGTCGCAATGATCCGCGCCGTCTGCAACGGCGAGTTCCCGGAGATCGAGGCGAAGGCGGTCGCCGAGGGATGGGACAGGAACATGCTCAACGAGGCCGTCCTCAAGGCGTACCGCGCCAAGCAGCCCACCACCACGCCCCCGTCCGTGACCGTGAAGAAGTCCGGCATGACGGAGAAGACGCTGGAGGCGGCGCTCGCGCTGCGCGCGGGCATCGACGGCGACACGCTCGCGAAGGACATGGGCGAGGAGACGGTCGAGGCCGCGATGAAGGACTGCGACATCCCGCTCCAGGGCGTCCTCGCCGAGTGCATGAAGCTCGAGGGCATGGCCGTCCCGCGCACCTTCGACAACACGGCCATCAAGGCCGCGTTCTCCACGGTGTCGCTCCCCGGCATCCTCTCGAACGTCGCGCAGAAGAAACTCCTGCAGGCGTACAGGGCGCAGCCGATCATCGCGACGAGCCTCTGCACGTCCGCCGACCTCTACGCCAAGAAGTTCTGCCTCACGCGCAAGATGATCATCAACGACGACCTCGGCGCGTTCCTCAAGGTGCCGACGGCGATGGGCAACCGCGCCGCCCGTCTCGTCGACCAGCTCTTCTTCGAGCGCCTCATGGCGAACCCGACGATGACCGACGGCAAGGCGCTCTTCTCGTCGAGCCACAAGAACCTCCTCACGGGCGCGTCCTCGGCTCTCTCCGCCGACTCGCTCAAGAAGGCGATCAAGGTGTTCCTCGACCAGACGGACGCGGACGGACAGCCCGTGAACGTGGAGCCGAGCATCCTGCTCGTCCCGACGGCGCTGAAGTTCCTCGCGGTCGAGCTGACTCGCGGAGCCGCCCTGATGATGTCCGGCGGCGCGGAGCAGACGATCCGCCCGACGCTCAACGTCCTCGCCGACCAGAACCTCCAGATCGTCTCCTCGCCGTACCTCTCGAACGCGAAGTACGACGGCGCGAGCGAGGCCGCGTGGTACCTCTTCGGCAAGCCCGGCACGGTGGACACCTTCGAGATCGGCTACCTCAAGGGCAAGCGCACGCCGACCGTGGAGCGCGGAGACCTGGACTTCAACGTCCTCGGCATCTGGTTCCGCGTGTACTTCGACGTGGGCATCCGCGAGCAGGATCACCGTGGCATGGTCAAGTCCAACGGCGCTGCGGCGTAAATCTTCGGCGGGGCGGACGGGGTTCTTTTTCAGCTTGTTTTTCCTTACCCGCCCGCTCCGCCTTTTCTCTTCAACTCTCAAACCAGAAAGGCACACATCATGAAAGCTCGTTATGTACAGCGGGGTGAGTCCATCGACTACACACCCGAAACCGACGTCGCCGCTGGCGACATCATCAAGGTCGGAAGCCTCGTCGGAGTGGCGAAGCTCGACATCAAGGCAGGCGAACTCGGCGCGCTCGCGCTCGTGGGCGTGTACGAGATCGCCACAGGAGGCGCGGCGGTCTCCATCGGTGCCGTCGTCTCCGTCGATCCCGCCACAGGCAAGGTCGTCGCGGCGGGCGCGTCCGGCGCGGTCAAGTTCGGCCACGCCGTCACCGCCGCCACGGCCTCCGACGCGACCGTGAACGTCCGCCTCACGCAGGGACTCGCCTGATGATCCGAACCGGCATCGACGCGCTCCGTGCAGCCCAGCTCGACGTCCTTTCCGTCGACGCGACATACCGTCGCGGGACGGAGGGGCGGCGGGTCAAGGCCGTCGTGGGGCGGACCGTGTTCCGCTCCATGAACGAGTACGGCGCGTGGGTGCGCACGGAGACGCGGGACTTCATCATCCCCGCAGGACAGCTCGACCTCGAACCCCGGACGGGCGACGAGGTCGTGTTCGACGGCGGGGTATATGAAGTCCTCGCCCCGTACAACGAGCCGGTCTGGAGATGGAGCGACCCCTACCGAAAGGCGATGAGGGTGCATACGAAGTACACGGGAGACGAAGCATGAGCGCGGAAAACGAAAAGGCGCACGGCGCAGGGATGCCTCCGGGCTTCCCCGAG
>CADCCQ010000078.1 GCA_902799955.1 uncultured bacterium | reverse complement strand
CACAGAGCAAAAAGACAATATCAAAACAACCATTGGCAACCTCCACAGTTATTCCATTATTGGCTCCACCCATCCCGGACGAAGTCGCTCCTCAGGACACCCAATTATCGAAATCAAGAGGGTCTGTATATGCTTTACTGTATATGCTGTGCTTGTGTTCATGCAAGAATGTCCTTCCCTTTGCGCAAGAGCCTGTAGCGCTGCAACGACGACTTTGGCTTTCGGGCGGAATGCATGACAAAAGAACCGAGGCTGAATCTCTCTCCCGACAAAGCTACGCTCCGCCGCGCAGATAGTCTCAACCGGCGGCGGACCCGAACGGCGCGAGGCGTCCGTCGGCGCGAAGTATATGCTACCTTTCCCATGGCTTGGGCTCGGGCTGGGCGAGGTAGATTTTGTCGGAAGGAGCGAACATAGTGTCCGACTGCGGCACGATCTTCGCAAGCTCCGACAGGAACGAGATGCTGCACGACGTCCGGCACGTCGGGCCGAAGTCGACCTCCACCTCCGTGCCATCGTCGTAGGCTATCTCCGCGAAGAGCGGCAGCGCACCAGGGTTCCTGGACGCCGCGTCGCGGATCCTCTCGACCTTCGACGCGAGGTCGGAGTCGGCGTAGCGCAGGCGGATCCGCAACCCCTTCGAGAGCAGAGGCAGCGCGTTCTCCAGCGGATACGCCTCCTTGACAGTGAAGTTCAAGTCGCCCACCGTCGGGTTCTTCTTCTCCATCCTGTCGTCCTTCTCGTAGTTGACGCGGTGAGATATCTCCCCGCAGACGAGCACGAGGGAGTCGACGCACTGCTCGACGTTGTACTTCTCCCACGCCTTGGCGAAGGCGAACGCGTCGATTGTGCCAGTGCCGTCGTCGATCGTGAGGATCGCCCACTTCTGCCCGGGCGTACCGTCAGGCCGCGGCTTGCCCATCTTGATGGAGCACGACGTGAGCGTCCCGACGATTCGCACGTTCAGCTCCTTCAGGGCGATCTGGTCCTTCAGGTGCGGGTTCTGCTTCTTTTTCCACTTCGAGACGGGCTGCGCCTTGAGAAGCGCGTCGACGGCCTCGACGTCGGCGAATTGCGACGTCTTGAAGGTCGACACCTCGGAGATGACGCGGCGACACGACTGGAGCGGATGGCCTGAAATGTACACCCCTAGCAGGTCGCGCTCGTTCTTGAGGTCCTCCACCGGAGTGAAAGGCGGCGTGTCGACGAGCTCGCCGTCCGACACCTTCTCCTCCCCGCCGTCGGCCATGAGGTCGAAGAAGTTCGCCTGGACGCTCGTGTCGTCCTTGACCTTCTGCTGTGACTTCTTGACGGCGAATTCGATGTTGTTGAATAGCTTCGCCCTGTTCGGCTCAAGCGACGAGAAGGCGCCGGTCCTCGTGAGGTTCTCGAGGACGCGCTTGTTGCATGCGAGCGTGCCCGCGAGCCTCATGCAGAAGTCGAGGAAGCCAGTGTAGCGTCCGTTCTTCTCGCGCTCGGCGACGATCGCCGCGGCGGCAGGCTCGCCAACGCCCTTGATGCCGGCGAGGCCGTAGCGGATGCCGCGCGCGTCGGCGGTCGGGACGAACTTGACGCCCGACTCGTTGACGTCGGGCAGCCTCATCTCGAGCGCCATCTCCTGCGCCTCTGCGACGAAGCCGGGGAGCTTGTCGAAGTTCCCGATTTCGGAGGAAATCTGCGCGCACATGAACTCCGCCGGGTAGTGCGCCTTGAGGTAGCCTGTCTGGTAGGCGACCCAGGCGTAGCAGACGGCGTGGGACTTGTTGAACGCATACGACGCGAAGGCGCGCCAGTCGTCCCATATCTTGTCGATGAGCGCGCGAGCCTCCGCCTCGTCCTCCCATTTGCCGACGCGGAACTCGGGGTTCGCGAGGCAGCCGTCGACGAACTTGACCTTCAGCGACTCCATGGTGGCGATCTGCTTCTTGCCCATCGCCTTGCGGAGCTTGTCCGAATCGCCGCGCGTGAAGCCGCCGAGAAGACGCGAGAGAAGCATGACCTGCTCCTGGTACACGCACACGCCGTACGTGTCCTTCAGGTACTTCTCCATCAGCGGATGGTCGTAGACGATCTCCTCCTCGCCCTTCTTGCGCTTGACGAACGTCGGGATGTAGTCCATCGGGCCAGGGCGGTAGAGCGCGTTCATCGCGACGAGGTCGGAGAGCTTCTCGGGATGGAGCGCCATGAGCCACTTCTTCATCCCGTCGGATTCGAACTGGAAGAGGCCCGTAGTCTCGCCGCGCCCGAAGAGCTCGTACGTCTCGCGGTCGTCGTCGGGGATCTTGTCGGGGTCGAGCATCCCGTCCGGCCCGCGAAGCGACTCAGGGACGCGGGGGTTGTTCGCCCCGAGGATCGCCACGCAGTCCTTCTCCACGGTGAGCGTCTTGAGCCCGAGGAAGTCCATCTTCAGAAGGCCGACCGGCTCCACGAAGTGTCCGTCGTACTGCGTCGTGAGGAGCGATTCGTTCTCCGTCGGCTTTACCGGCAGCGTCTCGATCAGCGGGTCGCGCGATATGATCACTCCGCACGCGTGGATGCCCGGCTGGCGCATCCCGCCCTCCAGCCGGCGCGCCCTCTCCATGAGGAGGTGGACAGTCGGGTCGTCCGAGTTGAAAGCGTCCACGAGCCCCTGCGAGTAGTCGGGGTTTGGGTTGCCGTTCTTGTCCTTGACGCTCGTCGCCTTCTTGAAGGTGATCTTGGGCGTGTCGGGGACTAGCGCGGCGAGCTTGTTCGTCTCGGCGAGCGGGTAGTCCATCGCGCGGCCGACGTCCTTGATCACGCTCTTCGCCGCCATCTGCCCGAAGGTGATGATGTGCGCGACGTGGTCCTTGCCGTACTTCTCGGTGACGAACTCGAGGACCTTGCCGCGGCCCGCGTCGTCGAAGTCCACGTCGATATCGGGCATGGATATGCGGTCTGGGTTCAGGAACCTCTCGAACAGGAGGTCGTACTTGATCGGGTCGACGTTCGTGATGCCGAGCGCGTAAGCGACGGCGGCGCCGGCCGCGGACCCGCGCCCTGGCCCTACCCACACGCCCATCCGCCGCGCGTTCGCGATGTAGTCGTTGACGATGAGGAAGTATCCGGGGAAGCCCATCGTCTTGATGACGCCGAGCTCGAAGTCCACGCGCTCCACGATGTCTGGAGGCGTCGGATCTCCCCAGCGGCGCTTCATTCCGGCGTACACCAGCGAAGCGAGGTAGTCCGCCTCGAACTTGATGCGCAGGACCTTGTCGTACCCTCCAAGGCGCTCGAAGTTCTGCGGCTTGTCCTCGGTGTTGAACTCCTCGCGGAGCGCGGCCTCGTCGAATTTCTTCGCGTAGTCCTCCTCCGTCCCGAACTCTGCCGGGATCGGGAACTTCGGCATGATCGGGTCGGAGTTGAGCTCGTACTCCTCGACCCTGTCCGCGACCTCCTGCGTGGCGTCGACCGCCTCGGGGTGCGCGGCGAAGAGAGCGCGCATCTCCTCCTCGGTCTTGAAGTACTCCTGCCCCGTGTAGATCATGCGGTCGTTGTCGGACATCTTCTTGCCCGTGGAGAGCGCGAGAAGGACGTCGTGCGAATCGTCGTCCTCCTTCTCGAGGAAGTGGACGTCGTTCGTCGCGATGACGCGGATGCCGAGCTTCTTCCCGAGCGCGAACATGGCGTTCATCACGTCCGTCTGCCGCGCGTACAGCTCGTGGAACTCCTCGATGGCGTCTGGCGGGATCTGCTTCCCGTCCCCCTCGCCCTTCCCCGGCGGATGGAGCATCACCTCAAGCGAGTAGTCGTCGCCGAAGAGGTTCTTGTACCAGAGCGCGATCTCCTCCGCCTTCGCGGGGTCGTTGCCGCCCTTCAGCGACGTGTCGAGGTAGTACGCGATTTCGCCCGCGATGCACGCGGACGAGCAGTGAAGCCCTTCGTGGTACTTCTCGAGCAGCGAATGGTCGATTCGCGGATTGTAGTAGTAGCCGTTGACGAACGCCTCGGACATCAACCTTACGAGGTTGTGGTACCCGACGAGGTTCTTCGCGTGTAGGCACAGGTGGAAGCGCTTCTCCTTGCGGTCCTTGTGCTGCTGGAAATACTCGTGGCGTTCGCGGTAGTCGTGGTCCACGACATACGCCTCGACGCCGAGAATCGGCTTTATGCCCGCCTTGCGCGCCTCGTCGTAGAACGCCTTGACGGCGTAGAGGTTGCCGTGGTCGGTGACGGCGAGGGACGTCATGCCGAGTGCCTTCGCCTTTGCGACGAGCGGAGCGATTCCGCACTGCCCGTCGAGGAGCGAATAAGTCGTGTGGAGATGGAGATGTGTGAAGCCGCCCATTGTCACGCCCCGATCATTTCCCCGCCTTGCCGGGAATGTCCTCGATCTTCGTCCCGTCCTCCGTTACGAAGATGGAGAACCTGCGCCCGAAAGCGCGCACGTCCCTGAGCGCCATCTTCTTCACTCCCTTCGGGAGCCTCGCGTTCACGTTGAACGTGCCGAGTCCCGTCGGCTCGATTCCGAACATCCCCTCCGTCACGATCCGGCAGTAGAGAGCGCTCTCGGCGGAGAGATGGCGGCAGAGGCGCCCCTCCTCCACTGGATACGGCACATGCTCGCCGACGAGCCTTGTACGGGAGTATGTCAGGAACTTGTCCATCACGCGATCGCCATGGCCGGCCGCGAAGACCCCGCGAAGTGCGTAGAGGAGGCTTCTATCCCACGTCACGCCCTTCTTGTCGCCCTCCGCGCACAGCATCCCCTTCCTCGTCCAGAGCGCAGGCGAGAAAAGCGCGTCCGTCGTCGCCTCCGCCCTTCTGTAGATTCCCATGCAGAGCGGTATCCCTATCCAGGAACGCAGTACCTTGCATCCGTCGTAGTAGCGGTAGGTCTCGAACCCTGACACCTTGCGCCCGAAGTGGCTCTCGATCGCCGCCTCAAGGCGCGTCGCCTCCTTCTCGTATTCCGCCGCGCGCTTCGCGTCGCCGATCTCGCGCTCTAGCATCGCCGCGTGGCGCAGCGCGTCGTAGTAGAGCGACGAGGTGCAGAGGTTTGCGTCGCCGGCCGGCAGACGGCGCTCAAGCTCGTCGCAGTCGGACTTCACGACGCCCTCCTTGTTCAGGTTCCGGCGGCAGTACTCCAGCGACCAGCGGATTCCGGGGAGAAGCCACTCCGCCGTCGTGCGATTGCCGTACGCCATCGCGAAACGCGTCGCGCCGTATGCGTACATCGCCGCGTCGCCCCTGTCGCCGGCGCCGTTCCAGTAGTCAAAGCCCTCCGCGATCACCGAGCTAGGGATCGGCTCATATCGCGGACCCATGAACGGTATGTAGTGGAGATAGGCGTTTTGGGACGCCTCAAGGCAGTCTTGGTCGCCTGTGAACGCGAACCAAGGCCCTGCATACTCCACCTGGTCGTTGCACCATGTCGCCGCGTAGTACGACCCGCCGCCAGGACAGTGCATTGGCCCGCCGTGCGTCATGAATATGCTCTCCCCCGCACGGATCTTGCAGAAGTGGAACATCGCGTCGAGCTCCGGTATACCCGTCTCCAGCACGCACGGCGCCGTCAGCTCGTCGATGCGTTTCCTCCGCTGGTCAAGCTCGTCCTTCTCGTCGCATTCCCAGTCTTCTTCGTTGACGCACCTTACCGAGAAACGCAGCATCCACGACGCCGTCTCGCCCGGCTTCAGCGTCCTCTCCCCCGCGGGGAATGCCTGCGCCCGCACCTCGTATCGACCTGTGCATCCAAGGGCGTAGTCCACAAAGTCATTTGTGAACCCGACTGTGCATTCCCTGTCGCCAGAGTTCGTCACGTCGACCGTGTCTATGGACTCCGGATGGTGGACAGACGGGAAAACGTGTCGCACAATCCTCAGCGTCTGGCTGGTTGAAACCGATTCGCCGCGCCACACGCCGTCCAGCGCAATCATCTTCGGACGCTCCCCGCATGGCCGCCCGTTCATCAGGAGCTGCGGCGTCTTGCCTTCGCCGAACGTGTAGGTGAACGACCCGTGCGTGTTGTTTGGCGCCTTGCGGTACATCGGCCACACAAGCTGTCTCTTCAGCGAGAGCTCGCCATTCTCGGATACGTTGTACGAGAAGATCAGCGACGCGTAGCGTCCGCTCATCTCAATGCTGTCGCCGTGCGGGAGCCTGCGGTCCTCGGCGACGTTCCACTCGATTCGCCTGTTGCCGTCCGCGATGCGCCAGCGCGATGGTTCGCTCACTGCCAAGGCGTTCAGCGCGACGACTGCCGTGAACAGCGTCACCATGGCTTTCGCCGCGCCACCGCCAGAGGCATCGTTCGAGCTGGAGGAATCTTTGGTGGACTGTTTCTTCTTGGAGCCGCCCATGACGAGCTTCGACGCGAAGTAGTAGACCGCGACAAGCGCGACGGCGCAGATGATCACGAGGGGTAGATGCGAGGTGGCGAGCTCCTTGCCCCTTCTCACGAGCGCGGTGTAGTCCATGTCCCCCGAAGACCGCCCGAGCCAGTACCCCGTCGCCGTGAGGATCGCAGTCCAGATGCCCGCGCCAAGCGCGGTGAACGCGGTGAAGGGCCCAAGCGGCATCCTGGATATCCCCGCCGGGATGGAGATCAGCTGGCGTATGACCGGAACGAGGCGGCAGACAAAAGTCGTCGCCGAGCCATATTGGTTGAACACTTCGCACGCCCTGTCCAGCGCAGGCTTCTTTATGAAGAAGTACTTCCCGTACTTTTCAAGGAACGGCTTCCCGGCCTTCATGGCGAGGTAGTAGTTGACGTACGCCCCGGCGACGGACCCCGCCACGCCGACCGCTATCGCGACGACGAGCGCCAGCGGACACGACTCTATCCCGAGTCTTCCCCTTGCCGCGAGGAACCCCGCCGGGATCATCACAACTTCGCTTGGGAAAGGGATGAAGCTCGACTCTACCGCCATGAACGCAAAGACAAGCGCAAGCCCCCAGGTCGGGGCCACAGCGTCGATGGCGCCGAGATGCGCCGCAATCGTGTCCATCATGTCTGCAATCAACATATCTGCCACTCCATGAACTTCGTTCTGTCGTATGGCCTCGCGGGCGAGACTGTTTCCTCGCCCGCGCCGTCCTGCGCGCCCTTCGGCACGACCTTCACCTTGACGTCCCCTTCGAGCCTGTCGCACTTTGAGTACGCCGCGACCATCTCCGCCACAAGCGCGACGTCGCCGGGCGACTTCATCTCCGGGACGAGCGCCGTCGGCCCAGGGCAGTTCACGGGGGCGAGCACTGTTCCGACCGCGGTCTCTCCGCGAAGCACCGTGTTTTCGCCCTTGTCGCGCCCCAGAATCACGCCTGTGCCGCTCGGAAGGCGGAAGCGCCGCGCGAGGTTGAGGAGCTCGACGAGTCTCCTGGTCCGAAGTCCCTCGTGGTTCATCAGGTCCTTCAGCTTTCGCCCATAGCCTTCCTCTGTCAGCTTGCACCCTCCGGCTGGCGATGGATACTCCACAATCCCGAACTCCGCCGCGAGCGCGATCTGCCTTTCGCGGCAGCGTCCGTGGATGTCGAGGAGCTTTGACCTGTCGACCAGCCCCTCCTGCTCCGGGATCGTCGGATCGAGTAGGAGCGCGGAGAGCGGCCGTATGAGACGCCCCTTCAGTCCGCTGCCCTTCTCGACGACGCCGAGGGCCTGCTTGTTCTGGCTCATCGGGCGCTGCCCCATGACCTCGCCTGTGGATACGAAGTCGAAGCCGCGCTCGGCCATTATCTCTCCCGCGCGGCGAATCATCGTGGTATGGCAGTCGATGCAAGGGTTCATCGCGCCGCCGAAGCCATGCGGCGGATTCTCCACGAGCGCGATCTCGTCGTCGGTGAAGTCAACTACCGTCAGCGGGACGCCGAGCGCGGCGGCGGCCTTACGCGCCGCAGCCGACGAGAAGAAAGGCGTCTCGAAGCACACAGCCTCCATCTCCGCGCCGGCGCGCTGGAGGACGCGTACCGCGAGCTGGCTGTCAAGCCCGCCGCTCAGCAGCGAAAGGCCCCTCGCCCCGCTCATTTAGAACCTCTTTCCGCGAAGAGGACCTTCGCGACCCCGTTGGCCTTCGCGACCGCCGCGATCCGCATGAAGTCGCCTCCGCTCACCCGCTTGTCGGCAAGGACGAGCAGCACCGGGGACTCCGCCTGGGCCACGCGCTCCTTCAGCTGACGGGCGAACGACGCGACCTGGGCGTCGTCGTCCAGCATGTACCGCGTGTCGTCGAAGAAGACGAGCGTGCCCTGGGACGACGGCATGGCCATAGCCACGGCGTCGGTGTCGGATATGTCGCCCACGCCCTTGTCAGGCAGCGCGAACATCGCGCCGTCGGCCGCCGTCCAGACTGTCGAGGTGACGAGTATCATCGCAAAGAGGACAGCCGCCGTCACCCACGGGGCGACTGCGGAGAGGAACCCGAGCCACGCCGGCGCGCCGTGGTGGCGCGAGGCGTAGATCGCGTCCTGCCAGTTCCACCTGGTCATTGCTTCGCCTCCTGGGCCGGGGCGCTCTCCGCCTCCTGCAGGGAGACTATGTAGCCGACGATCTCGGACGCCGCCGTCTCCATGTCCGACACGATCTTGTTGAGCCGGATCCTCAGCGCGGCGTACATCACGGCGACAGGCACCGCGATCGCGAGGCCCTCCGCCGCGACGACCATCGCGTTCACCGCCGCAGCCACGAGCTCGGCGCGCGGTACGACTTCGTTGGCGGACACGATCGACATCACCTTTATGAAGCCCATGATCGTCCCGAAGAGGCCAATCAGCGGCGCGATCTGCCCAATCACCGAAAGCGACGCCAGCCGCCGCTCAAGCCGCCCGACCTCCGTGCGCCCCTGTGCGTCGACCGCCTCCCTGAGCGCGAACGGCGAACCATGCCTGTGGCGAATCGCGGTCGCGGTGACGTTCGCGATCGGCACGGGCGTGTCTTCGCATATCGCGATGGCCTCCTCTTCGTTGCCGCTTTCAAGGACGTTCCGAACTCCCTTGAGGAAGTCCTGCCAGTCCACATGGGCCCTCCTGAGGTCCATGAACCGCTCGAAGAAGACCACCAGCGCGGCCACCGCGAGCGCAGCCAGTATCCAGAACACCGGGCCTGTTGCGAATGTCGTCATTTACTTGAACCTGCCTTTCCCTTGCAGACGCGCCATGCGGCGCCTCGCCTCCTTTGCCGCCGCCCCAGCGTCGGCCGCCGTCACGAGCGAGAGGACGCTCTCCGCCTTGCGGTCCTCGCCTCTGCTCTCGAATTCATCGGCCAGCCTGAACGCCGCCTTGGCGAACGTGGCCCTCGCCTCGTCGCCGGGGTTCTTCCCCTTGCGGCGAAGCTCAAGATATGCGCATACAACCTCGACGTAGTACTGGTCGATGGCCTCGTCGACGCGTCCCAGCCTGTCGAGCGTCCGCGCGACCTTGAAGGAGATCGACAGCCGCTCGGCGTCGTCAAGCGACTCGCCCATCTTGATTGAGTTGTAGACGTTGAGCGCCTCGCGGTATCGCGCCGGGTTGTCCGCACCCATCACGAACAGCGCGTCGGCCTTCAGGGTCTTCGCCGAACGCCTGTCGTCCACGCTGGCCTTGGGGTCGGACGCCGCGCCGTCGAGGACGAGTATCGCCTCGTCGAAGCGCGAGAGCTCGACAAGCGCCTCGCCCTGCACAAGCAGCCCGGCCGCCTTCTCCGGCGACTCAGGGTAGTCGCGGACTAGCCGCGTGACAAGGTCCACCGCCGTCTTGAACTCGTTCCCGACGAACGCGGCCCTGGACGCCCAGAGCAGCGCGGACGGCGCCTGCGCCGACGCGGGCGCCATGTTCGTCGCATATTGCGTGAACAGCCCGACAGCGTCCTCCCACTGCCTTGCGTTGTAGAAGAACTTGGCCAGCCAAAGCGCCGCCTCCGCCCTGATCGCCGGATCGGGGCATCCCGCTGCGAGGTCCTTGGCCTTGCGCGCCGCCTCCGCGTCGTTCACCTGCCCGTACAGGCACAGCATCTCCAGGTAGTCCATTCTCGGCTTCCTGGATGGGTCGCGGCGGCCGAGCTCCGCGAACACTGCCTGCGCCTCCTTGAAGCGGAAGTCGCGGTAAAGCTCGCGGCCGCGCGCCTCCTGCTCGCGCAGCTCGACAACCGTCTTCAGCTTCTCCCCGGCGGGCGTCGTCGGGTACTTCTCCAGGACAAGCCTGTATTTCGCCAGCGCCTCGTCGCCCCGCGAGCTCTCGGAGAACACGTCGCCCTGCTCCATTATCGCGGTCGCCCTGTCCACGTCGTTCGTCGCGAACTCCTCCGCGCGCGCAAACGCCTCGGCGGACTCCTCATAGCGCGAAAGCCTCAGCAACGCCCACCCGAGGCCCTCGTGGACCGAGAACTCCCTCGCCGCCTCCGGCCAGGCGTTTACCGCGTCCTTGTACGCCTCGACGGCGTCCGCGTTGCGCCTGCGCTCCAGAAGCCGGTCCGCCATGACGAGAAACGCGTCTTTTGCGCCTGGCGCGCCGGGGAAGTCCTTTACCACTCGGCGGACAAGCCCCGTCCCCTCGTCGAAGCCCTCCTCTGTGTCCAGCAGCATCAGCCCAAGCCTGAGCGAGAGCGCACGCCGCGACACCGCGTCGGGCGCGGCGTCCGCCGCCCTCCTCATCAGCCCGGAGTCGCCAAGCCCGGTCGCCGCCGACGCCAGCACGGCTGACGGGGCGTTCGTCTCCGCGGCGACTTCACGCCACAGCGCCTTCGCACCCTCAATGTCGCCGCCCGCGGCGAATATCTCGGCGGCGGACGTCTTTGCGCTCGCATCGCCCTTTACCATCCCGGACTCCTTCGCCGCTGCAACCGCCGCCGCCGCGTCTCCGGAAGCCAGAAGCGCCCTCGCCCTGAGAACAGCGAACATTGGCGCGTATTGACTTTTCTTCACCGGCTTGACTTTGCCTCTGGCAACGGCCTTGTCATTAGACTTGCCGCCTTCGCCCGCCGCAACGCCGACCTTCTCGGCCACCGGCTGAATATACACGTCGAGGACTTTCAATGCGTCCTGGGCACGCCCCGACTCAAGAAGCGCCAGCGCACGGAAATAGTCGAACGACTCGCCCTTGGGCTCATTCCACGAAGCAAGCGACTTGAGGACGTCCTCCCAGCGACCCTCCTTCGTGTAGGCCTCGAGGACGATCTCCTTGGCCTCGTTTCCCGTAGCCCTCTGCGCATGGGTACGGGCCACGTCCCAGAGCCCGTCGCGAAGTGCGTTCTTCGCCACCTCGAGTTCGCCGGCGGCGGACGCCAGCGCCACAACGGCGCAAGCTGCCAGTACAATCCCCCTTGTCATATCTCCCCGCCCATGTATCCCATCTCCACGAGAAGACGGTCGTTCTTCATCCACCCCGGCACGACGCGCACCCACAGCTCCAGCGCGACTTTCACGCCGAACATCTCGCCGATCTCGCGTTCGGCGGCCTTCCGCACCCTCTTTATGTTCTCTGCGCCTCGCCCAATCACTATCGGCCTCTGCGACGGCCTGTTCACCAGGACGTCCGCCTTGACGCTCCAGCGTCCCTTCGACTCGTCGATGGACTTCACAAGTATCCCGAGTTCGTGCGGAACCTCCTGGTGAAGGCTGGCGAGGAACTTCTCGCGAATCGCGTCAGCAATCGCCAGTCGGCGAGGATAGTCGGTCGCTATGTCATCTGGGAACAGCGGCTCCCCCTCCTCCGCCATTCCGAACAGCGCGTCGAGCACGGCGTTCGCGCCGCCTTCAGTCGTCGAAATCGCCTTGACCCAGACCGGCTCCGGGACGCCGACTTGATCCGTCTCTTCGCCGCGCTCGCGCGCCTCGGCGGCAACGGCCTCGACGGCCTCTTTCCAGGCATCCCTGAACTCCTGATCGAAGAACGGCGACTTGTCGGCCTTGTTGAGCACGAAGAGGACCTTCTCCGGACGCTCGTGCGCTACGCGGCGCATCCAGCCGTCGTCCTCCATCTGCGGAAGCTCAGAGGCGTCGAATACGACGCAAAGGACGTCCGCACCGGCGGCGCTGCGCCTGGCCATGCGATTGAGTATGCGGCCGAGGTTGCCGACGGCCCTGTGGAGGCCGGGGGTGTCGAGAAGCACAATCTGGCCGCGCGGGTCCGCCACGATGCCGCGTATCGTGTTCCGCGTGGTCTGCTCCACCGGCGAGACTATCGAGACCTTCTCGCCGACGAGGCTGTTCACGAGCGTGGACTTGCCGGCGTTCGTCCGCCCGACGACCGCCGTGACCGCGACCTTCGGCATCGTCGCGGAATCGTTCCGCCCGACGACCGCCGTGACCGCGACCTTCGGCATCGTCGCGGAATCGTTCTTTGCTGTCACTTCATCATCCATTGTCTAATATTATACCACAACAAAACCTTGTTGTCACAGCTTCCGTGTCTGGAGTTTACCCATTTTTTGATTCATCTCGGCAGTGCCGGTTGCCTTGCGCGTTTTGGAGGACAAAAAAGCGTAGCTCCTTTCCGCTGATCTTCGG
>CADCCQ010000077.1 GCA_902799955.1 uncultured bacterium | reverse complement strand
CCCCTCCGGCATCCCGCTCGCAGTCACCGTCGCGTTGCTCGTCGCCGTGAACGCGAGCAGGTCGCCGTAGTTCAGGCCGACCACGCCGCCCTCGACCACGCCGCCGGACGTGTTGAAGCCGAGTTCCAGCTTCGCGTCGTTCTGCACGATCTTCCAGAGAATCTGAGAGGTCTTGGCGACCGTCTTCTTGTTCTTTCCGGTGCCTGTCGTCACGTTCCTCGTGAAGGTTACCACGTACGTGCCCGGCTTAGTGGGCGTGCCGACGATCGTCTGTCCGTACTGCTTCACGTACTTGCCCGTCTTCTTCTTGGCGTCCTTGTAGCCATAGACATTCGCCGCCGCGAACGTCAGGCCCGTCGGCAGCCCCGCAACCTTCGCAATCGTCGGCACGACCGGCAGGGCGGGCACGCCGCTGTTGTCCTCGACGCTGTCGCCTCCCGCCAGCTTCCACGAGACGGGCACATACGCCATCGTCGTGATGTTCGTCAATTCCTCGCCGAACGTCGCCACGTCAACCGCCTTCGGCGGCACAAAAACGCGGAACTTCTTGGTCTCGTAGTAGGTGCCCTTCTTCTTTTTCGCGGTGATCGTGAAGAGGCCGGCCTTCGTCGTCTTGCCGTAGACGGCGTACGCCTCGGCGACGGTCACGGTTGTCTTGCCGGACTTCTTCGTCACCTTCTTTGTGGCGAAGCTGAGGCCCGTCGGCAGGCCGGACACCGTCCAGCCCACCCCAACGCCCGACAGCCAGCCGTTGATGTTGATGGACTGCCCGAGCGCGAGCTCGCCGAGGTCCACGACCTCCTGAGCAAGCACCTCCAGCGGCAGGGCCTCCGTCGTCGTCTTGCCGTTCACGGTGATCACGAGGTACGGCGGGTTCGTGAAGAAGTCGAGCGCGGCAGTCGGCACTCCCTCTATCCACCATTCCACCTTCGCGGGCTTCACGACGACGGTCTTCGTCTTGCCCTTCTCCTTCACCTTCTTCGTCACCGCCGCGTTGTACTTGAGCTGCAGTCCAGCAGGCAACCCCTTCGCCACCACGTTGTACACAGTCTTCCCGTCCGTCGGCACGTCGTAGCCCAGCTCCGCAAGCGTCGCCTTGAAGTATGTACCAACCGCAAGCGAATACCCGCCGGTCGAAAGCTCTTCCCATGGTTGTTCACTGCCATCGCCATTATACACGGCAACGTCGTCATCCACCTCAAGGCCAACACCAAGCGCGACATAGTCGTCAAACTCAATGCCCGCGCTATCGCCATCACCGGCAATCCGCCCCTTCTCGCCATGTGAGGTGTCGCCAATGGCAAGTTGTGTCGCGGCACTGACGGGACCCGCGGGAACGACGCGAATTGCCGCCGCTCCATCAGAGCCGATGATTGAATGTCCATTCAAATCAATCAGCACACGCCCGACATTGTCTGGGATCTCCACCGTTCCGCTCACATCGTTCGTAAGCGTAACTATGATGTTGTCCTCATCATCCAGAGTCACGGTGCCAAAGCCGGAGAACACCTCCTCGCATACCATCGCCGACGCGGTTTTCTTCCTCGTCCAATGTGCGTACAGAGTGTCATACACGCCATTCAGAAATACTGTCTCTTCCGTCACCTTCACGCCGCCGACCTTCTCCGTCCACCATCCAGCGAAATCATAGTTGGTGCGCGTCGGCTCGCCCGGCAGGACAAACGGGTCTTCCGTATGCTGTTCCGCGCTCTGCATCGTCGGCGTCCCGCCATTCGCGTCGAACATGACCGAGGTCGGCGTACTGATGGAATCAGTGTACCTGATTTCGCGGCGGTAACTACCTACAAGTGGCCACATCATAGGCAGCACATGCGAACCAGGCGTTCCGTCCCACCCAGTCGAATCCTTATATACGTATGTGACAAGACCTCTCTGCGTATATCCATCATATTCTCCACCATATGAAACAGCACCCAGACGAGGGTACGTGTAATCGACCGGCGTGCCCGCATATAGATTCCTCCCCTCGTTGGCAAGAGCAGGGCAGTTGCCGAGGAACCTGACAGTCATCAACCTCTGGCATCCGCTGAAAAGTCCGTCCACAATCTCCCCGTCACCCGCCTTTACCGTCGCCTCCGTGATCTGAGCGTAATTTGAGAATATCTCGGACACCTTTCGCACATCGCCGCGCAGGGCGACCTTGGTTATTGAACTGTCGCCGCCAAAGGCATTGACCCCGATCGACGACACGGACGACGGAATGTCCACTTCCGTAATCCGCCAACAGCCATAGAACGCCTCTTCGCTGATGGACTCCACGCCATGTTCAATCTGCGCCCATGTAAAGCCCGTACAGTTCTTGAACGCGCGATTGCCGATGGACTTCACGCCGCCCGGCACGACCACATTGTCGAGATACGAGCAGCCCATAAACGCCTCGTCGCCAATCCGCGTCAGACTTGGAGGTAGGACAAGCGTCTTCAACTCCGTGCAACCCTTCAGCGCGGCCGCGCCTATGGACACCAACCGCGAGTTGTCGCCCAAGGCTTCGCTGCAGATTCCCTTCAGCCTGTCGGCGTCCGGAATCGTCTCCTCCGCCTCATCCGTATAGCCAATCACCCATCCATCCAAAACCCTGTACCCGCCCCACATTTCCGTCCGCAAGTTTTCAAGCCCATCAAAAGCATAGTCGGCAATGTTTGTAACACTGTCAGGAATTTTGATATACATAAGCCCATTACATCCTGCAAACAATGATTCACTGATGCTTGTAACTCCGTCTTGAATTTCAACGGTCCTAATCGCCTCAACAGAAGAGAACGCAGAAGACAATCCTTGATCACAGACACATTGAGGAACAACCACGCTCGTAAGCCCACTACAGCCCATAAACGCCTCGTCGCCGATTCGCGTCAGACTTGGAGGTAGGACAAGCGTCTTCAACTCCGTGCAACCCTTCAGCGCGGCCGCGCCTATGGACAAGGCTTCGCTGCAGATTCCCTTCAGCCTGTCGGCGTCCGGAATCGTCTCCTCCGCCTCATCCGTATAGCCAATCACCCATCCATCCAAAACCCTGTATCCGCCCCACACTTCCGTCCGCAAATTCTCAAGCCCATCAAAAGCCTGTGCGTCAATAGATATTACAGTATCAGGAATTGAAACAATCTCCAAATTGCCACACCCATCAAAGAATCCATTTGGAATGTTGGTCACCCCTGCCGCCAACGTAACATTGGTAATGTTCAAATAGTCATTGGGATAAAGTGTGCGCAGCGATTGTGAGGTTGCTCCGACCGTCACGCGCCAGAATTTCCAATTTGCCCTGTATGTCAAATTGCCAGCAGGAACGGTCGCCGCGACACTTGGCGTCCATCCCTCAAATGTGCAACCATCGCGAGACACCGTCGGCGGAACAATTACCGAGCCAAAACCCAAAAGCATTTCACAACCGCCCGTTCCACCGTTCGCATCAAATTTGACCGTGTATTGGTTCACTGTCCATTGCGCAATGAGCGTATGATTTTGCGCAGTCGACACTCTCACAGTGGCGGAAATCGGCTCTCCGTCGAGTGTCCATCCTGCAAAAGTATATCCTGTCCGTGTCGGCGTTGGCAGGCTACCGTACGTCGAATCAAAAGTCACACTTTTGCCAGACGTTCCCGAAACGCTTCCTCCGTTGGCATCGTATGTCACCGTATACTGGCGAGGTGTCCAATGAGCATAGACCCACATACTCGCATCCAATGTAGTCCCCGCCTTAATCTTTTGGCCGCCACTGGCTGCAGTATACCACCCAACAAATGAATAGCCCTCGCGCGACGGCGCAGGCAATTCGCCAACCACGCCATCATTCGTGATACGTTCGGATTCGTCAAGCACTCCTCCATTCGTACTAAACTTCAGAGCCGGTACAGTATAGTCCATTGGTAGACCATTCCATGTTCCAGGAACATCAATACCCCAACCCGTCGACCCAAATTGTACCCTGACCTGACACGTGGACGAAACATTTGTAAACGATGTGGCATCAACATTTGGAGCATTGCCGTCGAAGACCACATTTACAAGGTTCTTGCAATTCTCAAACGCGCTAGACCCGATGCTCGTCACGCTGTCGGGGATAGTCACGCTCATAAGACCGCTACAACCGTAGAACGCACGATCTCCGATGCTCGTCACGCCATCGGGAATTATCACACTTGTAAGTCCACTGCAATTGTAAAACGCAGACTCCCCAATGCTCGTCACACTGTCGGGAATCGTCACGTTTGTAAGCTTGCTACAATAGCTGAACGCATAATTCCCTATGTACGTCACGCTGTTTGGTATCGTCACACTCGTAAGACCGGAACACCGGGAAAACGCAAAATTCCCGATACTCGTCACGCCATCAGGTATCGTCATGCTCGTAAGCCCGCTGCAGCCTGCGAACGTAGAAGACCCGATACTAGTCACACCATCGGGTATCGTAACACTTGTAAGCCCTCTACAGTCGCAGAACGCGGCATTCCCGATGTTCGTCACAACAGCAGGTATCGTCACACTCGTAAGACCATAACACCAGGAAAACGCATTTCCCCCAATGCTCGTCACGCCATCAGGTATCGTCATGCTCGTAAGCCCGCTGCAGCCTGCGAACGCTTTATACCCAATGCTCGTCACGCCATCGGGTATCATTATACTAGTAAGGCCGCTACAGTCGCAGAACGCATATTCTCCGATGTTCGTCACACTGTCGGGAATCGTTATACTCGTAAGTCCGCTACATCCATAAAACGCATCCTCCCTTATGTTCGTCACAGTATCTGGAATAACCACATCCCCATTTATACCACAGACAAGTGTATTACAGTCCTTGGACAACAGAAGACCATTTATCGATGAATAACTGACGTTTGCTGCATCAACATTAAAATTCGTAAGCCCACTACAGTGGTTGAACGCATCATGCCTAATGCTCGTCACGCTGGCAGGAATCATCACGCTAGTAAGACCGCTGCAATCAAAAAACGCATACGTCCCTATCCTCTTCACACTGTCGGAGATCATCACGCTCGTAAGACCGCTACAACCGTAGAACGCACGATCTCCGATGCTCGTCACACTGTCGGGAATCATTATACTAGTAAGGCCGCTACAGTTGTCGAACGCATAATTCCCGATGCTCGTCACCGGGCAACCACCGAGCGATACCGGAATAGTTATTGCACCTGATGTAGATTTTGGTACAGCGGTAGAAGTAGAAGATGACGACAAAGGTGGCAACCCATCACCAAGGGATGCTCCTCCATTAGATACACGGTATGTCCAAGTGATACCATCAACGGTCGCGGTATAGGTAGGCGAGGACAATGCCATCGATGACAATACGATGGACAATGCCAGTATTGGCAATGTTTTGATATACAACTTGAATTCCATCTGCCTCGCACCTCCTATTTCATCGCCAATCTTTTAATATCATTGCGGAAAGCGTCATTTGACATCCAGTGGGCCACAAACGCATCTCTGAATGCAAAAGTGCGCTTGAAAAACTCGCAAACAGCCTCCAGATCAATTCGCCCGTCCTTGTTTTTGAACCAGCAATCCGACGAGATCTTCTCAAGCGTCATCGAGTATCCACAACCATACCTGTCCGGCCGCGCAATCCTCAAATCCTTCCACTCTTCATGGCTATTAAGAAATGCATCAAGTTCCGAGACAATTTTGTTCCGAACATCAGAGTGATGAGTATAAACTTCCATGACCTTCAGGACAAGTTGCTTTTTGTCGCTTTCCATCTGCCAGTAAAATGCCAACGAATCCACCCACACCTCATCCGTCCACACCGGATAAAGGCACAAGAAGCCACCACTGCTGTTTGGAACATACTTCCAGTCAAGCGGCACCTGGCTAAACCGATTCTGAATTTCGCGGTAGAAACCAACCCAGCAAGACCAATCCCACTCCTCAACAGGCATCGTAAGATATCTCATGACATCCTCTTCCGCCGCCATTAGATGTTCTGCAAAATCAGAAAGGATTTCGGAACTGATACATGCCGATTTATGATCGCCGAGCAGTTCAAGGAAGTCCGACCTGACAAACTTTGCAATCTGCTTATCTGTCCCAAGCGAGGACTCGTCACCCGTTCTGATCAGAATCGGGTGGATTTCACGATCAGAATAATGTTCGATACTGACAAGTCTTTTCTTATATCCCTCAATGTCATTGTAGAGCATTGCGTTTACTTTGTCTTCAATCATCAGCGCGTGTTTCGCCCCTGCGACTGTAAACCGCACGGCAAGATCAATCTGAAGAATCTGCTTGTCAACTATGACGTTGTCAATGTCCGCAGTCTTGACGTTAAGTCCGCATTTTGCCATTAGCCGGCAAATGAAATCCAATGCGACACCATGCAGGGGAGTCTGGCCTTCCGACGACTTGTTCGCATGGGAAAGGAGCCAGCAGAGGAATGAATCCTGGGCGAGTTCCTTGTTCGCCCACCCAAAGAGGTTCAACCGCCATTCCTTCGTACCTGGCCTCTCCATCATCTTGCCATATAGCCTCCTGACGTCATCCGCAATGCTTGTGGCCTGGAAGAACCTTCCCATCTTCTTGTACGTGAAAGTCTCATTTTCGTCAAGTTGAAGAATACGTGCTTTGCAGCCATAGCAATTCGGATCGGCAAAATAATCATGTGCCACGGCCGGAAGTTTAGACGAATCAAATTTCACGAGCGAAGAGCCGGGGGTCAATGCCTCCGCAATCGCGACTACCTGATAACCGTCGGCGATGGCGATTAGGTCTCCTTCACGAATGCTTTCGCAGTATTTCGTGTATGCGAACACGAAGCCCGTCGGGACAAACACCTTTTCAAATATGGAGGTTCCCTGACGCCCCCAGTCATCCCATCTGCACCCGATTTTCCAGACATTTCTCATTTGATCCTGCATATTTTTCTCCATGCCTCTCCATGCCGGACTGTACAGCACACCATTCTCGGCTCGGCTGATAGAATGGCGTACCACATTCCCCACCTTGGCCTCCGATGCATCGAGTGAGGTGCTTAGGATACCTTGGTAGACACACCGAAGGAGGCGAAACTGCACGGACGGCAGTGTCCTTCTTCTTGCGTCTACCAAGTGACAGGTTCCTAAGCTTTCACTCGACGCACTCCCAAACGCGGCGGCGGCTACTATTCTTCGCCGCCCGCCCACGCGGGAAATCTAGCGCTCGACATCAAGACGGCTTTACCCGCCTTTCTGCAGAACAACGACATTATACCACACTACACCCGAAAATATCAAGAGCGATTTTCTGTTGATACCATATTCATGCGATATAGTCAATAGTCTATGTGATCTTTCATGGACTTTTGACTATATCTCATTTTATAACAACGATATAGTCAAAAGTCAACGGAATCGATATTCATTTTCGTTAATTCAACAGTGCTGTTGAATTTACAGACATTGCAACACAGATTTCGACAGTTGTCAATAGCTCACTCCCGAGAAAATTGCTGAATGTGAAATTGTGGGAATTATGGAATATCGGAATAGCGGAATTGGGGAATTATGGAATTAGGGGAGTGTGGACGACGTTGGGCGAATTGCAGGTGGCGGGAGGTCTTACTGCACGACCTGGACTTGTCGTTTCACATCGGGCGCACAGTAAAATCCCATCATTACGCCACCGTCCATCCGCTCGCTGCTTGCCAACAAGCCTGCTTCGTCACCCCAGCCCACCCGGCGGACAAGAAAACCATGGGCTATGCACAGAGCGCAATAAGTGGAACGGCGAGTCGGCCTTTCCCGAAGGATAGTGTGTCAGATCCAGAGTAGAGCACGATGCTTCTCTTCCAGCGTCCCAGACCAAGGTTTCTGGCAAACCAGTCCATGTGCCGGAAATCATCGACACCCACGACAGATCCAGCCTTGACCTCTATCCCTACGAGCTCTCCAACATCGTTTTCAAGGATGAAGTCGATTTCCCGTTGTTCCCTGTCTCGGTAGTGGAAAATGGAGAATCCGTCTGCGGCATCCACCGCCGCACCTAGTTCATGGTAAACCCAGGACTCCACAAGCTTGCCGCATTTGTCGGAGTCGAACAAAACCTCGTCTTCCCGCCATTTCAGCGCAGCACACATGAGGCCGGTGTCGCCGATGAACCACTTGGGACGCTTTATCGCCCGGTCGTAGTCGCGCGGCGTCCATGCCTCGACACGGTCGAATAGGAACATCGCCTCAAGAGCGGAGATGTAGTTTTCGGCGGATGCCTTGGCGATTTCGAGCGTGGAGGAGATTTCGGCGATGTTGAGGAACTTGGAGGAACGTGCGGCAAGAAACATAAACATCGCCTGGAGTTTGCCAAGACGCCGTATTTCGGACACGTCGGCGATGTCGTGGCGCAGAAGATGGCCAATATAGTCTCTTTGCCATGTGGCCCGTTTGCCTGCGGCTATGCGGACTGGTTCGGGGTAGCCGCCACGAAAGGCAAGACTGACTATTTCCACCTTGCCGCCGCTTTCCAGCCGCACGGGGAAGTCCCCGGAGAATGCCCGTGACGGGAAGGATGGCAGTACACCTCTTATTTCTCCCTCGGAAAGTGTCCTAAGCCGTGAGGAATGGAGCCGCCCTGCAAGACTTTCCGTCGCTTCGGGAATCGCATGGAGGTTTGCAGATCCGGTAAGCAGAAACTGGCCAGGTTCGTTAGAACCGTCAACCATGCGCTTAATTGCCGGAAGAAGCGTGGGGGCCTTCTGGATTTCGTCGATGAAAAGCGTGGTCCCCGGCGCATGACGTAGGAATGTCGCGGGGTCTTCCTTGGCGGAACGCAAGTATATTGATTCATCGAGGGAGCGACATGTCATGCCGGTCTGCGGCAGGAGGGATGCAAGCGTTGTCTTGCCGCATTGCCGTGCACCGGCAATGGATACTACGCGCCACGTCTCAAGTGCCTGGCGGACGCTTTCAGCCATCCATCTTCTGTAGATTCCCATGTTATCAATCCTTTCTTGAGGTCGCGGAAAGTATATCACACCATCCGCGAAAATGCAACTAGAATTCCCGCGAAAATGCAATTGTCGTAAGGAAGTGCTTGAGTTCTTGGGTGCCCGGGTTGAGGAATTAGGGAATTATGGAATAGCGGGATAGCGGAATTGAGGGAGTTGGGAGTTCGTTAGTGGTATTGGCCAAAATCCCAATCACGACGACGAGGACGTCGTCGCTACGCAATGGTTGAAAAGTCTACTGCGTCACGACCAACCCTCATTTACATTTTCGGCGAAACGTGTTGCAGCGTACGGTGCGGTTTGGTATAATTCACCTAGAAAGGGAAACACGATAACCATGAAAGCACATGCTCGTTCCATATTCGCAACAGTCGCCGCGGTTCTTCTCGCGGCTTCGTCAACAACCGCCGCGACACTTGAAGAGTCGTTTGCAAACCCGCCGGACTCAGCCCGCCCGTGGGTGTACTGGTACTTCATGGACGGCAACACCACGCGCGAGGGCATGAAGGCGGACCTCGACGCGATGAAGGCGGCCGGCATCGGCGGCGTGCTGATCCTCGAAATCGGCGCGGGACGTCCCCCGCGCGGCCCCGTGGAGTTCTTGAGCCCCAAGTGGCTGGAGCTCTTTGGCTACGCCATCGCCGAGGCCGACCGCCTCGGCATCGAGGTGGCGGTGGGGACAGGCCCCGGCTGGTGCGGCGCGGGCGGGAAGTCCGTGACGCCCGACGACGCGATGCAGCACACCGTCGCGAGCGAGACGACGGTGACGGGGCCTGTCGATTATTCCTCCGTTCTGCCCATCCCCGCACCGCGCGCGCCGTTCTTCGGCGTCCGCACGCTCACGTCCGAGCTGAGAAAGGAATGGGAGAGCTACTACCGCGACGTCGCCGTGTTGGCGTTCCCAGAGCCGGAAGGCGCGGAGCGTCTTCCCGACGCGGACGAAAAGGCCATCTACCAGCGCGCGCCGTTTTCGTCCCGGCCCGGCGTGAAGCCATACCTTCCGCCGTCGCACAAGGCGGTGCCGTCGGAGAAGTGTGTCGATCCCGCGAAGGTGGTTGACCTCACGGCGAAGATGGACGCGTCTGGGCGACTAAACTGGCGTGTCCCAGAAGGGCGCTGGACGATCATGCGCGTCGGACGCCGCCTCACCGGACAGACTACGCGTCCCGCGCCCAAGCCGGGCCTCGGATTCGAGACGAGCAAGTTCGACCGCGGCGCGATCGAGCGCCACCTGCACGACTATGCCGATAAGATACTCGCCGCCGCCGGTCCGCGTCGTCCCGGACGCGGCCTCACTACGCTCCACTTCGACAGTTGGGAGATGAGCGCGCAGAACGGCTCAGCCGCGTTCTTCAAGGAGTTCGAGCGCCGGCGCGGCTATTCGCCGCTTCCGTACATTCCCGCCATCAACGGACGCATCGTGCGTTCGACGGAAATCACCGAGCGCTTCCTCTTCGACTGGCGGCAGACCGCGCAGGAGCTCGTGATCGAGAACCAGCTTCTCCCTATCAAGGAGTTTGCGCACAGCAAGGGGCTCGTGATGTCGAGCGAACCCTACGACATGAACCCGTGCTGCGACATCACGTCCGGCGCGGTGGCGGACGTGCCGATGTGCGAGTTCTGGTCGAAAGGCATGGGATGTCCTGCGGAGTACAGTTGCGTGGAGTCGGTCTCCATCGCGCACACGATGGGGCGTCCCGTCGTCGGCGCAGAGGCGTTCACGGCAAGCGCGGAGTACTGGAAGCAGTACCCCGGCTCGATGAAGGCGCAGGGCGACTGGGCGCTCGCCTTCGGTATCAACTGCTTCAAGTTCCACACGTACCAGCACCAGCCAAGCATGACCGATAAGCCCGGCATGACGATGTGCGGGTACTACGGCGTCAACTGGCACCGCAACCAGACATGGTGGCCGATGGTAGATTCCTACCACCGCTACCTCACGCGCTGCCAGTGGTTGCTCCGACAGGGGCGTCCTGTCGCGGACATCCTCTACCTCCTGCCCGAAGGCGCGCCGATGGTGTTCCAGCCGCCGAAGGACGCCTTCATGGACGGTGACTTCCCGGACCGGAAAGGCTATTCATTCGATGGCTGCTCGCCCGAGGTGTTCATGTCGCGCGCGAAGTTTATCGACAAGAAGATCGACTTCGAGGGTGGCGCGACGTACAGCGTACTCGTGCTGCCGAAGGTCGATGCGATGACGCCCGCGCTGATGAAGAAGATTCTCGAATGTGCGGAGGCGGGCGTGAAGATTGTCGGCGGGGTACCGCGCAAGTCGCCCAGCCTTTCCGGTTATCCGAAGTGCGACGAAGAGGTCGCCATGCTTGCCGATCGCATAGAGCCGAAACATTATAGTTATGGAGGCGAGAGCGTCATATCTGCAATGGCAGTGGACGTACTTGAAAGGGAAGCCAGGTGGATATGGTTCGCTGGCGAGAAGGACGTGATGAAACAGCCACACGGATCGCGATGGTTCAAGACTACGTTCACCATTGACGACATGTCAAAGGTCAAGGAGGCATACGTCGCGATCGCCGCCGACAACGCATATCGTCTGTTCATCAACGACGCACCAATCGGAGACGGAATCGATTTCCACAAAGTCGGGAAGCATCGGATGGCTTTTTTTGCCAAGTCCGGCCTCAATACAATTGAGGTCCTTGCCGATAACTGGGACGACTCGCCCAATCCGGCGGGACTTATCGCCGCCGGAGCAATCGGCTATGTGGACGGTCGCATCGACACGTTCAAGACAGACGCATCGTGGACTTGCACCAGGAATCGTGGGTTGTTTGGAGAGCAGGGTGCATCCGTGCAGGAGCTCGGGCCGTATGCGATGGCCCCGTGGAGGTTGCGTCCTTCGCAACGGGAGCTTTATCCGTCCTACGGCTTTACTGCGAACGTCCTGCTGTCGCATATCATCGGGTTGCCTCCAGACTTCGAGACGACGGGCGACCTGCGTTACATCCACCGCAGGCTCGACGGGAAAGACATCTACTTCGTGGGCAACCGTCTTGACAGACTGCAGAAGGCTACGTGCAGATTCCGGGTCGGTGGCGTAAAGTCGGTTGAGTGGTGGAATCCGCTCAACGGCGAGAGGCGTGCATTGTCCGGTTGGAAGTGTGTGCCGTGGTGTTTGCCGGAAGTGGAGTTGACGCTTGGCCCGGGCGAGAGCGGGTTCGTGGTGTTGGGGAAGGAGCCGCCTTATACATCGAAGAGACAACAAGCGTACAACAACAAGATGACAGCTGGTGATTTGGGTTGCGACGGGACGCCCCGTGCGGCGAAAAGACAGCAAGAATGCAACAACAAGAAGACAGCTGGTAATTTGGGTTGCGATGGGACGCCCCGTGCGGCGAAAAGACAGCAAGAATGCAACAACAAGAAAGTAGCCAGTGGTAAGACCGTCGAAGGGCCGTGGAAGGTTTTGTTCGATCCGGCGTGGGGCGGGCCGGAGGGCGAAGTGGAGTTCAAGACGCTTGAAGACTGGACGAAGCGGCCGGAGTGGGGCATCCAGCACTACTCGGGCATTGCCACGTACCGCAAGACGGTGACGAGCAATGAAGCGCCCACGAGCATCAGCCTCGGCGACGTGGCGAACCTTGCGCGGGTGAAGCTGAACGGCAAAAACCTCGGTTCAGTGTGGTGTTGGCCGTGGCGCGTGGCGGTGCCGGAAGGCGCGTGGAAGGACGGCGAGAACCTGCTTGAGATCGAGGTGGCGAACCTCTGGGCGAACAGGCTCATCGGCGACGCGTCGCTTCCGGCGGAGAAACGCCTCACGCGCACAACGGTGAACCCCCACAAGCCGGGCGACCCCCTTCGCCGTTCCGGGCTCTTCGGCCCGGTGTGCCTCGAACGCTAAGCGATTCTGCGCGATGCGCAGGACAGGATAGTCCGCGACTGCGGACTATCCGTTTGCAATCTCCGGAGGCATCGGGGGCGGAGGGAGGTTGAAGACCGAGTTCACGAACTTCCCAAGCGCGTCGTCGCGGACAATCGCGGCGTCGGGGATGTCCATCACCGGCTCCGCGGCGGCGAGGCCATCGGCGCGGGCGGGCACGTCGATTCCCCGCCGGTGCCGACGCCGGAGTCGCTCTCGTCCGCGTCGCGTATTTCGTCGACGAACGTCAGCCGCGAATTGTCGCGGGTGAGGTTCTTTCGGAGGTTCCGGGCTATGGTGAAGGCGAGCCCGGAGACGGCGTTCTCGTCGTCCCGCAGGTCGTCGCGCATGTTCCATACTTTCAGGAACGTGTTCTGAACGAGGTCGCATGCCTCGTGTTAGCCGCCGCCGGACCGGGCCGGCCCCCTACGCGCGAAGAACGCGTCCGCAACGTTGAACACCCCTGCGAGCAGCGCGCCGGATACCGAATGCCAGATGCACGACAACGCGGAGGCGATCGCCGTCTCCGCCGACGGGAAGTGCTTCCCGGAAAGGACCGTCGCAAGCCCCGCGTTCTGCATCCCGACCTCGATGGACACCGTGCGCCGCTTCGCCGTGGAGAACCCGGCCGCCATGCCAGTCGCGTAGCCCAGCACGTAGCCGAGCGAATTGTGCAGGAACACGCCCGCGAAGATTAGCGCGAGAGAACCGGACTTCATGATGCCCGCCCCGTACGCGGCGACGACGCCCCCGACGATACACGCGAGGCCCAGCACCGCGACGCCCGGCATGACCTTCATCGCCTCGTGCCAGCCGTCCCGCCTCCCGAACGCCGCGTTCAGAGAGAAGCCCGCCGCAATGGGCACTATGGTGACGATGAGGATGGACTTGAACATCCCGACAGCGTCGACGGGCACCTTCGTCCCGGCAAGCCACAGCATGAGAAGCGGCGTCATTACAGGCGCGGCAAGCGTCGAGAGCGTCGTGAGGCCGACGGAATACGCGACGTCGCCCTTGCAGAGGAAACTCATTATGTTCGACGACACGCCGCCGGGGCAGCAACCCACCAGGATCAGCCCGACGCCGATTTCGCGCGGCAGCCCAAGGACGTGGACGAGCGTCCACGCTATGAGCGGCATGAGGGTGAACTGCGCAATCGAACCGATGGCGATGTCCAGCGGACGCGACGCGAGGATGCGGAAGTCCTCGCCCTTGAGCGTCATGCCCATCGTGAGCATGATGACGCCCAGGACGGCGGTCTGCGTGTCACCGTGCACCCATCTGAACGCGCCCGGCGCGAAGTACGCCACGACCGCCACCGCCGTTATGAACAGCGGAGTCCACTTCGCCAGCCACGCCGACGCCGCCTGAAGCGCCCGCATCATGCGCCGATCACCTCGCGTTCGTCATGCGCCGTTTCTCTTTCAGCTGATTCCATGTGTAATATTATATCACAACAAAGCAATGTTTCTCAATTGATGCGCACGTACGAGCACCATGCCGCGTCACCAGCTCGGCTCGACGTCAACCCTCCACTTGCCGTCGACCTTCTTGAGGTCGATAGTGTCGGAGTCCTTTCCGCCTGGGCCTTCCTTTGTGAGCGTGACCTTCGCGGAATCTCCCTCGACCTTGACTTCGCCCACGGAGAACTTGATGCCCTTCAGCTCGCTCATTACCCCTTCCTTGCCGCTGGAAAGCAGCTCGCCGATTATCTTCACGGCGTTCTCAGTGCAATGCTCCTTCAGGTATGCTTCGTCCACCTTGCCGGACTGCATGCTCTTCATGTAGTCCAGAGCCACCTCCTCCGGCGGCACCACTTTTGCCGCCTCTTCTGGCGCCTTGCCGCATCCGGCAAACAACGCGCATACGCATGCCGCCGCGACTATAGACTTGACCATCTTCTTCATATCGATTTCCTCCTTTACCTCTCAGAATGTTTTTTCATCACGGCGCATATCGTCCGCGCCGCTTGGATTCTACTACTTGCCGAGCTCGACGATCTCGCGCATGACCCTGCGGAAGCTTTCCGCCGTGCGCGGGAGCGTGGGCTTGAGAGATTCAAGGGGCTTCTTCTTGAGCGCCCTACGCTCATTCTCTGCCCCCTTGGAAAACTTCGCCGTGCGATCGTTGGTCGCCACGGCCTTCGCCAGCCGGTCCGCCATCTTGCGTACGTGCGGCGTGTACCAATGCCGCGCGAGTTCGTACTGGTGGCTGCGGCAGTAGTCGCACGAGGCGTTTTCGAAGAGAGTTTTCTCGAAGGCCGGATTCTGGATCTTCTCGACTGCGTTAAGCCTCTGGTACGACTCCCAGATGGAGTAGTCGGTGTGAAGCGCGAGTAGATCGGCCATCTTTTCGTTCAGCGCCACGATCTTCTCGGCCTGCGCGACAAGATTTCCTCCCTCAACTTTACACTTTTCACTTTCAACTTTACACTCCCCCTTCCGCCACTTCGCGATGTCACGGCAGAGCTCCATCGTGCGGAGCGCAATCACGCGGTCGAGGACCATCCGCGCGATGTCAATGGCGTCGCGGCGGATAAATTCATCCTCCCACGGTGCGGCCGCGAGCAGGCCGAACACGGCCACGGCATCCTTCACAACCCCCGACCATTCCTTGATGGTGCCGGGCGCCGGAAGTGCGTCGAATCCCTGGCCAACCATGTACCGCCCGTAGTTGCTGCCCCAGCCGCGCAGCCACGACGCGGGGAGCGCCACCTTCCACGCCTTCTTCATCAACTCGGCGTGTTCGCCGTAACGGCTCGTGCAGAACTCGTCCAGAACGTCACCGTACGGCACGGGCTTCTCGGTCCAGGCGTTCGCAGTGAAGAAGCGGAGAGCGAGCGTGTCCGTGTGGCTCGACTCCGGCCACAGGATGTAGCCCTTGCAGAACGGATCGGCCTGCACGAGCTTCTGGCGTTCCTCGATGAGAGGATAGTTTGCGCGCGCGTCGAGCGCGTTCTCGAAGGCGAGGAACATCGAGTAGGTGTAGGGAAACTTGCCGATGACGTCCCAGTTCGTGAAGTTGCGGCTGTCCGCCTTGCGCGACGGACAGTCCGCCTCGTAGTCCCAGAGGATCACGCGATCCTTGTCGAGCGTCTTGAGGTAATCCCGCACCTCCTCGTTCTTCCAGGTGCCGTAGAAATCCCAGCCGGCGAGGAGGAGCTTGGCGTCTGGATAGTCGCGCTTCGCGAAATCGAGGAACTGGTTGAGCGTATTCACCTTGAGGTCGAAGTTCGCCTTGCGGTCCTTGTAGCACATCCGCTCGCCAAGTCCGATGGTATGCAGGAGGCGCGGCGCAGGTGCCCCCTGGTCGTATGCGTCGATCGCGGTCTTCGTCAGTTTCCAGTATTGCTCGGCCCAGTCTCCCGTGCGGATGTCCCACACACGCAGATGCGGTTCGCCGTGCGTCGAGTTGGTCTGGGGAAGGAACGGCGGCTTCTTTTTCGCAAGGAAGGAGTCCGGCGTGGGCGAGTACCAGTGGGACATCGTGCCGAAGTCCTCCGGGGACATCAAGCCGCGATCAAAGGCGTATTTCTGAAGGTCGCGCCGCAGGTTGCCGCGGAACTGGAGGCTCCAGAAGAGCGTGCGGTCGTTGTAGCCTTTGTACATCCCCGGCTGCGGCTTCGACGCGTCGGGGTAGGGGCAGACATCCGGGAACGCGCGCTGGAACACGTCGTCCTGTCCGATGCGGAGCATGAACGTGTTGAGGCGGCGCTTGAGGAGCCAGTCAATCTCCTTCTTCCAGTCTTCGAGTCCCCAGTGCTCCGCCTGGAAGCGCGTGAGACCGCGATGCGCGAAGTAGCGGATGGCACGGTATTCGAAGTGCGCCTCTTCGCGGACGTCGAGATTCGAGAGGTCGATGGATTCCTTTTTCGGCACCACGTCGCCGTCCCAGAACCAGTGGCAGCCGCCACGCCGCTCAAGCAGGTCGTAGAGGCCGTACCAGACGCTGCGCAGGTTGGAGCCGGTGATGGTGACGGCATCCCCCGACTTGATTGCATACGCGTCCCGGCCGCTCTTCGACACCTTGGGGTCGACGGCGAACTTCACGATTCCCGCCGGAGCGTCCCTGCCGGTGATCTCGCGGTAGTACTTCGCGAACTCCGCACGCTGCGGCGCAAACTCGTCCGCCGCGAACGCCGACAGCGACATCATCGCCGCGCAGACGCAGCTCGCAAGCGCGGCGGCCATGCCGCATCTCGACTTTTCCCTCGTTTTCTTCATGGTCTGTTTCCTCCTGTTTGTTTGTCTATACGTGGTTGCAGCGGGGCATCCGCCATGTACACCGCCATGTCGGCGGGGATCGGCGCCTCGAACGACATCTTCTCCCCCTTCACGGGGTGCCAGAGCGAAAGACGCCAGGCGTGGAGCATCTGCCGCGGCGGGACGGGGTCGAGCGTCCTGTCAAGCGCGCCCTTCCCGTAGATTGCGTCGCCGACGACGGGGCAGCCGAGCGAGGCCATGTGGACGCGTATCTGGTGCGTGCGACCCGTCTCTATGCGGCACACGACCGCCGTCACGCCGGGGTACTGCGGACGCACGGCGCCGGGGGCGACCTGCCAGTTCGTGATCGCCACCTTGCCGTCTCGGTCCACCAGCGCCATCTTCTTCCTGTTCACCGGGTGGCGGCCGATCATGTTCTCGATCCTGCCCGCGTCGAGGCGCGGTCTTCCGTGGCAGAGGGCGACATACGTCTTCTCCACCAGGTCGTGGGAGGCAAACGCCTTGGCGAGGCCCAGCATGGCCGGCTCGGACTTCGCCGCCACGATGAGCCCGGAGGTGTCCTGGTCCAGCCGGTGGACAATCCCCGGCCTGGCGACGCCGCCGATGGAGCCGATGGTCGGGCAGTGCGCGAGAAGCGCGTTCACGAGCGTCCCGCTGTAGTGTCCCGGTGCTGGGTGGACGACAAGCCCCGGCGGCTTGTCCACCACGACGATGTCGTCGTCCTCATATACGACCAGGAGCGGGATTTCCTCGGGGACCGGCACGGCCGGGACGGGCGGAGGGACGGTGATGACTATGTCGTCCGCCTCCGAGACCTTCATCCCCGCCTTGTCGGCGGCGACGCCGTTGACCGTCACGTATCCGGCCTTGATGAGACCCTCTATCCTGGATCGGGAGAAGTCCGGCATCCGGGCGAGGACGACCTTGTCGAGGCGCTCCATGTCAGTTCTCGCTCCATTTCACGTAGCGGACCTTCTTGTCCTTCACGTACCCCTCGGCCTCGACGGACTTCGTCATGCCCTGGCATTCGCCGGTGATCTTGATCTTGAAGACGGTGTCCTCCTCCGCCGTGAAGGAGAGGTAGTTGTTGGCCTCGCTGCCGATGTCGCTGGAGCCCACAGTGCTGCCGTTCAGGTCATCCACGCGCTTGAGCATGTCGTTCCAGTCCTTGAACGGCCACTTGCCGAGGGATTCGTCCACGTCGCGGTCCTCCGGCGGCTGGGCCATTGCGGCGAGGATGGCCTCGGCGATCTCCCTTGCCTCCTCGACGCAGTCGTCGTCCTCGGGGTCGTCGTAGATTCCGGGGATTGTTATGAGCGCGTCCGTGCCGGAGATGTTGTTGATGTTGATCTTGGACGAGCCCTCCGTGCAGAAGAGGTCCATGATGCCCTTCACGGTGATCTGGTCCTTCTCGTCCTCCCACGGGTTTATGACGCCGCCGGTGAGGACCTGCGGATAGTCGCGGAATCCCCTTACGTACTCCAGCTCCTTGACGTCCGGGATGGGGCCCTGCCTTGGACGTCGGGTAAGCTCGATCTTCGTCTCCTCGTCGATGCCCTTGAACTTCTCCTCGAGCTCCTCGTACCATTCGTTCTCCGCGCCGCACTCGACGCCGTCGAAGGAGGTTACGGTGTCGTCGGAGTCGCGCCAGTCGTTCCAGGAGGCTATGAGGACGTTCCAGAGGTTGATGCGCCCCTCGTTGGGCGTGTTGAGCTCCTCCGGGATGTCGTGCGAGCGGAAGATCATCCACCAGCGCTCGTTGTACTTGGAGTCTGCCGAGCCGTCCGACCCCTTGTAGAGTTCGTTTATGTTTATGACGCCCTTGGAGCCGGAGTTGGACGCCTCGATCTCTATGGTGACGAGGGAACCCTCGGGGTCGTCCTCGTCGAGGAACACCGGACCAATCGTGCAGCGCGACGAGCTCTTGAGGTTCTGCTTCTCCTTGTACCAGGCGTCCTCCTCGAGCATCTTGTCGGCGTCTTCGTCCTCGGTAGCGAGTTCCCACGCCGTCGCGGCGCCGTCACCGTCCCACATCTGCGCCGCGCGTTTTGCAAACGCGCCGCCGAGCGGAACGAGGTCGGAGCACCCCACGAGGCCCGTGCGCGCGTCGAATTGGCACCGATTGTACAGTTCGCGGCAGGCGGCGGGCTCCGTGTCGTACAGCAGCCGAATGGCGCTCCGGTGGTACGAGCGATCGCCGACGTAGTTCTGATATGGATACGGATTCGCCGAGTTGGGGAACAAGATCCTCGGATCGTCCGCCGTGGAACCGGGGAGGATCTCCGAGACGTACGCGCCCGAGTTCAGGCCGAAGGCGAACATGGCGATGGACGGCACGATGGATATGACCGCGCCGGCGCTCAGCTCGCCCCACTTGACGTCGTACTTCAGGACCAGAGAGATCATCTG
>CADCCQ010000076.1 GCA_902799955.1 uncultured bacterium | reverse complement strand
TGGACACCTCCGTGTCGGCAAACGGCGAGACGGGCTGCGTCGGCACGGGGATAGTCCGTGCGGACGCCTGCCATCCAGCCATGGCGACGAGTAGCGCCGCAAGGATGCATCGGTACACTTTCATGATGAATATTCTACCATAAATTCATATTCACATGACAAACAAATTCGTTCCCATGGAATACTCGCATCAAAACGGCTGACAAATTTGCCGCAAGACAGAAAACAACTCATCACCAGAGAAGTTTTCAGCCGCACAAGCAGCCTCAGCGGGCGACGAGGTCGGTCCAGTCATAGACCTTGAGCGCGCCGTAGACCGTATCCGCAAACGAGAACGGTATCTGCGGGTTGTTCACCACGTCACGCCACGACGGCGGCGCGTTCTTCGTCGTGAAGGACGCGAACAGCCCGCGTTCCAGGAAATACGCGTGCGCGGCCGGGATCGCCGCCGCGCCGCGCGCGAAGAGCGCCACCTTGTCGACGCCGGCCATCGACGCGAAATGCCGCGCCGCGAGCGCCGCGTCCTCCGCCCGCCGCGCGGCGAGGTTCTCGCCGACGGAAATCGCCATCACGGCCATCTCCTCGTCCGGACGCTTCGAGCCGTAGAAAGAATGGTTGCCCTTCGCCGTCTCTCCAAAGCCGCGCATTTCCGCGACGGCGACCGCGCGCTCTTCCCCGAGCGCCGCGCGAATCTCGTCGGCAAGCGTCGTGCGCTTGCCGTCCGTGAAGAGGAGCAGCGGCACGCCCTTCGCGTTCTTCGGCAGAAACGCCACCATCGGGATTGGCGTGAAGTCGTCGGTGCGCGAAAGGACGAGTCGCACGGCGCGTCCGTCCGTGGCGGACTTCTCCACGACGGCGGCCGGCACCGCCTCAAGTTCAGCAAGCGGACGTATCCCGGAGACGGCGCGGATACCCTCCGCCGTCGGCGGCACGCGCTTTTCGTCGAGTCGCGCCAGCTCGTCCTTCATCACGTCGTACGCGCTGCGCGCGCCGGGGATGTCCATGACCTGACCGGTCTTCGTGACGTGGCGCACCTCGGGCTTGTCGTTGGCGACGCCGGAGTTCTCCGGCGCATACGCGAAGCCGATGTCGAGACGACGGAGCGCGGCGCGGTCCTGCGGCCAGGCGGATGCGTCGCCGGCCGCCCAGCGGCGAATCCAGAGCATCGCGGCGTTGCGCGTCGATTCATACCAGTGGTGCGGACCTGCGGTCTCCATGAGATCGACCTTCTCCGGGGCGCCGAGCATGGAATAGATTTTGCGGGCGTTCTCGAAGGTTTCCGTGGATCCCATGAACGGGAAGTAGTCCCCGTGTGTCGTCACGATCATCGTGGGCGACGGCGCACGGAGCGTGACGATGCCGAGGTGGTTGAACCCGATCTTCATCTGTCCGAACAGGAACTGCTCCGCGTCCTGTCCGCCGATCTTCGCGTACACGTCGCGGATCGTGGAGAGAAACCCCGCCGGGGCACCGGCGACGTAGCGGTCGTCGAGCGCATTGAGGTAGGAGGAGAGCGTGCCGCCGCCGGAGAGCCCCGTGACGCCGAGCTGCTCGGCGTTCACGTCGGGACGCGAGGCGAGGTAGTCGCACGCGCGAATGCCGTCCCAGATGCGGAACTGCGCGGTGTTCCAGCCGAGCAGGTTCGCCCGCCACCCGATGCAGTTGTGTCCGCCGCAGGAGATCGGACACTTCGGATGCTGGCGGCGTTCTCCTTGGTCGATGGGGTCGTAGACGAGCGTGGCGAGTCCGTGCAGCGCACCGGTCACGCCCACGCGCTGGTACCACGGAGCGTTCTTCCCCGTGGCGGAGTGTCCGCACGGCGAGACGACGCCGGGATACGGTGCCTTGTACTTCGGGTTGTCCGGCAGGAAGAGGTGCGCCGTCACGTAGTGGTGCGGACGGCTCTCGAAGAGCACCTTCTCGATCACGTAGCCGTCCTTCTTGACCCGGCCCGTCACGCGCGCGTTGAGCGGCGTCTTCTCCGGCAGTCCGCCGATGGCGCTGAGAACGCCGGCGCGCACCCACGCCTGGTGCTCGGCCAACTTCTCCTTCGTGTCGCACGCGAGCCACGCAGCGTCCGCCGCGCGGTCCTGGCGCACGACCTCGTTGAAGAGGCTGTCACGCACGGTCCTCCCGATATCAGACCCGCCGCATTGCAGCTGCTGAGTCCCGAGCATGAGGGAAACGATCAATGCCAAGTTAGTCATGTACTTGCTCCTCTATTGCATCAGCATGGCAGGCGGCGCAGACGCCGCCGTCACTTGGCCAGATCCGAGATGATCGGCGCAAGCGTCGCGGCCATGTGCGCGAAGGCCTCGTCATTCGGATGCACGCCGTCCAAGGACACCTCGTCGCTCCCGTACAGGTCCTGCCCTGGCAGATAGCGGAAGTTGGCGTGACGCGCGGCGACATTCTTCGAAAGCTCTGCGAAGAGCCGCGTCTTCTCCTCGTCGTTGCGGGCGACGTCGGGCTTGAGCCACCCGTTCAGCACCGGAGGGGCGCCCACCAGCAGAACGGGCGTATTGGGCCGCTTGGAGCACAGTTCGTCGAAGAAGGCCTCGAAGTTGTTTCTGATCAGGTCGGGCGACAGGTTGTGGTAGGGATCGCACACGTACACCGCCGCGTCAAGCTCCGCCAGCATCGTCGCCGCCGCGGGATCGAGGCGCGCCCCGCCGGAGAAGCCGAGGTTCACTACCGGCTTCTTCAACTTGCGCTCGAGGCGCGACGTAAGCGCAAGCCCGGGGCGTATGTTGTAGGCGCCGTGGATGATGCTCGTGCCGTAATAGACGACGGGGCTCTCCTTCCTCGGCGGCACGAGCTTCGTCATGGACGAGGCGTCTACGCCCAGGCTGAGGGAGACGAGCCTGTTCCTCAGCGGCAGGTAGAGCCGGAAGCGCCTGACCTGACGCGTGAGTTTTCCGACAAGCTCGTACTCGACTTTCTTCCCCCAGCGGACGGAATGTCCCGCCGCCGCGGCCCAGCGCCACTCCCCTCTCTCCGCGTCGAACACGTACAGGTCCGTTCCGGCGAAGGCGCAGCTGTTGAAGTTGTTCTCGCCGAAGCCGCGGCCCGCGAACTCCGTCCGCACTGCGACCGCCGTCGTGTCGCTCTCGAACTCGAAGAACTCGCCTGTCGACGAGACGCCGTTTCCCCACACTCTCGGCAGAGACTTGGCGAAGCGCTTAGGTATGCGGTCGAACGGCAGTTCCGTGTCGCTCCAGCCGCGCCCCTCCACATCCTTGCCGCCTATGGAGATCCACGTGCGCCCCGCGCCGCTCTTCGCGCCATCAGGCGCGCCTGCGCCGATCGGCAGGCAGAGGAACCCCGCCGCGAGAAAAGCAACTGCCGCCAATTTTGTGTTCATCTTCCGTATTCCTTCTTTCGCATTTGTCATTTGAATTTGAGATCCGTCACTGTCCGCGCGCTCCCGCTCACTTGCAGAATATGAAGAAGACCGCAAGGAAGATGCATACGGACGCGGCCGCGTAGTTCCAGCTGACCGGCTGGCGCATGACCAGGACCGAGAACGGCACGAACGCGATGAGCGCGACCGCCTCCTGGACGATCTTGAGCTGTTCCAGGCTCATCGTCTTCGACCCCATGCGGTTCGCCGGTATCATGAAGCAGTACTCGATGAGCGCGATGCCCCACGAGACAAGCACGACCGCCCAGACCGGCGACGACTCCATTGACTTGAGGTGCCCGTACCATGCGTAGAGCATAATCATGTTCGACACAAACAGCAGCGCCACGGCCATCCAGTTGATGTTTGACATTTTCACTGTTTTTCTTTTTTGACGTTTAGTTTTGCACTTAACACTTCACATTTTACACTTACATTTCACACTTTACACTTTACATTTTACACTTACATTTCACACTTTACACTTTACATTTTACACTTACATTTCACACTTTACACTTTACATTTTACACTTTACATTTTACACTTCTCACCCTCCCTCACCACGGCTTCCCGGAAACGGATACGCCGGGGGCGGAGCCAAAGCCCATGAGCTCGAAGAGGACGGCCTGGTACGTGGCGTGGGAAAGCAGCTTCTCCTCGCGGAGCTGGTCGAGGCTGTTCAGCGCGTCCAGGGCGACAAGCGCCATCTGCCGTTCGGAGCGCGTCTTGTAGATCAGCGTCATGTAGCGGTTGAACTCCTCTAGCATATCGCGGTTGGACGCGATGACGCGGCGGATGAAGAACCACTCCCAGACCGGGCTGAGCGAGACGACCATGACAAAGGAGGAGATCGGCAGAGCGATCCACGGGTTGAGCGACGCGGGCGCCCACACGAGCGATATCACGAACACGACAAGCGACAGGACGAAAACCACGGTGTTCATCGCGAGGAAAACCTTCCTGCGCATCTCGGACCTGTCCGCCTCTATTATCGCGGAGATGCTCTTTGCCTCGGCGGAGCGCATCATCGCGAAGAACACGATGCAGCCCGCGAAGAGGAGTATGGCGGAGCCGAGAACGTAGCTCTTTTCGCGGAACGCTGGCGCGGCCAGGAGAAGCGTCAGGCCGCCGGCGGTCGCCCAAAGCGCGGCGTACGAGCGTATGCGCGACCTGAGCCGGCGCAGAATCGGCACCGCGCCAGAGGCGAGCCCCCGCTTGTCCGCATCCGACTTCGGCTCCGCGACCTCCACCTGGACGTCGGACGGGTTCACGTCAACCACCTGGACGGCGGTGGTCTCGGCGGCCTGCGTCTGTTCCTCTTCGGGCTGTGTCTGTTCCTCTTCGTTATCGTTTTTCATAGTGCGTATATTTTAGCACAATTGGTAAAGGAGTGGAAGCGCAATGTGATATAATATTGTCACGATGACAAAGAGCGGAATAACTAAAGACGAGCTGGTGGGATGGGGCGGCGCAGAGGTGTTCAACCAGGCGCTGGCCCTCTGCAACTCCGGAGACGTGAGGGACGTCGAGTACGACGACGACACCGTGACCATCTCCGGGAAGATCGGGCGCCCGGACGGGTGGGGGATGCCCGTTTCGCTCGTCCTCAAGGAAAAGGGGCGGATCGAGTCGCACTGCCCCTGCTACGCCAACACGAAGCTTGGACAGGTCTGCCCCCACGTGGTGGCGATCGGAATCGCGCAGATGGTGATGGAGGCCGAGGCGGAGGAGCTTGAGGAGCGCGAGACCGGCCGCGCGCCGTCCGACGGGCCCGCAGACGACGACGCGGAAGGCGGCGCGGACGAAGCGGCCGAGTTCAACGAACGACCCGCGACGCCTGAGTTCTACGCCTTCGTCTCCGGGTCGCGCGCGTCGCTCTCGATAGCCATAGACGCCTGGTACGGCGACATCGACTTCCCGGTGTGTTCTGTGCAGGCGCCGCGCACCGTCTACATCCCCGACCCGGAGGACCCCGAAGTGCGGTATGTGCGCAACATGGAGGCGGAACGCGCGGCGGTGAAGCTGGTGGAGGAATGGGGATTCGAGCCGGGCTACCGCGAAAACGACATGAAGTCATACGTCATCGACCCCCAGAAGGTGCTGAACTTCCTCGGCGCGGGGATACCGGAGCTGCGGCGGCGCAGATGGCGGATAGACCTCGCCGAAAAGCTGGAGGCGCTGGTGGACGACATGGAGTCCGTGCTGCCGCTGGTTACGGTGCGCGACGTGCCGGGCGGCGCGTTCGACATCAAGTACACCTTCGCCACGCGCAAGGGCGAGATATCGCCTGTCGAGATCCAGGCGGCGATCAACAGGGGCGACGGCTACATCCTCCGCGACGGCGAGGTCGCCCTCCTCGACAACAAGGCCATCGAGATGATGCACGACGTGTTCCGGGACTGCTCGTCGACGCAGGACGGCGCGCCTCCGGGATGGTTCCGCGTCAGGTCCGTGCACGCCCCTTACGTCAGGAGCTCCCTGGAGTCGATCGCCGACATCGTGGAGACGGACGACACCGAGGCGCAGGCCTGGCGGAAGACGGCGATGATGCGCAACCGGGACTCGGAGGCGAAGTTCGAGCCAGTCGCCCTGGGGGACCTCGAAGGCACCCTGCGCCCGTACCAGAAGCAGGGCGTCTACTGGATGCGTTTCCTGGAGGAGTCGGGGCTGTGCGGGCTTCTCGCCGACGAGATGGGCCTGGGCAAGACCCTGCAGACGCTCACGTGGCTGTCGCTGCGGAGGGAACCCCGCCTCCCAGCGCTCATAGTCTGCCCGACGAGCCTTGTCATGAACTGGGCGGCGGAGTCCGCGAAGTTCACCCCCTGGATGAAGACGCTCGTCGTCTCCGGCCCGGACAGGGCGAAGAGCTTCCCCGCGATAGACAAGGCGGACATCGTCGTCACCTCGTACGCGCTCCTGCAGCGCGACTTCGAGGACGCCTGGGCCGGGCGCGAGTTCGGCGCGGTCGTCCTCGACGAGGCGCAGCACATCAAGAACCGGCAGACGAAGAACGCCCGCGCCGTCAAGATGCTCCAGTCCGCGCGGCGGCTCGTCCTCACCGGCACGCCCGTGGAGAACTCCGTCGCCGACGTGTGGTCGATCTTCGACTTCCTCATGCCCGGCTACCTCGGCGACTACGAGTCGTTCAGGCTCGGGTTCGAGCAGCCCATAGCCGACGGGGGCGCGGCGGCGGAGGACGCGCTCGCGAGGCTGAAGCGCAAGCTCCACCCCTTCATCATGCGGCGAGTGAAGAAGATGGTCGCGAAGGATCTCCCGGACAAGATCGTCAAGGTCTCCTACTGCCCCATGGACGAGGACACCCAGCGGGAATACAACGAGGCGCTGGCGAAGACCCGCCGCCAGGCGGGAGACGCGATAAAGGCCAAGGGCCTCGTCAAGTCGCGCTTCGAGATCCTCGCCATGCTCATGAAGCTACGGCAGATAGCGTCGCTTGGCAAGCTCGGCGCGTTCATGGAGCAGCTCCAGAGCGCAATCGACGGCGGGCACAAGATACTCGTCTTCTCGCAGTTCGTGAAGATGCTCCAGATAATCGCCGCGGAGCTCCAGGAATACGAAATCCCCTTCTGCTACCTGGACGGATCGACTAAGGACAGGATCGGCGAGTGCAACCGCTTCAACAGGAACGACTCCATCCCCGTATTCCTCATCTCGCTGATGGCCGGCGGCACGGGGCTCAACCTCACGGGCGCGGACATGGTCATCCACTACGACCCGTGGTGGAACCCGGCGGTGGAGGCGCAGGCCACCGACCGCGCGCACAGGATCGGGCAGAAGAAGACCGTCTACGTGATGAAGATGATCGCGTCCGGCTCAATCGAGGAGAAGGTGCTGGCGCTCCAGCGCAGGAAGCAGTCCGTCATATCGGCGACGGTCTCCACCACCGACTCCGAGGTGATGGAGAAGCTGACCGCCGAGGACCTCGCCTCGCTGCTGAAGTGACCGCGCGCTACAGCGAGGCGAGCAGCCCGCCGCAGAGGACGAGACGCCGCTCGCGCTCCGAAAGCGCCGCAGTCGCGGTGACCGTCCCCTTCGGGGTCTTTATGGCGACCGGCTCACCGCACTCGACCGCGCGGCGGACGCCGTCCAGCGTGAACTTCGCGCCCTCGTCGACCATGTCGTAGCCGGCGGGGTCGTCGAACACGAACGGGACGATCCCGAAGTTGATGAGGTTCGAGCGGTGGATGCGCTCGATGGACTTCGCGACGACCGCCTTGACGCCGAGGTACATCGGGCACATGGCGGCGTGCTCGCGGCTGGAGCCCTGTCCGTAGCTCTCCCCGGCGACGATGACGTTGGCTAGGCCCGCGGCCTTGTTCGCGAGGCACCTGTCGTGGAACGTCGGGTCGCACGGCTCGAACACGAACTTCGCGTACTCGGGTATGTTGGAGCGGTACTTGAGGCGCGATCCCGCCGGCATTATGTGGTCGGTGGTGATCTTGTCGCCGACCTTTATCGCGCACACCGCGGAAAGGCTCTCCGCCAGCGGCTCGCCCTTCGGGACCGTGGCGATGTTGGGCCCGCGCACGATCTCCGCGCCCTTCACGCCGCGCCCGGCCGTCCTGCGGTAGAGGAACATCGAATCGTCAATCGGGAACTTCCTCGGCGACGGGACGGCCGCGACCGGGTTCTTCGTCGGGACCTCGACCCTGCCGGTCAGCGCGGACGCCGCGGCGGTCTCCGGCGAGACGAGGTACACCTGCGCGGACTTCGTCCCGGAGCGCCCCTCGAAGTTGCGGTTGTTGGTGCGCAGGCTCACCGCGCCCGTCCTCGGGCTCATGTGCGCGCCGATGCAGAAGCCGCACGCGTTCTCGAGCATCCTGCATCCGGCGGAGTGGAGAATCCCGAGCGACCCGTCCTTGGCAAGCATCTCGATCACCTGCCGCGAGCCGCACGCGATCCCGACCTCGACGTCGTCCGCGACGTGCCTCCCCTTCAGGTATAGCGCGACCGTCCTGATGTCACGGTACGACGAGTTCGTGCATGAGCCGATGAGGATCTGGTTGACCTTCATCCCCCTCTTCGACTTCACCGTGACGACGTTGCCCGGGCTGTGCGGCGCCGCCATCATCGGCTCGACCTTCGCGAGGTCGATCTCGAAGACGTCGTCGTACGCCGCGCCCCTGTCCGCCGTGATCTTCGTGAAGTCGCCGACGCGGCCCTGCGCCGCGAGGAACGCCCTGGTCACAGCGTCGGACGGGAACACGCTCGTCGTCACGCCAAGCTCCGCGCCCATGTTGGCGATCGTCGCGCGCGACGGCACGTCGAGCGTCGCGACGCCCGGTCCCGCGTATTCGAATATCCAGCCCACGTTGCCCTTTGTCCCGAACCTCTCCAGCACCTTGAGAATGACGTCCTTCGCGCTCACGCCGCGCCGGAGGCGGTTCTTCAGCACGATCGCACGGACCTTCGGCGCCGGGATGTGGAACGCACCGCCGGCCATCGCCACCGCGATGTCTATTCCGCCCGCGCCTATCGCGATCTGCCCGATGCCGCCGCCGGTGGGCGTGTGGCTGTCGGAGCCGAGAAGCGTCGTCCCGGGCTTCCCGAAGCGCTCAAGGTGCAGCTGGTGGCAGATTCCGTTCCCCGCCTTCGAGAACACGATCCCGTACTTCCTCGCGACAGACTGGAGGAAGTCGTGGTCGTCGGCGTTCTCGAAACCGATCTGCACCGTGTTGTGGTCCACATAGCTCACCGAGAGATCCGTCTTCACCCTCGGCACGCCCATCGACTCGAACTGGAGATACGCCATCGTGCCGGTCGCGTCCTGCGTCAGCGTCTGGTCTATGCGAATGCCAAGCTCGCCGCCCTTCGCCGGGTCCCCCTCGACGATGTGCGACGCGAGAATCTTCTCGACTACGTTCATCTGCTTTTTCATGACGGCAATATTATACCACAACGCGACGCAACTTCGGTGAAAATCCCCCATTGACTTTCAGTGGTCCGTTTTGGTATAATATACGACAAGTTTGATGTTTGGTTCTGCCAAGTCGGGGCGTAGCGCAGTCTGGTAGCGCGTTTGCTTGGGGTGCAAAAGGTCACGAGTTCAAATCTCGTCGCTCCGACCATTCACATTCCGGTGGGCCAAAGGACCAAACCGGACGGAACAAACAAGGAAACAACAAAATGGCCAGCTCTCTAGACGCACTTTCGGCGCTGTGCAAGCGCCGCGGCTTCATTTACCACTCATCGGAGATCTACGGCGGCATGCCGGGATTCTGGGACTACGGCCCCCTCGGATGCGAACTCAAGCAGAACGTGAAGCAGGCATGGTGGCAGTTCACCGTGCGCGGGCGCGAGGACGTCGCCGGGCTCGACGCGACGATCATCATGCACCCGAAGATCTGGAAGGCCTCCGGCCACCTCGACACCTTCGCCGACCCGATGACGATGTGCAAGCAGTGCAAGAAGCTCATGCGCGCCGACCAGATCGACGACATCCGCGCGGAGCTCGGCAAGAAGGCCGCCGCCGTCAACCCGGCGTTCGCGCTCTCGTGTCCGCACTGCGGCGGCGAGATGACCGAGCCCAAGCCCTTCAACCTGATGTTCAAGACGGTAGTCGGCCCGATCGACGACCCGTCCAACGTCGCCTACCTCCGCCCCGAGACGGCGCAGGCGATCTTCGCGCAGTTCCAGAACGTGACCGCGACCTCGCGCATGGCCGTCCCCTACGGCATCGCGCAGATGGGCAAGAGCTTCCGCAACGAGGTGACCCCCAGGAACTACACGTTCCGCAGCCGTGAGTTCGAGCAGATGGAGCTCGAGTTCTTTATCCGCCCGGACGAGGCGGTGGAGATCCTCCACGGACACGTCGTGACGCTCGCCGACAACCCCGACCTGAACGGGCCCGTGCAGGACGACTGGGGCTGGGAGGTCTGGCACAAGTACTGGGTCGAACAGCGCAAGAAGTTCCTCAACGCCGTCGGCCTCCCGACCGAGCATTTCGTCGAGTACTGGCAGAAGCCGGACGAGCTTGCGCACTACGCGCGCGCGTGCGTCGACATCGAATACGACTTCCCGTTCGGGCGCCAGGAGCTCGAGGGCATCGCCGCGCGCTCCGACTTCGACCTCTCGCAGCACCAGAAGTGGTCCGGCGAATCGCAGATGGTCTTCGACGACCCGCTGAAGCAGGCGGCGAAGAAGATGGACGACGCGGCAAGGGCGGCGTTCGTCGAGAAGACCCAGAAGGCCTGGGCCGAACGCGCCGCCGCGACCGGCAAGGACGCCGTCGCCGCGGTAGCGGCGGCCGAGAAGTTCTGCCAGAACCTCTTCGACGGCAAGTACGTCCCGCACGTCATCGAGCCGTCAGCGGGCGTCGACCGCCTCATGCTCGCCCTTCTCTGCGAGGCGTACGAGGAGCAGAAGCTCACGGACGAGAAAGGCAAGGAGGACATCCGCACGGTCCTCCACTTCTCGCCGAAGGTCGCCCCGGTCAAGGTCGCCATCTTCCCGCTCATCAAGAAGGACCCCGACCAGGACCGCATCGCGCGCGACATCTTCAGGAAGCTCCAGAAGAAGGTCAACTGCCAGTGGGACGTCTCCGGCGCAATCGGCCGCCGCTACCGCCGCCAGGACGAGGCCGGCACGCCGTGGTGCATCACCGTCGACGCGCAGACCGTCGCGGACGGCACGTTTACCGTCCGCGAGCGCGATTCAATGGAGCAGAAGCGCATGACGTACGGCGAGTTCCTCGCCATGATGTACGATGCGCTTGAGTTCTAGCGGGGCGACTGCACCGACGGCTCGGAAAACGCCTGGTCGTGCAGAACGGCCTTGCCGAGGCGCTTCGCGTCCACGGGCTTGAAGTCGGGCTTCTTCGACCCTTCTGGCGGCGTGATGGTGCATGCGCCCGTCGCCTCGTCCACCTTCCAGTTCGCGGCGGGAATCATCCAGTTGTCCTCGTAACGGCTCTTGTGCGCCTCCTTCTCAAAGCGCGGATCGTTGCCGAGGATGTTGTTGATGAAGATGAACGCGCCTTGTCCGCACTCCACCTTGTCGAGCGAATCAAGCGTGACGGAGTGCGGCTTGAAGATCGGCGTGCGGCGCTTGTCGTTGTGGTAGTGGTACGTGCCGCAGATGCGGTTGCCGATGAACGCCGCGCTCTGCGAACAGGCCATGAGCGCCGTGCCGGAAAGGAAGTCGTTGCCCTCCACGAGGATCGGGCCGTGGTCGACCTCGAAGAAAAGGTCGCGCGTGTTCGCCCAAAGCCTGTTTCCGACAATGCGCGCGCCCTGTCCCATCCAGTCGAACCAGATGCCGGCGATGGATCCGCAGTGGTGGATGCGGCAGTTGGACACCGTGAAATCGACCGCCGCGTGAATCTTGATGCCGCCCATCTCCGCGCCGCCGTACGGTTTCTTCCAGTGGCAGTAGGAGATGTCGCAGTCGTCGATCGTGGAGAACACCGCGCCAAGCGAGCCGCAGATTCCCGCCTGTCCGCAGTCGGTGATGCGGCAGCGGCGGACGAGATGGTGTCCCACGCGGTCGAGTCCGTTCGAGATCGAGCGCATGATCGTGTTGTGGTAGTTTGCGGCGGTCGGGCCGACGTTGTCGAACTCGTCGCCGTACTTGCCGAGCGTGATGCCGCTGCACTCCGTGCCGGACACCTCGCAGTCCTCGATCACCCAGCCCTTGCTCCAGTTGGTGCCCACGATGGCCGTCTGCTCGCTCGTCGGCGGCGCCCAGTTGGGTCCGGCGTTGACGAACGTGATGCCGCGAAGCGTGATGTAGTCGCGGTGTTCGACGACGGGGTAGAAGCACGCAGGGCGCACAATCAGCTCGGGAACGCAGACGTTCGGGTCTTTCTCGAACGCGGCGATGATCGTACCGTACACCATGCCCTTGACCAGGACGGCGTTGCCTGGCTTGACCAGTCCGGCAAGGCCCATCGGACGCCCCACTACGTCCGCATCGCGCACGCGGAAGAGCAGGTCCTTCACGCCGGCGGCGGAGTCGGGCAGCGCCACCTCGATCGTGTCGTACTTTCTCCAGTCTCCTGTGATGGGCGGGCGAACCGTCGCAAGCGGCTTCTCGGGCTTCGCCGCGTCGCAGATCTCTGAGAGGTCGAAGCCCTTGTAGAGGATCGTCGACTTGTCGTAGATCCAGCCGAGCTCCATGCCCCACTTCGTCTGGTATCCCGGCCTCACGTTCGGGCTCTTCTCGGCAGCAGAATCGCCCGGCACGGTACGCGTGCCGGAGGTGATGCCGGCGATGTTCACGAGCGCGCGCTCGGCCGCGCCGCCGTGTCCGAGGATGAGGTCGCGGGTATGGAGTTCAAGCGGCTTGCCGTCCTGGATGAGGCGCGTGCGGAAGCACTGCCGTCCGCCGCTGCTGAACCAGTCGCCGTTGATGAAGTCGGTGAACGGGTTGAGTCCGCCGAAGGAGTCGTAGCGCAGGCGAACGGTCCAGAGCCCGTCCTGCCGCTTCGTCCAGCCCCTGACGGGATCGGCGCCGGTCACGACGACCTTCTCGCCCTTCGCCGCCTGGTAGGTGATCGGCGCGCCCGCGCGCCCCGCGTTCGCGGGCTTCACCCATTCGCGGTACGTCCCGCCGCGGATCGTCACCACATCGCCCGCCTTCGCGACGTCCGCCGCGCGCTGGATCGTGCGCCAAGGCTTCGCGGACGAACCATCGGCTTGGTCGCACCCGTCGGGCGCGACGAAGTATTCCGCCGCGCCAGCCTGCATCACGCAGGACGCCACGCAAACGGCAATGCACCTCAACCATCTGTCTGCTACATTCATTCTTTTCTCCTCTTCGTTAATGCTTTCCCCCTTCCGTATTGGTGGAAGCATCACTATTATAGCAGATTCCCGCCGACATTTCCAGTTGCGTTTCCATTTCCGACGAACACCTTTCTGCCATTCACACATTGAATATACTGCGTAAATATGGTATCATATATTAAACCTGTTAGACGAAGAAAGGATGCAAAGCCGGAAATGAAGAAGACAGCAGCGCTGAGTTCAATGTGCGTGGTGGCCATGTCATGCGTGGCCGCGGCGTCCCTCTATACCTCGCCGGAGTTTGTGGGTGCGTCGCCGGACGGGAAAAGCGTCTATGTCACCTCCGCGACCGGCGCAAAGATGCTTCGCGTGACGATCGCGGACGGCTCGAAGTCGGAATGGGACGTCGTTTCCGCCAAGGCGGCGAAGAAGTCGCCACTCAACCCGACGGGCGTCGCAGTCGCGCCTGACGGCACAGTCTATGTCACCGCAGGCGTCGAACACGGCGAACTGCAGAAGTTCGACGCGTCCGGGAAACTCGTCGCCGCGGCGGCAGTTGGGCATTCGCCGCGCGGGCCGGTGGTCTCCGCCGACGGAAAGACAGTGTTCGTCCTCAACAGATTCTCCAACAAGGTCAGCGTGGTGGACACGGCGACGATGAAGGTGCTCAAGTCCGTCGCCGTTCCTCGCGAGCCGTTCGCCGCCGCGCTTGGCGACGGAGGCAAGCTTCTCTTCGTTGCGAACATGCTCCCCGCCTGCCGCGCGACGGACGGCGTCGTGTCCGCCGAGGTCTCGGTGATAGACACCGCCACGTTCGACGTCAGGCACGTGCGCCTTCCTAACGGGTCGACGGGAGTGCGCGGGCTCTGCGCCTCTCCGAACGGCAAGGACATCTACGTCACGCACACCCTCGGGCGCTACCAGCTCCCCACGACGCAGCTCGAGCGCGGATGGATGAACACCGCCGCGATGTCCATCCTCTGCGGCGCCACCGGCAAGTACGTCAACACCGTCCTCCTCGACGACCTGGACCGCGGCGCGGCGAATCCCTGGGGTGTATGCGTGACGGCCGACGGGAAGAGCATCGTCGTCGCCCACGCCGGAACGCGCGAGATCTCGGTAATAGACCGCGCCGCGCTGCACGAACGTCTCAAAAAGGCCGTTGAGGCCGGGAACGCCCCCGACGTCGCGAACGACCTCGCGTTCCTGGCGTCGATCCGCCGGCGCGTAAACATGGGCGGCGACGGGCCGCGCGGCGTGGCCGCCGTCGGCAGCAAGGCCGTGGCAGCTCTGTATTTCGCCGAGAAGATAGCGGTGGCGGACACCTCCGCACCCGCGTCGCCCGTTCGCTCTTTCTTGGTCGGCTGCGCATCCGACCTGTCGAAAGACCGCGTCCGCCGCGGAGAAATGCTCTACAACGACGCGTCGATGTGTTTCCAGCAGTGGCAGAGCTGCGCCTCCTGCCATCCTGACGGACGCGCCGACGGGCTGAACTGGGACCTTCTCAACGACGGCATGGGCAACCCCAAGCAGACGAAGAGCCAGCTTTTCGGACAGTTCACTCCGCCCACCATGGTTACGGGAATAAGGAAGGACATGCAGACGTGCAACCGCGCGGGGCTGATTCACATACAGTTCGTGCAGCGTCCGGAGGAGGACGCCCTCTGCCTTGACGCGTACACCGAGTCAATCGCACCGGTCCCCAGCCCGTATCTCGTCAACGGGAAGCTTTCTGAGAAGGCAAAGCGCGGCAAGGCCATGTTCAAGCTGGCGAAGTGCGACGCCTGCCACGGCGACCAGTGCAAGACGCCCGGCGGACAGTCGCTCTACACAGACTGCAAGCAGTACAACGTGGGGCTTGGAGTCGGCCGTGAGGCCGTGAGGAAATTCGACACGCCGACGCTTTGCGAGGTATGGCGCACAGCGCCATACCTCTACGACGGCCGCGCCCGCACAATGATGGAAGTCCTGACGACAGGCAATCCCGACGACACTCACGGCGAGACGAAGAAACTGTCGAAGCAGCAGCTCGAGGAACTCAACGAGTATATCTTATCGCTGTAGTCGCTAGTGGCTAGTCGCTAGTGGTTAGTCGTTAGTGGTTAATGGTCAGTGGTTAGTCGCTAGTGGCTGGTGGCTAGTCGTTAGTCGCTAGTGGCTAGTGGCTAGTTGTTAGTCGCTGTAGTCGCTAGTGGCTGGTGGCTAGTGGCCGCCAGCTTCTGACTTCAGACTTCCGACTTCTGACTTCGGCTTGCCGGGTGAGGCGGCATTCTAGCAGGTTAGGTTTCTAGAAAGGCTAGATTTCTAGGCTTCTAGTTTTCTAGGTTACTAGAATCCTAGGTTTCTAAGATTCTAGGCATCCAGGCAGGTTACTAGAAGAGCTAGGCTTCTAGGTTTCTCTAGGTTTCTAGGTTACTAGAATTCTAGGCTTCTAGATTTCTAGGTATCTAGGTTTCTAGGCATCTAGGCATCTAGAAAAGCTAGGCATCTAGAATTCTAGGCATCTAGAATACTAGAACTCTAGGTTTCCAGAGTGGCCGCTCGGCCGGGCGCGTGGCCGGCCCGCCCCCGGCGGTTGGTTAAAAGAAAGAGCCGGCGTATGCCCCGAGCGCGAAGCGCGAGCTTTCGCGAAGCGAAAGTCGCTAGAGGGCTGCGTCCGCAGGGCGGCGCCGGGTTTTTGAATGCCCGCAGGGCATGAAAAAAGCCGGCGTATCCCCCTCGGCGAAGCCGAGCCCGAAGGGCGCGCTAGCGGGGGTGCGGCCGCAGGGCGGCGCCGGCCCGCCCCCGGCGGTTGGTTAAAAGAAAAGAGCCGGCGTATGCCCCGAGCGCGCAGCGCGAGCTTTCGCGGAGCGAAAGTCGCTAGCGGGGCTGCGTCCGCAGGGCGGCGCCGGGTTTTTGAATGCCCGCAGGGCATGAAAAAAGCCGGCGGCGTCCTACTCTCGCACGGGCGGGTCCCGCACTACCCTCGGCGATGGGGGGCTTGACTTCCGTGTTCGGAATGGGAACGGGTATTTC
>CADCCQ010000075.1 GCA_902799955.1 uncultured bacterium | reverse complement strand
GCCCGCCCGGGAAGGCCTTTCTCGGGCGGGCCGTTCTATCCGGACACTAGTCCGGCTGAACAGTAGAGTAGTCTACCAAATCTCGGTTAGACAAGACCCCATGGTCACTCGCTGGCCTGTGTAAATGCAAGGTTGAACTTTGGATTTACACCACAACAGGAGTCGCATTAAATATGATAATTTAGGTCTGACCTATTTTATCATGTTTGCAACACCTCCGCGGCAGATTCCGCGGCAGCTTGAACGAACCACGAATCACGAGATTTGGTATAATACGCGGCAAAGCGAAAGGAGAAACGACATGGCTAAACTGATTCTGAAGCGAGTGCTGCCGTCCGCTATCGGACTGGCGCTGGTGATCCTGGGCGCGCTGTGGCTCTACGGGTACGTCGGCGTTAAGGCCGGCTGGATCGGGCCGACGGAGGTGCCGCAGCTCAACTCCGTGTCGCAGAGCGGCGCGGACGCGGCAGGCGGAGTGGCCGCGGCGACCAAGGCCAAGCTCGGCCTCTAGGATTGTAAAAGTGAGAATTTAGGTCTGACCTATTTTCTCATGTTTACCCCCCCCCCCCCAGAATATCACCCGACCGAAGGGCATCCAAATATTATGCGAGGGCCGCAAGCACTTCGGGAAGAAGCTGCTTCTTGCGCGAGAGCACGCCGGGCAACAGCAGGACGTCCGACTCGGCGCGGCGGTACGGAAGCGCGCGCCTCACCGCCTCGTCGCCCTTGAAGAGAAGCACGGAGTTGCCGCGCACCGGATCGGTCACCATGAGCGCCGCGAAGTCGAGGTCGTTTGCCTTTATCGCCCGCTCAAGCGCCGCGGCGAGTTCCGCCGCATGGCGGTGGAAGACGGCGAGGTGCGACTCCTCTATCTGCGCGAGGATGAACTTGCGGCCGCCTTCGGCGTAGAGCTTCGCGTCGGCCGCCACCGCCTCGTCGGCGGACATCGACGTGAGGGGAGAGGCGACGGACATCAGCCCCTCCATTATCGCCGCGGCGGATTCGCCGCAGAGCTTCTCGAGCCACGCGCACATCGCGCGGTCGTCGTCGGTCGTAGTAGGCGACTGGAAAAGGAGCGTGTCGGAGACTATGCCGGCGATGAGGACTCCCGCGACTTCCTTCGTCGGCCGCTCGCCAGCGCCGCGGAACATCCGCGCGACGAGCGTGCAGGTCGAGCCCACGACGTCCGCCGTGTACTTGATCGGGTCCTTCGTCGCGGCAAACGAAATCCGGTGGTGGTCGACGACTTCCACTACGGGAATCTCCTCAAGGCCCGGGATGCCCTGCTCCGTCTCGTTGTGGTCGACGAGTATCATCCTCGCCGGCGGCGGCTCCGCGAACGCGCGCTTGAGGACGGTTCCGGCGAGGACTCCCTTGTCGTCCACCACGGGGAAGTGGTTGTGCGCGTTGTGGACCGCGGCGGTGCGTATGTCGTGGACGCGGTCGTTTTCGGAGAGGACCTGGCTGCATTGGTGAAGCGGGGCCTTGCCCACCGGGATCGAGAGGTCCGCCTTTTCGATAAAGAGCGAAAGGAGCTTCGCCGGCGACAGCATCCCGACGAACTTTCCGGCCGCGTCCTTCACCGGAAGCGACGACTCGCCCGACTCCTCGAGCTTCCTTAGCGCGTCGACGAGCGAGAGCTGCGCGTCGATCATGGGAACGGACGAGTCGACGAGGTCCCTGACGCGCACGTAGACGTCGCGCTTCGGCCTTACGCCCTTGAGGTGGAAGTGCTCGAACACCCACTTTGCGCGCGGCGGCAGACGCCCGGCGCATATCGCCTCGACGTTGCTCATTCCAGTGCGGCGCCGCAGGTCGGCGAGCGCATACGCGCTCATGACCGAATCGACGTCAGGATTTCTGTGTCCGCAGACGTATGTCTTGATTGAAGAGTGTTCCATTTCTCGTGTTCCGTTTCTCGTGTGTTGCATATTATACCAAAACGCGCCGCGGCAGATTTGCCTCGCGCGAAGTTCGCGAAGTCCGCAAAGTGGTTTGGGAATTGCGCGGCGGGCGAGATGCAGGCAGTGAGCCGAGAATTATGGTATAATATGCGGTGACATGAGCAAAGACGATTTTTCAGAGAACCTTTTTTGGGATGCAGATCCTGGCGACCTGGACCTTGCGAGGAACAGGCGCTATGTCGTGCAGCGGGTTCTTGAGCGCGGCACCGTAGCGGACATCGGCAGGATTATCCATGTGTACGGGATGTCGGATGTCGTGGCGACGGCTAAGTCGCTGCGTTCGCTTGAACCGAAGGCGCTTTCCTTCATTGCCTGTGTCGCGAACGAACCAAGGGAGAACTTCCGATGCTACACCTCGAGGCAGTCCTCGCAAGCACCCTGGATCTTCTGAATCGGATTCAGGCGATGCCTCCCGCCGCGGATATGCGGCTTGTCGGCGGCACCGCGCTTGCCCTGCATCTTGGGCATCGCAAGTCGATTGACCTGGACCTGTTCGGAAATTTTGGAGAACAGACGTCTTTCCGTGCAGAACTTCTGAGGGATGGGCATGTGGCCGACGGGGCTGAGAACGGGGCGGTGCAGACGCTTAAGGTGGACGGCGTGAAGGTCGATTTTGTGAACTATCCCTATCCGTGGCTGCAGCCATCTGTACACGAGGATGGCATTGTGCTGGCTGGGCTTGAGGACATCGCGGCGATGAAACTGTCAGCGGCCGCGAACAGGGGACGAAAGAAGGACTTCATAGACATTGCGTTTCTGCTTGACATTTATCCGCTTGGCGAAATGTTCTCGTTTTATCAGCGAAAGTTCTCCGTTTCGGAGTTCGCTTTTGCGCTACGTGGGTTGACGTATTTCGACGACGCGGAGGACGATCCGATGCCGGAGATGCTTGAGCCTATTACCTGGAAAGGCGTAAAGGGCAAGATTGAATCCACGGTTCGAGAATTCGTCAAGGGGTTTTAAGAAAAGCGGTATCAGAGGGGACAGGCCCCGAATATCGCCGAAGGTCGTCCGCACCGTAATCTCCGCGGCGGATTTGGTATAATACGCGCAATATGAGACTGAAACATTCTGTGCGAGTTGTGCTTTCCGCCGCGGCGCTGATGGCGGCGACGTGCGCGTTCGGCGGCGGGGCCGCGGGCGGCCGCGGCACTTTGCTCTTCTTCTTCAGCGACGAGGGCGTCGCCGCCTGCTCGGCCGTCATCCCGACCCTGAGCTGGATGGCCGAGAAGGCAGGCGTCGACTTCGAGAACTACGTCGCGACCACGCCGGTCGGCTACGCCAACTGCCGGATGCTGCCGTTCACCGGCAACCAGCATATGGAGCAGTTCCTCTACCTCTGCAACTTCTACGACAAGGTCGCCTACTGCGCCATCACCTCGCGCGCGGCGTACCAGTTCCGCCGCGAGGTCAAGGCGTTCGGCGGCGACGTCGTGAGCTGCCGGCGGCCGGACGAGATCGCGGACTTCTACCGCGACCTCTTCGCCTACCTCAAGCTGGAGGTCCCGGCCGAGGCTGTCGTGCTGCCGAAGCCCGGCCGCCTCGACCTCGCGCCGTTCTGCTATCCGGAGATCCTCTTCCGCCGCGCCATCGGCGTGCCCGAGGACGCGTGGGACGCCGGGCGCTTCGCGGCGCTGGGGGTCAAGTCGGTCGTCTCCGTCTTCTGCGAGCCGCCGGCCGGCGCGCTTCCGTCCGTCCGCGTCGACGCGCTTGCGGATGGCGACACCTACGGCACGGCGACGGCGCGCATCGCCGCGCGGTGGGTGGGCGAAGGGCGCGGCGCCGGCTTCATCAACCCCGGCGGCATGAAGCGCTGGACGGGCAAGTTCTGCCGCGACAGGGTGCTGGCGCTCTACCAGCCGACGAACTGGGTGGAGTACCTGCCGACGGTGGTGGACTTCGCCAAGCGCATGCACAACGACACGATCGTCGGCAACCAGTGCACCGAGCCGCCGGCGGACAACGTGGCGACGGAGTTCTCGAAGCTCGGCGTCATCATGAACCTCGTCGGGGTCGACCCGCGCCTCGGGACGACCCTGCAGACGCGGCACCCGCTGCCCGTGGACTGGCTCCAGGACGCGAAGGCGCCGTGGGAGGACGAGTACTCCGACGAGTTTCTGAAGCGGAAGCTCGCCGAGCACGCGATCCCGGTCTGCTTCCTCTTCTACGCCGCCGACCTCGGGCACGTCTCGGCGTTGCCGCGGTTCCTCGACCTCATGGGCCTCGAGGGGATGCGCGCCGGCATCGCCTTCCCCGCGCTCTGGTACGACTACGCGCCCCAGCTCGTGGAGCAGCTCTACATTCCGCGCGAGATGGGCGGCGTCTTCCCGCAGCTCGAGCCGCTCCTCGCGAGCGGCGGCACGGCGGTCATCTCGGAGGCGAAGGGCTTCCTCAAGCCGGAGCATCTGACTGCGCTCCTGGAGGACGCCTGCCGCAGGATCGAGGGGCACGTGGGCAGGCGGCTGGTGCCGATCGGCTACTACCCGTTCCAGGACTGCGACCCGTACTACTTCCAGAAGGGCGAGCCGCAGTACGAGGCCGTCGCCAAGGTCGGCTTCGACTACTACGTCACCTACCTCGACCAGAACAAGCCCGCGCGCATCGTCGGCCAGATCGGGAAGATGACCATCCTCAACCAGCAGACGCAGAAGTGGTTCCCGTGGTTCCAGGAGGGAATGGGCGACGAGCATTCGCGCGGGGAGCTCAAGAAGATGGAGGCGAAGATCGCCGCGGACGCGGACGAGTGGATCGTGATGACATATGATGCGCCGTTCTTCGGGCTCAGCCCCATCTACCTCGGCGGCGTCCGCAGCCAGTACGACGCGACCGGTCCCGAGCGCATGGGCATGAAGAAGATCGTCGACGCGATGATGTACGTGCGCGACGGCGGCGGCGACTCGAAGCGGCTATTCCTCGTCAAGCCCCACGAACTCGCCCGCTACGCCCGCCTCCGCCGCGACCTCAGGCGAGACTGAACAAAGGGGTGGGCAAGCATCGCGGCGGATTTGATATAGTATCAACGGGGACAGGCCCTGCGGCAGTTTTAACGACGCTCACAGAAGGCGAGGTTTGAGATTGCTCTCGGCGGCAGGATATGATAAACAAGGCGCCAGTAAGGAGGAAAGTGCCTGCTGTCCAGCTACATCCGGTAGGGACAATAAAAAATGGATCGAGTGTAACTTTTGTCCGTCTCGCGTGTAGACAGGGCAGCAAAAGAAAAGCGAGAGGAGGAATATCATGGGCGGAATCAACTCATTGAGCGGACTGAGCAACGTCAGCGTGGACTTCAGGCCCACGATCGAGACCAATGTCCAGAATACCGGGAATGCGAACCAGCCCCAGCCGGGCGCCGATGCCGTCCCGGAAGGGGCTCCGCAGCTCGGAAATGCCAAGAGCGTCGTCCAGCAGCTGGACGTTCTCCTGGTGCACGCGGCGGGGAAGTCCGTTTCCGCGGACGCAGTCAAGAACGTCCAGAAGGTCGGCGAATCGCTGACCGACCTCGGCGTGCTGACCCAGAAGGAAAAGGACAAGCTCGAAAGCCTCGCCACGGACGCGACGGCCAAGCTCAAGGCGCTCGACAAGTTCTCCGGCCGCGAGCTCGCCGAGGCGCTGATGAAGGACGAGAAGACGGGCGATCTCGTGTGGCGGAAGGGCTTCTGGAGCATGAACCCCACGGCCAAGGCGGTGAAGGCGGCGATCGAGTCACAGCAGGCGCTCTCGGAGGAGATCGAGAGGCTAGGCCAGCGCCTGGCCCGGAACGACCAGGTGGACGCCGAGCTGCAGAACGCGTTCACGGAGGTGCAGTTCCAGTGCGACCGGCGCGTCTCGGAGATCGACTCGCTCGTGTTCAAGATGTACCAGCTCGTCCAGAATGACGCAGTGGAAAACCCAGCTGCCGATCCTCGGGTCACGGAGCTCCTGAACGCGACGTTCAAGGAGCTGATGCCGCGCGAGGCCATCATGGGCCACGGCACGGCGGAATCGCTCGAGATGGTCAACAGGACCTTCGGCGAGAGGATGCGCCCGCTCGCCGAGAAGCTGGACGCCTTCGCGGCGGACGGCTCCAAGGTGCTGAGCGGCGAGGAGATCCTCGCCCTGCAGCTCGACATGGCGGACATGAAGAGCGCCCTTGAAAACGTGCGCAAGAACGGCCTCAACGAGACCGTCATGACCAGCCATGAGGGCAAGGAAATCCTCGGCGACAACGGGGTGGCGATCACAAAGACGACGGAGGTCGACTCGTCGCTCCTCGACGCGATGGAGAAGCTGCTGGCCGATGTCTCCGCGCAGATCGCCGACGCGCGGAACGTCTCCGTCAAGCGGTCGCGCCAGGTGTTTCTCGAGGAGGTGAAGGCCATGCTTTCGCCCGAAAGCGCGCCCGGCGGCGACAAGGTAATGTCGTCCGGCGCCGCCACGAGCAACAACCTCGTGTTCCAGTTCAAGCTCGCGCGAAAGGAGTTCGTCGAGCTGATACGCGATTACTCGCTCGGCAATCTGCCGATGGAGGAGTTTGACGACAAGTTCAACGCATGCATCGTGAAGCTCCGCGGCCTGTACCCCAACCTTGCGTCGGCCCTGATGTCGGTAGGCGTAGACGAGGCAACCGCGCAGAGCGTCGCCAAGGCGGTGAAGGGGGTTCACCTCGTCAAGGCGCAGTTCAAGGCGCTGCTCGAGTCGGGCGAGCGGATCAGGAACGGCGGAGAGGACCCCGGGCTCGCGACGATAGACGTGCGCAGGATCATGCTCGGAGAAGTGGGGCTTTCCAACGTCATCGAGGCGAAGGTCCTCGGGTTCAAGCCGGGCGACGTCGACCCCGCGACCGAGGAGTCGAACATCGCCAGCTCCAGGATGCTCGGCTCCGGCATGGCCGGAAACACCTATCTGCTGACGACGAAGTCCGGCTGGGAGCTCGTGTTCAAGTCCGAGTTCGACAGCCGCATCGGCATGAGCAACCTGCTGCTCGGCATGAACAGCGCCTACCGGGACGCGCAGAAGACGGTGAACCTGAACCTCGCCTCGCAGGACACCGCCAAGGCGTTCGGCTGCGAGGACCTGATGGTCAAGTATTCGGTCGGCAGCCACAAGGGCCAGTTCGGCTTTTTCATGGAGAAGGCCGAGGGCTACTCCGGCGGCGACGTGTGGAGAAAGCGCAAGGGCGGCGGCGGCAAGGGCATTGCGCCGGCCAACATGCACAAGACGGTTCCGCCGGGCCAGGAGCAGGTCAACGTCCTGGGCACGGTCGCACAGAAGCTCAACAGGCTGATGTGGCTTGACCTCATCACCGGACAGGGCGACCGCCACTGGGACAACTATTTCGTCAAGGTCGAAAAGGACGGAGAGAAGAAAGACAACCTGGGCAACGCCGAATACAACGTGACGGTCAAGGCGATAGACAACGACGCGTCGTTCGCCTCGTGGAAGATCGGCCTCCAGAGATTCGCGCTCGACAAATACACGGCCGCGCGGTTCGTCAACAACCTGAAGAGCGTGTGCAAGGACGTCCACGGCAATGGCGGGGAGAACGAATTCAACCTCCGCGTGTCGAAGGATCCCGGGATAAAGAAGTACGGCACAGACGGCGCCCTGATCGTCGACTTCGCGAAAGTCAGGTCTCCGGAAGTCAAGATGGCGATCATCAGGACGCTCGGCATGCAGAGCGTCGCGCTGCCCGAGGAGATCGACGAGGACTTCTACAACAAGCTGATGGACATGGACGCGAATCCCGAAAAGAAGCAGGCGTACCTCGACTCCATCGCGCCCAGGATCTCGAAGAATGCGCTGAAGGCGACGGAAAGACGCCTGAACGAGGCCATCCAGTACGCCAAGCAGCTCAAGCAGGACGACAAGGTGTACAACGCGGAACAGTGGAAGAACTACAGAAAGCAGAACTGGATGTCACCGATCGAGTCCGAGCTCAAGATCAAGAAGTCCGACCAGACGGAAGTCACGGTCGACAGCAGCATAAGGTGCGTGAACGACTTCCTCATCCAGGACTGTCCGTCGTACTTCAAGCGCGACTATGTGCATCTGATGTTCAAGAAGCCGCAGCACGCGTAGTGGCGCCGTCCGCCGCGAGCCACGAATTTTTGATATATTGCGCATCAATGAGACTTAACAACACTATGCGCTATACTGCGCTGTCCCCGACCGCTGGCGCGGCAAATGCGGCGAAGGGCGGCGGCGATGCGGCGCGCAGCAAAAGCGCTAAAAGAGTCAACGTCAACGGCATAAGCACGGAATGACTGCTTTGCACAGGCGGAAATCTCACGCATTGCGCGTAGAGACGAGATTTGCTATACTATCAAAATCTGCCCGTGGAAGGGCTGAGAATTCTCATCTACTGGAATCAACTGTGTGGACGCGGGATGGGGTGCGAAGATGTAACCTAATCTCGTGCGGTGGGTATACAATATAAACATGGAGAAGCAAAAATGACAATGACGAAACTGCAAGCAGCCCTGGCGTTGGCGGCGTTGGGGGCGTGGTCGGCGCTGGCTGCGGCGAATTTTCCCGTGGGGACGCACGTCATCAAGGGCTCGGTGATGGGCTATGACGAGTACGGACGAAACGTGCTCCTGAAGCCAGACAGCGAGGTCGTGATCCGCGCGGTCAACACGAACGGGCAGATCATCGCCGAGTCGAAGATAATTGAAGCGACTGCGGACGGCATCAATTTCGTTCTGAGAATCCCGCTGTCGTCCACGGCGACGGACTCCACCTGCGCCGTCGGCGACAAGCTGAACTGCGTGATGTCCCAGGCGAGCGGAACGCTCATCTCCACCGAGCCCGTGACCGTCGGCGGAGCGTTGGCGTCCCAGACCGTGATGCTGAAGCTGATCGACGTGAGGCGCTATGTCTCGCAGGACGGCACCGTGACGAACGAGGTCGCACAGACGTACGTCGACGGGATCGAGTGGTGGATGGAAGACGAGGAGGAGTACAGCGGGAAGAGTTACGACCCGTTCGCCGACTATGATGGCGACGGCGCGTCGAACTACGCCGAGTATATCGCGGGCACGAATCCGTTCGATCCCTCCGACTGCCTGAGGGTCAGGGCGTTTTCGTTCGAGCCCGGAATGGCGGAGATTTCCTTCGAGTACGTCGGCGGGCACGTCTACGGCGTGACGACGACGACGGACCTCACGAATCCCGCGTGGATGCAGCAGAAAGTCCGCACGAGCAAGTCCGGCGACGAGTATTTGCAGATTGCGCCCTCGGCCGATCCCGCGGACGTCGGCGACATCATAAAGATCTACATGACGCCCGCGACGGAATCGCCGCAGCGTTTCTTCAAACTGGAGGCGAAGTAGTGTTGAAAGGTTGAAAGGTTGAAAAGTTGAAAGGTTGAAAGGTTGAAAGGTTGAAAAGATATGAATTTCAAGAATCAAACTAAGATATGCAGGGAGGACAAACTCATGAGCTTCGCAGGAAGACTCAATCGTTCAACGGTGGTAGCCGTGGCGGTTGGGCTCGCGGCCATGACGGCTTCGGCTTCGCACGTGGACCAGACGCTCCAGCTCTCTGCGGGCTGGAACGGGGTCTATCTCGAGGTGACGCCTGACGACGGCGACGAGGCGACGACGGGAGACGCCCTGTGCGAGACCGTGTTCGACGCCGCCAACCATGGCGCGGTGATGGCGGTGATGGCGTACGAGAGCGATGCCTACGAGTCGACGCGCCAGATCAATGACGACGGCTCCGTGATCGAGCAGAAGCCGCTGTCCTACCTGACGTGGATGCGCGAGGACTCGACGGGATCGTCGCTCCGCGCCCTCCGCGGCGGCATGTGCTACCTCGTCTACGTCGACGGCTCGAAGCTGCCGACCCCGAAGTCCACGCTCTCCCTGACCGTCACCGGCGTGCCGCGCGCGCCGGCGATGACCTGGCGCGACACGACAAAGGGCGATTTTGTCAATCTGGTCGGGCTTACGCTTTCCACCACGGACAAGGTGCTGGCGTCGACTTGCTTCAAGGAGGGGCCGTATGGCAACAAGGGGGTGCTCTACGATGTGAAGGGCACGAACAGCGTGCCGACCTTCAAGAGCTCGTTCATGGGCAATGCCATGATCGTCTCGGGTCGCGCCTACGGGGCCTCGGCCGAGAGGCCCGGCAGCTGGAACGGCGTGATCGGCTTTGCCAGCGCGGACGAAGTCGTGTTCGGGGCCGATGATTCGCGGGCGCACCTGTCGGTGAAGAACGACAGCTCCACCAATCGCATATTCCGCTTCACGGTAATGGGTTCGTCCCTGGCCGGCGAGAACTTCCCGCCGGAACTGAAGCGGCAGCTGCCGCGCACGGATCTCATGGTCGAGCCGGCATGGACGAACCTGACCCAGGGATCGACCTGGGAGGTTGAGATCGCCCCCGGCAAGTCCGTGACGGAGGCCTTTTCCATCAACCGTCTCACCATGCCGCAGGACACCGCCTACGGCGCGGTGCTGGTGATCGACGACCTTTCCGGCACGCAGATGCGCGTAAGGGTGCCGATCATTATCATAAAGACGTCAGAATCCGCCGAGGCGGTGGAATTCCCGGTTGGGCTCTGGAGCGGGTTTATCCAGCTGGAGGCCGTCTCGCGGCTGGACGACCCGTTGCCGGTCAAGGCGGGTGGGACGCTCAAGATGAGCGTGATGATGCATGTTGCGCCGGACGGCAAGGTGAAGCTGCTCCAGCGCGTGGCGGCTGGCGTCGACACCAACGGCACACCGCGGCTCTTCAAGGAGCTGGAATCCGTCCCGGCGACGGTGGAGAACGCCCGCCGGTTCTCGACAATCATGATGAGCATCGACAACCCGATCGTGGAAAAGTCCTCCGGCGCGTTCGGCGACACTCTCGCGTTCGACTGGACGGTCGCGGAGAGGGCGTCGGACAATCCGTTCCGGCACGCGTGGCATCCGGACCACGACGGCAAGAAGGCGGACTACTCGGGGCCGACGCCGAGCGGCGACGATCTCGCGAACTATGCCGGTATTGTCAAGCCGGAGCTCTGGAGCATCACCAACCGGATGGAGTTCTCGTGGCGCGAGAACAACGATCCGCACGGGACGATAAACTTCGAGCGGACGCCGACGGAGACGACGGCCGGGTTCGTGACGTGGACGGTGAGCGGGCTTACCGCGAAGCAGCCGATCGTGTCGCTCGGCGTATTCGTCCTGCAGCGAGCCATCAAGGCTGGCGCCTTGGAGTAGAAAGGTTGAAAGGTTGAAAGGTTGAAAGGTTGAAAAGTTGAATAGTTGAAAAGTACGAATCTCAATCTCTCAGATTTAAAGGAATAAAATGCAATGAAAACGAAAAAAGAAATCTTGGCAATGTTGAAAAGGAACATTTCAACTTTTCAACTATTCAACTTTTCAACTCTCGCCATCGCCGTAGTCGCGGCGATGACCGCGACAACGGCGATGGCGAACGTGCCGCAGGTGCTGACGTACCGCGGGGTGCTGCTGCGCTCGACCGGCGAGCGGAAGGCCGAGGCGCTGAGTCTTACGTTCCGGATCTACGACTCCAAGGCGCCGGAGACTGCGCTGTGGGCGCGGACGCTGCGCGTGCCGATCGATACGAACGGCGTCTTCTACGCGGAGTTGAACGACAGGGAGGGGAACGACCCGGACGGAATCGGGCGCTCGCTCGCCGACGCGATGGGCTTGGTCAAGGGCGCGCCGGAAATCGGCTTGACGCCGCCGGACGCGAACGAACTCAAGCCCCGTCAGCGGCTTTCCACCGCGCCGCGCGCGGCCCGCGCGTCCCGCACTTCGGCGGCGGACGTCGTGTATGCGCCGGCTGGGGCGGTGGCCGGCGGCGTGTTCATCGACTCGGCGGCGGTCGGAAGCGTGACGGTGCAGGAAGGGGCGACGCTCAAGGCATTCCCGAAGGACTGCACGCTGACGCGGGTGGAGGACCGGGCGCTCGGCGGGTTGGGTTCGTCGATTACGGTGCGTGACGTGAAGTCGGTGCGGTCGAACTGGCCGGCGAACTTCACGCAGGACAGTTTCAAGTTCACGACGCAGTCGGCGCCGTGCGACATGTTCCTCACCTATGACGGTCCTGACGGCGCGTTCAACGTGATCGTGCCGGCTGGCGGCAAGGTCGAGGACGGCGGAAGTGCCGCGCAGACGGTCTGCGGCACCGCGTTCGGGAATCTGTGAGAGGGTTGAAAAGTTGAAAGGTTGAAAAGTTGAAAAGTTGAAAGGTTGAAGAATGGCGGCATTTAAAACATTTGAGGAAATCAATGCCTGGCAAAACGCCCGGGTTCTTGTCAAGGACGTCTATGCGTTGACAAGGTGCGGCGATTTTTGCAAGGACTACGGGTTGAAGGACCAGATTCAACGCGCAGCCGTATCCATTTGTTCAAACATTGCAGAGGGGTTTGAGCGGCGCGGCAACAAAGAGTTAATCAATTTCCTTTGGATTGCAAAAGGCTCGGCGGCTGAAGTTTGCTCTCAATTGTACAATGCAAGGGATCTTGGCTACATAACAGACGAACAGTTCAAGACTATGTACGATTCTTCAAAACAAATCGGAGGAATGCTGTTTAATCTAATCTCATCGCTCTCTTCTGACGAAAGGAGAACCAGAAAATGAATTCCGCAAAAAAGAACTCTTCAACTTTTCAACTTTTCAACTTTTCAACTTTGCTGGTTGCGCTGCTGGCAGCGCATCCAGCGTCGGCGATGGATACCGGCACGATCGTGAGCGGCAACGACACGAAGCAGCTCCTGGGCGGGACGATATACACGGTTTCCGGCAATGCCTCCATCAGCGTCGGTGCCGGAAAGAACGCGCTGCAGGTTGTCGGCAACAACGGCGCTGGCGGCAACAAGGTCGTCATCAACATTCCCGAAAACTGTTCGCTGACCGTGACCGGCGGCGGCGCGAACGGACGCGACGGCGCGGGCGCGGGCATACTGCTGCCGAGCGACATGACGCTCTACATCACCGGAAAGGGCCGCCTCACGGCGACAGGCGGCAA
>CADCCQ010000074.1 GCA_902799955.1 uncultured bacterium | reverse complement strand
GCTCGAGGACGACGGCATCGAGGCGAAGAGCGACTGCCACGCCTGGGCGGCGCATCCGCTCTTCTTCCTGCATTCCGCGATCGCGGGCGTGACGCCGGATGAGCCGTGGTTCAGGACGGTGCGCATCGCGCCGCAGCCGGGTGGACTCAAGTGGATCGACGCCGCCACGCCGCACCCGAAGGGCATGATTCTCACGAAGCTGCGCTTCGACGGCGACGCAGTCGAGGGCGAGGTAACGCTCCCCGACGGCGTGAGCGGCGTCTTCGAGTGGAAGGGCGAGGAGCTTCCGCTCAACCCCGGAACTCAGAAGGTCGTCGTCTCCGTCCGGTGAGACGCGGCCGGACTATGCCAGGGAGAAAATTGCCGTGCCGTGATTGACTATGGCGGCGGCAAATGGTAAAATAGGGAAACTGGGGTTCAGGCCCCAATGGCAATGAAAGACCGAAAGGAACAAAAATGAAGCAACTAATGTTGATGACGGGTGCCCTTGCGGCGACAGCAATGCAGGCAGGGACGATGCTCACGCCCTGGGGAGAGAAGGTCACTAGCGAAAACGCATGGCGCGGCTATCCGCGTCCGCAGATGGTCCGCGAGAACTGGACCAACCTGAACGGCAAGTGGGACTATGCGATCACCGACATCGGCAAGACGGACGCCCGCCCCGAGAAGTGGGACGGCAAGATCCTCGTGCCATTCGCGCTTGAAGCCCCGCTCTCCGGATGCAACGGCAAGCTGCTCGAGCCGCACCAGTACCTCTGGTACACGCGCAAGATCAACCTCGACCCGAAGCCGGGCGAGAAGATTCTCCTCCACTTCGGCGCGGTCGACTTCCGCGCGATCGTGTTCCTCGGCCACGACGAGGTGGGCTGCACCCCGCACGAGGGCGGACAGCTCCCGTTCACGGTCGACCTCACGCCTTACGCGAAGAAGGGCGAGAACACGCTCACCGTGCTCGTGTGGGACCCGACCGAGGCGCACATCAACAGCCGCGGCAAGCAGTCCTTCAAGACATACGCCTGCTTCTACACGCGCATGAGCGGCATCTGGCAGACGGTGTGGACGGAGACCGTCCCGGAGAAGCACATCGCCGACTACGACGTCGTCACCGACATCGACGCGGGCACGGTCACGCTCACGTTCAAGGTCTGCGGTCTCAAATATGGTGATACTGAATGTGGAAGTGTGGAAGTGTTGCCAGTTCCCAAAACCAATTCCCAATTGGGAAATGGCAACATTGGCACTGGCAACAATTCCACATTGGCAACATTCAAGGCAACGTTCAAGCCTGGCGAGCCCTGCACGATCAAGATGCCGAAGGGCTTCAAGCTGTGGTCGCCTGAATCTCCCGCGCTCTACGACTTCACCGCGAAGTTCGGCAAGGACGAGATCAAGGGCTACTTCGGCATGCGCAAGTTCGAGAAGCGCAAGGACTCAAAGGGCGTCCTCCGCTTCTTCCTAAACAACAAGCCGTACTACGTCATGGGCACGCTCGACCAGGGGTGGTGGCCTGACGGCCTGCTCACGCCGCCCTCGGAGGAGGCGATGGCGTTCGACATCCAGACGCTCAAGGACTGCGGATTCAACGCGATGCGCAAGCACATCAAGGTTGAGCCCCTGCGCTACTACGCGCTCTGCGACAAGATGGGCCTACTGCTCCTCCAGGACATGCCCAGCACCACCCACAGCGCGCACGACCCGTTCCGCTGGGAGGCCACGAAGGACTACGACCTCTACCGCCGCGAGCTGAAGGGCCTCGTGGACCTTCTCCGCAAGGTGCCGTCCATCGTCATCTGGGTGCCCTACAACGAGGGCTGGAGCCAGCACGACCCCGTTCTCACGCACACGACGCTCGACTTCGTGAAGAAGTACGACCCCACGCGCCTCGTCGACGGACCGTCCGGCTGGTGCGACTTCGAGGGCGGCTCCACGTTCCAGCGCGACAAGAAGGGCCGCACCACCACGCGGCATCTCCCCGCCGACAAGTGCGAGGCGGCGGACATCGTCGACTACCACGCCTACCGCGGGCCCGCGATGCCGCCCGTGAACGATCGCCGCGTGAGCTTCCTCGGCGAGTTCGGCGGTCTCGGCCATCCCGTCGCGGGGCACATCTGGCGCGAGTTCGACCAAGGCAAGGTCCTTGGCGAGAAGACAGGCAACTGGGGCTACGGCGGCATTGAGGACACGAAGACGCCCGACGGCCTCGAGAAGACGTACCTCGGGCTCATGGACAAGCTCGGCGAGTTCGCGGAGCAGGGGCTCTCTGGCTCCATCTACACGCAGACTACGGACGTGGAGATCGAGATCAACGGCCTGCTCTCCTACGACCGCAAGGTGCTGAAGTACAGGGCCGACGTCCTGAAGAAGGCGCACGAGAAGGTGATGCGCCGCGCGGCGGAGGCCGCCGCGAAGTGAGACGCGCCGGTTCAGCGACAGGGCGCGACGTCGCCTCGCTGAAGACGCTCGGCAGCGCCGTTCCAGTGCCGGGGGGCTACGACCCCTCGGTGCTGGAGGCGTTCGACAACCGCCACCCGGAGCGCGACTACTGGGTCGTGTTCACCGCGCCGGAGTTCACGACGCTCTGCCCGAAGACCGGGCAGCCGGACTTCGCTACGCTGACGATCCGCTACATCCCGGACAAAAAGCTCGTCGAGTCGAAGTCCCTGAAGCTCTACCTCTTCGGCTTCCGCAACAACGGCGACTTCCACGAGGATGTCGTCAACGTCGTGTACGACGACCTTGTGCGGCTTCTCAAGCCGCGGTACATGGAGGTCTACGGGAAGTTCGCCCCGAGGGGCGGGATTTCCATCGACCCGTACGTCAACGGCGGCTTTGGCGCAAAGTACAAGGCGCTGGCCGCGAGCCGCTTCGCCAGCTGGCCGGGGGTGAGGCAGTAGCCATGGCGTCGCTCCGCCGCAAAGTCGCCCTTGTTCTCGCCGCTGCGGCGGTGGTGTCGTTCGCGGCACCCGCGCTGGGTGCGCTCATCCCCGCGCACGAGTGGAGGATGATCCGCGAGATCGCGGCGAGCGACGGCCTGAACGACGAGCAGACGTGGCTACTCGCCGCGATCAGGCGGCACGAGAACGGGCGCCCTGGCCTTGAGTTCGGCGTCGGCGGCCCGATGAACTCCGGGCATCGCGCCCACCGCTACCAGGACGGCGTCAAGTCGTTCTACATCCAGGGGCTGTGGGCGTCCGGGACGATACGCAAGCACTACACCGGCGACCTGGTGGAGTTCGGCCGCCGCTACAATCCGCCAGACCCCGTCAGGTGGGCCAACGGCGTGAGGTCGCTGATCCGCCGCCTAAAGACCGAGAACAACAACCGCCTTCCCGGCAAGCGCCCGCGCGCACGCAAGATCGCATTCCCGTAGATTAGGGGGAATGACTAGGCCGGGATGGAGAAGCGGACGGTCGTTCCGGCGCCGGGCCTGCTTTCGATCTTCATCTCGCCGCCCAGTTCGTTGATGCGGCGCTCCATCGTGCTGAGCCCGTAGTGTCCCGTCTCCAGGGCTGCGCCGACGTCGAAGCCGCATCCGTCGTCATTGATCACAAGCTCGATGTCCTTTTCGCGGAACGACACCCGGACCTCGACGTGCTTTGCCGCGCCGTGCCGTATTGCGTTGCCGACGGCCTCCTGCATTATGAGGAGCAGCGAGCCGCAGAAGTGCCGCGCGACGGTGCGTTCCTCGCCTTCGCTCACGATCGTGACGATTCCCTCCCAGTGCGCCATGCGGCGCGCCACGAAGGAGAAGAGCGCCTTCAGCGACTCGGGGCCCTCGCTCTCCTCGTTCATGGCCCACAGCGTCGTCCTTAGCCCGTTCTGCGTGTGCTGGAGGGCGTCGTGCACCTTGTCCAGCTGCTCCCTGCTCTTCTCGGCGTCCTTCGGGAGGTAGTTGCGCGCGGCCTTGAGGCGGAACATCGCGCCTGCGAGGTACTGCTGGAACCCGTCGTGCAGGTCGGCGGCGAGGCGGAGGCGTTCGCGGCGCGAGGCGTCGGCCTCGATGCGCGTCGTCTCGCGCTGGCGGATGGAGTCCGCCAGCTCCCGCGACCTGCGGCGCACCATGCAGCGGAGCGTCACCACCCACACCAGCAGGACGAGCGAGACGGCGCCGCACGAGGCGATGACCGTGAGCACGCGGCGCGTGGTCCAGTATGGAGGCTTGGGCGCGCGGCGCACGACCTTCACGTCCTCGCCGGAGATCGGAATGAGCTCGATGTTCTCGATGCGGCCGAAGACCTGCTCCTCGAAGTTTTCTATCGAGGTGTATGCAAGCGCGCCCGTGACGCGCACGCGCGCGCCGAGGACGAGCTTCGACGGCAGGGAGTCCTCGAGCGCCCACGGCATCTCGACCTGTATGCAGTTGTCGTCCTCGCCGACTAGAAGCTGCGTCGTGTTCTGGCGGCGGTTTATGTCCCGCAGCAGCCCCTCGGTCGTGAACATCCCGCCGTACCATTCGGAGTTGCCGAACGGCATGATGTTCGCGAAGAGCTCGGCCAGCGTGACCTCCTTCGGCGGCGGCGGGCCGCCCGGCGCCTTGCCAATCACAGAAAGGGCTTTTGTCGAGATGCGGTGCTTCACGCTCTGCTCGCGCTCCCCGGTGACGGTGATGCGGTCGCCCACCGCCGCCTCCGGGGATTCGGGGCGCGATACGCGCCAGTTCACCCCGGAGTCGTCCTGCATGAAGTAGAAGGGAAGACCGTCCCTCTCGAACGTCACCACGCCGGTGACGTTCGTCGTCTGCGACATAAGGACCGCCGCCGCGAACAAAGCCGGGAACGCCATCACCTGCCCCTCAGGACGACGCGGAAACCGACGTCGTACGGACGCATCCACTTCGGATAGCTCCACCGCCACGAGGCGGTGGCAGCGGTGGGAAGCGAGTTCCAGCTCCCGCCCTTGACGACCGCCTTGCCGTCGGCGTCAATGGTCGAGGTCCATTCGGAGACGTTGCCGTGCATGTCGTAGAGCCCCCATGCGTTAGGCTTGAGCGACCCCACCGGCGCGAGGAAGAGGAATCCGTCGTCGAAGCGGTGGTCGCGCAGCTCCCAGTCGAGGGACGGATGTGGGTTCTTGATCGGCTGCGGATTCACGCCGGAGACGGCAAGGAGCACGCGGTTTGTGCCGGCGAGGTTGGCGAATCCGCCCCAGTCGGCGTCGAACCCTCCGTACGAGAAGGGCGCCTGCGAGCCCGCGCGGCACGCGCGCTCCCATTCGGCCTCCGTCGGGAGCGAGGCCTTGCTCTTCGCGAGGCCGGACATCCACCTACAGAATGCGTTCGCCTGCTTCTGGCTCACGCGGATCGCCGGGAAGTCGGCCGCGCGCGGGCTGCTGAACTCGGAGTCCATGTCCATGTAGTATCCGCGCTTCACCTGGTCCTTGTAGTGCATGTCGTAGACACCGTTGTCGAACGACGGGTCGAATGCCCGCATGTCGCCCTGCGTGATCTCCGTCTCGCTGATCCAGAACGCCTTCAGCCCGTCGCCGGCGGGAACGCGGCGGAAGCGGACGACGCGTCCGTTGGGGAGCGCGACCTTCCTCACCCTGCGGTCGGCATTCCCGTCGTCGGTCTTCCTTCCGGAGCGTTCCGCGGCGACTTTCGCCTCGTCTACCTTGCGGAGCTCCGCGTCCGGCGGGACGAACGCCACCTTCTGGTACGGGTTCACGATCTTCTCGGGGTCGAACGTGATGTTGGAGAACGTCTTCTCGTACCTGCGGCGGAGCTGGATGACCTCGGGGTGCGGCTGCCCGGTCTCCGTCCAGGTTCCGTGGAAGGGGACGTTGATGTTCATCCACCAGTTGAGGCGGTCCCATTCCTCCGCGTCGAGCCTCACGCCGTGGTGTCCCTTCTCGAGGGTCTGCACGAGCGGCGAGGTGGATGCGTGGAACTCCATGGGCGTCAGCAGGTGGTAGTCGCCCTCGGGCCCGTTGCGCCTGACGTACGGGTGCAGGTTGTCGTATATCTCGCGGGGCGCTCCGTTGAACTTCGGGAGCCTTGCGCCGAGGAAGGTCTTCTTCGCGGGGGATCCGTCGTGGCATCCCGAGCAGCGGCGCTCGATGACGTTGCAGACCTCGCGTGCAAAGGAGAAGCCGCGCCTCTCGCCGCGCCACGGTTTGATCTTCTGCGGCGGCTTGGTGTAGGCGGTGGGCTTCGTCGCCGATGGGGCCCCCATGCTCTGCGGCTCGTGGCAGCCGATGCAGGAGAGCGTCTCGCCGGGGACGCCCGCGAACCAGCTGCGCATCTCCTGGAGGTGGCGTCCGTCCTTGTCGAGCGGCTGTATCGCGACTGGCACGTTCGCGGGGCACTCGAAGAACGCGCTGCCGTCCTCCTCCACGTCCACCTCGCCGAGGACGACGCGGACGTCCCACGGGCCCTCCATGCCGATCACGTAGTGCCCGCCGCAGTGGCGGCCCTTCCAGAGGTACGGGGTGTACTCGAAGTTGTAGAGGCGCAGCTTCTTGACGGTTCCCTTCGGGATCCCCGCGAGGCCCGGGCCTTCGTAGACGGAGACGATGTTGACTAGGCAGTTGGTCTTCGACTCGTCGGCGCGCGCGACCGGAAGCGCCGGTCGCTTGCGCGGCATGAGCGGGTAGGGCTGGAAGCTGTGCATGGCGGGGTCGTGGTCCACGACGAGCGGATAGAGGTTGTCATAGACGTCGGCATACGCGATGATCCACCTGTTATTGGTGCGGGGGTCGACCATCGAGACGAGCGCGCCCCTGTCCGATAGCGGCCACGGGTGGAGGAAGAACTGTCCGTTCTTGCAGATCACGTTCGCGAGCTGGTCGCGGGTCTTGTTCTCGACGGGCCGGCCCCATCCGGGGATGGTCTGTATCGCGCCCGCCGTCTCGTTGCGCGCCTTCGCGGCGTCGAAGAGGACGAGCCGCCCCATTCGCGGCACTCCGTGGTGCCCTGAGACGATGCCCATGAACTTCGTGGTGGAGCCGGGGACCATGCGCGCGTAGAAGAGCGAGTTCGGCCAGTAGCTGTTCGAGCCGTAGAACTCCTTCTGGTCGGAGCCGTCGGGGTTCATCGTCATCAGCAGGCGCGAGAAGTAGTGCGCCGAGTCAGCGTACTCCCAGCGCAGGAACATCACGCGCCCCTGCTCCGTCAGCGTCGGGTACCAGTTCTCGTCCTGGTCGAAGGTGAGGCGGCGGCACCTGCCGTCGGCGTGGCGCAGGATGAGGCTTCCGACGTTGGAGGACCCGCTCACGCACGGCACGCCCTGGAACCCTACCGTCCCGATCATGATCATCTCGCCGTTCGGGAGGTACATCGGGTTGTAGTAGTGGACGTAGGGAGTGTCCGTGGGCGAAAGCTCGCGCAGGGCTGCGGAGCCGTCGAGCGGAAGCTCCGCCGAGCACCATCCGCCGGTCGTAGGGCTCTTGGTGGAGAACGCGATCCTCTTCGCGTCGAAGTCGAGGTCGACATCGCCGACGAACGCCGTACTGGCATAGACGTTGCGAGGGCCCGCGTCGCCGCGCTTCGCCGGGTCGAGCGTGACGCGGGCGATGGCGTTTGAGTAGCCGTCGATCCTGATGGACGTGTTTCCGTTCCAGTTCGCTGGAAGGCCGAGCCCGTTCTTCGACGTGCGGCGGATGTAGAGGATCTCGCCGATTTCCGCGACCTCGGGGAGCCGGAACACCACCTTGTGCGAGACTGCGTCGATCTCGGCGGGCGTCTTCGCCGCGTCGATCTCGGCGAGGAGCGCGTCGCGGTCCGGGAACAGCGCCGGGTTCCTCTCCGCGTATGCGGCTGCGGTGCGCTTCAGGGCCTCGCGGTCGAACAGCTTCGCCGCGAAGTCCTGCCGCAGGTCGGCGGACGCCACGGCGGCGACGCACGACGCCAACGCCGTCAATATGATCTTCTGCATCTTTCTCCTTTGTTCACTTTGCATTTTGCATTCTCGCTTCACATTTACCGATCCCGCCATTCATACTTCTCCTGATTCGGCATTCGACACGCGACACGCCGACATTCGACACGCGACATCCGACACGCGACATGCGACACGCCGGGGTCGGACACGGCAATCCCGCAATTCCACAATTCCATAATTACATAATATTACATCCCCACCTGTTCCCTCAGCTTCTTGACCATGCTCGCCGGGTTGTCGTCGCCCTGGACGGCGGCGTCCATCGGGCATCCGCCCGTGTTCTCCCGGTTCATTATCATCGGGACGGTCTGGTCCGCGTCGCACTCCACGCCGTGCTTCTTGAGCAGCGCGGCGGCGTCGGCGGACATTGTCTGCGCCCACACCCTCTGTGCGCCGCCGACGATGCATATCGCGGCCGCCGCGCGGCCCATGATCTTGTCCGCGACAATCGAATTCGCGAGGCTCTTCCTGTCGAGGAGCGTGAGAAGGGGCTTGATGCCGCGGCCGGACTCCTTCGCGATGATCACGCCGTCGCGCGCCGCGGCGCATGCCGCCGCGCCGGACGTCACGAGCGTGCGCATCTCCGCGAGCACGTCGCCCTCGCCCATTGGCAGTATCTCGCGCTGGACTTCGTAGCCCTGGACGACCATCGCGGGCTCCGGCCTCGCCGGGCAGACGTGTTCGCACGCACCGCAGCCGATGCAGACGAGCTCGTCCACGACGGGGATCCCCTTTACGATGTGGATGGCCTTGACCGGGCACTTCCTGGCGCACGCCGTGCACTGCACGTCCTCCGTCGTGCGCAGGCACCTCTCCTTCTGCCAGACGGCCCTGCCCATGTGCAGGTGCTGCCTGTCGGAGGTCTTCGGGGCGAGCGCGCCCGTCGGGCACGAGCGCGCGCACCTGAAGTCGCAGCCCGGAATGCAGTAGCCCTTCTGGAAGGTCATCTCGGGCTGTCCGAACGTCTTGAGCTTCGTGGACGTCCTAAGGCAGTGGCCCGGGCATCGCGTGACGCAGAGCCCGCACGCGACGCACTGCATGTTGAAGCGCCTGCGCGACACCGCGCCGGGCGGAAGCACGGAGCATTCCCTTTCCGGCGAGCCAGGCAGAGAGATCGCGGCGTATCCGCCGTCCGTCGTCTTTTCCACCGCCTCGGCGGCCGCGAGCACCGCGACGCCCTGCAGGGCCTCGCGCCGCGACACGCCGCCGTCCGCCGCCTCCGCGTCGGCTTTGGCCTTGCACTCGCCGCCGCATTTCTTGAAGCACATGCGGCAGTTGCCGCATCCCTTCGCGACCTTGTGCGCCAGGAGCGACTTGCGCGAGAGGATGTTGAAGAGCGTGCCGGCCGGGCATATCCAGTTGCACCAGATGCGCCCCTTGCCGATGGCGGCGAGGACCATGACGACGGCAAACAGGACGAGTCCAGGCGTGAAGAGCGTCAGGGCCTTCCCGAAGATCGAGTACGGGCCGACCATCCAGGCGACGGCGCCGAAGCCTGTAGCGACCATCACGGCGAAGAGCGCGAGGACGGTCCAGCGCACGGTCTGCTGGGCCTTCGACTCGGGGAGCCTTGTGCATACGCGGCGCACGTGGCTGCGCGGGTGGAACAGCCAGTTGACGAGGCTCTGCGCGAGGCCGAGCGGGCACAGGCATTCGCAGAACAGCCTCCCGACCACGGGCGTGAGCAGCAGAACCACGAGGAACGTGAGCGTCGGCGCGGGCTGCACCTTGCACGCCAGTTCCGTCGGGAACCCGAAGAACGCCGCCGTCACGGCCGCCGCGACGGCGACGGCGACAAGCCTTTTAGTCCAGGTCTTCAGCGCGTCCATCTCAAACCCTCCTTCTTGTTGACGACTTCCGCCTTGAGAGTGTCTATCCATGCGTCGATCGTGGCGAGCTCGCCCGGTATGTCGATCGACTGCGGGCAGTGCGGGACGCATCTCCTGCATCCCGTGCAGTGCTCGGCGCGGCGGAGCTCCTCCGGCACGGCCTTCGCATAGGCCGCGAGGGTCTCGCGCGCCGACGGCTTCTCCTTCGCCGTCAGGTACTCGTTGCGGAATGTGAGGATCGCCGGGATGTCGAGCCCGTAGGGGCACGGCATGCAGTAGTTGCAGTAGTTGCAGGGGATGGCGTTCTGCGATAGGTACGCCCTGGCCGCGCGCTCGAGCGCCTCGAGCTCCCTTTCACTGCAGGGCTTCAGCGGGGAGAAGGTCTCGACGTTCTCCTTGACGTGCTGCATGAAGGTCATGCCCGAGAGGACCGTCATCACGTTCGGGTACGTGCCGCAGAACCTGAACGCCCACTTGGCGAGAGACGCCTCGGGGTCGAGGGGCTTCATCTCCGCCGCGATGGCGTAGTTGAACCTTGCGAGCCGCCCGCCGAGAAGGGGCTCCATGATGACGACCGGGATGTTGTTGTCGGTCAGCGTCTTGTAGAGCCATTCCCCGTCGAGGTTGCGCTTGTTGACCTCCTGGGCGTGGTGCCAGTCCACGTAGTTCATCTGGATCTGGCAGAAGTCCCACTTGTACTCGTTGTGGTGCGCGATGCACCAGTCGAACGCCTTCTTGTCGCCGTGGAAGGAGAAGCCGAGGTTGCGGATGCGCTTCTGCTCGCGCAGCTCGGCGCACCAGTCCAGCGCGCCGTTGTCGAGGTAGCGCTTCGAGAACGTCTTCATGCCGCCGTTGCCGACGGAGTGGAGGAGGTAGTTGTCGATGTAGTCCGTCCTCAGGCACTTCAGGGAGTTCTCGAACATCGCCTTGCACTTCTCAAGCGGGTACTGGTCCGGGGAGAAGTTGGAGAGCTTCGTGGCGATCACGTAGGAGGAGCGCTCGAAGCCGCTCTTCGCGAGCGCCTCGCCGAGCCGCCGCTCCGACTCGCCGCGGCAGTACGCCGGCGAGGTGTCGAAGTAGTTCACGCCGTGTTCGAGCAGGTACTTGACCTGGCGGTTCATCTCCTCCTGGTCGATGCCGGTGCTGGAGTATCCGTCCTTCGCCCAGTTGTTGGCGTGGCCGCCGTCTGTCGTCGGCAGGCGCATCGCCCCGTAGCCGAGCAGGGATATCCTCTTCCCGCCGGACTCGAATCTGCAAGTCATTTTTGTAGTCATACAGATATTTTACCAGAAAACGCCGCCGAATGGTAGTAGATTTGTTCACGAAGTTTGGCGCATGAACTCTGGCCGGGCGGAGATGAAGACAGAATGCTTGGAGGTTGAAGCCTACTGCATAAAATTTTTTGATTTTTGCCATTGCGCGGAATTGCCGAAAGTGATATACTATTATTTCTCACGCCCAAAGACGGGGTGAGCGCGGCAGAAACCCGCGACAGAAGGTAAACTAAAAAAAGAAAAGTAAAACATGGCAATTCGCAGACCAACGGCTCCTACGGAGCGTTCGGCGGCTATGGCAGAGATGCTAGCGGACGCCGGGCAGGACTCCAAGTTCAAGAACGGGAGCCTGGTCGAGGGGACCGTCAGCGCCATCAAGGGCGACGACGTGTTCATCGACATCGGATACAAGAGCGAGGGTGAGATTTCACTCTCCGAGTTCGGCGAGGGCGCCGAAGTCAAGATCGGCGACAAGGTTACGGTCATGCTGGTCCAGCTCGAGAACGAGAGGACGGGCAACGTGGAGCTTTCCAAGCGCCGCGCCGACGACAAGATACGCTGGGAGAAGATACTCGAGCGCTACGTCGAGGGCTGCGTCGTCACGGGCACGGTCAAGAGCGCCGTCAGGGGCGGGCTTCTCGTGCAGATCGACGACGTCGAGGCGTTCCTCCCCGGCAGCCAGGTCGAAGTGGCGCCGGTCAAGGACCTCGAGGCGTACGTCGGGCAGACGTTCGACTTCAAGGTAATCAAGATTTCAAACGAGAGGCGCAACCTCATCGTCTCCAGGCGCGAGCTCATCGAGGGCACGCTCGCCGAGAAGAAGGCGGAGCTGCTCGCGACGCTCGAGAAGGGCCAGATCCGCACCGGCCGCGTGAAGAACATCACCGACTTCGGCGCGTTCATCGACCTCGACGGCCTCGACGGCCTCCTCCACATCACCGACATGAGCTGGGGCCGCGTGAAGCACCCGAGCGAAGTCCTCAAGGTCGGCCAGGAGGTCCAGGTCATGGTCCTCGAGGTGGACCGCGACCGCGAGCGCGTCAGCCTCGGCCTCAAGCAGACGACGGAGAACCCCTGGAACTCCATCCAGGACCAGTTCCCGGTCGGCGCGCGCGTCTCCGGCAAGGTCGTCAACCTCGCCGCGTACGGCGCGTTCGTCGAGATCGCCCCCGGCATCGAGGGCCTCGTCCACATCAGCGAGTTCAGCTGGACCAAGCGCGTCGCCCGCGCGAGCGACGTCCTCAGCGTCGGCGACGAAGTCCAGGTGGTCGTCCTCTCCGTGGACGTCGAGAACCAGAAGATCGCCCTCGGCATCCGCCAGACCCAGGCCAACCCGTGGGACACGGTGCAGGACCGCTTCCCGGTCGGCTCGAAGGTCAAGGGCAGGGTCCGCAACTTCACGGCGTACGGCGCGTTCGTCGAGCTCGAGGAGGGCATCGACGGCATGATCCACGTCAGCGACATGAGCTGGACGCGCAAGATCAACCATCCGTCGGAATGCCTCCAGAAGGGGCAGGAGGTCGAGGCAGTCGTCCTCGACGTCAACGCGAAGGAGCAGAGGATCTCCCTCGGCCTCAAGCAGGCCCAGACCGATCCGTGGAGCGAGATCGCGACCAAGTACGCCGTCGGCTCCGTCGTCAAGGGCAAGGTCTCGAAGATCGCGTCCTTCGGCGCGTTCGTCGAGCTCGAGGACGGCGTGGACGGCCTCGTCCACATCTCCCAGATCTCCGACCAGCGCGTCGAGAAGGTCAAGGACGCGCTGCAGGTCGGCCAGGAGGTCGAGGCGCGCGTGGTCAAGGTGGACCGCGGCGAGCGCCGCATCGGCCTGTCGATCCGCGCCATGTCGATGAGCGAGGACGAGATCCGCGCCCTCGAGGCAGAGGCGTCCGGCGAGACGGTGGAACCCGCCACCTCGACGCCCGCCGCCGGCGAAGGGTTCGGCGGACTCTCCGCCGCGTTCGACAACGCGTTCGCGAACGTCGAATGGCAGCCCGGCGAGGCCAACTGAACACCATAAGCAAAGGAGCGAAGCAATGTCAAGAGTATGCGAAATATGCGGCAAGGGCCCGTCCACGGGCAATGTCATAGTGCGCAAGGGTTCGCCCAAGTACAAGGGCGGCATCGGCTTGCACACGACCGGCATCACCAAGCGCCGCTTCCTCCCCAACCTCCAGACCGTCCGCGCGACTGACGGCAAGGGCAACACCAAGCGCATCCGCGTCTGCACCCGCTGCCTGAAGTCCGGCAAGGTCAAGAAGGGCTGATTGGTGGAGTCAACAACAGGTTGAAACGGTAAAACAACAGTAAACAAACAAAAACACAAAAAGGAACAAATAAAATGGCAATCAAGGTTGGTATCAATGGATTCGGCCGCATCGGACGCATGGTCTTCCGCGCGGCGGTCGAGAACTTCGCGAATGACATCGAGATCGTCGGCATCAACGACCTCCTCGATCCTGACTACCTCGCGTACATGCTGAAGTACGACTCCGTGCACGGCAAGTTCGAGCACGAGATCAAGGTCGACGGCAGCACGATGACGGTCGACGGCAAGGCGATCCGCCTCACGGCCGAGAAGGATCCGGCGGCCCTCAAGTGGAACGAGGTCGGTGCCGAGGTCGTCGTCGAGTCGACGGGCCTCTTCCTCACGGACGAGAAGGCGCGCGCCCACATCACGGCCGGCGCCAAGAAGGTCATCATGTCCGCTCCCTCCAAGGACGCGACCCCGATGTTCGTCTATGGCGTGAACGACAAGACCTACGCCGGTCAGGACATCATCTCCAACGCCTCCTGCACGACGAACTGCCTTGCGCCGATCTCGAAGGTCCTCAACGACACCTTCGGCATCAAGCGCGGCCTGATGACGACGATCCACGCCGCCACGGCGACGCAGAAGACGGTTGACGGCCCGTCCAAGAAGGACTGGCGCGGCGGCCGCGGCATCCTCGAGAACATGATCCCGTCCTCGACGGGCGCGGCGAAGGCCGTCGGCAAGGTTCTC
>CADCCQ010000073.1 GCA_902799955.1 uncultured bacterium | reverse complement strand
ACCGCCCGCGCCGATGCCGTAGAGCGCCGCGCCGCCGCCGCCGCCACCGCCGCCACCGCCGCCGCCGCCGGCCGCGGACCAGCGGGCGCCCCAGGTGTGGCATGTGCCGCCGTCGGTGTTGCCTTTCCCGCCGCCCGAACCTGCGGCGCCGCCCGTCGCCTGCACGTCAAGACTGCCGAGGATGACGACCTTGCCCATTGCGGCGGACGAGGCTCCGGCGTTTCCGGCGTCGCCGTCGTTGCCGTTTTGAGCGAACGTGTCCCAGTCCGTGTCGCGGTTGGCGATGGAGACGCCGTCCTTCTTCGCGCCGCCGTTGCCGCCCATCGTGCCGATGCCGGGCGCCGCGCCGCCGCCGCCCGCGCCGCCATCGCCGCCGGAACCGGCGGAAGAGGACGAGTTTTGAACCGAAGCGCCGCCGCCGTTGCCGCCGGCGCCGCCGTTCCCCGCCTTGCCGCCCTGCGCGACGATCGTGCCGTCGCCGAGCAGATAGAGCGTCGAATTCGCAGGGACGAGGATGCCGGGGGCAGCGCCGGACGCGCCGCTGGCGTCGCCGCCCTTCAGCGTGAGCGTCACGCCGGACTTGATATTGATCGCCACCGTCCCGCCGGCCGGGACGCTGAGCGCCGCCTTCCCCGCCTCGCCCGTGAACGAGCGGCTCGCGCTTACGTCGTAGATGACATTGTTCTGGAGGTCGCCCGCCGTCGTAAGCTCGACACGGTCCGTGAAGCGCGCCTCGGCCGACAGGGCAAAAAGGGACGCAAGGGATAAGAGAGACGCAAGGGACAAGAAATTGCAGGTGGTTTTCATGGCTTTCCTTTCAACCTTTCAACTTTTCAACTTTTCAACCTTTCAACCTTCAACCTTTCAACCGTCAACGCGCCGTGCCGAATGCCGTTGCGCTCACGGTACGGGCCGCACCCGACGCGCCCTGCAACTGGCACCCTTTCGGCAGCAGCACCGAGAAGGCCCCTTCGTTGTTTTCGTAGGTCAGCGCCATGTCGCACGCCGCCGAGCCAGTCGTGTAGGACCCGCTCCCGGCCGGCGCGTAGGGCGAGGCGGCGCGCGCGGGCGACAGCCCCTTGATCGTCACCGTGCCCTTGCCGCCGCCGAGCGACTGCTCCGCGACCGGCGCGAGGTAGCAGACAGGCGGCAGCTGAGCGGAACCGTTCGTCACGGTGACCGAACTGACAACCAGCTCGTCGACCGCCGCCCTTTGCGCCATAATCCGGTTCTTCGCGTAGAAGACGTCCACCGCCTTGGTGCGCGCGGCGCGCGCGGCGCGGACGCCCGTGGTGAGCGTCTGGCGCGGCGTGATCTCGCCCGCGCCCGGAGGCGTGAGCCCGACCTCGATCGCGCCCTTCGCGGCGGCGACAGCATCGACGAGCGCCGTGTGTGTCGCGCCCTGCACCGCCGCGCCGTTGTCGTCCTTCAGTTCCGCGTAGAAGACGCCGTTCGTGTCCACCGCCGCGACGACCGACCGTCCCCAAAGCACGGTTGCCGGGGCCGCGCTGTCATAGATTTTGAACGTGAGCGTGAGATTCTCGCCGCCTGCGGAGAACCCGCCCGTGCGCCAGAGCTGCCCCCGGTAGGTGAGGACCTCCGGCACGGCGGCGCTGCTCGACAAGGCGCACAGCGCCGCGCCGAGCAGCGCCGCCGTGCCGAGAGTTGAAAAGTTGAGAAGTTGAAAAGTTGAAAAGATTCTCTTCAACGATTGACGATTCTTTTTCTCTGGAGAGGTTTTTTGTTCTGATTTCATTGTTTTATCCTCTTTGTTGAATTGCGTGTGTTTCGTGGACCTTTCAACTTTTCAACCTTTCAACTATTCAACCACTCCTGCATCGGCGATGCGCTTCAGGTAGAATACGCCGATAGAATTGATCTGTCCGTCGGAGACGGTGTTGCTCTCGGCGTCGATCTGGCGATTCGAGATGAGGCCGCCGACCGTCCAGGTGGCGAAACCCGCCGTGACCTCGTTCGGGTTGTGTTCGAAATCGACGTCCTCGGTCGGGTTGTTCAGTTTGTGCCATGAGAGGTAGAGCGTGTTGGTGACGCTCCAGAGCTCTGGCTTCACGGGATTGACGTAGTTCGCGAGGTCGTCGCCCGAAACGACGTCTCCGGAGTAGTCCGCCGTCTTGCCGTCGTGGTCCGGATGCCAGGCGTGGCGGAAGGGATTGTCCCGCGCCTTCGCATCGACCGTCCAGGCGAACTGCAGCTGGTCGCCGAACGTCGTATGGGCCGAAGCGGCGACAACCGGCGTGTCGACGCTCATCATCACGGACGAAAGGCGCCTCGGATTCTCGCACGCCGCCTTCGCGGACTCCAGCTCCTTGAAGAGTCGCATCTTCCCGTCCGCATCGACGCCGGCCGCGACGCGCTGCAGGAGTCTTGCCCCGCCGTTCGCATCGACATGTACGAGGATGTTCATCTTGAGCTTCCCGGCCGCGGCGGTCGGCGTTGCGTTCGTGAGCGACGAAACAGCCTCCATCTGGATGTAGCCCGCCCAAAGCCCAATCGGGAAAGCCGCTTCGTCCGCCGGCTTCTCGTCGACCGTCACGGGAATTCGCACGCGCATCTGCGTTCCGCCCAGGTCCTCGATCTGCATCACGGCGGAATAAGCTACGCCCGGCGTCATGTCCGCACGCTTGACGGCGAACTTCTGCGTGCCGAGCGCGTCCGGCGCAAGCTCGACGTCCCAGGAAACGCCTGCCGTCACGTTCGTCCACGATTCGTCGCCGTGTTCGTCCTTCACCTTGCGCATCAGGGGAGGGACAATCTCCTGCCCGTCCGCCGAGGGAACTATCGTCACGCGGAAGGTGTGGTTCGTCGTGCCGAAGTTCTTGAGCGTGACGCTCGCGAAGTCACCGGAGCCGAACGCGACGGACGACACGCCGGAGAATCCAATCACGCCCGGCCAGTCGCCGTCCTTCGCCGCCGTGAGCGCGTACGCCTTGCCGCCATGCAGCTTCGAGGTGGAGCCGAAAGTCATCGGAAGGAACGTCGGCGCGGCCGAGTTGGTTCCGCCGATCTGGTAGGCGACGCCCGACGCGGTGCCGAATGGCCCCTCGCCGAAATACGCCTTTGCGGCCACGAGGGCGTCCGTGTCGGCGGAGACGCCCACGAGGTTCATGAAGCCGGTGTCGCCCGACGTGGCGCGCCACGTCTGCTGCGGGGCGGCGGGAACGCCGAGGAACGGCTTCGGCGTTTTCCAGGCCTCTGTCGCATAGATCAGGTAGACGCGCCCGCCCACGAGCGCGGTCATCGTCGAGGCCGCCTCGTCGCCCGGAACCCACACATGGTAGGAAACCGGCTTCTGGGCGATTTCCGTGCCGTCGTCCGCGATCTGGCGCGTGGAGGTGTAGGCGTCAGAATAATACGACGCGACGCGCGTGACGGGTGTGCCGGCGAAGAAGTCCTCGCACACCGCGTTCGTCGGCGTCGATTCGAGGTAGATCGCGTTCCACCCCTTCGCGAGCGTCATAGTCTCGGCAATGTGCGCCGCGTTCGCCGTCGCGGCGCACATCGCCGAGACTATGACGCTCGCACAAGTTGAAAAGTTGAAAGGTTGAAAAGTTGAAAAGTTTCTTTTCAACGATTGACAATTCCTTTTCACAATTGACGAGATTTTTTGTTCTAGGTTCATGTTTTCATCCTCTTTGTTAAATTGATTGGGTTTCTAGGATTCACAACCTTTCAACCTTTCAACTTTTCAACCTTTCAACAGTGGAAGAAAGAGCAGTTATGAGCTTGAACAGCATCCCTCCGATTTGTTTTGTAGAATCGTACATGCCTTTAAATTTTTCGTCCGTGATATAGCCAAGATCTCTGGCATTGTGCAATTGCGAACAGACTTCTGCCGCCGAGCCTTTGGCAATCCAGAGAAAATTGACGAACTCTTTGTTGCCTCTACGCTCAAATCCCTCTGCAATGTTTGAGCAAATGGAGACCGCTGCACGTTGGATCTGATCTCTCAACCCGTAGTCTTTGCTGAAATCTCCACATCTCGTCATCGCATAGATATCCTTGACGAGAACTCTGGCGTTTTGCCAAGCATTGATCTCTTCAAAAGTTTTGAAAGCCGCCATCTTTCAACCCTTCAACCTTTCAACTTTTCAACTTTTCAAGCTTGAGGCGCGCTCAGCGCGCCTCAAGCTTGAAGAACTGGCTGGTCGCGCCCTCCGCAGGCACCACGTAGATGGTCGTCACGCCAACGTCCTCCTCGTCGGCGGACGGCATCACCTGCGCCTGCTCGGCGTCCGTCTCGGATTTCTTGACGGGCTGGGCCGCCCATTTGGGATTCGTGAGCGAGAGCGTCGTGGCGACGCCATAGACGTGGCCGCCGACATACTCGAAACTGATTGCATGGGGCGCGTTCTGGGGCGCGGCGTAGGCGGTGATCGCGAGTTTGTCCGATGCGTCGAAGGGATTCGTACCCGCGCAGTATTCGCCGTAGTTCGACACGCCGTCGTTGTCGTAGTCGGCAAAGGGATCGTAGCCGCCTTCGTACCCGAGCACTTCCATCCACACGGCGATCGTGTCGACGTATTCCTGGGCGACTTTGACCGTCTCGTCGCCTTTCGTATAGCTCGCCATGTTCATGAACGCGAGGCAGACGTTCGACACGGTGTTCGCTTCGCCCACGTCAAGCTGTTCGACCGCGAGGGAGAGTCCCGACTCCTGAACGAGGACGCAATTGAGCTTGTCGCCGACTGCCGCCGTGGATCCGGTGGCCTTCGAGGAGAGCGGAATCTGCAGCAGGAAGTTGTAGCCGTCCGCCGACGGATCCACCACCTTCGTGGAGGCGATGACCGATCCGTTCGTCGAGACGGCCTGGACGGTCACGGCGGCGGACGAGGTGAGCACCTTGTTCTGCCAGTCCTTCAGCGTCCCCTTGATGAGGTGCGTCCCGACCGGGAAGTTTGCGGCCGTGGCGGCACTTGCAGCATCCATTGCCGCAAAGACGACCGCAAACATCAACACGCCTGCCGTTGTCAGCAGAAGTCCTATAACGCGGCTGAAAACTGTCGTTGTTTTGTCTCTCATTGCTTTTTGTCTCTCGTTGCTATCCTACTTTTGTCGGAACTCTACTTTTCGGAGCTCTACTTTGGTTGAATATCTTTAACCTATATTCTACCAAATTCGATCATATTTTGCAATCTGTTTTTTGCGTCGCCTATCACATTCTACAATACACCCACAGAGGCAGGCACTGGAGAGAATTCCACCGTGGAACCGCCTCCCAGACGCATCATAGTTAATACCACCCCCCTCGCCGAACGGGCAAAACCGCCGCAATTCCGCGAACGCCCGGCGAGGGGGCGAGCCCAGCCTCAGGCCGACTTGCGGCATCGGGCGGGGGCGGCGGGGGCTCCGCGAACCTCTTCGATGATCCGCTCCACCGTCTCCGGGTTCTCGCGCATGTACGCGATCGCGGCGAGGGTCCCCTGCCCAAGCTGCTCCTGCCCGAAGGCGATCCAGCTGCCGCGCTTCTCGACGACGCCCCTCGCGAGCGCGGCGTCCAGCACCGACCCCTCCCACGATATTCCACAGGAGTACAGGATGTCGAACTCCGCCTCCGTGAACGGCGGCGCCACCTTGTTCTTCACCACCTTCACGCGGGTCCTGTTCCCGACCACCTCGCCTGCGGGGTTCTTTATCGCGCCGATCCTCTGCACCTGGAGGCGGCACGAGGCGTAGAACTTCAGTGCCTTGCCGCCGGGCGTCGTCTCGGGGCTCCCGAACATGACACCGATCTTCTCCCTCACCTGGTTCGTGAATATGCAAAGCGTCCCGCTCTGCGCTATGGCGGCGGTCAGCTTGCGCATCGCCTGCGACATGAGCCGCGCCTGAAGCCCGACGTGGCTGTCACCCATCGCGCCGTCGATCTCGGCCTGCGGGGTGAGCGCCGCGACGGAGTCGACGACCACGACGTCCACCGCCCCCGACTTCACGAGCTCCTCGCAGATGCCCAGCGCCTCCTCCCCGCTAGACGGCTGCGAGACGAGCAGCGACTCCAGGTCCACGCCGATCCGCCGCGCGTACGACGGGTCCAGCGCATGCTCCGCGTCGATGAACGCCGCAGTGCCTCCCTTGCGCTGCGCGTTCGCGACGACATGGAGGGCGAGGGTGGTCTTGCCGGACGACTCGTGTCCGTACAGCTCGACTATCCTGCCCTTGGGCAGGCCGCCGACCCCCAGCGCCATGTCAAGCGAGAGCGCCCCCGTCGAGACGGCCTCGACGTTCGACGTCGCGCCGTCCCCAAGCCGCAGGAGCGACATCTCGCCGAACTCCTTGCGTATCGCCTTTATCACTTCCTCTATCGCCGCGCCCATGCGCGCGAGCGTTCCTTCCTTTGCCATGTTGTACCCTCCTTTTACCTTGTTGCAGGCCTTCGGGCCCGTTTGCGTTTTCTACCCAACACCTCAGTCGTTCCAGTTCACGAAGCCCGAGGGCTGGCTGAAGAGCCTAACCCTCTCCACGTGGTCGATCTCGACGCGGCGGCGAGCTTCCGGCTCGCCGTAGACCTCGATCACGTCGAACCTGTACGCGCCGCCCCACTTGTTCGCCCTCAGCCAGGCGCGGCACGCCCTGCGCATGAGGTTCCGCTTGCGGGCGTTGACGCTGCGCAGCAGCGTGTCGTACTCCGTCCGCCGCGCGTGCTGCTTCACCTCCACGAACACCATCGTATCGTGGGCGCGCTCGTAGGCCACTATGTCTATCTCGAGCCTCGCGTCGAGCCTGGACGGGCGCACGTTCCGCTCGACGATCGTGTAGCCTCGCGTGCGAAGCCATTCCGCGGCGATGTCCTCGCCCCATCTTCCCCTTGCCACGGACGGGTTCTCCCCGGCCGGCGTCCTCTCGCCCCTCGCGGCGTCCGCCGCCCTGCCTTTTGTTTCGCTCTTCATTGTCTCTCCCTCCCTTTCTAGTTGTTCATGTTCCCCGACACCCGCCGCTACGCCCAGAACGAATGCCCCTCGTCGGCGTCCATCTGGCGGTACGACACGGCCTCCATCGCGCAGTCCGCGTCCACCGCCTCCTTGCCGTCGAGGTCCGCAATCGTGCGCGACACACGCAGGATGCGGTCGTATGCGCGGGCGGAGAGCCCCAGGTCGTCGATGGCGCGGCGGATCTGCGCGGCCGCGGACTCCGTGAGCCGGCAGATGTCCTTCAGGTCGCGGGAGCGCGCGTCGGCGTTTGTGTAGACCCCGTCCATCCCGGCGTAGCGCGCGGCCTGCACCGACCTCGCCCGCATGACGCGAGCGCGGATCGCCTCGCTCGGCTCGCCAGGCGAAAGCCGCTCGAGGTCCGCGACCGGGACCGCGCTTACGCCGACCTGGATGTCGATCCTGTCGAGGAGCGGGCCGGACACCCTCCGCTGGTACTTCAGTATCTGCGACTGCGTGCAGCGGCATTCGTGGGTCTGGTCGCCGTAGTATCCGCAGGGGCACGGGTTCATCGCCGCGACGAGCATGAACCGCGACGGGTAGTCGCACGCGGCGGCGGCACGCGACACGCCGACATGCCCGTCCTCCAGCGGCTGGCGCAGCACCTCAAGCGCCTGACGAGGGAACTCCGCGAACTCGTCGAGGAACAGGATCCCCCTATGCGCAAGCGAGACCTCGCCCGGGACGGGATGAGCGCCGCCGCCCAGGAGGCCGATCGAGCTTACGGTGTGGTGCGGCGCGCGGAACGGGCGCGTCGTGACGAACGTCCCCGCGCCCTTCTCGCGCCCGGCGACGGAGTGGATCCGGGAGACCTCCAGCGCCTCCTCGACGGACATCGGCGGGAGGATCGACGGGATTCGCCGCGCGAGCATCGTCTTGCCGGAGCCGGGCGAGCCGATCATGAGCACGTTGTGCCCGCCTGCGACGGCCACCTCCAGCGCACGCTTCACAGCCCGCTGCCCCTTCACGTCGCCGAAGTCGTCACCCGACGACCTGTCGCGCGCGACGAGCGCCGCGAGGTCGGTGTACCTCGGCTCGATCTCCATCTCGCCGTTCAGGAACATCGCGGCCTCCTTCAGCGTGGAGACCGGGAGCACGTCGATCCCCGAGACCACGCTCGCCTCCTCGACGTTCTCCGCCGGGACGAGCACCGCCTTCTTGCCTATCCTCCGCATCGCCATGACGATCGGAAGGATCCCCTTCACCCGCCGCACCATCCCAGAGAGCGACAGCTCGCCGACGAGCGCGTAGTCCTCTAGGCGTTCCGTCTGGAGGCGCTTCGTCGCCTTCAGCAGGCACATCGCGATGGGAAGGTCGTATATCGGGCCCTCCTTGCGGACGTCCGCGGGTGCGAGGTTGACCGTCACCGCGAATTCGTCCCTGGACTTGTATCCTGAGTTCTTCAGCGCCGTGACGACACGGTCCTTCGCCTCCCTCACGGCGGCGTCGGGGAGGCCGACTATCGCGAAGGAGCTAGACCCCCTGGCGGAGTAGACCTCTATCTCGACAGGCAGCGCGTCTACGCCGTTCACCGCCCCGCTGTAGCATCTTGCAAGCATGACTTTGTTCCTTTCGTTTTGGGTGTTTGGTTTTTTTTGAGTGTTTGGTTTTTGGGGTTTACTAGATTTCTAGACTTCTAGGTCTTCTAGACTTCTAGGTCTTCTAGATCTATTGTTTTCTGGTTTTGCTTGTCGTTGTCATTTGTCTGGTTTTGGCTTTACTAAGTTTCTAGAATTCTAGGCTTCAAGCTTCAAGCTCTTAGCTTATAGCTTCTAGCTTCTTTGCTTTGGGGTTTACTAGGCTTCTAGAATTCTAGATCTTCTAGGTTTTCTAGGTCTTCTAGATCTCTTGCTTTCTGGTTTTGCTTGTCGCTGATTATTTGGCTGGTTTTGGCTTTACTAGGTTTCTAGAATTCTAGATTTCTAGATCTTCTAGGTTTACTAGGCTTCTAGGTTTTCTGCTTTCTGGTTTTGCTTGTCGTTGATCATTTGGCTGGGTTTTGGCTTTACTAAGTTTCTAGAATTCTAGATCTTATAGGTTTTCTAGGTCTTCTAGGTTTTCTAGGTCTTCTAGATCTATTGGTTTCTGGTTTTGCTTGCCTTTGATTATTTTGCTGGCTTTGGGTTTTACTAGACTTCTAGACTTCTAGGTTTCAAGCTCAAAGCTCTTAGCTCTAAGCTCTAAGCTCTAAGCTCCAAGCTTCAAGCTTCTAGCTTCCCCCTCTCTCTTCTTCTCCTCCGATTGCGGCGAGGCCAGTTAGCTTCATATCGCCGAGCGCGCAGTCTATGCATTCGGGGTGAAGCTGAAGGCAGAAGTCGCGGTGGATCTGAACGAGCCCCTGGATGAGCAGCCCGTTGCCCGCATAGTGCGCGGCCGGGCTGTGGTCGCGTCCGAAGATCCGAAACGCCGTCAGCCTGGCGGGGAGCGAGACGTCCTCGGGCGGAAGCCATTCCGGCGGCCCGTCCACGCGCCGCTCGGCAATCGCGAACGGCAGCACAACGTTCGCGATGACCGCCGCGGCCCTGCCGCGTCCGAGGCATCCGCCCCTCGTAAGGATGCGCATCATCGACTTGAGTGCTTCGGGCGAGAACGACGCGACGTCGGCGAGGAAAAGCGCCCCGCCATGCGCAAACAGCTCCGCCGCGGCCGCGAGGCGGCGCTCGGGGGAGTTGCCGGGGCGCACGCCAGAGCGCGACCAGCTGACGAAGCTCCCGGCGGCGGCGAGCGCGGATGCGGCGTTGTCCGGCTCCGCCGCGAGCACGCTGCACGGCACGGCGGCGGCGACGGCCCTGAAGCCCTTCGCGTTCCGCTTGTATCCGAGCGCCGCCATGAACTCCTCGTAGAAGACCTGTTCGCGCTCGCCGCGCCGCAGCGCGAGAATCGCCTCGAAGCGGCGGGCCTTCACCGCCATCCGCCGCCTTCCCGCCTCGGAAAGCACCATCGCCGCCAGCTCCGGCGAGCCGCCGATGCAGGCGCGGCACGGGCGCTCCGGGCCCGGCAGCCTGGAGAACGGATACGCCGCGAGGTCGATCTGCTCCGGCGAGAACATCGGATCGGCGGCGACGACGGCACCGATGCATATCGTGACCGCGCCCTCCGGAAGCGACGGCGGCGGCGGACCGCACATCCACGTCACGTGCGCGACGACGTTTGAGTACGCGGCGTCGCCCGCGTGCAGGTGCGCCGTCCAGTCCGACGGGCGGATGTGCACCTCCACGTCGCCGACGACCCGGCGGCCGCCGACCTCCAGGACGGCGTCCTTGAAGTCGGGCCCCGCCTCGAGGTTCCACTCGCCCGGGTGGACCACCCTCACAGCCTCGCCGACGGAGGTGACGAGGTCCGTCGGCCTCAGGTCGCCGTCGTACCACAACGCCTGCACGTGGCGCTCCGTAAGCGGCTCCGAGCCATACGCGAGGCGATGTCTGCAGGCCGCCGCGCGTGCCGGGCCATAGATGATGTCATGCGTTTTTTTCATGACACCATTATCTCAAAAATCCAGAAACGAAGTGTTACATGAACGTTACATTATCGTTAATTTTTGTTAACGATAATTCCGCCCCAGACGGCGAAAATCCCCCTTGTCCGGCAAGCCCAGACAGTGGAATGTCGTCATGGGGAAAGAGCGCTCTCAATCAATGCCGTGGCCGGAGGCCGACGCGGGCACATCGCTCTATGTGCGATGCCATTTCGCCGCAAGGGACTTGCCGCGCGTGCCGAGGGATGTGATTGGTCGGACGGCGATCGTCAGCGCATCGCCGGGCGGCAGCTCCGCCTTCGGGATGGACAGTTCCGTGACGCCACCGTTCGGCTCGTGCCCGACGCCCATGTTACATCCGGCGGCGTACACGGCCTTGTGCAGCTTCCGCCCCTCGCCTGCAACGACAACCTCATACGCATACACCCGCGAATCCGGGTTGCCGTCGGCCAATGGTATTTTAACGCAGAGGCGCAGAGACGCAGAGTCTTCTTGGACAGGATCCACAGGATTCACAGGATTATGGCTTGCGGCATTCTCAATCTTGTTAATCTTGTCAATCCTGTCTAAAAACACCGACAACTTCGCGCCCGCCCTGAACTGCGGCTCGCCGATGACTTTTTTCAGGGACTCCTTTGAGAACGGATGCGGATCGTACTTGCCGAACGGCATCACCCAATCTGCGCCAAGAGAACCGCCCTCGCCGAACTCACGGCGCTCAACGACCATCATGTCGTCGTAAAGGCGGATGACCATCCCCTGCCGCGCCCGCACGGAGCCAGCCGCCTCCATCCCCTCAATTTTGAGCTTCGTCAGCCACGGGTCCTCCTCCCTGAGACCCGGGTATCCATGCGCGTTGAGCGACGGAACCTGAAGCCATGGCATGCCGCCGGCAAGGAAGACCTTCCTCCAGTTCGCGATGCTGTAGTGGAGGTGCCCGAAAAGCCCCACGGCATTTGGGTGCTTTTTCATGCGGGCGAGCAGCGCCCTGGGCGGATAGGCGTGTCGAAGCACGAAAAACGGCCTTGGAGGTTCGCAGCCCGTCGTCCCGTCCACCAAATCCGCCATCGCCTTTTCGTCCACGTCCCACTGCATACCGAAGAAGTGGAATCCCTTGACCACCTTGTGCCATACCAGCTCGTACCTCTCGCCCCAGATGCGTTCCCAGTTCCCGGCCATGTCGGACGCAAGGACATGCCGCGAGCGCTCCTCCGGGTCGGGGTAGAGTCGCCTGACGAACATTCCCTTGCCGCCGTAGGTACTGCCCCGTAGTTCGTGGTTGCCCGAGACGAAGAGCTTCACGACCTCGTGTCCGGCCGGCGCGCGATTGTTCGGGAACGCCCTGTACCAGGCATCGGCATGGGCCTGCATCTCCTCGACCTGCCCGAGGTGCGCGAAGTCCCCGCAGTGCACGACCGCGTCCACGTTCTCGTCCCGGAAATGCGTCAGCGCCCTGGCGAGATACTTGTCCGACCATTTCGCGTCGATCCGTCCGCTCGTGGGCATAGTCCTCAGGTGGGTGTCGCTGATGACGCCCAGCACCAGATCTGGCTTCTTCGACGGCTTCCAGCCGGGCGGCGCGGCGAAAAGCCGTCCCGCTCCCAGCGTGAACGCCGAAGCGCCTGCAAAGAACTCCCTGCGCGAACAGATCATGCGCGACTACATCAGCTCCTTGCCGCAGGAGAACGCGGGGGCGACGGTCTCGCCCATGATGCGGTAGACGTGTTGGCAGGTGTCGAAGCAGATGGGCTTCATCTTGTCCGCGTCGGGCTTGCCGTCCGTCATCGCGGACTCCTCCACCGCGCAGTTGAGGATCTTGCCGACGACATTGCAGTTCTCCTCGTTCATCGAGACGAGCTCGCATTCGAGGACGAGCGGCAGCTCGTTGACGACAGGCGCATCCACGAACGCGCTCTTCGTCACGGTGAAGCCGCTCTTCGCCACCTTGTCGGGCGTCTTGTTACCGCTCGCGAGCCCCAAGTAGTCGCAGGCCTTCACGGCGCCCGCCGTGCCGAAGGCGACGGTGAACGCCTTGCGCGCGGCGATGTTGCCCCAAGTCTTGTGTCCGGTGTCGATGCAGATCGTGATTTCGTCCTCGAGCGTGATCCCGCCCCACGCGGCGTTCATCACGTCGGGCGTGCCGTCTTCGCCGTAGGTGCCGATCATCAGCACCGGCATCGGGAACATCCAATTCTTCTTTCCAAGGTTCTTCTTCATTTCTCAGTTTCCTTTCTGTTGTAGTTTTCTTTTCAATTCAAAGTCAATACACCCGAACCTCTTTCATAATCCCCCACGCCGTGCATGAGGCGAGCGTCGCACACGCGGCAACGGTGAATACAGACTTATGGCTCTTCATTTCTTTCCCCTTTCCTTTTGAACGTGAAGCACCTCAGCGTATGAGAATCTCAACGATGCCCGCCGACCGCTTCCTCGCTTTCGGCGAACCACGTCTGCATCTCGCCCGCGCCGCGGTGGCACCACGCAAAGTACGGCACGCCCTTGAAGCCGCCTTTCTCGCGGCGAGCGGCCTTCTCGAAGTTCGCGATGCGTCCCGTCTCCTCGCATTTGCGGAAGTCGGTCTTGACAGTCACAAGCCTGTTCGTCTCGATACGCGGAAGCCAGAAACCGCCCGTCACCTTCACGTCGTTCAGCGCGGCGGGCGAATGCGGATACCCACCCGCAAACGCCACCCCCGAAATCACCGACAAGAACAGAATTTGAATTGTTTTCATTGATGGATATTATATCACATCCTCCAGCCCGCGCGCAACCGCTCGGTTAGTTCGGTTGGGTGGGCCTATCCCCCTCTTCATCAAGGGGCTTTGCACAAAATCGTAACGACTTTTGGCGATGTGGACTACCTCAAAGGCACAGGCGGTATATGGCGGCGACGTCGGATTCCGTGAGAGGCCTGAATCCGCCAAGCGTGTTGCCGTTCAGGTTCAGCGTCTTCACGAGAAGCGGAATGTCCTCCTCCTTCGCCCCGAGCTCGGCGAACGTAAGCGGGAGGGCGAGCGACTTCAGCCAGCCGCGAAACGCGGCGATTCCGGCGAGCGCGGCCTCGCCGTCGTCCACGCCGATTCCAACGCCGAAGACGTTGCGGGCGAAACGCGCGAAGCGCGCGTCGTCTGTCGCATGGACGTATGTCATCCAGGCGGGCATCACGACGGCCTTCTTTCAGCCGCCGGTCCACTTCCGCGTTCCGTCGCAATCCGGATAACCCGTGCAGCTCCAGAACGCGTTGCCGGCGTTGCGGCCTCTCCGGGCGACAATCTTGCGCATCGGCTTGCCGCACTTCGGACACTTCGGCGCTCCGTCCGCCACGACCTTCGCGTCGCGCCTCTCAAGACGCGCCACGGAAAGGCGCTCCGTAAAGCCGCCCTTCTCGCGGAACTCCTCACCGGTCGCGGCGATCTGACGGGCCAGCAGGGCGCAGGCCCGGTCTATTATGACAAGCGCCGAATTGGCCGCGACAATCGGATCTGCCGACTCGAGGAAGTTCGCGAAGCGCTTTCTCATGGCAAGAATGTATTCGCCATAATCATGACGCGCATTGTCTCCCATGTCGCCGCCGTAGGGGTCGATGCGAAGCGCCTTGAGTCCGACGGAAAGCTCGTCATCCACCGCCCACGGCGCGATGCCGCACCCGACGAGATAGGCCTCGAAGTCGCCCGCGAGCTCCTCAAGCGACCCCTTGGCGACATCGTAAAGCCGAAGCTCGGTTTCCTTGGAAGTTCCGGCGCGAGAGGAGCCCTCGACCATGTTCTGCCGCGCGGACCGCGCGGCGCCGATCATCTGCCCGGAAGTCTTCCCGAGGGGGTCGTTCTTGTAGGAATAGTTGCGATTGCAGAAAACCTCCGTCGCATGGTAGACAAGGCACACATAGCCGAAAGTCAGCGTGTGGCGATAGCCGCCGTGCTTCGTGACGATTGGGATCATTGGCTTATCCTTTCTGCCGAGTGGTGATGACTGGCGGGACGAGCGGGACGGGCGTGACGGGCGAAGCCTGAATGACGGGCGGGACGGGCGGGACGGGCGTGACGGGCGCTAGTCCCGCTGGTCCCGCCGGTCTCGCCAGTCCCGCTAGTCCCGCTGGTCTCGCCAGTCCCGCTGGTCCCACTGCGGCGCTCGTTGTCGCCCTTCCGGCTGATGCCCAATCTGTTCGAGTGACTATTCATGTGAAAGTCCTTGGTTGTTATATTATACCAGATTATATCTGAATCAACGCTTATGTTTTCTGGAGTTTACCCATTTCTTGATTCATCTCGGAAGTGCCGGTTGCCTTGCGCGTTTTGGAGGACAAAAAAGCGTAGCTCCTTTCCGCTGATCTTCGGTA
>CADCCQ010000072.1 GCA_902799955.1 uncultured bacterium | reverse complement strand
TAGCCCGCCATGTCGTACACCGCGCCCGCGCAGATCTTCACGGATGCGTTCTTCGCCCCCAGCGGGTATTTGTTCGTGCCGAGCGCCAGCGTTCCGTCCGCCACTTCCGTTCCGCCCGTGTAGGTCTGGCTTTCGCACGCGGCGACGAATGTGCCGTCGCCGTCTTTGACGAGCTTGAGGGAACCCGTGAAGGCAACGGTCGCGTTCGTGTTCGTCGTCCCTTCCGGGACGACCACATGCAATTCGCCGCCGGCGACAGAAGAGGTGATCGTTCCAGTGCCATCAAATTTGCCGTTCAGGCGCAGCTCTTTGCCGTTGAGATCCACCGTCACTCCCTCTGGGACGCACAGCACGGGAATCCCGCACAGATCGACGGAATCCGCCGCGAGCGTCGCATTCCCCGCCTCGATTCGGAGGTACTGCCATGGAATCGTTGTCCCGGCGGGGGCGTTGAGCGCGGCGGAGCCGGAACAGACAATCACGCGCGTCAGCTCGCAGGGAAGCGCGTTGTCGCCCGTAAGGAGCGTTCCCGATCCGTTGCGGCACTCCCAGTTGGCGGCGGAGCTGAGGCTCGTGCCGTCACCCGCGCCTGTCCACGTCGCCGTCGCGGCGACGTTGTTGAGCTTTGCATAGACGGTCTTTCCGTCGGCGGAGAGCGAAAGCTCGAAGCGGTTGTCCGTCACGGCAAAATGCGCAAGCGCGTCCGTCTCGCCGACAGGAAGCGCGATGCCGCCCGCCGTGAGCGCAACCTCGCCGATGCCGTCGTAGTTGGAGACGTCGAACGTGATCTTCGAGTTTGTGCCGAACGTGAGCGTCCCGACCACGCTTGCGTAGTAGAGCGGAACAGTGAGCTGAAGCCCCTCGCCAATCTCAAGCGCCTCGGGAGCGAAACGCGAACCTTCTGCGGCCTTGAGGGTGGCGACGGCGGGGACACCGTCGCTACGCAGAGAAAGCTTCTTCGGCGTAACGAAGGTATCGTTAGTGAGTTCCACGCCGTCCGCAAGCGTTACCGCCACTTCGACTTCAGTATCTTCGAGCGTTGGATAGATCGTGGTGCGAGTCGTGTTCGTCCATGCCTCGCCGACTTCATCCCAATCCCGCACCGTCCACGAGGCGAGTCCACCCGCCCATGCGCCGCTTGCCGACACCGTGCGCACGAGATTAGTCGCGTCGAGCGGCGGCAGGCACGGAATGTGCGTACCGAGCCATGCGATCTGATTTGGCGAAAGCGAGTGGTTGAATATCGCCACCTCGTCGAGAAACACATTGGCTTCGTAGCCATTTTCCCTATTGGCGCCCGTTTCTGTGATCGACAGCACACCTATCATAAACGACTTCAGCGCTTCAGATGCGGAATAAGAACTGATTGGCACATGGTGTCCCTGCCTCTCGCCGCTGCGGTAGAAGTCGAAACGGGATTCGGCCTCGTTCCATGTCATGCAGATGTGCTGCCACGTATTCGCCGTAAGCGTAACGGATCTAGGGCTGGGATCGCCCGCTCTGTTATTCGTGCCGTATATGCAGAACCCGATGGGATTCGACTCGTCCCACTCGAAACGCTCGTAGCGGTTTCCGATGCGGAAGGACATGAGATCGCGCCAAAGATGACCCATCGTGTTCGGTGCCTTGACCCAGAAAGAGATTGTCATGCCGGAACCGAGCGTCGCGCCGAGACCGTCGGCCGCGTTGCTATCCACTCGAAGGGTGCATCTGTTGTTGAGTTCAAACCCGTATGTGGAACCCAATGCCCCTGGGGCAGTGTATTTCGCGTAATCGGCGTATCTCCACTTGTACGCCGCCCACGTCCCCGTACCGGAGTTCGTCGCCTTTACGCCTGTACCCGACCCTTCAGTGCCTTGGGAGGCCGTGTCGAGAAGCCAGCAAATCGGCATGGCGCGTCCGGGGCCGTTTGCGGGCTGCGCGGGCTTGTACTTCGCAAGCCACTTGAGCTGTTCTGCGGTAGCGGGATAGTCGAACACGGCCACTTCGTCAATGCCGGTGTTGTTGGCATTTTTCTTGCGGTCATTGCCGTTGCCCTCTCGCTGCCATGTGCCGATGTTGATCTGCTGAAGGTCGCCGGCCGCCCTCAGCGCGACATCCCCGACTTTTCCTCCATTGACAAAGAATGCGCAGGTGCCAAGGGAGTTCGTGCCATTTGGCGTCGCCACGATTGCGAAATGATGCCAGGTATTCGCCGCTGCGCCTGAATAGTAAAAAAATTCTCCCGTATCAGGATTCAGCAGATCTTCTGTGGACGAGTAGAGGGTGAACACGGAACTGTTGGCTGTGGAGTACTCAAAGCGGTAGCTCATGCCGCCTACGCGGAAACCGAAGAAGTCCGACCATGCAGTATGCGAGGCAGAAGGCTTGCACCAGAACGAGATGGTAAAGCCCTGTGTCGTGCCACAGCCGAGCGAGGCGGAACCGTCGCCGAGCCAGATGGACGATTTATTCGAAGAGTAGAACGCATGGTCGGAACCCAACGCGCCAGTGGTGTAGCCCAGTGATGCAGAACCGTTGTTCTTGAACGTAAAGTCGGCGGGCCGCGTACCCTTGTCCACTCCTGCATACGCGAGACTGCCGTTCCTCAACGTGTCGAAGTCGAAGTAGTGGATGAGCGAACGCGCGTTCGCCGCCATCGTGCTTGCGGCGATTGCTACTGCTGCTATCAGTTTTTTCATGTTTGTTTCCTTTCCTTCTCTTGTTGAAGATTGGGTGTGTGAAAAACGCGGGCCGAGAGGCGCGGTCTGCGTCTCTCGGCTCATGTCGTTAAAGGGTTTGTTGTGGTTGATTCCAACGGGCAAGATGCCCGCTGTCCCAGCGCCGTCAGGCAGTGAGTGGGGGGGGGGGTATTCGCGACATGCGCGGACGCGCCACGGGGCGTCTGTGCGTGGTTATACGCGGCGTCGTTTCCGATGCCGATCCATGCCTCTTCAATGGCGTCATTTGCGATTTACCGTTCAAAATCTTTAGTTCCCCGGCTGAAGATTGTTAGCATTATAGCACATCCTTCCGTGATTTGTCAATCCCCCCGCCGGCTTTTTCTGCCCACGGCGGCGGTGATTTGCGATATACTTCTCGGCGGCAGGAGCTATCCAGTCATGAAATCTTGGAACGAAATCCGAAAGGCGGCGACGGCGTTCTCGAAACGCTGGAAGAACGCCTACGACGAAAAGGCACTATCGGCACGTCGTTTTCTTTGCCGTACAGATTCCTTTCATGCTGTTAGTTCTGCCGAGCTTTGCTTGGCGCACCATGGTCATTAGCCTTTCACTTGTTATGCTCTGGTACGCCCTTGGCAGACAACAATCGCATTCAGGTTCAATTGCTTCCGTCAAATCGCTCCGCCGCGCAATCGACGAGGCGGCGCGTCTTGGAGTCGAAGGAGAGCCCGATCAGCCAGATGGGGCGTCCGTCGGCGCGATAGGGCTCGGCATACCCCTTCTTGCGTATCTGCGCGAACGCCTTGTCCACCGGCTCGTCAACCTTCAGTTCAAAGACACAGACCATTGCCGGATGCTTCGCCAGGATGTCAGCGCGACCGTTCGACTGCACATGCTCCATTGTGAAATCGAATCCCTGACTCGCGAGAAGAAAGGACAGACACCGCCCGTAGGAGTTTTCATGGACGCTTTTCTCAGTGGAACCGTACACCATTCCGGCATAAAGAGACCTCAATCCGTCAAACCACCACGTCCCACTTCGCGCCGAGAAGTTTCTTGCCGAGCGACGCCGCCCACACGTCGGTCTTGTTCGCCGCGACGCCGGCCATGAGCGTGCAGAGGTCGCGGCGCACTTCCTCGTCGGGGACGCCGAGAACAAATGATTCCTTTCCCTTGTTATAGTCTTTAACCGTCAGATATCCCGACTGAAAAAGCATCGCCGTGGGCGTGAGGTTGCGCAAGTCCGCCACGTCGAACTCGGACTCGTCCACATCCTCCATTCTCTCTGGAGTCACGGCAAGCATCTCCTCGCGCTTCAGGTAGTTCATCAGCATCGACGGACGCCCCGTCGTCGCCCACGTCGCGGAAAACCCGCTGGGTTCCTTGTTATAGAGCGTTAGAGCAACCGATATCGGATTGTACACCGTTGTCTTGTCGTTCTTCGCGAAACGGAAACCGTTGAACCACCGCTTCATCTCTGAGCGGTACGCGTCGTAGGACTTGCCCATGATCCGCGCGTGCTCACGCAGATGCTCCTCGAAGTTCGCCGAAAGCTCATCCTCCGTGTAGCCAAACATCGTCGCGAATTCGTGAACACGGAAAGCCGCGTGAACTTGCTCACGCCCGTCATGAACAGGAACTTGATGTCGCCCGTCCTGTTCTTCATCTGCGAATAGACGGCGGAAAGCCGATCGCGCACCTTTTCAGCGAAGTCGACGTCGCCCAGCGCGTGCCCCACCGGCGCGTCGTACTCGTCCACGAGGATCACGACGCCCTTGTGGACGTCGTTCCCGTTCTCGTCTTTCTGGATGGCGAGCGTGTCGATGGCCATGCCGAAGTTATCCGCAGGTGTGAGGGACTTGTCATACACATACCCGGCCTCTGAAAGCTTTCGCTCAACATGCCACGCGAGCGACTTCTCGAATGTCTCCAGGCTTGTCGTCTCAAGGTCGTTGAACTCGAAGTGGATGATGGGATACTTCTCCCACTTCCAGTCCGTCCCGTCGATGTAAAGCCACTTGAACAACTCACGCCGCCCGGAAAACAGCGCCTTCATGGCGGAGACCGTCAACGACTTTCCAAACCTTCGCGGACGCGAAACGAAGAAGAGGTTTGTACCAACATCTGTTACAAGACGGTGGATGAACCTGGTCTTGTCAACGTAGATGCAACCCTTCTCCCGCAGCTTCGGGAAGTCGTGCGTGTCTGTGGCTATCGGTCTCATTGCCGAATATTATACCACAACAAAATAGTGTTGTCACTACTTCCGTGAATCATTCCTCTTCGTCAGGACGCACGCCTACGAGTATTCCACCACAACAAAACATTGTTGTCACTGCTTCCGCGAAGTCTCGAAGTCGTAGGCTCCGAGGATGCGGCGCGTCTCGTCCGCGGCGGAGACCATCATCAGGCGGTACGTCTTTCCGTCTGGCGCCACGTCGATAACCGAATGGGAGCCGGTGAACGATTCGGGCGCGACGTCCTTGAGCCACGGCTCGGCGGCGTCCTTCTGGCGCCGCTTCTCCGGGAAGAGACCAGGAGCGTACAGGCACGGCCACGTCGCCTTCGCGAGGCGGCGCATCGTGGGGCGGTTCATGTGCTCCTGATGCCAAACTCCCGTCACGACAACGCGTGCGCGAAGCGCCTTCACCAGGGCGTCCGTCATGCTGTGGTGTCCGTGGTGGTTGGCGTTGGCGACGTCTACCTCAGGACACTCCGGCGCGAGGAAGTCCTCGATGTCCGCGAACGCGCCCGCAGGCGTCTTCACGTGCCACGAGAAGTCGCCGCCGTTGTAGTAGCGGAAGTTGCCAAGCGAAAACACCATCGCCGTCGAGAGCGCGTTTTCCGTGAACTGGCTCCGGGGGACGCCGACCGCCTCGCCAATGTCGAGAATTGAACCGTCACGCCTCAGTACGCAGCCACGTGCGCAGAGCGGCGCGAAGCCAAAGCCCTTCCAGCCTCCGTGCAGTAGCCTGATCTGGTCCGATCCCTTCTCAAGTCGGAACCGCTCGACCTTCGTCCCGCGCTTTATTGCCTCGGCATAGACTTCGCGCAAATGGGCGACGATTCCCGCCGAAAAGCCGTCCGTCGTGGACGATGGATCCTCCATCTGCGGCCAGGAACGGTCAATCATCGTACCGAAGTCCAGGACCTCCATAGCCTCCCCGATCCCGCTCAACGCATAGCTGCCGCGCTTCGACCGCCCCGCGCTGTACTTGCCGTTGCCGGCGTGGTCGCTGTGGTAGTGGGTGAGGACGAAATAGTCGACTTTCTTTCCATTCGGGTTGTCGGCGAGAACCCAGCGGGCTGTCCACTCGCCCGGACGCCGCTTCGCGTCCGGCAGATGCGGCACGCCTGTCGCGCCGATGTCGCCGCAGTCGATGAGCGCGGTCGTTCCGTCCGGGAAAGTCAGGAACGTCGCCTCCGACCCGCCCGTGTAGAGCGTCGCGATGCGGAACACGCCTTTCTTCCACGCAGGGAGCGTCTGCCCCGCGAGCGGATGCCTCGCCATCTCCGCCCAGGCCTTCCAGGGTAGCGCGGCAACTCCAAGCGCGGCAATGCCGCCACCTAAAAACTCACGTCTTTTCATTTGACCTCGCTTTTGCCTCAGAACCGGATGTGGCTCAGGCGTTCACCGTCGAAGTATCCGAAGGAGCGTTCCGATCCGCCCTTTGGCAGAGACACGGACCCGGGGTTGAATATCGTAAGGCCGCATTCAAGGCGCTTCAGCTCGGGGATATGCGTGTGGCCGTGCGCGAGGACCGTGCCCATGCCGAGCGGAGGCAGCGTGAACTCGTTCCAGAGGTGCCCGTGCGTGAGGAAGAACGTCTCCTTGCCGGCGTCGAGGACGGCATAGTCGCCCATCATGGGGAACTCGAACATGAGCTGGTCGACCTCCGCGTCGCAGTTGCCGCGAACGGCGACGATCCTGTCCTTCAGGGCGTTCAGCGTCTTCGCGACCTCCTCCGGGTCGTAGAAGTTGGGAACGCCGTTGCGCGGCCCGTGGTAGAGCAGGTCGCCCAGCAGCACGAGCCTGTCGTAGCCAAGCGTGTCCGCCGCCGAAAGCGCGGCCTTCAGAGTCGAAGGCACGCCGTGTATGTCGCTCATGAACACTATCTTCATGTTATTCTCCTGATTTTCCCAATGCTCCAGAAGCAGCCAGTCTTTGAGTCCATTCGTCCCTCAACTCCTTCTCAATGCAATTAGCTCTTTTTGCCGTGCATGTTGTCATGACTGGATTTTTCCATTTTCGTGTGGGTAACATTATACCATATTTTCAGGGTCAGATGGCGAAAGACTCGCCCTTATCGAGACATGGGCGAAAAGGCAAAATTATCGGCCGGGCTCTATCCACGATGCAAGATTTGTGGTATAATTCATGGCCATGAACACATCAAAAACTCTGGAGTTCAGGAAACTTGCCGCCGCCGCGTGCGTCGCGGCCGCGACTTTCGCCGTATGCGCGGGCGGCGAACCCCAACGGGACTGGTCGGAGATGTTCCTCGCGTCATCCCCGTCGCTCGCCCCGGACGGATCGTTCTTCGCGTTCGAGTGGAACGGGCGCATCTGGCGCGCGTCGCCCGACGGGGGCGTCGCGCAGCCGCTGACGGACGGCCCTTCGGACTTCAAGCCCTTCATCTCCCCGGACGGACGCCACATGCTGTTCTCGTCCTACCGCGAGGGCGGCGAGCACCTCTTCGAGATGACCCTCGGCAAGGACGGCCTCGCGGAATCCGTAAGGCAGGTTACGTTCCATTCCGAGGGCACGACGCCCCACGGATACTTCCCCGACGGGAAGTCCGCCGTCGCAGTCGTCCGCCGCGACTTCTCCGCCCCCGTCGCCGGCGGCGTGCTTCGCAGGGGATACCGCGCCGTGTCGGTCCCGGTCGCCGAACGCGGCGCGGAAAGGCTCCTCTTCAACGCGCCCGCGCGCGACCCCGCGATCTCGCCCGACGGCTCGAACGTCCTCTTCGTCGCGCACGGCTACGGCGACTCGCCGGAGTACCGCAAGTTCCCCGCCTCGTCCTCGACTAGCGCCTCCGGCGACGTGTGGCTCTACGACATCGCACGCAAGTCCTTCCGCTCGCTGGAGGCGTCGCCCCGCGACGAGCGCTGCCCGGTGTGGGCGCCTGACGGCAAGGGCTACTACTTCCTCTCCGACGAGGGCGGCGTCAGGAACGTCCGCTACCGTCCGCTCGCGAAGGGCGCATCCGTCCGCCAGGTCACGTCGTTCACCGACGACCACGTGTTCCGCCCGACGGTCTCGCGCAACGGGCGCATCATGGTGTTCCGCAAGGGGCTCGACCTCTGGCGCATCGACCCGACGGAGAAGTCCCCCGTGGCGAAGCGCATTCCGCTCAGGCCCGCAGGCGGCATGGCGAACATCCCCCGCACGCGCCGCAGGTGGTACGACAAGGCATGGAACAACGACGGGATCGGCTCAGTCTCCTTCACGGACAAAGGCTCGACTATCGCCTTCACGGCGGGCGGCGACGTATTCGTCATGAACACGTCGTCGCGCAATCCCGTGACCGTGCACGGCTCGTCCCGCTCCCACGAGCGCGACGCCTCGTTCTCCCCCGACGGCTCGACGCTGTACTTCCTCTCCGACTTCGGCGACCACGTCGACGTCCGCTCGGCCCGGCGCGACTCCCGCCTGAGCGGATGGGCCTCGAACTCTCACTTCAAGCTCAAGACCCTCGTGAGCGACGGCAAAAGGCGCGAGAAGCTGTCCGTCTCGCCCGACGGACGCCTCCTCGCATGGTGCGACCCGACAGGCCACCTCACCTTCTACGACATCAGCTCCGGCGAGGAGTACACCTCCCCAGTCAAGGCGGCGCAGTGCGAGGGCTACGTCTGGGCGCCGGACGGGCGCTACGTCGCCGCCACGCTGCGCGACGGATGCGGGCAGTTCGACGTCTGGATCGTCGCGACGTATTCCAAGAAGCCCGACGGAGGCCCCGCGCCCGAACCGTACAACCTCTCGCGCGGGTGGATGTACGACGGGGAGCCCGCATGGTCCCCAGACGGGCGCATCATCGCCTTCTGCGGCCACCGCACGGCATCCGGCGAACGTCGCATGGTCATGTACGTCTACGTGAACCCGGACGACGAGATCGACGAGCGAAACGGGCGCAAGCCCAGTGGCGAAAGCTACAAGATCGTGTTCAAGGGCCTCGCCGACCGCGTCCGCCTGACGAAGGCCACGGGGCACGACCCGTTCTTCTCCCCCGACTCGCGGACGCTCGCCATCAACGCCCACACCGAGACCTCCATCATCCGCATCCCGTCGAGCCTCGAGCCTAAGAAGGCCCTCTCGAAGGTCGGCAAGCCAAAGGCATGGATCATGACGCAGGACGGGGACAAGTTCCTGCGCGTCGTCGACGGGCTCCCCGCGTGCGGCGACACGACGTTCTCCTTCAAGGCATTCCAGACGACGAACCTCGCCGACTACCGCGAGCTCGCATTCCTCACCGCGTGGGCGACGGTGCGCGACAACTTCTGCGACCCATCCATACGCGGCGTCGACTGGAACGCGGTCAAGGAGAAGTACCTCCCCGTCGCGCGCAACGCCCCTTCCTGGAACGTGTTCCGAGTCGTCCTCGACCTCATGTACGGCGAGGTTGACGCCTCGCACATCGGGTTCTCGTTCAACAGCATCTCGCGCAAGACGTGGGGCGCGTACACGAGCAAGCACGAATGGTCCTCCAAGACGGCGTGCGCGGGCGCGAGGTTCGACCCGGACTGGACCGGCAACGGGTGGCGAGTCGCCGACGTCATCCCCGGCTCGCACGTCGACTGCGGCGAGAACGGGCTCGTCGCCGGCGACGTGGTGCTGGAGGTGGACGGCAAGCCCCTCAAGCCCGGCATGGACTACGCCGAGGCGTTCGGGGCCCCGGCAAGCCACAAGTTCCGCCTCCTCGTCAAGCCGGCGACGGGAATCCGGAGGAAGCTCCTCCTCGTCGACGCCCTCGACTTCGACAAGGCCCGCGAGTTCCTGCGAGAGGCAGAGGTCAAGTCCGTTCGGCGCCGCGTGCACAAGGAGGGCAACTTCGGCTACATAGCAGTCGACAGCATGGACAGCTTCTGCGCCGGGGCATTCGCGGACGCCGTCCTCTCGGAGTGCTACGGGCGCGACGGCGTCATAGTCGACGTGCGCGACAACGGCGGCGGCAGCACGGCGGACAGGCTGCTCGACATCCTCATCTGCCGCCAGCACACGCGGACGCTCTTCAGGGGCGGAGTCCCGGAGGGGTACATCCTCCAGTACTGGGATCGCCCCGCCGCGCCGTCGATCCCACTCGTCGTCCTCATGAACGAGCGGACCGGGTCTAACGCCGAGGCGTTCGCCCACGCCATACGCCAGGCTGGGCGCGGCGTCCTCGTCGGGCTCGCGACGCCTGGCGGCGTAATCGCCACGACGGAGCATCCGCTCCTCGACTGCGGCACGATGAACGTCAGCAACGCAGGGATGTTCCTGATGGACGGGACGGACATGGACCGCCACGGCGCGCAGCCCGACGTGAAGGTCGACATCACCCCGGAGGACTACGCCAACGGACGCGACCCCCAGCTCGACGCCGCGATAAAGGAGCTCAAGAAGCTCGCGGAGAAGAAGGCAAAGGGGAAGAAGCTCCCGCCCCTGTCGTACAAACAGTGAAGGCTACCGTCCGCGCACGCGCTCGCCGAGCGAGGTGCGGCGCTCGCGGACCGGGTTGTTCTTTATCGCCTGGTCCACCGCGTACGGGACGCCAATGAGCAGCACGAGCCTCTTGCCGCGCGTGATCGCCGTGTAGAGGAGGTTGCGCTGGAGCATCACGTAGTGCTGGGTGTGCATCAGCACGATGACGGCCGGGTATTCGCTGCCCTGCGACTTGTGGATCGTCGTCGCATACGCGAGGACAAGCTCGTCCAGCTCGCCCGCGTCGTACCTGACGGGGCGCCCGTCGAACATCACCACGAGGCAGCGCTCCGCGGCGTCCGCCGCCTTGACGAACCCGACGTCGCCGTTGTACACGTCCTTGTCGTAGTTGTTGCGAAGCTGCATGACGCGGTCGCCGACGCGGAAGAGCGTGCCACCGCGCGTGACGGAGTCGCCTGACGGGTTGAGGGCCTTCTGAAGCTCGAAGTTGAGGTTCTCCGTGCCGAGGAGCCCGCGCCGCATCGGCGTAAGGACCTGGATGTCCTCAAGCGGGTTCATGCGGAACTTCGAGGGGATGCGCCGCGTCATGAACTCGATGGTCCGCGAAAGGCACGTCGCGGGGTCCTCGCACCTCACGAAGTAGAAGTCGCTCTCGCCGTGGCGCACCTCAAGCGGCTCGCCGGCGTTCACGTGGTGAGCGTTGGCGACGATGAGGCCTGACCTGTCCTGCCGGAAGATGTCGTCCAGCCGCGTGGACGGGACGGCGCCGGACGCTATGAGGTCGCCGAGCACGTTCCCCGCGCCGACGCTCGGCAGCTGGTCGGTGTCGCCGACAAGGACGACCGCCGCGCCGGAGGGGATCGCGGCGAAGAGGTCCGCCGCCAGCTTTACGTCGACCATCGACGTCTCGTCGAAGATGAAGACGTCCGCCTCGTACCTGTTCTCCTCGTCGTAGGAGAAGCTGTTCGTCGCGGGGTTCCACTTCAGGAGCCTGTGGATGGTCTGCGCAGGGGCGCCGACGGACTCCGCCATGCGCTTGGCGGCGCGGCCCGTCGGGGCGGAGAGGACGACGCGGAGCTTCCTGGCGGCGTATATCTCGACGAGGGCGCGGATGATCGTCGTCTTGCCCACGCCCGGGCCGCCGGTGATTATCGAGAACTTGCTGCCGAGCGAGCGCTCCAGGGCGACCGACTGCCTGTTGGCGAGCGTGAACCCCGCGCGTGCCTCCCACCATCTGATGGCCTTCGCGGCGTCCACGGGGCGGAACGCCCAGGGGGACCCGAGGATCCTGTTCACGTGTCTCGCGGTCTCGCGCTCGCTCCAGTACAGCGACCTCAGGAAGATGCGCCGCGGCCCTGCTTCGCCGTCGGCGCGCTCCGCGACCACGCGGCCCTCGGATATCTCCTCCTCCAGCGCGAGGCCGAGAGTCTCGACGGGGATGCCGGTCAGCTCGTTGGCGTGCAGGAGCAGGTCGTTTTCGGAGGTCCAGCAGTGCCCGTCGTCCTCCGCCTCCTTCTCCAGCGCGTACGAAATCGTCGCGCGCGCGCGCAGCGGCGAGTCGCGGGGGATGCCGACGGAGAGCGCGATCTTGTCCGCCGTCGCGAAGCCTATCCCCCAGATGTCGCGGCAGAGCTGGTAGGGGTCGTTCTTTATGATCGCGATGGCGTCCGGCCCGTAGCGCTTCACGATCTTCGTCATCTTCGTGATGCTGATGCCGTACGTCTGCCCGAATATCATGTTGTCGCGGAGCGTCTCGTTCGACCTCCAGGCCTCGCGTATCTGGGCTATCTTCGCCCTGCCGAGCTTCGGGACCTCGGAGAGCCTCGCGGACTGGCGGGAGAGGACGTCCAGCGTCGCCTCCCCGAAGGTGTCGACGATCCGCTTTGCGAGGACCTTGCCGACGCCCTTTATGAGGCCGGAGGCGAGGTAGCGCTCGATTCCGGAGAGGGACCGCGGGGCGACACACGTGATAGACTCCGCCTTGAACTGCCGTCCGTGCACCTTGTCGGAAATCCACGCGCCGACGGCCCTGACCTCCTCGCCCTCCCAGGCGGTGTGGGCCTTGCCGACGATCGTTATCTCGCGCCCCCTCGCGGGTCCTATGGCGTTTGGCTGCTCGACGTGCAGGACTGTGTAGCCGGTCGCGTCGTTGTGGAAGACGACGCTCTTGATGACGCCCTCCTCGACGGTCGTCGCGCCGGCTTCCTCCGCGTCCTTCGGGTCGGGCGCCCCCTTGCGCGCGCCGCTCATGTGCCGCCTCCCCCCGCCTGCGGCGGCGTCTCCGAGCGGGACATCGTCTCAAGCGCCTTCGAGGCGCGCCAGCCTCCCCAGACGAGCGGGCGCCACGGCTTCACGCCGCGCACCACCTTCACGACCCTGTCCTGCCTGTCGAGGAAGGTGACGTCTATCGGGAAGCTCATGAAGAACGTGTGGACGGCGTTGCAGTGCAGTATGAGCATCCCCTCGCCGTCCGGCAGGGACTTCGTGCCGATGAGGCCCTTCGCCCGCTCGCGGAAGGTGCGGGCGACCCTGGCCTTGACGCCGCATATCTCGACAGTCTCCATCATGTCACACCACCGCCAGCGCGACCGCGGCAAGAAGCGCCAGGAACGCCGCGAACCGGCGCCCCGCCGAGACGCGCCCATCGCCGCCTCCGTCCGCGGCGGACCTGCGCCCGAGCATCTTCGCGAGGCCGCGCAGCGCGAGCGGCAGCCGCCCGGGCGGCGTCGCGAGCGCGGCCGACGCGCAGAGGAGCGCGACGACCGCCACGATGCGCAGTATCTGGACCAGCGCCGTCGTCACGTGTAGCGCAGGACCTCGTCCACGGTCGTGTAGCCGTCGAGTATCGCCTGGATGCCGTGCTCGCGCATCGTGCGCATCCCGAGCTCCCTCGCCTTCTCGCGGAGGATGAGCGTCGGCGCGCGGTTGTTGATCAGCTCCCTCAGGGGGTTGGACATGCGCAGGTACTCGACGACGGCCTTTCGGCCCTTGTAGCCCGTGCCGTTGCAGACCTTGCAGCCGCGACCGAAGTAGAACTGCCTGCCGCCGATGTCGGAGCGGGAGAGCTCGATGCGGTCGAGCGTCTCGTCGTCGGGGTCGTACCCCTCGCGGCACTCGCGGCAGCACGTCCTCACGAGACGCTGCCCCAGCACGCCCTCGAGCGTGGACGAGAGCAGGTACGGCGCGACGTTCATGTCGACGAAGCGCGTCACCGCGCCCGCCGCGTCGTTGGTGTGCAGGGTCGAGAACACGAAGTGGCCGGTCAGGGCGGCCTGGATGGCGATCTCGGCCGTCTCCAGGTCGCGGATCTCTCCGATCATCATCACGTCCGGGTCCTGACGCAGGAAGGCGCGCAGCACCTTCGCGAACGTGTTGCCGGCCTTGGGGTCGATCGGGACTTGCACGATGCCGTCAACGTTGTACTCGACGGGCTCCTCGGCGGTGAGCAGCTTCGTGTCGATCTGGTTGATGCGCCGGAGGATCGAGTAGAGCGTCGTCGTCTTGCCCGAGCCCGTCGGGCCGGTCACGATGAAGATGCCGTTCGGCTTCTCGACGTCCATCGTGATCTGCTCGTAGACGTCCTCGGGCAGCCCCACGTTCTCGAGGTCGAGCGACGTGGCGGACTGGTCGAGGATACGCATTACGACCGACTCGCCGTGCGCCGTCGGCAGGCAGCTCACGCGCAGGTCGACCGGCTTGCCGGCGACGGTCAGCGCGATGCGCCCGTCCTGCGGGACGCGCCGCTCGGAGATGTTGAGGTTCGAGAGGATCTTGATGCGCGAGATGATGGCGGGCGCCATCTTCACGTCTGGCGCCTTCATCTCGTAGAGCGCGCCGTCGACGCGGTAGCGGATCTTGAAGTCGTGCTCGAACGGCTCGACGTGGATGTCCGACGCGCGGTCGACGACGCCCTGGTACAGGACCAGGTTCACGAAGCGGATGATCGCGGAGGAGTTCGCCGCGCTCTCCATCGACGCGATGTCGTTCGAGTCCGCGCCCATCACGGCCTCGTCGTCGCCGAGGCCCTCGCCCAGGGACTTGATCATGTCCGCCACGGAGTCGTTGGCGTCCCCGTAGTACTGGGAGATGCGGTCCATGACGTCCTTCTCCCTGGCGAAGACGAACCTCACCTCCTTGGAGAGCGTGAAGAGCATTTCGTCGGAGATGCGCGGGTCGACGAGGTCGAACGTCGCGAGCGTGACGGACGAGTCGTCGGCCGCGACCGGGAAGACGTTGTACATCCTGGCCGTGGAGGCGGGGATCGCGTTGGTGACGTCGGAGTCGATCGTCATCGAGGCGAGGTCTATCGCCTCGGTGTCCTGGTCGGCCGCAAGGCATCCGAGGAGGTCGTCCTCCGTCAGAATCTGCTGGTCGATGACCGTCTGGCGCACGCTCTTGGACTCGGTCTTGGCGAGGTCCTGCAGGTCCGCCGCGCCCTGTTCGTCCAGATAGCCGTTCTGGACGAGGATGTTGAGTATCGGGTCGAGCATCGCCTACTCCATGTCCTCTTTGAGCTTCTGCACGACGCTGTCCGGGTCCTGCGACTTGGTTATCAGCTCCTCGTAGGAGATGAAGCCGTTGCGGTAGTGGCTCAGCAGGCACGCGTCGAGCGTCATCATGCCGAACTTGGCGCCGGTCTGGAGGTCGCTCTTGATCATGTTCGTCTTGTTGTCGCGGATTCTGGAGCGGATGGCGTCGGTGGAGGTCATGATCTCGAACGCGGCGATTCGGCCGTGGACCTCTCCGTTCTCGTCGAGCTTCGGAAGGAGGATCTGCGAGATGACGGCCTGGAGGCCTGCGGCGAGCTGGGTCCTCACCTGCTCCTGCTGGTTGGTCGGGAACGCGTCGACGATTCGGTCGATTGTCTCCGCCGCGCCGGTGGTGTGCAGGGTGCCGAAGACGAGGTGGCCCGTTTCGGCGGCGGTGATGGCCGCGCCGATCGTCTCGAGGTCGCGCATTTCGCCGACGAGGATCACGTCGGGGTCCTGGCGGAGCGCGCGGCGGATCGCCTCGGCGAAGCTCGGCACGTCGTCGCCGACTTCGCGCTGCGTGATGAGCGACTTCTTCGAGGTGTGGTAGAATTCGATCGGGTCCTCGATCGTGATGATGTGCACGCCGCGCTCCTGGTTGATGACGTCTAGCATCGAGGCGAGCGTCGTCGACTTGCCGGAGCCGGTCGGGCCCGTCACGAGGATGAGTCCGCGCGGCTTGAACAGCAGCTCCTTCACGACCGGCGGCAGGCCGATCTGCTCCATCGTCAGCAGCGTCGAGGGGATCTGGCGGAGAACCGCGCCGTAGCGCTTGCGCTCCTTGAAGACCGAGACGCGGAAGCGCGTCCCGTCGGGGTGCGCGAGCGCGAAGTCCGCGCCGCCGTTCGCCTCCACCTCCGCCATCTGCTCCTCTGTGGCGATCTCCTTGACGAGCCTGTACGTGTCCTCCTCGCTCATCGTCTCGTCCGCGAGCGGCATAAGCTCGCCGTGCACGCGCAGCTCCGGCGGCATGTACGCCCTGATGTGGAGGTCGGAGCCCCCTTCGTCGATCGTCGCCTGAAGCAGTTCTTCCATTGAGACTTCCATTTTCTTGCCTCTCCTTGTGTTGGTTCCCTTTTGTTGTGATAATCCCGTCTGGCGGACCCTCTCAGTCCGCGTCGCCCATCGTCACGCGCAGGACCTCCGAAAGCGACGTCATTCCGCTCGCCACCTTCAGCATTCCGTCCTCGCGCAGCGTGCGCATCCCCATCTCCCTGGCGCGCTGCCTTAGGAGCGTCGCCGGGGCGTGGTCGAAGATGAGCCGCTGGATCGTGTCGTCGACCTTGAATATCTCGAATATGCCCTTGCGCCCCTTGTAGCCGGTCTTGCCGCACTTGTCGCAGCCGGCGCCGTGGTACATCGTCTCGGGGATCGTCTTCGCGATTGCGCCGAGCATCTTGATGTCGCGTTCAGTCGGCGAGTAGGGGGTGCGGCACTTCTCGCATATCGCCCTGACGAGTCGCTGCGCCATCGCCGCGCGCAGCGCGGACGCCACGAGGAACGGCTTGACGCCGATGTCGAGGAGACGCGTGACGGCGGAGGGCGCGTCGTTCGTGTGCAGCGTCGAGAACACCAGGTGGCCCGTGAGGGCCGCCTCCATCGCGATGTCGGCGGTCTCCGCGTCGCGGATCTCGCCGATCATGACGATGTTCGGCGCCTGGCGGAGGATGGACCTCAGGGCCGCCGAGAAGTCGAGGCCGACGTCCTTGTTGACCTGCACCTGGTTGATGCCGCTCATCTGGTATTCGACAGGGTCCTCGACCGTGATGAGCTTCTTGTCCGGCGTGTTGATCTGCCCGAGGCAGGCGTAGAGCGTCGTCGTCTTGCCCGAGCCTGTCGGGCCCGTCACGAGCACCACGCCGTCCGGCAGCTTGATGAGCCGCTCGAACGTCGCCTGGTCGTCGGTGAGGAAGCCGAGCTGCGGAAGGCCGAGCGAGAGGTTCGACTTGTCGAGAACGCGCATGACGATCGACTCGCCGTGGTTCGTGGGCACCGAGCTCACGCGCAGGTCGAGGTCCCTGCCGCCGACGGATATCTGGATGCGCCCGTCCTGCGGGATGCGCTTCTCGGATATCTTCATCTTCGACATGATCTTGACGCGCGAGATGATCGCCTGCTGGAGCCGCTTCGGGGGCGAGTCCATCTTGCGCAGGGCGCCGTCGATGCGGTACCTCACGCGGAACTCCTTCTCCATCGGCTCGAGGTGGATGTCCGACGCCTTCATCTTGATGGCGGTCGTTATGATCATCGTCGCGAGCTTGATCACCGGCGCGTCGTCGCCGGTGGCGTCCTCGCCGGCGAGCCCCAGCTCGTCGCGCGTCTGGACGTCCGCGTCGGCGTCCGCCGCGTACAGCTTGACCATCGCGGCGTTGACCTCCGCCCTCGGCGAGATCACCGCCTCGACGTCGCGCCCGTGCAGGACGTAGCGAAGCGAGTCTATGGCGTCGTACCCCATCGGGTCCGAGAGCGCCACGGTTATCGAGTCCTCGTCAGCCACCACGGGGACCACGCCGTACTTCTTCGCGATGTCGGCGGGGATCTCCTTCACAACGCCGGAGTCTATCGCCTCGGCGTTGATGTGGCAGTACTTTAGCCCGAACTGGTCCGCGACCGTGCCGAGGACCTCGTCCTCGCCAATGGCGCCGCTGGAGACCAGCACGTCCAGCACGGTCTCGTTCTCGGCGCGCATCGACTTGGACGCCGCGTCGACCTGGTCGTGCGTCAGGAAGCCGCGCTCCACGAGGAGCTGCAGCACATATTCGTCGTTACTTGTCATCTCTGCCGCTAGTATACCGCAACTTGGCGAAACTTGCAAACGAAATTTTCGGCCGGCGCCTACGCCTTAAGGCTCCAGCCGTTGTGGTACTTGAGCCTCAGGAGCGCGTCCGCCGCGTCGTTGCCCTTGACGCGGAACGCCTCCGGGTCGAAGGCCACTGACTTCCCCGTGCGCACGGCGAGGTTGCCGAGGAGCACGAACTCCGTGATGAGCTTCGCCCACTCGAAGTCGCACCCGGCCCTCTCGCCGCCCCTGCACGCGTCAAGCCACTCCTTCCAGATGTCGCCGCGCCGCGGCAGTGTGCGGGGGATCGTCTTCGCCTTCTCGTTGAGCGCGGGGTCGAGGATGCGCATGCCGTCCCTGCCCTCCATCGCGACGAGCATCTTCGCCTTGGTGCCCACGTACATCACGCCCTCCTTCGGCATGGGCGCGCCGCCGAGCTCCTTGGGCGCGGGCGGCTTGATGAGGCCGTCGCACCACGTGAAGCGCAGCTCGGGGAAGCTGCCGCGCCTCGGGTAGTCGAACGTGACCACGCTCGCGAGCGGGAACGCCACGTCGCTGCAGCGCGTGCAGCTGGCGGTGATCATCGAGGGGTGCTCCAGCTCGAGCGCCTTGTAGATCGTGTTGGCCCAGTGGCAGCCCATGTCGCCGAGCGCGCCCGCGCCGAAGTCGAACCAGCCGCGGTGGTTGAACGGGTGGTACACCGCCGCGCCGCTCCACGCCTCCGGGCTCATCTTCGGGATCGGGCTGTCCGCCGGCCACTTGTCCGCGTACGGCCTCCTCTCCGCCGAGCCGACCCAGAGGTCCCAGTCGAGCGTCGCAGGCACCGGAGTAGTGAAGGACGGATAAGCCGGCATACCCTGCGGCCACACCGGGCGCCGCGTCCACGCGTACGCCTCGACGATGTCGCCGAGGATCCCGGACGCGACGACCTCGCGCACGCGGCACGCGGCGTCGCTTGTGCAGGGGGTCGCCGTCACCTGCGTCGCGACGCCCGCCTTCTTCGCCTCCTCGACGACGAGGTAGCACTCCTCCATCGAGCGCGTGAGCGGCTTCACGCAGCATACGTGCTTCTTCGCGCGAAGCGCCGCGAGCGTCACGAACGCGTGCGTGTGGTCGGGCGTTCCGCAGTAGACGGCGTCGATCCTGTCGCCCTCCTTCGCGAGCATGTCGCGGAAGTCGCGGTAGCGGCGCGCCTGCGGGAACTTGTCGTACGTCTTCTTCGCGTGGACGTCGTCGACGTCGCACAGCGCCTCGACCTGGAAGCCCGCCTTGGCGAGGTTCCTGATCTGCCCGTGCCCGACGCCTCCTATGCCCACGCCGCCGAGCGTGATGCGTCCGCTCGGCGCCGTGTACCCCTGGCCGCCCAGGACGTGGCGCGGTATGATCGCCGGCGCGACCGCCGCCGCCAGCCCGCACTTGATGAAATCTCTACGCTGCATGATTGCACTCCATGTTTACACGGGGCCCTTCCCCTCTGGGGCCCTACGCCAAAATTTTACCACTTTCGCATGCTTATGTAAAACGGAAAATGCTGGATTCCGCAACTTTGCCAACTGCCGCCCGTCGACATTCACCCTCTGGCGAAGTACGGCGGCTTGTGGTAAAATAGTGAACAGAACAAAGGGCACGGGAGATGAAGATGAGACACGGGACAATCGTCGGAGCGGTGTTCGGCATTATGACGAATTGCGACGGAATAGGGTGCAACGAGACTTTTATGCAGAGTCAATGAGGTGACGTGCGAAATCATGCCGCGCAGTCGACCTGTGGAAGATCCTTGACGAGATGGTTGAAGAA
>CADCCQ010000071.1 GCA_902799955.1 uncultured bacterium | reverse complement strand
GCAGTTCGCGCGCACCCTCTTGCGACCTTGCTTCGCAAGGCTCCTCGCTTGGCTCGTCGGGGAACCTGACGGCTTCGCCGTAGGTGCATCTCACGCTCATCCAACCTGATCGCTTCGCGACAGGCGTTTTCCTGCGCGCGTTCTTAAGTCGGCGGGCTGTTGCCCGCCGTAAAATGAAGTTGTTTCAAATAGTTGTTTCCAATCAACAGAGGTCTACCAACAGTCCGTGTCGTACTTTTCGTGAAGTTTCGTGTGCGACGAAGGCCGTTTTTCGTGTCCGGCGGCATGGCGAAACCCGAAGGGGGGCGACGGAGATTTCACGGAGGTCGAGGCAACGCCTCGAAGTCGGCCGTGGAATCGACGACGCCAATCGCCGACAGGCGATTCTCCATGCCGCCGGGTTCGTGGTCGCGCGTAGCGCAACTTTATCCACATAATTCTTTGAAGTCCCTTTTTTCTTTTCGCCGCGTAACTGCGCGCGTTCTTAAGCCGGCGGGCTGTTGCCCGCCGTAAAATGAAGTTGTTGCAAATAGTTGTTTCCAATCAACAGGAGACGAGGCGGTGAATTATAGAGATGTGCCCTTTCTTCGTGAGGAGGCGAAAAGAGAGTTGACTACAGGCGCGAAATGTGGTATTCCATTGCCAGTTCGCAAAATAGACAAATGGCATTGGCCTAAATAGAAAGGTGGCAGTGGATAATATTCGAGGTGGTGCCATTCTGGGAATGGGAACCGTAATGTTCCGGGGCGGTTGTCGAAACCCGCGCGACTAAGGCTATGCGCTAGGCGCGTGTTGTGCCGCGGGACTGGGACGGGGGGCAGATGTGGATGCTGTTTTCTTATGGCTACATCTCTCCGGCGACGAATACGGGATAGTTGTCAGTGGAGACGACTTGCCATTTCGCGTCCGGGTAGGTCTTGGCGAACCTTGCCGGGGGGCGGGCTTTTGCGGCCTTGACGGGGTTCATCTTGAACTCGTAGGCCGATATTCCTCCGTCGGACGACTCTTCGATGTAGTCGATTTCGCCGTCTGCCGGCGATGTCGTGCGCCAGAAATGGCACGAGACCCTTTTTCTCTTGACGTTGTTGTTCTTCATCCTTTCGCATATCAGGTAGTTCTCGAAAAGATGCCCCGTGTCGTCGCGGCAGTCGAGCTGAAGGTAGTTGCCGAGAATCGCATTGCGCACGCCGGTATCGCAGAAGTATATCTTGCGAGACTTCTTCAGTTCGTTTCTGGCGTTCCGGGAGAACGCCGGGAGCCTGAATAGGACAAACGCCTTTTCAAGCCGCTCGACGTACGCCTGCACCGTCTCGTTGCCGATCCCGACGATGTCGCCGACTTCCTTGTACGAGACTTCGTTCCCGAGCTGCAGCGCAAGGGCGCGAAGCAGTTTCGAGAGCATCTCGGAGTTTTTGACGCTCTGCCATTTGAGAACGTCCTTGAACAGGTACGATTCGCACAGTTGGCCAAGGGTCTCGATTGCGTCCGCCTCCGAGTCCGCCGTCACGACGTCAGGGTACGAGCCAAGGCGGAGGCGGGCTGGAAGCGCGGTGATTTCAGTTGCGCTGGATGTCGCCGATGCGATTTCCGTGAACGACAGCGGAGGCAGGACGTAGTTTGCCATTCTCCCCGTCAGCGGCTCACCCACTTCCTCCGAGAGCTCGAACGAAGAGGAACCCGTCGCCACGATATGGATGTCCTTCAGCTTGTCGTGGATTATCTTCAGCGTTAGCCCTATGTCGAGTATCTTCTGCGCTTCGTCTATGAAAAGGGTCTTGGCCTTGCCGACTATAGAACGAACTCTTTCAGGCGTGATCGACTGGTAGTTGAGTAGATCCCGGTGGGCTTTTATGTCGCCGTCAAGCACAAGGACGCCGCCGCGCTTGATGTCGGAAGATTCCAGCAACTTTTCGATCACCGTTGTTTTCCCAGTTTGCCGCGAACCATATACGACCAGCACTTTCCGCGAGCGGATTGTTTTTGCGAAGATGTCTTCGAAATCTCGTTTTATGTACATGAGATGTCCTTTCAGCAGATGAAACATATTATACTAAAAATGATTTGCGGATGCAACCGCAAATTATTCGGATTTTTTGCGGATTGTTTCTGGCGTCTACAACTTCGTATTGTTCACAAATCTCAATTGTTCACAATTGCCACCAAGGCCACAAATACAAATAGAAGGCGACTCCTCCTCTCCGCGATTGCCATTCGTGATTTGTGAACAATTGTGGCAGTTGTCATTTGTGAACATTCCCCACAATTCCATAATTCCACAATTCCATAATCCCTCTATTCCATAATTCCACAATTCCACAATTCCATAATTTCAAAGCGTTGTGGGGTCTGTCCCCACGGGATTCCTTGTTTGTTTCACGCAAAGTACGCTAAGTCCGCAAAGCGTTTTGTCAGATTTTGCATGGAAATTGGTGTTGAATATAACGGATGAAAATGGTATAATATTGCCAAATAACACACTCCAACCAGAACAAGGAGAAAGCCATGGCCTCACGAAAAACAACCTGTGTGAAGTTCGCAAAGACTTGTCTTGCGGCGGCGCTCGCGCTCGGGCTCGCGCCGTCCGCGCAGGCGGCGAAAAACTGGACGGGAAGTTCTAGCGGAAACTTCTCGACGTCTGGGAACTGGGGGGGCAACAACTCCGGCAGACGATACTTCAAAAAAGAAAATCTGTCGGGGAGTAAAGTTGACCGGATATATCTCTCGGCAAACGTCACCGAAAAGTCGCACACGGGCTTGTGCTTTGACAATGTTCCCGACAGGGGGTATTGGCGTTTACGGTCCTCTACCCCCAGCAACATATACACGTTCGACAATTCCGGCAACACGGGTAGTGACTACGACCAGGATCTTATCTGCATCGGTTATTCTGGGAGAGGCTCTTCTGCGCATTTTTACGGCATAAAACTGAAGACGAGGCACCTGACCGTTGGCGGACATGCGTCTTTGGGCACGAACATCGTCAAGTATGACATGACGGGGCATCTCGTCCTGGCAGAGTCCGAAATAAATGATGACAACAACTTATTCTTTGGCCCCGTTACTATCACGACGACCAAGACGTGCGATTTCTTCAAGGGCGACCTGTATGCCACGAATGCAAACATCACGTGCCAGAGCACGATGAAACTCTATAACTTCACTGCGGATAAGACGGGTGGCGTCTGGACGGTGAGCGGCGATCTCACAATCGCCGCCACCGCAAATAGCACCGCTACATTCACGAACAATGGCGGCGACATCACCTGTTCCGGCGATTTCATATTCGGCGATGGTGCCGGATCTGTTGGTACTTTCACCTTGAACAGCGGAACCGTGACAGTGCCCAACAGCAAATGGACGAAGCCTCTCGCCGGAACTGGAACGCTGAACCTTAATGGCGGAACGTTCGTAACGCAGCACTTCCAGGACGACACGGTGGGCGGCTCTCTCACTGTCAACTTCAATGGTGGAACGCTAAAGGCAAATAACGCTCATTCCAAGGGATTGCTTTACCACGCAGTAGGCAACGGAATCTTTGTCAATGTCGGCGCGAACGGCGGCACGATCGACACGGGAGCCTTCAATATAACAGTCCCCGTGGCGATTAATGCTGTGGAGAACACGTCAGGCGCGTTCACCGTGACCGGCGGCGGGTCGGCGACGTTCTCTGCGATGGGTAACCTTGCGGGCGCGTTCACGGTGGGTGACAACACGACACTCCACTGGTTCGACCAGGACGGTGTCGTTTCAAACTACACGTTTTCTGCTCTGGCCCTTGGCGCAGGTTCGACGCTCTACCTCGATGCCGATTCCTCGGGGTGCGATACGATTTCCGCCACGACAACGAACATCGCCGCGACGGCGACGATATGCCTGAACTTCCTTGAAAACGTCCCTGCCGGAACGCAGTACGTTCTTTTCGAGTCGGAGAGCGTCGATGGTTTCGCCGTGGCGACGGTGAACAAGAACACGGGCGTCATCGTGCCGTTTGAGAAGTCGATTGTCAATGGGCATCTCGTCGTGACGGTCGTTGCCGACGACTTCACATGGAAGAACACAGAAACGAACTGGGGCGACGAGAACGCCTGGACGAAGGGCGGGGCGGACGCCACGTGGTCCGACGGCAACAACGCCATCTTTGCGACGGACGGCGCGACGGCGACGCTCGCGGTGAATGCGGCGGTCAACGAAATCGTATTTAACGACAACGCCACAATTTCGGCAGGCGGCGGCACGCTTACCGTCCCGTCCGTCTCGGTTGTCTCGGATGTCTCGGCCACCATCGCCGCCCCAACTGCGGGCGCACTCGAAAAGACCGGTGCGGGAACGTTGACGCTTGGCGCAAGCCGCACGGCGCAGACGACGCTGACCGAGGGTACGCTCAAGATGGTGAGCGGCGCGACTGTCGATGGAACGAAGCTGACGCTTGGCACTGATCCCGCGAAGCCTGTCACGTTCGACTATGCCGGGCAGTCGCTTGTGACGGATCCGAGAAACTATCTCGGCGCGGGAATGGACGTCACGCTCACGAACGGCGAGTTCCAGTGCACAGGTACCTTCGACTTCACGAGCGACAACCTTCCCGCGACGCTGACGGTGGCGAGCGGCGCCAGACTCAACGCTTCAGGATCGGCGCGCTTCTCGTGGAACACGGCGGCGGGTTTCACGAACACCGTAAACGTGGCCGGAGGCATACTCCGCGCCGGACATGGTTCCAACACCCACTGGCTTATGAATAGTACATCGGACGGACGTATCGACTTCAACGTTACGGACGGCGGACTTCTCTATTTCGGCCACACGACGTGCGCCCTCTCCTGCCGAGACGTAGACGCTCCTTCCTGCAACAACCCCGCGCTCCACTTCAGGCTCGTCGATTCCACGCTTCAGGTCAAAACCGGCGACAAGGACTTCGACTTCGGATACGACACCTCGAACAGGAATCCCGTTTCGCCCGAGGGCGTTCTCGCGGCGACGAATTCAGTGGTCTCCGTCGGCAGGTCGATCTGCATCGGGCACAACGTCGTTGGCGAAAACACGGCTGGCAGCTACACGGCGGACTTCGAGGACAGCATCGTCACCGCCAAGAACTTCTACGTATTCTGGGACCGTCCGCTCAACAATGCGCGGTTCAACAATTCGCGCTTCGTGTTCAACGCGGCGGGCGAAGTCGCCGCGCAGGACGGCGACGCGAAGTGGATTACGGTGGATGCTGGCGGACTGACGATCGATAACCAGACCTTCAATTGTGACCTCAAAGCCAACATCGGCGGCTCCGGCACGGTGACGAAAATCGGCAGCGGAATCCTCCGCATCTACACGAACCAGACGGCGACTGCCGCGCTTGTATGCGAAGAGGGTGAGACGTATGTCTTTGACGGGCGCTCGGTTATGCGCGCAATCACGGTGAAGAACGGTGCGAAGTTCACGACGAAGGGCACGGGGCAAGTGACGCTTGCGAGTCTTTCCCTCGAAGATGGTGCGGAACTTCGCGTCGACGAGTACAGGAGCGGCGTCACACCGATCGCGGTCACGACAAGCGTGACCCTCCCCGCCTCTGGCACGGTGACGCTGACGAAGAACAATAACTTTTCGCAGGGCAAGTACAGAATTCTCGAAAAGGCAGGCATCACGGTCGCGGACGTTGAGGGCAAGCTCGTGCCAGCGACGGCGGGCGAGCTTACGCACAGCTGGAGCGTGGAAGGGGATACGCTCTTCCTCATCGTCGGCAACCCGTCGGCGTTCACATGGACCGGATTCGCCGGCGACGGCAAGATGTCCACGGACGGCAACTGGCTCGGCAACGTTGCGCCGGGTGCGGGCGATCCGGCAGATTTCTCTTCCCTGAACAGAAACGAGGCGATCGCAGCCGACATCGACGCGACGCTCGGCGCGGTGACGATGGGCGAGGGCGTCATCACCTTCACCGGTTCGCTTACGGCGGCATCGTTCAGCAACACGAGGAAGATCGTGGTCGATGCGAATGCGACTGTTGTGGTCGCCGGAGACCTGACAATCAACTACGCCGATGGAGACGGAATTGTCAATAAGGTTGACGATGGCGGCAGGTTTGTCGTGGACGGGACGCTTACGATAACCGGAGGTTCTGTCCAGCCTGTTCTGAACGCTGGTGGCGGGTATATCGTGGCCGGCGGAATCGTTGTCAATACCACACTTTACTCCACCCTGGACGTGACGACCCAGAAGTGGGCGATCGGTCCCTCGGGCATAACCGGGCAGAACCACATTTGGTGTATGTCCAACAAGGCGAACGACTGCTGGATTCAACCGTACACCAACGACTTCATCATCGCCGTGAACACGGTCGTAAGAAGTGCCATTGACCATCATGAATTGAACACTACGGGCTATGGCGACAACCAGCCGCATACGATCACGCTCGACGGTGGCTTCGCCGACAACGGGCAGCTCTATATCGCCGGTACAGGCAAGGTTGTTGTCAATTCCGTTCCAACGGCTACAGGCGGCAAGGATGCCTACTCCGGCAACGTGACGATGACCGACACGGCGACGCTGGCGATCAATGCGGGCAAGAAGCTGACGACGGGCAAGATTACGTTTGCGGCTGGCACGACGCTTGAAGTTCCGTCAACCGGCGTCGAGACGGGTGAGATCGCGTTCTCCGGCGAGGGGACGGTCACGCTCAAGGTGACGGGATCGGAACTTGCGGACGGCGAATACACGGTGATTACGTCCAGCAGCGCGTTGGCGACGGACATCGTCAACAAGTTCACGCTCGACGCCTCCGCCGTGAAGGGGAGCAAGGACGCCTGGCTGACGGGTGGCGGCGACGGCAAGTCGCTCGTGCTGAACATCGGCGACAGGTCTTTGGCCGCCTCCGGCGTCTGGGTCGGCGGTTCGGGCGTCAACATGTCAACTGCGGCCAACTGGAAGAACGGACAGGTCCCGTCCGCGAATGATCCGCTTGACTTCTCTGGAGTGACGGTGGCGACGACCATCAACGCCGACATCGACGCGACGTTCGGCGCGGTGACGATGGGCACGGGCGTCGTCACGTTCAACGGCACGCTCACGGCGACGTCGTTCAGCGACACCTCGAAAGTCTCGGTCGGCGCGAACGCGACCGTCACGTTCGACGGCGACTTGATGTTCACAGGAAGCGGAACAAAGTATGTTGTCTATAAGGTGGATGCCGGCGGCAAGTTCATCGTGACCGGAAAGGTCGGGCTGGCGTCTGGGGCGGCGGGCGATCTGCAGGCGCAAGACAACCCCGGTACCGGCATCATCGTGGCCGGAAGCCTTGTCAACGACAGCACGGGCAAATGGATCTATGTGGCGCATGACAACAATTCCACAACGCAGAAGTGGGCGATTGGCCCGGGCGGAATTACCGGCATTGGCAATAACGGCATGTGGGTCTATTCAAACAACAAGCTCAATCCGGAATTCCAGCCGAACACCAATGACTTCACGGTTTCGCTCTGGACGGTTCTGCGCGAGAGCGCGAAGAGCTTTACCTACAACACGACTGGGCTTGATGGCTTGGGGCACACGATCACCCTTGACGCCGGCTTCTCCGACAAGACCGCGCCGCTCTATGTGACTGGCACTGGCAAGGTCGTCGTGAACCATGTCACGCAGTCCTTTGGAGGCAAGAATGCCTACAGCGGCCCCGTGACGGTCACGAACTCGGCGACGCTCGCCATCAACGCGGGCAAGAAACTCACAAGCGGCGCGCTCACGATGAACGCAGGGACGACGCTCGAGGTCGCGCAGTCGGGCGATGTCACTCTTGACGGGGCGCTGACGTGCGCGGAGGGCACGACGCTGAAGTTCAACTTCACGACTGGCAGGACTGCTCCGAAACTGGTGCTTTCGCAGACGCCGACTTTCGGCGCGGTCAAGGTTGATGTGGCCGGCGTAAGGCCCACCCGCAAAAACAATACACTCATCGAGTGGCCGGCTGGCACCATGTGGCCAGAAGGCTTCGACATTGAAAGCGTGTTCTCGCTTGCCGACAACCAGGCGTCTTATGTGACTGGAATAGCCGTCGAGGGCGACAGTCTTGTCCTTTTGACTAAGCCACGCGGCACGACGATCATCGTCAGGTGAAATCCGTATGGACAGCGTTTGCCGCGCTTGCGATGACCGCAGGCGCGGCGATGCCGTCGCGGGCGGCTGGTACGCTTGACTTCAGGGCGGCGAGCTACAACATTCGTATTGACACGACGGAATCTGACACGCAGAACAACTGGAGCAGCCGCAAGGCCGATCTCGTCGCGCTCGTGAGGGACATCGCGCCTGAGATCATCGGATTCCAGGAGGTGAAACCCTCTCAGTACGACTACCTGAAAGGGCAGTTGAGCGGGTATGCGTTCTACGGAAGATACCGCGACAACGGCTCGAACAGCGAGGCGTGTCCGCTGGCGTATCTCAAAAGCCGGTTCGATTTCCTTGACGGCGGGACGTTTTGGCTGTCTTCGACGCCGGATGTCGTCGGGTCGAAGACGTGGGGCAACGGCGTGGAGGATTCTGGCCTGCTGCGAATCTGCACGTGGGCTCTACTGAAGGACAAGCAGAGCGGCGGCTTCGTGTGCTTCGCCTGCACGCACCTCGACCTCAAGGCGGGGCCAAGGCTCGCGGGGATGAACCTGATCCTTTCGTCGGGGCGGATAGGACGCTTCATGGAGAAAGGCATCCCGGTCGTCCTTGTCGGCGACATGAACGAGTACGAGGACTCGCCCGCGATGGTTGCGGCGGCAGAGGTGATGCAGGATTCGTTCTTTGCGTCTGAAACGCCGCCGACCGGTTCGTGGCGGAGCTTCACCGGATTCAGCTGGCAGGACCCATCGAGCGAGGTGTCGGCGACGAACGCGGTGCTGACATACAGGACGGCGGCGGAGCGTACGGCGGCGTCGGCGACGATTGGCAAGCGGATCGACTTCGTTTTCACTTCGCGCGACACGCGGGTGCGGGCGTTTGCGACGCGCAACGACGCGAGGCCGGGGAAGCAGTATTACCCAAGCGACCACTATCCCGTCATGGCGGACCTGACGATGCCGGTCAGGACCGCATTCTGGAGCGGGAAGATACGTGTGGAGATCGACAAGGACTTGAGACTGCCGAGGGTTGCGCATGGCCGGTACGTCCTGACCGAAGGCGCCCATCTTGCGAACGCCGACAACTTGGAGTTCGTGCTTCCCGACTGGGTCGAGCGCGCGGCGGTGGAGGACGGCGAGATCGTCATCTACACCAAGCCCGAACCGTTCTCGCTGAGGGTAAGATAAAGGAGTGTGGGGGAAATGCACGGTCTCGTCTCGCATCCCACGTTTCATGTCCTAACGACAATTGGAGTTTGCATGGTTGCGTGCTTTCACGCGGCTGCGGCGTCATGCCAGCTGCGCGTCGGCACGTTCAACATCCGATGCGTAAACAAGAACGACAAGGGGGCGCGGAGCTGGGGCGAGCGGCGCGAGGGGCTGGCGGGCTATGCCAACAAGCTCAAGTGCGATGTGATAGGTTTTCAGGAGGTGACGCCAGGACAGCTCGGCTTCCTCAAGTCGCGCATGCCCGACTACGCCTTCGTCGCCACATTCAGGGAGAGGGACCGGAAGAGCGGCGAGGCGTCGCCCGTCGCCTACAGGCGCAGCAGGTTCGACCTTGAGGATTCCGGGACGTTTTGGCTTTCCTCGACGCCGGACAAACCGGGGAGCCGCAGCTGGAAAACGTCCCTCCCGCGCATCTGCACATACGCCATCCTCAGGGAGAAGAGGAGCGGACGCCGCATCTGCTTCGCGAACACGCATCCCGACCACAAGAGCGGTGACGCGCGCGTCAAGGGAATGGAAGTCATCGCGGCGCGGCTCGAGAAGGTGCGCAAGGGGGCGAGCGTCGTGCTTGTCGGCGACCACAACTGCACCGACAACGACAGGCCGGCGGCGTTTCTGCGCAAGCACTACGACGACGCGATGTTCGTGTCGAGGACGAAACCGAAAGGTCCGTGGCGCTCCTTCACCGGGTGGGGGAAGCGCGACAAGGAGCTTCCCGCCGCCGCCGCGTTGAAGATGCGACCGGGGGAACGCGACAAGGTCGGAGGCGGTCGCATCGACTACATTTACGTGTCGCGCGGCGTATATGTTTCATCCTACGAGACATTTGCGGAGAAGCGCAAGGGCACGGGCGAATACTTCTCAGACCACCAGCCCGTTGTCGCCGACATCATTGTGCGCTGACAGGAGGATGCCATGAAATTCGCCGTTTTGCCGTTTGCAGCTCTTTTCGCGGTGGCCGCGCCTGCGGCGTTCGAGGTCGTTTACGACGATCGTACGCCGCAGTCTGAGCGCGAGTGGGCGGACAAGGACTACATCCGCGAGCAGTTGGAGGTGCTCGCCGGCAAGATATGCCGGGCGATGTATAAGGGTTCCGGCGACGAGCGGCGCCACGAGAACTTTACGCTGCTGCTGTTCCTCGAGCCGGACAAGGGCGGCGTTCCGGGGTTCGCCGTCGGACGGCGCGTCACCATCCGGACGAAGCACTATCACAAGAATGGCGCGAACAGCTGCATCGGATGCCTCAGCCACGAGATGACGCACTCCCTCGACAGGAGCAGGTATCGCGGCGAAGTGGCCGAGGCCAATGCCGTCTGGGTGACCGACTACAACGTGCGCTACGGGTTCCAGAAAGTGCTCCAGTCCATCGATCATCCTCGACCGCCGCTACGAGGCGCTGCGAGGCAGCCGCAAATGGGGCGGATACAGGGCGGGCGCGGGCTTCTACGACTTCCTGGTGCAGGAGTACGGCACTGGCACGGTCCTCAGGCTGTTCAAGGAGTACAAAACGCGAACCAAAAACGGCCCAAGTCCATTGAAACAAGTCGTCGGCAAGGAGAGGGATGCCCTTGTCGAGGAGTGGCGGCGGATGGAGACCATCTACGACCCTGTTTACCAGTGGAACTACAACGGAACTGCCGAAGGCGCCGTGCGCAATGACAAGAAATACTGCGGCAGATTCAGCATCTCCGCCGTGGACGCGAAGGACAAGTCTGGCGCGTGGCTGAACGGCGAATGCGGGAAGAAGGTGGAGAAGGTCTCGGACGGATGCCTGACCATTGCGCTGCACGGACGTTTCCCCTCCAAGGCGGGGCGGCAAATCCCTCGGTGTCACCCCGCGCAAATAGAGGGCCGGGGATGATGTATCTTGGTAACTGGTCGAGGGACGGCGGGTTTGAAATCGCCTTGCAGGACGTACTTCGCGAACCTGGCGTGAGATATATTAGGGGTTTTTGCAATTACCTCCAATGAGTAATTCCTCTATTCCACAATTCCATAATTTCAAAGCGTTGCGGGGTCTGTCCCCACGGGATTCCTTCTTTGTCTCACGCAAAGTACGCTAAGTCCGCAAAGCGTGTCAGATTTTGCATGGAAATTGGTGTTGAATATAACGGATGAAAATGGTATAATATTGCCAAATAACACACTCCAACCAAAACAAGGAGACAGCCATGGCCTCACGAAAAACAACCTGTGTGAAGCTCGCAAAGACTTGTCTTGCGGCGGCACTCGCGCTCGGCGCGGCGACAACCGCCGAGGCGGCGAGAAATTGGACGGGCAACAAAGACAGCAATTGGGCGACTTCAGAGAACTGGAACGGTACTTCAGGCCGACGCTACTTCAAGAAGGGCAATCTGACAGGGAATAAGAGAGATTTCATTTATCTTTCTGCCAATGTCACAGAGACTTCCAATACGGGATTGTGTTTCTACGATGTCCCCGATAGAGGGTATTGGCGTTTCCAGGGGCAAAACCAATACACCTTCGACAACTCCTCCCCATCCAACAACAAGGACTACGACGTGGATTCCATCTGCATTGGCTACGCCGGGGCCGGCTCTTCCGTTCGCTTTTATGCGGTGACCCTGAAAACACGACACTTGACCATCGGCGGCAATGCGACTTTGGGGAAAGAAATCGTCAAGTATGACATGACTGGCCATCTTGTTCTCGACGACCAGAACAATGACGCCAACGGCTATCTCGGCCCCGTCAACATCACGGCGACCAAGACATGCGACTTCTTCAAGGGCGACCTCTATGCCACGAACGCGAACATCACGTGTCAGGGCGACATGATGCTCTACACGTTCACAGTGGACAAGACCGGTGGAGACTGGACGATGACCGGCGATTTTAAGATTGGACTTGACAGCGGTACGGCGACGGTTATCCAGAGAAGCGGCACGTTCTCGGTCCCTGCCGGCAAATGGACGCGGCTCGAGAACGGCTCGACCAGCACGCTGAACCTCTACGGCGGCACGTTCAAGACGAGGCGCATAACCAACCAGAATGCCGCATCGGCCTCCGTCATTCTGGACGGTGGCAGTATCGAGGTCAATGGCGATGCCTCTAATTACGGCTTGATCGACGCAACGGTTGACGTCCGGGTTGGCGCCAACGGCGGCACAATCAACACCGGTGGCAAAACTTTCCATGTCCCCGCCGCCATCAACGCTGTGGAGAACACGGCAGGCGCGTTCACCGTGACGGGCGGCGGAGCCGTGACGTTCCAGAATAGGGGCAACTTGGTGGGTGCGCTCGCGGTGGGTGACAACACAACTCTCCACTGGTTCGACCAGGACGGTGCGGTTTCGGCGACTTGTGGCTTTACTTCGCTCGCGCTCGGCGCGGGTTCGACCGTTTATCTCGACGGCGATGCGACGGGCGTCGATGCGCTTCCTGCAACTGTCACGACGACCGCGACGGCTGAAAGCAAGGCGAACATTGTCATCAACTTCTCCGCGATTCCCGCGACGGGTGCGTCGTTCACGCTCTTCCCGGCCGCGAGCGCGGACGTGTTCAATGTCTCGCCGATGTTCGGCAGTCTTGTCCTCCCGAATGAAGTCGCCGTCGTCAATGGCAATCTCGTTTTGACCATCGTCGCCGAGGACTACACGTGGAACGGCTCGCAGACGAACTGGGGCGACGCCGACGCCTGGACGAAGGGCGGCGCAGTCGCCACCTGGGCCGATGGTAACAACGCCATCTTCGACACCGCGAACGCCACGGCGACGCTCGCCGCCGCTGCTTCGCCGGCCAAGATCGAAGTCTCCGCCAACGCGACGGTCGGGGGCTCTGCATCGCTCACCGTCCCAGTTGTCTCGGTTGCCCCGGGTGTCACGGCGACCATTTCCGCTCCCACGGCAGATTCGCTTGAAAAGACGGGCGTGGGCACGCTCGTGCTCGGCTCTTCGCGCACGGCGCAGACGACCGTCTCGGAAGGAACGCTCGCGATGGCGAACGGCGCGACAGTCGATCCCACGAAGCTGACGCTCGGTTCTGACTCCGCCACGCCCGTCACGTTCGACTACGGCGGCCAAACGCTTACAGCGAATCCGACAGCGTATCTCGGTGCCGGCATGGACATTGTGCTCACGAATGGCGTGTTCACATACGGTAGTGCGATGAGCCTCGGCAACGCGTCGTTTCCGTCCGTGCTGACGGTTGCGAAGGATGCGACGCTGCAGACGTCCGACCGATTCAATATCAATACGCTTGGCGAGGCGACGATCAACGTCAGCGGAGGCACGTTCAAATCTACGAATAACAACAACAACTGGTTGATGCAGGCGTCGATCGAAGGACGGCTCAATATCAATGTCACGGAAGGCGGTCTTCTTGAATTTGGCGGCGATACCTACCTGCTCACCTGCCGCGACGGCACGGACGCCTATCAAAATCCGGAGCTTCATCTGAAGGTAGTTGATTCGACTGTCCAGGTGATGAACAACAAGAGCATCTACTTCGGTTATGATGCCAACAACAAGAACCCGGCTTGTCCGACCGGCGTGTTCGCCGCGACGAATTCCGTCATTGATGTCGGCACTGGCGTAGTCGCCCTCGGCTACAACGTTGTGGGCGCGAACACGGCGGGTTCCTACACGGCGGATTTTGAGAACAGCATCATCACGGCGAAGTGCTTCAAGGTCTATCACGACCGTCCGGCGAACGCGGCGCGGTTCAACAACTCGACGCTCGTGCTCACTGCAAATGACGACTGGTCGCTGGAAACGCATTCGGACTTCGGCCCTGGATCGACCCCGATGACGATTGGCGCCGACGGCCTCGTCATCGACACGCAGGATCACAGTTGCCATATGCAGGCCGATCCGCAGGGTACAGGCGCAATCACAAAGGTCGGCAGCGGAATCCTCCACATCAGGCGTAACCAGACGTCCTCCGCTCCGTTCGTGTGCGAAGAAGGCGAGACGTATGTCTATAACGGGTTGTCGGTCGCGCGCGCAATCACGGTGAGGAACGGCGCGAAGTTCACGACAAAAGGCACTGGGAAAGTCACGCTTGCGAACCTTGCACTCGAAGACGGTGCGGAACTTCGCGTCGACGGATACGACAGCGGTGTTACGCCGATTGCGGTCACGACCCTGACCCTTCCCGCGAGCGGTACGGTGACGCTCACGAAGAACAACGACTTCTCGCAGGGTAAGTACAGGATCCTCGAAAAGGCGGGTGTCACGGTTGCGGACGTCCAGGGCAAGCTCGTACCCGCGACGACGGGCGAACTCGCGCACAGCTGGAGCGTGGAGGGGAACACCCTCTTCCTGACCGTCGGCAATCCGCCGGCGTTCGCATGGACTGGACTCGCGGGCGACTGCAAGATGTCTACGGGTGGCAACTGGCTCGGCAACGTCGCGCCGGGCGCGGGCGATCCGGCGGACTTCTCGTCGGCCGACATGGCGATTACGGTCGAAGCCGACATCGACGCGACACTCGGCGCGATGACGATGGGTGACGGGATCGTGACGTTCACGGGGTCGCTCAGGGCCACTTCGATCTCCAATACCTTGAAGGTGACGGTCGGCGCGGACTCGACCGTCACGATAGACGGCGATCTGCTGTTTGAGGGCGATGGCAGTAAATATGCCGTTTACAGGGTCGAGGACGGCGGCTCGTTCATCGTGACGGGCAGGCTCGGCAAGGCAGCGGGGGCAAGTGGTAACTTCTACCCACAGAAGAGCGTGGGCGACGGTATCGTCATTGGCGGAGAAATCGTCAACAACGGCGATTCCGGCGACATCTACGCCTGTGTCAATTTGTCTTCACAGAAGTGGGCGGTGGGCCCCGGTGGAATTACCGGCACGATTGGATGGTGGTGCCTCGCCGACGCCAAGAACTCCGCGTACTTCTATCCCTACACGAATGACTTCACGGTGTCGGCTATGACGTGCCTTAGGGTGTCCTTCGGGCATTATGAGCTGAACACGACGGGCTGGGGCGACAATCAGCCGCACACGATCACGCTTGACGCCGGGTATTCCCGCCGGAACAGGCAAGGTCGTCGTGAACCACACGCCTGCGGCATACGGCGGTTATGACGGATACAGCGGCGCGGTGACTGTGACGAACACGGCGACGCTCGCCATCAACGCGGGCAAGCAACTGACGAGCGGAACGATTACGTTTGCTGCGGGCACGACGCTCGAAGTCCCGTCATCTGGCGTCGAGATGGGCGCGATCGCGTTCTCCGGCGAGGGATTGGTCACGCTCAAGGTGGCGGGCGGTGCGCTTGCCGATGGCGAATACACGCTTATCACATCGACGACCGACCTACCCGCCGGTGTCGCTAGAAGATTCACGGTCGATGCGCAGACGGAAAGCATAACGTACCTCTACACGTTGGACAACCGTTCGCTGCGTCTCGCCGTGGGCGACGAGGCAATATTGGCCCTGCCCTGCATCTGGACAGGTGAGGTGGGCGACGGCAAGATGGACACGGCGGGCAACTGGCTCAACGACAGGAAGCCGGAAGCTATCGGTTCTGTCGTGCAGTTCCCCTCTGAGGCCGCCACGATTGACAACAATATCTCCGGTTTTGCGCCTTCGTCCATCACCTTCGGCAACGGCTCTGGGTCGGTTACGATCAGCGGGAACCCCATCACGGGCGTCGACACGGTCGTGAACACCTCGTCTTCGGCCTCGCATACGATCGAGGCGCCGGTGTACTTCTCCGGCGACATACAGGTCAAGCAGCCGGCGATGGCGGAAACGGGCGATCTCACGAAGTCGCACGTCACGTTCGCGGGCGGCGCATACGCCGCGCCGGGCTGCGCAATCGAGAACGGCAACTTCGCCGCCGTCTATTCACGCTGCATGTATGGCAAGTACTACTTTGCCAATGACGTGAGCAGCCCGTGGACGGCGACGGTGCAGGGGTCGGGCAAACGTCACTGCCTTGGCGACAATTCAACGCTCTACATTCCGTATGCAGGTCGGCTTACTGAACTCTATGTCGGCAACGGTTCTAAGGTCGATGTCGGAGGAATGGCGATGGGCGAAGGAGGACGCGTTTCCTACAGGAACAACGGCGAAATGGTCGTCACGAACTTGACGTTGACCGGGAATACCGACAGATTCATGTGCTATAACCAGGGAACAAATGTCTGCGCGGTGTTCAAGTTCGAGCGGATTGAGACCTCGATGACGGGCAACTGGTGTTACTTCTCCGACGGAAACGCGGCCAGCAAGGTGGTGTTCTATATCGGCGCGGGCGGATTGAACTTCTCGAGCGCATCGGCGAAAGGAGCCTACTGTATCGGCAGGAATGCGTCCAATGATGCGCAGACGCTCCGCCCGTGGTATTCCGACTTCACCATCGCCGATCGCGGCGACGGGAACAAGAGCCTCGTTATAAACCGAGACGTCACGTTCTGCACGGACGACGAGAGCGGCGTCGGGCGTACAATCACGATGGACGCGATTGTACAAGGGAACAATTCGCCGACTATCACGGTGTCCGGCTCCGGTACGTTGCGGGTGAACAAGGCGGCCATCAACACGACCCAGCCGCCGGTGGTGGTGACGAACACGGCGACGCTGGCCATCAAGCCCGGCGCGAGCCTCACCACAAGTACAACGACGCTCAACAGCGGCACGACGCTTCAGGTCGCGGAGTCCGGGACGGTCACGCTTGGCGGTGACCTGACGCTCAAGGCCGATGCGATGCTTGGTTTCAACTACACGACCAGGAACGAACCCATTCTGGACCTGACGAACAAGACCGTGACGTTTGGCGAAGGCGAGGCGACGAATGTCGTGGTCAAGATCTCGACTGACGGCAAACGCGGTCGCGGCGGCGTGTACGCGCTCACGTCCGGCGGCAAGTTCTCGGGCGTAAACGTCACTCTCGCCGCCGATGCACCGGATTGGGCGAAGGGTGTTTCTGTCAACAACGACGGCAACATCGTCATCGACGTCAAGACCATCGGTTTGGCCGTCTTCATAAAGTAGCAGACGTCAAGGCCATCGGCACGATGATCATCGTCAGGTAGGCGGTGGAGATGGATGGAGATGCCGAAAATTTCAAGTAGCACTTGAGATTTTCGGCATTCTCTGGTATAATATGTAGCGTTTCGACAACGAAAGGAGGTTGAAATGTACATAGAACGTGAAATGTCAGAAACGTTGCGTATGGTGATGAATGAATATCCGATTGTCACCATTTCGGGGCCTCGTCAGTCTGGCAAGACGACGCTTGCGAAGAAATGTCTGCCGGAATACGGGTATGTGAATCTTGAAGATGCCGACTCGGCGGAGTTCGCTCGATCAGACCCCAAGGGCTTTCTGCGGCAGTATCCCGTGCCTTTGATAATAGACGAAGCGCAGCGCGTCCCGGAACTGATGTCGTCATTGCAAGTGGCGGTCGATGGACGGCGCGACAAAATGGGGCAGTATGTCCTTACAGGTTCGCACCAGTCGCTTTTGAGGGAGAAGGTGTCGCAGTCGTTGGTGGGAAGGACGGCGATTCTCGATCTTCTTCCTCTTTCGCTTGCGGAGCTGGGGGCGATTGCAGACGGCATGAGTGCGGACGAAATCATGTTCAAGGGTTTCATGCCCGAGATATATCGGCAAGGCGTCGCGCCCGCCAGATACTACCGCAACTATCTGCGCACGTATGTGGAACGTGACGTCAGGATGATGGTCAACATCCGAAACCTTGCGATGTTCGAGAAGTTCCTGCGGCTCTTGGCGGGGCGTGTCGGGCAGCTTGTGAACTTGTCTCAGCTTTCCGTGGAGGTCGGGGTTTCTTCCACGACAATCAACGAGTGGCTGTCGATCCTTGAGGCGTCGTATATCGTGTACCGTCTGAAGCCGTATTTCGGGAATTTCGCGAAGCGTCTCGTGAAGACTGCGAAGCTTTATTTCACGGACGTTGGGCTCGCGACGCATCTGCTCGGGATTTCCACGGCGGAGCAGCTGGGGCGCGATCCTCTTCGCGGCAGTCTCTTCGAAAATCTTGTTGTGATGGATGCGGTCAAGCGGTTCATGAACCGCGACGAGGAAGTGCAGTTTTATTTCGTGCGGACGCAGACGGGGTTTGAGATTGACCTTCTGATTGAGTCTGGCGGCAAGTTGCGCCCCGTCGAAATCAAGGCTGCCGCGACATGCCGGGATGCGCTTGCCGCGAATGTCAGGCGCTTCGCGAAGGAAGAGTCGGCGGCATCCGTTCCGACGCTCGTGTACGACGGCGAAGACTATCCCGAAAGACAGGGCGTCAAATGGGTCAACTTTCGGAGGTTCATGCCATGAGGAGCGAGATAAAGAAAGAAGGAAACATATGAAAATGTGGAAATGTGGAAATGTGAAAGTAACCAGGTTCAATATCCAGTTTGGTATCAGTTGTTGGTTATTGGCAACAATGGCAACATTTGCATATTGCGACGAAGTCGTTATGTTCACCGCGTCCGTATGGCGCGGAGAGACGGCGTATGTCGAAATCCCGCAGGCGCTTCAGGACAAGGCGGCCGCGCTCTCCGCGCGGCGCGTGGAGGATGGTGTTTCGCTGACGCTTCTGCGCTTCGACGAAGTGAAGTACGATCGCATGTCCGAACTCAAGAAAAACGCGAAGGGCAGGGACTACCGCGAAATACTCGGCAAGACGAGCGTCCCCGACGTCTGCCGCGAGTGGAAGCCGGGCGATGCGGCCAAGCCGACGATGATCAAGGTCGTCGCCAGTCCTGATGCAAAGCCGGGCAAGTACGACTTGGGGCCTCTTGAACTGAAGGTCATCGACCGCGTGCTGCCGCCGGCGAAGGACTGGAAATACTTCCTCGACCTGTGGCAGCACCCGTGGGCGGTTTCGCGCTACTTTGGCGTGGAGCCGTTCTCGCCGGAACACTACGCGAAGATGGAGCCCATCTACCGCGCGCTCGCCGACTGCGGCTGCAAGGCGCTGACCGTTACGCTCCTCGATCT
>CADCCQ010000070.1:15278-51666 GCA_902799955.1 uncultured bacterium | reverse complement strand
CTCCTTGATCGCGTCGGCGAAGAGACGCCCCTCGCGGATCGTAAGGGAGGCGGGCTTCTGCATGTAGACGTGCTTGCCGGCGAACGCGGCCTCGATCGCAATCTGCGCATGCCAGTGGTCCGGCGTGGAGATCGACACGATGTCAATGTCCGAACGGGAGATGAGGTCGTGGAAGTCGCGCGCGCCCACGATGGAGTCGGCGGAGGTCTTGTAGTGACGGGCCACGAACTGCTGCATCCCCGCGAGGCGGCGGGAGTCGAGGTCGCACGCCGCGACGATCCGCGCGCCGTTGGCCTTCATGAATCCGGGTGCATCCATCGAGCGCCCGATGCGTCCGCATCCGATCTGCGCCACGTTAAGCGTGTTGCTCGGCGCGTCCGCGCCAAGCACCGACGCGGGAATGATTGATGGAAACGCCAGCGCCGCGCCCGAGGCCGCCGCACCGCGCATGAAATCCCGTCTGCTCGTTTTCGTCTGCATGATTCCTGGTTCCTCTCTTGTTTTCGGTTTCCGATTTCAGCCGACTATCTTCATTATACCACAAAACGTCATAGCTGGGCAGAGAAATCATTATCAGATTACGAAAATATGACTTTACGAATCAGTAATTAGCGCTTGCACGGCGGACGGTCGGCGTGATATAATGGTATATATGAAGATAGCGGTATTTTCTGAGAGCTCGAGTGAGTACGGGCGTCGGCTCATCGACGGCGTGGCCGCATACGCGCTCAAGGCGAGCGACCTGCGGCTCACCTGGATAAACCCCGACGCGAGGCCGTCGCGCCGGGCGTTCGACGGCTGCGACGGCGTCGTTGCGCGCATCGCGAACGACGCGATCGCCCGGCGGCTCATGCGCACGGGGCTGCCGGTTGTGGACGTGTTCTGCCAGAGGACGTACCCAGGGTTCTTCGGCGTGAACTCCGACCACGGGAAGATAGGGCGGCTCGCCGCCGAGCACCTCCTCGCGAAGCGGTACGAGAACTTCGCATTCGTCGGATTCCTGGGGGTGTCGTTCTCCGACAAAAGAAGGCGGGCGTTCCTTGAGGCGCTTGACGCGGAGGGACGCGCCGCAGCGGTGTACGAGACGGAGCTCGCGAAGGACCAGCGGGCGTTCTTCAACACCGACATAGACCTCGTACCCGACAAACGAGCGCTGTCGTCCTGGCTCGCCGCGCTCCCACGCCCGACTGCGGTCTTTGCCGCCAACGACCTGCTTGCGCTCAATGTCGCCAGGCTGGCGAAGGACGCGGGGCTTTCGGTCCCCGGCGACCTGGCGATTCTCGGCGTGGATGACGACAGGCTCCTCTGCGCCTTCGCAGAGACGCCCATCTCCAGCATCGACCCCAACGCCTTCGGGATCGGCTTCGCGGCGGCGCGGGCGCTCGCGGCCGCGATCAGGACGCCGCCGACTAAGAAAGCGCATCCAATCTACCACGTCGCGCCGGGCGAGGTGAGGGAGAGGGCCTCCACAGAACGGCACGCCGTTATGCCGGAATGGCTCGGCGACGCGCTCGGCTTCATCGACTCCGCGATGGACAGGCCGCTCTCCACGTCGGATCTCGTCGCGGCAACTGGGCTTTCGCACGTGACGATATCCAAGACGTTCCGCAGGAGGCTCGGCATGACGCCGCTCCAGTACATAGCCGGCGTGAAGATGAGGGCGGCCCGCGCCCTCCTGGAGAGGGGCGGGCTGCTGGCGAAGGAGGTCGCCCAGCGCGTCGGCTATTCGAGCCTGTCACGGTTCAGCATCGTGTACAAGGGGTACTGGGGACACTCCCCGCGGAGGAACGCCGGGAACACCACCGGGATGAAGTCCGCCGAACAAGGCACTTGATTTAAAGACAAGATGGAAGTATAATATCATACTATATGAATAACTACAACTGGCGTTGGTTCAGGGCCGGTCGCATGGCCCAGGTCAAATTCGAGAACGGCGAGGACATCGCAAATCTGGCGGCGCTCGACAAGAAGCACTGGCTGGCGATCTCCATGCCCGTCAAGTCCGTGCGGTTCGACCGCCGGATGCTTGAACTCATGGACACAGACGGCGACGGACGCATCCGCACGCCGGAGGTCATCGCGGCGGTCGAGTTCCTGAAGTCGAAAGGCGTAGACCTCAACTCCCTGTTCTCTCCGTCCGACGCGGACAAGTCGGCGCTCGAAGACGTCCTCGCCCGCCAGGCGGACCTGGCGAAGGCCGAGCCGAGCGAAGACGACAAGAAGGCGATCACAGCCTGGGAGAAGGCCGGGCAGGCGAAGGAGGTTCTGCCTTTCGGCGCCGCGACCGCCGACGCCGACGCCGCGCTCGCGGCGGTCGAGTCCGTCGTCGAGCAGTACTTCATCCCGGCGGAGGACGCCCCGCTTGTGATCGAGGAGCCGGAGAAGCCCCTCCCGCTTAAGTCCGGCATCAACGCCCGCCACGCCGACGCGATCGCGGCGTTCGCCGAGAAGTGCGTGAAGCCCGTGCTGGGCGACGTCGACTCCATCGACCGCGCAGGCTGGAAGAAGGTGAAGGCCGCGCTCGCGCCGTACCGCGCATGGGCGACTTCAAAGCCCGTCGCCAACGCGGGGCTGAAGGACGCCCTCGTAGAGGAGGAGCGCGTCCTCCGCTACAAGCTCCACCTCCTCGAGTTCCTCGAGAACTTCGTGAACATGAAGCGGCTCTACGACGGCAACGGCCTGGCAGTGTTCCAGACGGGCGTCCTCAGGATCGACGCGAAGGAGATGAACCTCTGCTTCGACGTGGAGAGCGAGGCGGCGCACAGCGCCCTCGCAGGCAAGTCCGGCTGCTGCGTCATATACCTGAAGATATCGCGTCCGTCGGAAGGCGCGTCGCGCTCCATCTGCGCCGTCGTGACCGCCGGCGCGGTCGCGCAGCTGTACGCAGGGAGGAACGGCGTTTTCTACGACCGCGACGGGAAGGACTGGGAGGCCGTCATCACGCAGGTCGTCGAAAGCCAGGTCTCGCTCGCGGAGGCGTTCTGGGCGCCGTGGCGCAAGCTCGGCGAAGGCGTAAGCGGAATGGTGAAGAAGTTCTTCGGCGACAAGCAGAAGGCGTCGGAGAAGGTCGTGGAGACAAGCGCGCAGAGCGCCCAGGCGTCCGGTGCGGCGATGGCGTCGAGCGTCGCGGCGATCGGCATTGGAATAGGCATGGTCGGCGCGGCGATGGCGTCGCTGATGGCGGTCGTCTCCAGCATGAACGCGACGAGGCTCGCGATATCGCTCGTGGCGCTGGTCCTCGTGGTGTCGCTTCCGAGCGTGGTGCTGACGTGGTTCAAGCTCCGCAAGCGCGACATCGGGACAATCCTGAACGCCAGCGGATGGGCCGTGAACAGGCCCATGTACTTCTCGATGAAGAGGGCGCGGCGGTTCACGATCTGCGCGTCGAACCCGCTGTTCTGGCGCTGCGTAATTGCAGTTGTGCTTGTCGCCGCCCTGACAGTCGGCGGCATCCTGGCATACAAACACTGCAAGTGCCGCAAGAACGCGGAATCCGCGAAGCAGGAGCAACAGGCCGAGACGACGCCGACGCCAACGACTGCAACGCCCACGACACCAGCACCAGCAACAACCGCGCCCACGGCGACGACGCCTGCAACAACGCCTACAACACCGCCTCAAGGAACCTGAAAATCGTCTAGAAACCTAGATACCTAGAAACCTAGATACCTAGAAATCTAGAAACCCATTAACTGAAACCCCAAAACAACAAAACAAGAAACAAGGAAAGCGAAGCAAAATGAACATCAACAGAAGACACTTCATACTCGGTTCGGCCGCCGCGGCGGCGCTGGCGGGCCACGCCACCGAGAAGACCGGCCTCAGGCAGCTTGCGCCGGGCGAAAAGCGCACGATGGCCCTGATCGGTTGCGGAATACAGCAGCGCCACCTCGCCGGCCAGTTCCTGAAAAACGACAAGATCAAGATCGTCGCCACCTGCGACTGCGACAAAGTGCGCGCCAAGGACCAGGCGAACAGGGTCAACAAACACTACAATAACAACGAGTGCCGCGTCGTCTACGACTTCCGCGAGATCATCAGGGACCCGTCCATCGACATGGTCTGCATCGCGGCGCCCGACCACTGGCACGCCTACATGTGCGTCGAGGCGATGAAGCACGGCAAGGACGTATTCTGCGAGAAGCCGCTCACGTGGTCGGTCCAGGAGGCTCGCGAGGTCATGGCGGCGGAGAAGAAGTACGGCCGCGTGTTCCAGACGGGCTCCATGCAACGCAGCTGGCGCGAGTTCCGCGACGCCGTGGCGGTCGTCCGCGGCGGATTCATCGGCGACGTGATGTACGTCGACGCGAACTTCGGTCCCGGCGGCAAGGGCGGTGCGCCGTCCCAGCCCGTTAGGTTCTGGGACGACCCGAATAACGCCGCAAAGGAAGGCGCGCCAAACCCCGACGTCGACTGGACGATGTGGCTCGGCCCGGCTGCGATGCGCCCGTACTCCGACAGGCACTCGCCGCGCGGCGTCCATAACTTCTACCCCTACTTCTGGCGCTGCGACGACGACCTCGGCTCCGGCTACTGCGGGGACTGGGGAGCGCATCACCTCGACATCGCGCAGTGGGGGCTGGACATGGATCGCTCCGGCCCGTACAAGGTTATCCGCTCCGACGAGCCGCACTCGACGGACCTCTACCACGGCGGGCGCCGCCTCTTCGGCGTGAAGCTCGTCTTCAAGAAGCCGTACGGCGACGTCGTGTTGACACACGGCTCCTTCGCCAACAAGTGGGGCACCGTGTTCTACGGGACAAAGGGCATCGTGGCCGTGAACCGCGGCAGGATCGCGGTGTGGTCCGGCACCGGGCCCGTCGTGCCGACGCCTTCCATACGCAAGGAGGTCGCGGACTGCAAGTTCATGAATGACAAGATCATCGCCGAGGGCGGCGGAAGGTCGCTGGGCGCCGCGCTCGACAAGATCGAGAAGACGTACAACCTGACAAACGAGAACATCGCGAAGTACGGCGTCTACGTCAGCACCGACCACTACCGCAACTTCTACGACTGCGTCGAGTCGCGCAAGCTCCCGATAACGGACGCGGAGACGGGATGCCGTTCGGCCATTCTCTGCCTCCTGTGCAACATGTCGTACAAGCACGATGCAGGCTTCGACTGGGACCCCGTGAAAAACGAGTTCGCAAACGGCACGGGCCACGGCATCCCGCTCTGCCGCCAGGGCGACTGCAACGGCTGGGAGGTGAAGGCATGAAGCGCTCCGCCGCCATCGCCCTGGCCGCCGCCCTTGCCCTCGCAAACGAGGGCGAGGCGCAGCTGATCTCCCAGGTGCCTGACGCCGGGCTCGCCGCGATGGAGTCCATCGTGGCGGCCTGGCATCCCGCAAGGCCGGCAAAGCCTCGCCGGGCCCTCGTGTTCTTCCGCTGCGAGGGTTTTGCGCACAACAACGCGATATCCCACGCCCTTCGGGCGTTTGACATCGCGTCGAAGAGGTCCGGCGCGTTCACATTCGACGCGACGACCGACTACCGGTTCATGAACGCCAAGAACTTCGCACGCTACGACGCGATCGTCCTGCTCAACTGCACCAGCCCCGACACCGTCGGCAACAAGCACCTCGAGCGCGACCTCGTGGAGTACGTGAAGTCCGGCAAGGGTCTCTGCGTAATCCACGCCGGCTGCGACGGGTTCTACAAGGCGCCAATCGCCGCGGACATGATCGGCGGACAGTTCAAGAACCACCCGTGGGTGTTCGGCAAGACCTGGTCGTTCGAGAACGAGGAGCCCGGCCATCCGCTGAACCGCGCGTTCAGGGGAGTGGGCAACCCCTTCCCGCTCGTCGAGGAGGTCTACCAGCACGGCACGCCTCCGTTCGAGCGCGAGAAGGTGCGCGTGCTGCTCTCGCTCAACCTCAAGGACCCTGCTACCGCAAAGCGCTTCGCCGAGTTCAAAAAGGGCTACAAGCGCGACGACGGCGACTTCGCCGTGTCGTGGATCAAACGCTACGGCGCGGGGCGCGTGTTCTACACCACCTTCGGACACGAGGCCAACACGTTCACCGACCCGCTGAGGCTTACGCACATCCTTGACGCGCTCCAGTACACGCTTGGCGACCTGCCGGTCCCCGATGCGCCCAGGAACGAGCCGTGGAGGAAGAAGGTCGTCAGGCCGCCGGCGCCGCCGCCGAAGCCAATGCCCCCCAAGCCAGCGGTCGCACCGCCGCCGCCCCCGAGGCCGGTTCCGCCGCCTCCGCCCGCAAGGCACGGCGCGCCGACACCGTCCCACCACCAGAAGAAGCACTGACAACCTGACCGAACCGACTTTCGAGGCACTGCCGCGACCATGGCGAAGAACAAATACGACGACGACAGCATCAAGACACTGGACCCGGTGACGCACATCAGGATGCGCCCCGGGATGTACGTGGGAGAGCCAGGCACTGGCGCGATGTACCACGACTGCATCTACATCCTGATGAAGGAGGTCATCGACAACTCGGTCGACGAGTTCGTCATGGGCTGCGGCAGGAAGATCGACGTCACCGTCAACTACGACACGGGGGAGACGGCCGTCAGGGACTACGGGCGCGGCATTCCGCTGGAGAAGGTCGTGGACTGCGTCTCGCAGATGAACACCGGCGGCAAGTTCGACTCGGACAACTTCCAGTTCTCCGCCGGCATGAACGGCGTGGGCACCAAGGCGGTCAACGCCCTCTCCGAGTTCTTCGAGGTGCGGAGCTTCCGCGACGGCGAGTTCTCCGAGGCGTACTTCAAGGAGGGCCGCCTCCAGTCAAGGAAGCGCGGCACGTGCAAGACCCGCGAGCCGAACGGTACGTACATCCGCTACAAGCCGGACGTCAAGGTCCTCAAGAACTTCAAGGTCCGCGAGGAGCACGTCCTCAGGCGAATGAGGATGTACTGCTACGTCAACGCGGGGCTCACGATAAACCTAAACGGGCAGCCAATCTGCTCCGAGCGCGGCCTTGCGGACCTGATAGCGGACGAGGCGCAGTTCGAGAAGCTCTACGCCCCCTTCCACGTCAAGACGAAGAACCTCGAGATAATCTTCACCCATACCAACAGGTTCGGCGAGGAGTACCACTCGTTCGTCAACGGACAGTACACGACCGACGGAGGCACGCACCTCACCGCATTCAAGGAGGCGCTCACCAAGGCCCTCAACGACTACGACTCAAAGAAGAAGTTCGACGGCGACGACATCCGCGACGGGCTCATCGGCGCCGTGTCGCTCAGGATCATGAACCCCGTCTTCGAAGGGCAGACTAAGATCAAGTTCGTGATGAACGACATCCGGGCCGATCTCGTTGCCGAGATGAAGAAGGCCATCGAGGCCGAACTGCACCGCTCCCCATCCGAGACGGACAAGCTGATCGCGAAGATCGAGGAGACCGGCAAGATCCGCTCGCAGCTGAACACCATCAAGAAGCAGGCGAGGGAGCGCACGCAGGCGGTGTCCGTCAGGGTCCCGCAGCTGAAGGACTGCAAGAACCACCTGAAGCTCGACAAGGTGGACAAGAAGACCGGCAAGGCCGAAGGCGAGGACACGATGATATTCCTCACCGAGGGCAAGTCGGCGGGCGGCACGCTCGGCAACGCGCGCGACGCCATGAAACAGGCCGTGTTCTTCCTGCGCGGAAAGTGCCTCAACACCTGCGGGATGGCGAAGGACGTCCTCTACAAGAACGAGGAGTTCTTCAACTTGATCAAGACGCTCGACATCGAGGAGACGCTCGAGCACCTCCGCTACGGGAAGATCATCTTCGCGACGGACGCCGACGTGGACGGGCTCCACATCAGGATGCTGCTCACGACGTTCTTCATGCGGTTCTACCGCCAGCTCATAACGGACGGGCGCGTGTACATCCTCGAGACGCCGCTCTTCCGCGTCCGCAACAAGAAGGAGCAGCACTACTGCTTCTCCGACGCGGAGCGCGAGGCCGCGATAAAGAAGTGCGGCAAGGGATGCGAGATCACGCGCTTCAAGGGCCTCGGCGAGCTGAACGCGAAGGAGTTCAAGGACTTCATCGGGCCTGAAATGCGCCTGACGCCCGTGACGTGCTCGGACGACACGGACGTTGAGAAGACGATAAAGTTCTACATGGGGGCAAACACGCCCGAGCGCAAGGACTACATCATGGACTCGCTCGTCTGCGACTCGAGCGAATTCTGAGGCCTCAGAAGTTCAGAGTCAGGTCTACGGACTGTATCATGGGATGCGTCTCGCGCCCGTCCTCGTCGCACGGCGGGTAGCCGGCGTCGGTCGGCGACACGCCGAAGAGCCATTCCGACTTGGAGCCGTCGATCCTGACGCGGCCGTCAGGCCACATCGTGAGGACGGCGGAAAGCGGGTCCTTCCATCCGATGTTGTTCCCGGCGCCGCGGTGCGTTGCCATGTACTCCGCGGGGTACTTGTCGTGTTTCCTTCCGTAGTACTGGTAGTTCGCGCTGTTGACGTCCCAGTAGACGATGCCGTCCAGGAGGCGGAGATGGTCGACGTGGAGGTGTCCGTTCATGACGAGCCTCACGGTGCCGGGGCGCTTCGCGTTCGCCTCGTTGAAGATGGCGCGCACATCCCTGCTGTTCATGACCGGCGCGCCGTGTCCGCGCTCGAAGCTCTGGTGCGAGAGAACTATGCACGGGAGCGGCGAGCCGACTATGACGGAGCGCAGCCACTCAAGCTGCTCCGGCGGGATCCAGTTGATGGTCGAGCCCTTGGCGCGTCGGAAGTAGTTCCCTTTTTCGTGGTGGATGAACTTGCCTGGCTCGTTGCAGAAGTAGTTCGGATCGGCCACCACGAATCGGAATCCGCCCTTGTCGAAGGAGTAGTGACCGTCGCTCATGCGGTAGGCGTCGCACGTCTCCCTGTACGGGTTGCCGTCCTGGTCGTGGTTGCCGAGGATGTGGTAGCCGGGGATCTTGAAGTCGTTATAGAGCCTGACGAGCGCCTTCTGCTCCGGGCTGCGGACCCCGTGCAGGAGGTCGCCGCAGTGGATCATCATGTCGCAGCGTTCGCGTTCGGCGCGAGCGAGTATCCTCTCCATGAACGACATGTCCTCGGTGTTCGTCCACCTGCCGGGATGGTAGTGGAGGTCGGAGAACACGCATACCTTCAGTGGCTTCAAGCTCCGGTGCGCAGTCTCCGACGCGCCCGGCGCCGCGCCGCGCAGCGCACCTGCCGCGCCTGCGGCAAACATGGCGGCGAAGAACCCTCGCCTGTCGGTATTTGGCATCATCGCCGAATCTGCACTTTCGTTTTTCATTGTCAGCTCCTTACTAGTTTTCTAGATTCCTAGGATTCTAGGTTTCTAGGGTTTGGGGGTTTCTATGCTTCTAGACTTCTAGGATTCTAGGTTTCTAGGAATTGGGTTGCCAGGTTCTTTAGCTGATTGGTTTCTTAGTTGATTGGTTTCTGGATTCCTAGATTTCTTGGTTTCTAGATTCCTAGACTTCTAGATTTCTAGGTTTCTAGGCTTCTAGGTTTCTAGAAATTTGGTTGCGATTTTTTAGCTGCTAGGTTTCTTAGTTGCTAGGTTTCTTAGCTGATTGGTTTCTTAGTTGATTGGTTTCTAGATTCCTAGACTTCTAGGTTCTTCAATTTCTCCTTGAGAGTGGCGTTTTCGGCTTTCAGCCGCGTCACCTCGGCTTTGAGCGCCGCTATCTCGGCATTCTGCGTCTGGCGGCGGCCAAGGCGTGTTGCAGTCATGCGCTCGCGAATCCCGCCATTCTCAGCGAAGTCTTTCTGTTTCTTTTCAAGAGTCGTAACAAGCATCTTGTCCACCATGTGGCATAGCGTGACGGCACAGTTCGCCATTTCCTCGTCGCGCCACTTCCCAAGATGCGGTTCATAGTCCGCAAGGTCGTTGTGCGCGCGGCAAAAGGCAAGGAGCGCGCCAAAACGGGGATGCCCCACCTTCCAGCGGACAAGACCATGCGCCGTCAGGTAGTCGAGATAGTCCTCTTTCAGTTCCTTGATGCTGGCTCGGGCAACGTTGAGAAGCTTGAGTTCCATTTCCGTCGATGTCACGCCGTCAGCAAGACCCTCGACGATGTTCTGCTTGCCGCTCCTCGCGGCCTGCACCATCTGATCGACCGTGCGGTCGCCATGTTTCGGCAGAAACCTCCGGCAGAAGACAATCGTCATCTGGTATAGAACGACTGTCTTGCGGTAGTAGTAGAGGTCTTCCCACTTTGTCTGGTTTTTCAGTATCGACATTGTTTACCTTTTGCTTTCAGTTTTCTAGATTTCTAGACCACTAGACTTCTAGTATTCTAGGTTTCTAGAATTCTAGATTCCTAGATTCCTAGACTTCTAGTTTCCTAGATTCCTAGACTTCTAGTTTCCTGGAATTCTAGACTTCTAGATTCTTAGTTCTTCATTATACCACATCATCTCCTTTGGCGGCAAGAATGAAAAAAGTGAAATCCGCAATCGGTCATTTGTGATATAATAACAGTCAAGCATGATCATGGGCTTGGGCGCCCCAAACGAAAAACAAGGGCGCCCGAAAAGAAAACAAGGAGTGAAAACGATGAACACAATGAAGTTCGCCGCCTGCGCGGCGGCGGTCGCGGGGATTGCGCTGTGCGCCAACGGCGCGAAGATCGACAAGCACACGCTGATCTCGCACAGAGGCGAGTCCGTGGACGCGCCTGAGAACACGCTGCCCGCGTACAAGACGGCGGTCAAGCGCGGCTTCGGGTTCGAGTGCGACATATACCTCTCCGCCGACAAGCGCGTGTTCACGTTCCACGACAGGGATCTCACGCGCACGACAGCCGGCGCCTGCAAAAAGAAGTGCGCGGAGGCGAACTGGGAGACGGAAATCTCCAAGGCCGACGTCGGCGGCTGGGGCAAGTGGAAGGGATCGAAGTTCGTCGGCACTCGCCCCGCCCTTCTCGATGAGGTGCTCGAGCTCGCGGTCGACGGGCGCTGGATCTTCGTCGAGGTGAAGCCCGGCCCGGAGATCGTCCCGTACATCAAGGAGGTCTTCGCAAAGCAAAAGAAGGCGACGCCCAAGAACGCCCTCTTCATCGCGTTCAACAGGGAGACGTGCAAGAAGCTCAAGGAGCTCATGCCGGAATACAAGGTCTACTGGCTGACCTCGTCGAGTGTCGGACCCAAGGGCGCGAAGGAGCCCGTGACCGCAGAGTACATCCTCGAGGGGATAAAGTACACGGGTGCCAACGGCGTGGACTGCCACTACAAGCGCGGCGTCGTCACGAAGGATATGGTCAAGGCGATCCACGATGCCGGATACGAGTTCCACGTGTGGACCGTCGACAAGCTCGCGGACGCGCAGGAGGCATTCCGCTGCGGAGTCGACACCGTGACCACCAACTGCGCCAAGAAGCTGTACGACGGCGACCGCGCCGGGAAGTGACCAACCAATGGGATGCAGGGAAACGCGCCGCCTTGAGCAGTCCGCCGCCCCGCTGGCGGAGGCGCTGAACGCGCAGCGGATAAACCGCCTTGCGCACTTCGACGTGCCCGGCCACAAGGGCGGGCGCATGAACCCGGAGCTTTCCGAGTACTTCGGACGGCTCTGCATGGAGCTGGACGTCAACTCCATGAAGCCCCTTGACAACCTGGGCCACCCGGTCTCCGTGATCAAGGACGCCCAGGCCCTCGCCGCGGAGGCGTTCGGGGCCGACAGCGCGTTCTTCATGGTGAACGGCACCACCTCCGCCGTGCAGACGATGATATGGGCTACCTGCGGGCGCGGCGAGAAGATAATCCTCCCGCGCAACGTCCACCGCAGCGCCATCAACGCGCTCGTCGTGAACGGCGCGGTGCCGGTCTACGTCAACCCGGGCCGCGACAGGCGCCTGGGCATCCCTCTCGGGATGCGCGTGGCCGACGTGAATAAGGCGATAGCGGAGCATCCCGACGCAAAGGCGATCCTCGTCAACAACCCCACGTACTACGGGATATGCTCCGACCTAGCGGAGATCGCCAGGATCGCCCACAAGGCCGGGATGCTCGTACTTGCTGACGAGGCGCACGGCACCCACTTCTACTTCCACGAGGAACTCCCGGTCTCCGCGATGTCCGCGGGCTGCGACATGGCCGCCGCCTCGCTCCACAAGACGGGCGGCAGCCTGACGCAAAGCTCGATTCTCCTCTGCAAGGACTCCATGAACCCCGACTACGTGCGCCAGATCATCACGCTCACGCAGTCCACTTCGGCCTCGTACCTCCTCCTCTCGTCCCTGGACATCGCCCGCCGCAAGCTCTTCTTCAAGGGCCGCGCCATGTACCAGAAGACGATGGAGTTCGCCGACTACGCCCGAGAGGAGATCAACGCCCTGGGCGGGTACTACGCGTTCGGGCCGGAGCTGGTCGACGGCGACGCGGCATTCGCGTTCGACCGCACGAAGCTCTCCGTGCACACGCGCGACATCGGCCTCGCGGGCATCGAGGTCTACGACCACCTCCGCGACGACTACGGAATCCAGATCGAGTTCGGCGACATCGGCAACCTCCTCGCAATCCTCTCCGCCGGCGACCGCATGATGGACGTCGAGCGCCTCATCTCCGCGCTCGCCGAGATAAAGCGCCTGCACGAGCGCAGCGCAGCCGGGCTCTTCGACCACGAATACATCGACCCGTCCATAGCGATGGCGCCCCAGGACGCGTTCTACGCCAGGAAGCGGCGCGTCCCGATGAAGGAGTCCATCGGGCTCGTTGCGGGCGAGTTCGTGATGAGCTACCCGCCCGGCATTCCGATCGTCGCCCCCGGCGAGCGCATCACGCCGGACATCCTCGAGCACATCCTCTTCGCGAAGGACAGGGGCTGCTTCATGACCGGCACGGAAGACATGAACCTCGACTACATCCAGGTGGTGGAATAAAATGGAACTCTGGTACACCGACGAACACACGAGCGACGTGCGCTTCTCCATGAAGGCGTCCGTCCAGATCGCATCGAAGAAAAGCTCCGTGCAGCAGATCGACATCCTCGACACGCCGGCCTACGGGCGCGTCCTCGTCCTCGACGGCGGGCTGATGATCACGGAGAAGGACGAATTCATCTACCACGAGATGATAACCCACGTCCCAATGGCCGTGAACCCGAACGTCAGGAACGTGCTGGTCATCGGCGGCGGCGACGGCGGGACGGTGCGCGAGCTGACGAAGTACAGGACCATAGAGTCCATCGACCTCGTGGAGGTGGACAAGGACGTTGTGCTGCTCGCGAAGAAGTTCCTCCCCTTCACCTCGTCGAAGCTGAAGGACAAGCGTGTCAGCGTGTGGTTCGAGGAGGGTCTCCGCTACGTACGCGGCAAGAAGGAGGAGTACGACCTGATCATCATCGACTCGTCCGACCCCTACGGTCCGGCGGAGGGACTCTTCACGCGCGAGTTCTACGGGACCTGCTACAAGGCGCTGAGGGAGGACGGCATCCTCATCAACCAGCACGAATCCCCCTTCTACGCGGCGCACCAGCGCTCCGTGCGCGACGCCCACCGCCACATTGCGGTTGAGTTCCCAGTGTCGACGGTGTACCAGTGCCACATCCCGAGCTATCCGTCGGGGCACTGGCTGTTCGGCTTCGCCTCTAAGAAGTACCACCCGATCGGCGACCTGGACGCGACGCGATGGAACAGGCTGGGCATAAAGACGCGCTACTACAACACGGACCTCCACCGCGGCGCGTTCGCCCTTCCCAACTACGTGCGCGAGCTTCTGAACAGGTGACGAAACTTTCCGCTTCCATCATTCAGTCCGTTGTGATATAATATGCGGCGTTTCTGCGTGACGCGGAATGCGAACGCAGGCACCAGGGCGGTTAGCTCAGTTGGTTAGAGCGAGTGCTTTACACGCATTAGGTCGGGGGTCCGAATCCCTCACCGCCCACCATCCACTCACACCGTTGCCGCAGTAGCCACTGGCTATGCGCTAGACAAGCAAACGCGCCTTGCTTCCGCAAGGCGCGCGCAACATAACCGCGCAGCGACGGCGATGACTCCGCCGCTGAGCAGACTGTCCACTCTACCGGACAATTATAAGGAACTTGGCTGGTTTGGTGTTGACGAGCGCAATGCGATTACCCTTCACTGTGAGCGTGAAGTTCGCAGAGTAGTCGTTACCGGCTTCGTCGGTCACGGTGTACGCCACGCCGGCAATGTCGGTGTCGGTGAGATCAGTGACTTCGCCAGTGAGGTAGTAGACGCTGCTCGTCGGCTTGCCAGTGAACATGGCATTGATTGCCTTGAGGCCGGTGAACGTTTCCTTCGTCGGGTTCGCGAAGTTCACGCAGGCAAAAGTACGCGCACTGTCACGCCCAGTTACTTCCCAGCTGTTGTCCTCGCCCGTGAAGCGGTACGGACCCGCGAGCGTGCCAGAGCCCTTCAGCGTGCCGTAGATCGGGCACCAGCCGCCGGTACGCACGTCGTTGGTGAGCGTCGATCCCGCCGCGAGCTCGATCACGCCGCCAAGGCCGGGCTCCTCGAACTTCTGCGCGTCGCCGGGCGTGTAGGCAATCGGCAAGTAGCGCTCATCGAAGGCGAAGTAGGCACCGCCGTTGACCTTGAACTCGAGCGCGCATACGTTGCTCTGCGAATCGGTGAGTCCGCCACCCGTGCCGCCGCTGTTGTTGGCGGTGGAGTTGTCGCCGATGCGGATGTCGAATTTGTGCCAGCCGGCGCGGAGCGTCATGCTCCCCGAGCCCGTTCCGCAGTTCGTCTTGACCGTGAACAAACGGCGGCCATCGACCGTCAGCGCGATCTGGTCGTCGAAGCAACCCTGGAAAGTCCACGTGCCTTCCTGACCAGGCTCGACCTTGAAGTAGCCGTCGAAACGGTTGCAGGAGCCGCCAAGCGGCGCGCTAGTGCCGGTCGAGAACTTCGCATGCATGATTTGTAGCGAGTTGGTCACGATATCGATGGCCTTGTAGTTGCTCTCGTCAACCGTGTCGTAGATGTTGAGGTTGCTCGCAGCGTTGGTGTACTTGCGCCACCTCACGCTTGTGCGCGCGCCGAGGTGCTGGCGCATCCGCATCGGGACGGTCGTGGAGTCGAACACCTGATACGTGCCACTGTCGCCGACCTTGAACTTGATGCAGTCGGGAGCCTTGTCAGAATGCGAACCGACATTGGCATTCGCCGCGCCCGTGTACATGGAGATCATGAACCTGTGCCACCCTTCCGTCAGCTCCTTGCTCACCGTACCCTCCGCGTCTGGCCCGGTCGTTGAAAGCTCGTTGTCGTCGATGAACACGCCGAGGTGCGTCCTTGCCTTGTAGTTGAAGGACCACGTTCCGACCTGATCCGCGCTTACGTAGAACTCGCCCATGTAGTTGTAGCCGGAGCCGTTGCCATACTTCACATCGACGGTCGCCGACGCCGCGCGGTTGAGGTACGTGAGGGATGTCGCGACGAACGGCGTAATGGGCTGCTGCGCAAGATACCTCGGGCGCAGGTCATTCCAGGCGTTTCCGTTCCACGTCCACGCGAGGAACTCCACCATGTTCGTGCCGGCAATGTCGAGCTTGGCCGTCACATTCTCCGCGAGCGCGAGGCCGCCCGCGAAGCCCGCCGCGTTGCGGAGATCGACCGTCCCCGTCGCGTTCACCGTCCACTTGCCGAGCGGGATGCCCTGGATGCCAGGACGGTCGGGCGCAAACGTGCCTGCGCCCGTGAGCGTCACGTCGCTCGCGCCCGTGAGGCCCGTACCCCACTTCACGGTCCTTCACGGTCTTGCCGTTCAGGTCGAACGTCACCGCGCCGTCCTTCTTCGGGCTGCCGAACGTCGCCCTCATGCCGGCCTTGCCGATGTTGAAGTTCGCGGTCGCGCGCAGCGTGCCGCTTTCCATGTTGAAGGCGGTGCGCGTCGGATCGGTCCATGCCTCGCGGATGCCGCCGGAGCCGACGTCAAGGAGTCCGTCCTTGAACGTGAACGAACCTGCGTAGTAGTCGGAGCCGATCCAGTTGGCGGAGAGGCAGTTCACAACGATATGCGTGTTCTCGCCCGTGATCGTCCACTCACCGCGTCCGCTGCCGTTGCCGGCCTCGATGTTGGTGGCCGTGAACACAATGTCGTTCGCATGGCCGTCAATGATCGGTCCGGCGTTTTTCGTCTTGGAAGCAGGCCCCTGCATGTAGAAATTTTTGATTGTCCCGGAACATGCTAGCCCGTCGATGGACGCCGAGGTTGAAGGATGGAAGAACACCGTACCAGAGTGTCCGCTCGCCGCCGTGACGGAGAGCTTGTTCTTCCCGAACTTCGGCATTCCATATCCGTCGTTGTTCGCACCGATCACAAGCGATCCGCCGCCGGTGAGCGTCACGTTGAGCGCGGCGTCGCCCCAGTCTGAACGACCAGAGAGCCATGTCTGTCCGCCGCTCGCCTCGATGCGCGAATCACCCGTCACCGTGCTTGGATATATGAAGAAGTTGCGTCCCGTCTTGATCACCGGGTTGCCCTCGTTCACGAGCGGTCCTTCAATGTAGTGGTTGCCGTTCGCCACGGAAATCTCGTTCCTGTTCGTCACCACATCTGTGTAATGCGTCGTCCCACCGCCGTTCAGCGTGAGCTTCGCGCCGGACGGGATGATGACGGGCGTCCGCACATAAGCGTCACCCGAGGCGTTGCCGATGGAGCCGGCCGTGCCCATCGCCGTGATGCCGCCAGTACTCCACGTACCCGATCCGGTGTAGAACATGAACATTCCGTAGAGATCGATTCCGTAGGGGATGTTGATCGCCGTCGCCCCCTCGATCTTGAACTTGCCTTCGGGCGCGACGTTGAGTTTGCCCACCGAGATGCTGCCGCCAACAAGTCCAAGACCGTAGTCGCTTGTCGGCCTTGTCTTCACGGTAAGCGTGACATTCGTGGGTCCAGTGATACGGTTCTTCGGGTTGCCACGGATGTCGATGCGGCTCACGCCGCCGATCGTCGTGTCGCCAGTCAACTCGATTTCGTCGATGGGCGAGCCGTACGCCGTGTTCGCGAACGTGGAGACGAGCGCGCCATCGCCGTCCGGTCCTGCGCCTTCGAGCACGAACTTCTTGCCGCTCGTCACCAGCGCACGGGCGCGTCCGGCCGCCGATGTCGTGTCCGTGTAGTTAAGGACGAACTGCGCGCCGTTTTTCACCGTGATCGTGCCGCCATTTCGTCCTGCCGCGCCAACAACGGCATCGTCCGCGAGCTTCACCGTGCCGCCCTCGATTTCGATGTCGGGCGTCTCTGCCAGCACGCCCGCGCCGAGCGTGAGCGTGCCCGTGCCCTTCTTGACGAGCCGTTTGGACTCGATTGCACCCGCGCCCGTCAGCGTGTAGTTCGCGGAGGCATCGACCGTCACCTGTTCCGCACGCACGGCTTCCGGCACCTGCACGGACGCAACCGGCGTCGCCTCGTTGCCGTCGAAGAGCGCAGTCCACGCCGGGTTGAACGCGACGTGCTCGCCCGCGCCGTTCTTCTGCCATGCAATGGACGTCCAGACGTCGGAGGTGGTCTGCGGACGCCACACGCCCTCGCTGTAGTCGAGAGGGTCGCTCACGCCGCTCGTCGCGCTCACGTTCGCGCTGTTCACGCTCGTGAAGCGGAAGTACCACGTCTGGCCTGCTGTCAGACCGGTTGCGGTCGCGGATACCGCGCCGGTTTCCGCCACCACGCCGATGTTCGTGGAGCCTGCCACCGTCGCGAACGACGGATCGGTGGACCACTCGAGCGTAAGCGTGGCGGAGGATGCGCCCGCACCGAAGTCGCGCACTTCGCCCGTCACGGTCGCCTCGCCGCCGCCGGAAGGCGAAACCCCGTCCACCAGCACGAACGCCGCGCCGTCCGGCGTGTCGCTCGCCGTCCAGATTTCGATCTTCGCCACCTCGTAGGCGAGCGAGGTATTCCTCTCGCGCGTATTCGCGTCGCCCATCCACGTCTGGTCGATGGCCTTGCCGTTGTGCGAGAAGTTGCCGATGCCGATCTCGTAGCAGTCCGAACCCGTCCAGCGGTTGAACGCGAACATCACCTGCGCGGGATTCGCCTCGCCGGGCGTGAAGCGGTGTACCTGCATCGAGCCGTAGCCGGACATGTTGTTGGAGCGTATGTCGTTCCAGTCGCACCGGTACGTCTTGGCAGGGGCGTCCACTAGTCCACTCGGGTCGACGTTGTACTGGCTCGGCCAGAACTCCACCCAGCCACGCACGTTGTTCTCGTCTGCGGCGGTCGATTCGATTCCCGGCATGTTCGAGATGACGCGCAGACGGTTCACGACGCACTGATTGATTGTCGTGAGCGGGATTCCGACGTCAGTAAGCGTGCGGTCGCCGAAGGCGTCAATCGAGACCCAGATCCAGCGCGTGAGGTCGTGGTAGTCGTCGAGGTCCGTGTCCTTGCGCTTCAGCTCGATGTAGTAGCCCACGCGCGAAAGGTTGCTGGTCGGAGCCGCGTCGTTCACGTAGGCGTACGGCACGTAGCCGAGCGATGCGAGGGACGTGCCGCCGTTCGCCGCGATGTCGAAGACGCATGCGCGGGTCATGCCGTCCAGATACGCGGCGGGTACGTTGTTCTCGGTGCCGCTTGTCGTCGGGACCCCAGTCTCCGCCGCGCCAAGATCGAAGCCTGGATCGTCGGCAATCGCGCCGAGGATGGCGTTGCAGTAGGTCTCGGCCATTTTGTCCTCGCCCGGCCAGTCGGGGTGGAGGTTGTTGTTCGCGTAGAACGAGCCTGTGATGTAGGTGGATGTGTCGCCAGGCACGCTGTAGCGGTAGCACGGCGTGTAGAGGTCGGCAAAGTACGCGCGCTTCGCCGGGAACGTGGCGCTCGCAATCGCGTTGCTCATCGCCGCGTTGAACGCGACGACCTTCGCGTCCTTCGCGGCGTCGTATGCGATATCAACGACCGCGCCCGCGATGAACTTCGCGTGCGGCTTGCGGTTCAGCGTCTTCCACACGAGGTTCGTCCACACGGGGAAGAGCTCTTCGGCTGTCGAACCATTGGAATTGATGTCGTTCGTGCAGATCTTGGCGAGGACGAAATCGACGTCGCCCGCGCAGTCGAGCATCGCGTCGATGGCGTCGATCGTGCCGCCGCCGCCCTTCGTGACGAGGCGCTGCCCGCTGATGCCGGAGTGCCACACCCACTCCTCGGGCATCACCGCGCCGCAGATGTCGTTGCTCTCGATCTTCCAGTGTCCCTTCGCGACAGGCGCGTAGCCGGCGGCGGCAAGGCGCTTCATCAGGAAGATGCGCCAGTTGCCGTAGGAGGAGTTGCTGCCCTGCGTGATGGAGTCGCCCGTGCAGAACACGTTGATGCGCTCCTTGGGCGCGGAGTAGTTGAGGTCGAGCCAGAGGCGTCCGCCGCTGGCAAGGTTCTCCGCCCACACCTTCACGTCCGCGCCGTTCGCGCTCGTTGTGTCGAACAGGTCGTTGAGCGCGGCGGCGTCCATTTCAAGCGCGCCCCTATCCCACGTCATCAGGAGGAAGCGCCCCTTCGTCGCCGTGGCGTAGTTGGGCGTGAGCGCGATCTTCGCGCCGGGGGCGAACACGGGCGGCGTGACGAGGCGGAACGAGAACTTCACGGGATCGAATGTGATCTTACCCGTCGCGCCCATGTCAAGTCCGTAGAGGTAGAACCCGCCCACCGTCGGGAACGTTGCCTGACCATCGACCATCAACGTCGTCGTGCTGAGCGAGATCGGATCCCAGCCGACGTATGTGAACGACTGGCTCGCGTTCTCCGGAAGGAGGATGTTGGCGTTCGCAAGCGAAGTCGCCACGGTTTCGTCCTTCGCCCAGTTGCCGACTGTCGCGAACGTGGATTCGCCCTCCGTCGCGGGAGTCCAGAGGTAGTTCGCTATGCCGGCGCGCGTGGGCGTCTCGTCGTACTTCAGCCAGAACTCGACGCGGACGTACGAGTATGCCGCGCCGGAGATGTTCGCCATGTCGGCGCTGCCGGTCTTGTCCTGGAACGTCCAGTCGAGCGTCTTGTCTCCCTGCCCGTGGTTGCCGTAGTTGGCGAGCGTGCCCATGCCGAGAGCGCAAGAGTCGGCGCCGCCCCAGCGGTTGTAGGCAAAGAGGATTTCGCCCGACAACACGCCGTCCGGCTCCGCGTACTTTCTCATCAGCTGGAAGCAGGCAAAGCTACCGGACGTGTTGAACGTGTCATTGAAGCCGAGCACGTTGCCGCTCCAGGGCTCCGCGATCACGTCGCCAGTCCTGTCGGTTCCGCCGTAGTTCTGGCAGTTGAACTCAATGTAGCCCTCGACGGAATCGTTATCCGCCGCGACTTGCTGAACGCCGCCGAAGTTGCTCCACACGTGGAGCTTTGTCACGGTCTTCTGCTTCTTCTGCGCGGTGGTGACGGGAAAAGCCACGTCCGCCCAGTTGGGCCCGGGGGCGTCCATGTCAACCCACAACGTCTGCAGTGCGCCGGTATCGCGGCGCACGAGCTCGATGTAGTAGCCCACCTTCTCGATGCCGGTTTCCTGCATCGGCGGCGCGTAGGAGTAGGGAATCTGATAAAGGTTCTGCGCATACGAGGTGGTGTCCGTCGGCTCGATGGTGCGTACGCGCGTGAAGCCCGCGAGATACGCCGCAGGGACGTTGTTCGTAGCGCCGAGGGCGACTGCCGGAGGCGTCCACGAGGACGGCGTGTTCTTGCCCGCTGCCGTCGCGAGCGTCACGAGCTTCGCCTTGATCGCGGCGGCCACGGCGTTACACTCCGCATCTGTCTGCGCCGTCGTGATGGCGCCGGCGATATCGACGCACTCGACGTCCGTCTCCGTCGCGCACCACGACGCGATGTCGGCGTTGAGCGTCGCCGAACCGTTCGGGATCGTGCAGGCGATCACGGTCGTCATCGGAAGCGCGGCCTTGATGCGCGTCACGGCCTCCTTGTAGTTCGCGAGCACCGTCGCGTCGGCGACGCCGTCGGCGACATCAACGTCGCCGCACAGGAAGATGGTGAAGTCGGGATAGTTCGCCGCCGCGCAGTACGTCTCGAGTCCTTCGAGAATGCCCGCGCGCGTGGCGGACGTCTTGAGCGCGAGATCGACCACGCCCGCATGGCGCTCCGAGTTGGGCGCGGTAGCTGTTGTTGTTCGCGCCATAGACGTAAGTGCCGCCCACGTTCCAGATCTTGATCGGGTTCAGCTCCGCGACGGCAGCCGAAGCGGTATGCAGCACCACGCTGCCGCTCTCGTAGGTCACGTAGTTGTCATATGGACACCCGATAACGTTGACGATTCCCGCGCTCGTGCGCGTCAGCGTGCCGGCCGAGAAGAGCGTCACGTCCGCGCCCTGCGCCGGTGCCGACGCGCCAGAGTAGAGGTCGGTCAAGTCGAACGTCACCGCCGCCGCGATTTCGAGCGAACCCGCGAACACGCCGAACGGAAGCGGCTTCTCGTACGTCGCCGCGCCCGCGATACTGAGATTGTTGTTCGCCGCATGGAGCAGCGTGCCGCCGTCCTCCACGACAAGACGCGTCACCTTGAACGGCGTGGTGTTCGTGCAGAGGCGCATGTCCAGCGTGCCGCCCGCGTGGATCGTGACGGGAACTGCGGCGGAGGAAATCGCGATTTCCGGCTTCGGCGTGGAGGCGGTGGAGTCCATCACCACCGTGCCACCGAAAATCTCCGCGCCGGAGTTCATCTTCTGGTCGGTATGGTTGTTCTTGATGTAGAACGTGCCCGCGCCGTACTTCAAGAGCTTCGCATACGTGCTGTTGCCTTCGATCGGAGGATAGAGCGTCACGTCAGTCGTCTCGTTGGAGACGACAACCGAATTCGCAACATAGATCCACTTGACATAGCTTGGAACAAGAGCACCGTCAAACAGCGTCAGCTCCTTAATGTATGTCCTGTTCTCCCGCTCTTCGATCTGGCCGCCGTTCAGCGCGGTGATGGACTTGAACGTGGCCTTCTTCGAGCCATCGCTCGGGATGCGGTACGAGGCTCCTGTGCCGTCTACGATCACGTCCACATTGGGAAGGCTCACCTCCTTGTCGTTCCTAAGCGGATAGAACGTGCCGCTCTTCACGTAAACCGTGCCCGCCGACGAGCTGCTCGCAGTGGCGATCCAGAAGGTCTTCCCGGACGGCATGTCGAGCGTAAGCGTGTGGTTGTTCAGCACGAGCGACGAGGTGTTGTAGCTGGCGTTGATCATGCCGAAGCTCGCCGTCCCACGGATGAGGGCGTCCGCCGTGAGTTCAAGCCCCGACATCTGGGCCTGGCCGTTGGTACCGTCGGCGCCCGTGTTTCGCAGCGCGCCGAGACCGTCCGGCCCAATTCCAGCGATCTTGTAGTAAACGGCGTTCCCGTTGCCGTTTCCGTTGAAGTCGAACGCCGCGCCGTCCAGAACCTCAATCGTCTTGCCGTTGTTCGCGAATACCGACGTCGCACCGTACTTCATGATGCCTTCCGCGACCGTGACGCCGGTGAGGTGGGTCATGCTGCTGGAGAGGATAATCGTACCCGCGCCGTCCTTGATGAGTTTTCCGGTAAAGACGGGTTTGTTGCCGTTGCCGAAGGTGAGCGTCGTACCAGACGGGACGGTCACGCGAAGGTTGCCCGTGCCGGCGAAGACGACGTGCTTGGCGAGAAGTTCCGTATAGTCCGCCGTACTTGTATGCAGCTCGTGGCCGTTGAGGTTGATCGTCGCGGTGTCGGCGAGGCTATCCGCGATGGCAGACCACTCCGTATCCTCCGTGAGCGTGATGCTGTCGAGGAGCGTGGCGACCGTCGGCGCGGCGGAAGTTGCGCCGGCGTATGTGGGCGTGGTCGAGACGACCCAACCCTGGCGCGCGACAGCCGCACCCTTCGTGAAGTCCGTGCCCGTCGCATTCTCGAACACGCGTCCGCTTGCGTTGTCGAAGAGCGCGCCCTTACCGGCGGCAGTCTGCACCGGCACAAGATCGCGCACGGCGATACCGCCGTCCTTCACGACCATCGAGTCGAAGCGGTACTTCGCAGCGAATCCGCAGCCATACGAGGCAAACACGCAGAGGTCGCTGTATGCATACGACACGCGGCTTTCCGGGATTTCGGAAGACGCGCCGCCGCCGTCGAGGAGGAACTTGTTCGCCGCCGTGATGCGGCAGAGGTAGTCGGTGTTGGCGGCAGGTCTCACGGTGATAGATGCGGTACCGCCGCCGTGGAAGCGGAAGGACGGGTTGGAGCCGTCATTCTGCATGTTGAAGAGGTAGCAGGATCCGGCCCAGCCCTGCCCGAAGAAGGTCTTCTGGTGCTCGTATGTCACGCCGCCGAAGCGAAGTTCCGCGGTCGTGTCCGTGCCGGGAACGTAGTCGAGGCGCACGGTCTGCGCACCTGTCGAGGTGATGGACGCGATTTCCGAGGCATAAGGGAGATCGTCCGTCTTCAAAAGGAAGAAGCGGTAGAAAACACCATCCGCCTTGAGCGCGGCGGGGAGCGTGTAGGTGTAGGACGTCGCGTCGGCGGCGATCGTCGCGACCTCCTCCCACGAGGTCCAGGCGTTCTTGCGCGTCTCGCAGTCCGTCGCGCCGTACGCGACGTAGAGCTTGTGCGCATTGCCGTCGGGGTTCGTGAAGGAGAGCGTGACCTCGGTGGCCGTGGCTTCAGCCACGGCCACTGAACGCGGGAAGCGGAACGTGGGCGTTTCGTCCATCACGCGGCCAAAGCGGGCCGCCGGACGCTCCGCGCCGGCGTTGAACGGCGTCGTCGTCTGGTTCGGATAGAACACGTTGTTCACCTGGTCGTAGAGGCCGATGTCGCCAGCGGCGTTGACGGCGGGGATGAAGTCGCGCACCTTCGAGCCGCTTGAGCCGCCGATCTTCAGGCTGTAAAACGTCCAAGAGCCACGATGCCCGCCGCCCTTGTCCGCGAAGATCGCGAATTTCTCCGAGGACACCGAACGATCAACGGACTTACGCGTTTCCGATCCGCCACCGGTGATCGTAAGCATGCTGGCAGGATCAATCACCAGCCGATATTCGGTATTGGCGGCGGGCGTGCTGACAGTGTAGCTTGAATTGCCGTAGAACCTGAACTTCGTTCCGCCATCGTTCTGCAAGATGAAGAGATACTGCTTGCCACCCCAGCTCTGCCCGAAGAATGCCGTGTCGTTTATGAGTGATCCCGTCTTGAATCGGAAATCGACGGCCCAGTTGTTAGCCGCCGCAGTGCCGGTGTTGATCCACTGTGCGCCGGTGGAGGTGATGGAGCGATGTCGGCGACCTTCTCGAACGAGTCCCAGGCGTACTTGTCGTCGCCGCCGTCCGTCGCGCCGTGGGCGACGAACAGCTCGTAGTCGAGCCCGCCGAAGTCCGCGAACGTGAACGTGAGAGACGTCTCCGTCTGCCGCGTGACGCACAGCGTCGCCGCCAGCGACGGCGTAGACACAGTCGCCATGCAGATTGCAGCCGCAACAGTTGCGTACAGTGATGAGTGTTTCATGTTAGTTGTCTCCTTCTTTAGTTGACAGTTAGCAGATGGACGTGGTTATGTTTTTCTGAAATGGGGTAAAAAATGTACAAAACCCCTACGCGGCGTTTTGCCGCGTTTTTGAGCAACGTTGCCCTTGCTTGATGTGAATCAATTGCGAGCATACTTTTCAGCGTTCGCAATCATTCTATCACAATTCGTCAATACACGCAAGTAGAATTTTTACGATCGTGCGACTGCCGAATTGTAAAATTTCGAAATTTCGGCCTCAAAGGAAGGCGTAAAGGAAGGCAGGGGCGAAAGTGAGCGAGTCAAACATATCCAGAATCCCCCCCATGCCGTTGGTGAAACTCATCGTCGAAGAGTCCTTGACGCCCACCCAGCGCTTGAACTTCGACTCCACGAGATCGCCGCCCGTCCCGATCAGCGCAGCGGCGACGCCCATCAGCATGGACTTCAAGAGACCGAAGTGCGTGACGGACATAAAGCAACAGGAGATGACGCACGAGGCGAACACAGACCCCGCCAGCCCTTCCCAGCTCTTGTTTGGCGAAATCGTCGGGCACATCTTGTGGCGGCCGAACGCCACGCCGAACGCGAATCCGCCCATGTCGGAGATCTTCACAATCGCCAGCACGTACAACAGCCGCAGGTTCCCGTGGTCGTAGGCGATGACGGGGATGACTGCAAATGCGCAGGCGAGAATCACAAGCCCGGCGACTAGCGACACCATGTACTTTCCGGAAAAGGGAACGAGCCGTTTCGCGAGGAGCTGCGCAAACTCCGCAAACGCCAGAAGACCCAGCACAGTGACAACAGGGATGATCGCCGTAAGCGGCGCGAAGATTACCGCGCACACCACAATGGCGGCAACGGTCAGAGCCGTGACTGTGCGTTTCGCTATAGGATTCACTTAAGCCTCCCTCCCATTCGTCTTTCGCGCATGGAGAACGCCTCCAGCGCCTTGTCGAAATCCTCCCTGCCGAAGTCCGGCCAGAGCACGTCTGTGAAATAGAACTCAGTGTACGCGCTCTGCCAGAGCATGAAATTGGAGATGCGCAGCTCCCCGGACGTGCGGATGAGCAGGTCTGGGTCGGGGATGTCGGCGGTGTCGAGGCAGGAGGCGAAGACTTGTTCGTGATCCGCGTCATCCCCGCTCAATCGCAACGCCTCCGAGAACTTCGCCGCCGCCCTGACGATCTCGTCGCGTCCGCCATACGAAAGCGCCACGACAAGAGTGAAGTCCCCTTTCTTCGTGCGCTCCTCAAGCGCGGCGATCTCGCGCTGGAGCTTCTCTGAAAGGTCCGTACGGCGGCCGATGACGCGGAAACGCACTCCGTCGCGCACAAGCGCCTTGGCCTTCGACTTTATGAAAGAGGAAAGAAGGCGCATCAGTCCGGAGACCTCGAGCTTGGAACGCTTCCAGTTTTCGGTGGAGAACGCATAGACCGTGAGGTAGCGGATCCCGGCGTCCTTGCAGTAGTGCATCACGCGGTCGAGGGCGTCTGCGCCGGCTCGGTGTCCGGCGAGGCGCGGCAGATGGCGCTTCTTGGCCCACCTGCCGTTGCCGTCCATTATGATTGCGAGATGCTGAACGTCCATGCCTCGTTCCCCACCAACAACTGGCATCCAAGCACTATATGTTGATCCGCAGCGTCGTCTCGCGCGCGGGGCCGACTGAGAGGACGCCTAGCTTCCCTCCGACTAGCTCCAGGATGCGGTCGATGTAGCGCTTGGCGTTTTCCGGCAGCTGAGCGTAGTCCGTGACGTGAGACGTCTCGCACTGCCACCCCGGCAGCTCCTCGTAGACCGGCTCGCAGTTCGCGAGCGCGTCCAGGTCGGCCGGGAACGTCGTGTAGACGAATCCGTCCTTGCGCCTGTAGCCGGTGCATATCTTGACTACAGGGAACGTGTCGAGAACGTCGAGCTTGGTGAGGGCCCAGTAGTCGATACCGTTGACGTGCTGCGCGTAGCGCCCGACTACGGCGTCGAACCAGCCGCAGCGCCGCGGACGCCCGGTGGTCGCGCCGAACTCGCCGCCGCGCGTGCGAAGAGTCTCGCCGTCCGCGTCGGAGAGCTCCGTCGGGAACGGGCCCTCGCCTACGCGGGTGGTGTAGAGCTTCATTACGCCAATCACGCGGTCGATGGCGCGAGGCGATATGCCGGAGCCCGTGCAGGCGCCGCCGGCGGTCGGGTTGGAGGACGTCACGAACGGATAGGTTCCGAAGTCGATGTCGAGCATCGTGGCCTGTGCGCCCTCGAAGAGGAGCGACTTGCCGGCGTCAAGCGCCTCATGCAGGAACTGCACGGTGTCCGTCACGTACGGCAGCAGCGCCGGGACCATGGGCTCGTAGAGGCGAACCATCTCGTCGGCGTCAAGCTCCAGCGCGCCGAGCCCCTTAAGCCGCCTGTTCGCCTCCGCGACCTGGCGGCGGACGAGTTCCTGGAAATTTGGCTTCAGGATGTCGCCGACGCGCATCCCGCAGCGTCCGACCTTCGCCGCGTAGGCCGGGCCTATGCCGCGCCCGGTGGTTCCGATCTTCTCGCCGTCCGGACGTGCCGCCTCCTCTGCCCTGTCGATGGCGCGGTGCCACTGCATAACCATCTGGGCGCGCTCGGAGATGTGGAACCTGCCCTTCAGCTCGAACCCCCAGCTCTCGACCTGCTCCAGCTCGCGCATGAGGTCGAAAGGATCCATTACGACGCCGTTGCCTATCACGCAGTGCTTGCCATCGTGGAGGATTCCGCTCGGCACGAGGTGCAGAACGTACTTCTTGTCTCCGACGACGACGGTGTGCCCCGCGTTGGAGCCGCCCTGGAAGCGAACAACGGCGTCCGCCTCCTCCGTCAGAAAATCTATTACCTTGCCCTTGCCTTCATCGCCCCACTGGGCGCCGACCAGTACAGTGTTCATTTGAGGTTGTCTTCCTTCCGTTTTCTGTGTCTCCGAGTCATGAAACACGGAGAATCTAGATTATATCAGATTTAGCCTGAAATGTGAATTGGAAAATCATGGCAGAGCCCTATCCAAGCACGACTTCGAGGCCGTCGTATGCGGAGCGAAGGGTCGATGGAATGTCAGCGTTCACCTTCTCCGCCGGCCACTCCCGGTACTTGATCGCGAGGTGGGTTATGTATGCGCTCTGCCCTGGAGGCGGCGCATAGCGAGAGTGCTTCTTCAGCATGTCGACGATCCTCGAGACCGTCTGCACGCTGGAGTGGACGAATATCCTGAAGTCGTCGTCCGTGTCGCCGTTGGTCGCCTCCATTATCAGGGCCGTGATAGGCTTCGCGGTGTGGACGAACGGGGCTATGAAGTCGGATCCGTCCGGGGACTTCGTCTTCTGGATGTGCGGGTCTATGCCGATCATGCGCGCGGCGTCTCCGCATATTCCGCCCGTGTCGGTCGCGTAGAGAAGCCTCGCAGGCCCCTTCTCGACGAGATACAGGGACGTGCGCTCCAGGACGCCGTCCGTCACGCGCGACGTGCTGTGGTTCGCCGGGACGGACATGAACCGCATCCCGCATTCCTCGACGAATCTGCCGAACTGGAGCGCCCGGACCTCCGGCGCGGGAAGGCCCAGCTTCGCCGCCGCCGCGGACACCTCCGCCCGTGCCGCGCTCGCCCACGTCTCGTGGACGTACATCCGCTTCACCCCAGACTTCACGGCGGCTAGGGGATTGTAGTGGTCGCCATGCGAATGGGTCTGGAAGAGGACCTCTGGCCTGCATCCCTCGGGAAGCTTGTCGAACGAGCACTTCGTGAAGTCTATCAACGCCCGGCCGTCCAGAAGAACGCTCGACTGGCGGCGCGCATGCGGGTTCTTCGCCATTGACTTGTGCCACCCAGCCGCGCCGGAGCCCAGGAAGCGGACCTTGATGCCCCTCTCCGCAGCATCCTCCCCTCTCTCAAGGGCAACGCCAGACACCGCAGCCGCTGCGGCCGCAGCGGCTATGAACTCCCTTCTTGTCGTCATCACTGCCACAACATGCCCTCCTTTGCGCTACCTGATCTTCGCCTTGTAGAACTTGATTGCGCCCTTGTCAACCTTGTAGGTCGCGTCCGCGCCATCGCGGAAATGCTCGTCGTTGTCGTTCAATTCGTAGTTTTGTATCTGCGTGCTGATGTTCGTGACGTCCGTGCCACCGTAGATCGTGAGCGTCCCGTTGATCGGCGCGGGCTTGGAACCGTCTATCACCGCGAAGTTGCGAAGGAGGCGCACCTTCACGGTTATCTTGTCTTCGCCAACCTCTATGCTGGTGATCTTGAACGAACCCCAGTTGTCCACGTTGTAGTCTTTGCTCATCACGTCCTCGTTCAGGAGATACGCCCTGGCGAACTGGTCTGATGTCAGCGTCCTGATCATCGCCTCCACCGCCTCATGATTGCCGCGTGCATTCAGCCATTCCGCCTGAGCGGCGGTAAGCGTCGTGTTCGTTCCGTCAGAGCCTGTCACGATGTCGTCGACGCGGAACACCACGACCCTGTTCGTGTAGCTGCCGTAGATGGATCCGACGGCCCCCTCGCCGACGTAGCCGACCTTCTGCACGTACGGGGTCGCGTCGTCGTATGCGAACGGAAAGGTGGACTTGCCGTCTATCGTCAGAGGCAGGTAGTCTACGCCCTGCTTCACCGAAACGGAATACATCCTGTTCGTCATGTCCATTTCGACCCGGACGGTGTAGTCGTTTCCGACGGTCGCCGTGAAGCCCTCCGTGTCAAGCCAGACCCTTCCGCTCAGATTGGTCGTGTAGACCTGGAAGCAGGCGTTCGTGCCGATGCGCACAGCCGCCTTCACGCCCGTGAATTCCTGGTTCTCCTCCGCCGCGCTGTTGAACGAAGCCGTAGTCTCGACGATGACGTTGCGCGCATCTGACGGATTGTCGGCGGTGAACTCATTGCCTTCTTCAATCACCACCTTGTGGTTGACGTACTCGACGGCGTTGGACCAGAGCCCAGTCGCCTCCTGGTATTCCTCGTTCTCGAATATCCAGTGGTCGGCTCTGTTCTGTGGCGTGTCCTCCCAGACCGCTGCGTTCACGCCGTTTGTCGGCCCGAAGAACTGCTTCACGTAGTAGTCGTACGAGAACACGTCGCTCGGACGGTACCCCTCGGCGTACACCCGTGCCTTGATCGTCGTCGCGCCGGTAGCGTTCGTCACGTTGATCGCCGTACCGGCGGTGTACACTTCGCTCTGCTCCGTCGGGTCGCTGCCGTCCGTCGTGTAGCGGATGACCGCACCGGGAATCGTGCTCGCGAGATCAACAAGCGTCGTGCGATAGCCCGCCGTGGAGGTGGAGGTCGGCGCCGCCGCCTGCTCCGCGATGGTGTATGTTGCGGACACCGTGTCGCTCTCGATGTAGCCCGACTTGAACGCCTTCGCCTTGATCGTGGTCGTACCGTTGATCGTGATCGGGGCGGAGTACGCCGCGCTGGAGGACGTCGGTTCGCTGCCGTCGAGCGTGTAGCGAATCGTCGCACCCGCTGTCGCGCACGCGAGCGTGACGTCGAGGCTGTCGGTCAGGAACGCCATGGCGGCGGGCGAGAACGTGGGCGCGGGCAGCTGCGCCATCTGGAACGTCACGTTGTCGATGATGTTCGCCTTGTCGCCCGAGACGCCGGTCTGCACGAAGCGGAGGATGTGCGTTGCGGCCGAGTCGACGGAAACGAGCCCGGAGTATTCGGACGGCGACGTGGCCGACGGCGAAACTGACGCGATTTCGTTCGTCACGCTGCCGCGAATGAGCAGGGCGCGCGTCGTCACGCCGACATAGCTCGGGCGCGCCGCATACGTGAACGTGAAATTGTAGGTCGCGGCGTTCGGAATGACGAACTCCTGCGCCACGAAGGACTCCGATCCCGCGCCGTTCGTCTGGAGGAACGCCGCCTTGCCCCCAAACTCGGAATGGTTCGCCACCCATGTGCTGTTCGGAGCGGCAAGGCCCGCGTTGGACGCGAAGGTCCAGTACTTGCAGGAGAATCCGTCGCCGTTCGAGTAGGACCACACGCCGGAGTTCTGCGTCACGGTGTTCTGCTCGAAATCTCCGTTGAGGATGAGGTCACCGGTGGGCGAGAGCTTGTTGAACGTGATTTCCGCGACTTCGCTCTCGAGGTATCCGCTCTTGAACGCGCGGGCCTTGACGGTGCAGGTTGAGGAAATCTGCAAGGCGCCTGAATAGGCCGTGCTGGAGGATGTCGGATCGGAACCATCGAGCGTATAGCGGATGGTGGCGCCGGAGATCGAACTTGAAATCGTGAGGTTCACGTATCCGTCGAAGATCGTGGTGTCGGTGACAGTGTTCGCGCGCGAGAACGTGGGAGCGGGCAGCTGGTTGAGCGTCAGTTCCACGCCGTGGATGTCCGCGACGGTACCACCGGAATAGTACGACGAGCCGTCATCGCTTGCAAGGCGCGTGGATGAACATGCTTGGACCGTAAGGTTCGTGGAAGCCGTGCAGTTGTCCTTCGTCGCCGAAATCGTGTAGCTGGCGGCGGGAACGAGAAGCGCATAGATGCCCTTTGAGTCCGTTGTGGCGGTATAGGTTGCGCCGGACGACCTGTTCCGCGCCGTCACCGTCGTATTGGCGAGAATCGAGCCGGAACTATTCAGAAGGCGACCGCTCACGATGGTGCGACCCGAGTCGGAGCAGACGCTCGGCGGATAGATGTTGTAGATGATCGTGTCGATCGAGGTGAAATCGGAATCCGCGTCCGTAAGGTCGGGCGGATTGTACCAGGCGTTGTCGGTTCCGGTCCATCCAAAATTGAAATGGACATAGAGCGTTCCACTGTTGTAGCCGTAGCCGTCTGCGACAATCGCATGGCCAGGAACGGAAACGCCACAAGGGCTCTTCAAATCGAGACTGCAGAGGATGCCTTTCTTGATTTCGTCGGCAGAAGGATTAATCTTCAACGCGGAATTCTTATAGCCAAACTGGTCTGTGAGGCGAAGATGGAAGGCACTATAGCGAGCACCGCTGCCACCACTTGCATAATCCATGTACACGCTCCGCCCCACGTCAAGCGTCAGCTTGCCGATCGCCTTCTTCTGGGCAGTGGACATGCCCCATGATGATACAGTCCCCGGCATGTTGTTCCAGTCGTACGTGCCGCCGAAAGTCTTGACGTCATCATTCCAGGCCGTGTAGGAGCCACCGGCAGTCGTCTGGTAGCCATCATTGAGAGTCCAGCTGGCAGTGCCGTCAACTGTACCATAATAATCCTTTATTTTTGTGATGGACGCGGTGGGATATCTCCAGTAGCGCATGATCTGCGCACCGGCGGTGGCGACACAGCCGCAGACATATCCACGGGGAGTATATTGGTTCTCGCCGTGTCCGCTCTGCCCCCATTTCGTCTCCATGAGCGTGTTCACGCGCACGTCGTTGATGGAGGAGCGTGAACCTGCCTGAAGCCTCGCCCCGCCCTTGGCGCTTGCCGCCCCGCGCAGGCGAGCCCACTTGGTGGCCTTGGCACTGGGAGCGGCCGCCGCGAGCCGCCGGCCTCCGGTGGTTCCAGCCGCATTGGCAGCATTGGCCGAACCCAGTTCGACCATCATTGCCGCAACGTCGATGTTGAGCATCACCATCAGAGGATTCTGGGTGGCGTTCGTATTCCACGTGCTGTCCTTCGAGTAGGCGAGAATCGGTTCGATTTCGGTGTCGCCCGAAGTGACCACGAATCCGCCGCCCTGGAGATTCACGACATAGTACTTGCCCTTGCCGTCTTTCGCGTCATACGTCAGCACGCTTTCCGGCTCGGCGGTGATTTCTTCTCCAAGTGCCTCGCGCAGGTTGATCCAGCCACGCGCCGCATCCTCGGCGACGTCGGACGAAACCTCATCTGCCGACGCACAGAACGTCAATAGAGCAAACAATGTCACAGCCATCCTTGATTTCATGGTCATCATCATTTTTATCCTTTCGTTTGAGGCTTCGTTTTGCTGTTCAATTCCCTTACTTGATCATCGCCTTGAAGAAGGTGTTCGTGCCATCCTGAATTCTCTCCCTGGTGAAATCACATGACTCTGTCTCCCCAGTATCGTATCGAGACGTCGTCGCAGAACCGCCTGGCCAACGGCAGCGCCCGCTTCAGCAACGGCGCGTTGAGGCGACCGTGTCCGTGCCCGAGCTCCCAGAGATGCCCGAACACGACTCTCTTCGGCCTGACCTTTTCTACCGCCTTCGCGACGTCGATCCCGCATCCGGGGAAGAACAGCCACAGATCCGGCCGCCCCCAGGTCGTGACGAGCTTCGGCTCCGTCCCCTTGCCGCTGTCGCCGGTGTGGTATATGGTGAAGTCGCCGACGCGAATCTCGAAGGCGGTCGTATAGCCGATCAGGTAGTCGTTGTGGTCGATGAGCGACGTGCGCACTTCGACGTCCTTGATCCTGAATGTCTTCCGGGCCCTTGTGAACCCGCCCTGCGTCCTCCAGTCCGCCACTCCGTAGTTGTCGAGGAAGTTTGAAATGACGGTCTTGCGCCGCCCGTTCATCGCGTTGTAGAACCCACGCCGGAAATGGTCGCCGTGGTTGTGCGTGATTAGCGCGAAGTCCAGGATCGGCGCCAGGGCGCAGTCGCGGCGATGCACCAGGTCTATTGAGAAGATCGCCTGCGGTGTCTTGACGACGTAGCCCATGTTGTAGACGCTCCAGACCGCCGGGACGTCCGTGACCTGCGTCTCGTCGATCTCGCGGCGAACCTTGCTGTATGCCTGCTCAAGCCTTTCAAGCGACGCATAGCCGCCGGTCTTGCCGTCGTGAAGGTACTTGCCGTAGATTGCCGGGGTGACAAGGTCGGTCTCGCGCTGCCAGAGGTCGATCGCGGCGATCTCGTCGGCGGGTATCGCAGGCAGTTTCGGCGGCGGGGCGGACGCCGCCGCGTCATCGCCCCGGACAAGCGCGGGGCCGACGCCCGCGACGGCGCAGAGCGTCCCCTTCACAAAGTCCCGGCGGCCAAGCGCCGGTACGAAGCTGCCGCCCGCGTCCTTCACGGCGTTACGGCGAGCCGGTCGTCAGGCCCCTGGAAGTCCAGTACGCCCTTGGCCTTGTAGGTCTTCAGCATGAAGTGCGTCGCCGTCGAGAGGACCCCGTCGAGCGTCGACAGGTCCTGAGCGACGAACTGCGCGACGTCCTGGAGGCTGTCGCCCTTCACGAACACGAGCAGGTCGTATGTCCCCGACATGAGGAAGCACGCCTCAACCTGGTCGTATCGCGCGACCTTCTCGGCGATCTTGCCGAAGCCGGTGTCGCGCTGCGGCGTGATCTTCAGTTCGATTACTGCATGGACTTCGTTCATGGTGTCTCCGTAGTCGTTTGTCGTTCAATTACCATTTCAGCGAAAGCGCGTCGTCTACGATCTGGCGGGCGAGGTCCTCCGCGAGCCGCCCGGAGGCGTCGCGCTCGCCCGTGACCGTGTCGTCGTTGACGAGGAACGTGGTGGACGCCGTGTAGCGGCGGTCGTTGACCAGGACCTTGCCGTTGCGCTTGTCGATGAAGCTGACGACGGCGGTCACGTTGAACCGGCGCTCCCGGTTCCTGGCGCCGGTCCTGCGCTCGTACGCAGTCACGGACGATCCGGCGCTCTTTATGTAGCCCTGCACCTCGAGGGCGCAGTCGGCGAGCGTGGCTATCTTGTACGTCCCCTCGCGCTCGAACTCGCGAAGGACCTGCCTCGCCACGACGGGCCCCATCTCGGTGACGTCGCCTTCGTTGCGGAACGTGGACACGGCGACGGTCCGCGCGCCCTCCGGCACCTCCGGCCTCCATGAATACAGCGAGCAGCCCGACGAAGCCGCGAGCAGCGCCGCCGCCATTATCTTGGTGAATCTCATTTTGCGCCCTCCTTGAGTTGTGCAAGCCTCTCCCTGACGACGTCCGCGTATGAACTCGCCGGGTATTCCCTGAGGAACCGTTCGTATGCGTTTATGGCGCTGTTGCGGGTGCGGGTGCGCGAGTCGTAGAACTTCGCGGCCTCATACGCCTCCCTCTCCAGCCCGGCTGACGCCTCGGAGATGTACTTGGAGAGAGTCTCGCGCAGCGCGGGATCGGACGAAGCACTCTTCACCATCTTCAGGAACGCGACGGTGTCCTTGCACCTCGCGCGGTTGTATTCGTGGTCCCTGATGAGCTTCATCCTGACGTCGGCCTCGCTTTTGACGGCGTCATTCGCCTCCTTGCTCTTCGGATAGAGGTTGCGGATGTTCTCGTACACGGAGACCGCCTTCTCTAGCTCACCGTCGTCGACGAGGAGCTCCGCGGCGGCGGTCATCGCGGCGGGGGCGAATGACGCGCCCGGGGCCCGCACGACGACGTTCTCGAACGCACGCCTTACGTCGACGGTGTTCGCAAAGCGGAAGAAGAGTATCCTCTTGCCGTCTTCGCGCATCGCCATCGCCACGTCGTACATCTTCGCGACGATTGCGTTGTAGTCGCACTGCGACGAGTAGAAGTCCAGGAGATACTTGTACTCCTCGAAGGCGTCTATGCTGTCGAGGAGCTTGGAGAAGCAGAGCGCGGCCAGCTCCTCCTGGGCGACAGGGGCCTGCGGCGACAAGGGCCACTCGGCGACAAGCGCGTCGTACGCCTTGCGGGCGGCCTTGTACGACTTGTCCTCGGCGCACTGCCGCGCCCAGTCGAGCTGGCGCTCGGGCGTGTCGAACTTCGGACCGCTCCACCACGAGAAGAAGCCCGGCTCCTTGCGGGGCCTCGGCAGGATGCCGGCCTCGCTGTCGAAGCCGGGGTATGCGTCGGTGGCGTACCACGAACCTGGTCCGGGCGTCATGTTGGGCTGTGCGCCAAACGCGCCGATGGCCGCCGCGGCGGCGCATACGAGGGTGAATGTCTTGCTGTGTCTCATATCTGATATTATATCACAAACGGAATGTCAATTCCACATTTTGCACTTTGCTCTTTAGGCTCACTAGAACGCGTACTGGACGCCGAACGAGATCGCGAAGGCGATCGAGGAGTCTGGGCCGACGTCAAGCATGGCCTCGGCGTCGAAACGCAGCGACCAGTTGTCGTCGAAGTGCCAGAAGCAGCCCCAACCTGCGGCAGGGCCGGCGACGCCCTCCGTCCACCAAGCCGCGCCGAACGTGAAGAACGGGTCGAACTTCTCGTATCCCCACCAGTGCCACAGGCCGCGCAGCGAAAGACCGGCGCCCTCCTCCAGGAAGGATGCCGCGGCCTCGACGGAGAGGAAGTCGTCGACGTAGTACCCGGCGCGAGCCACGCCGCCGCCCTGCCGACGCGTCCGCGCCCCGCCCTGCGGGACAAGGAGGGAGCCCTGCGCGCCGACGTACATCCGCTCGTATTCGTAGTCGGCCCACTCGGACTCGGCTGCGGAATCGTCCGCGCGTGCCGCGCAGATGGCCGCCGCGACGGCGGCAGCCGCGAATATCGTCTTTGTCTTCATGTCGTGGTAAATGCGTCCAGGCGCTTTGTCTCCCCGAATACGATCAGCTTGTCGTCTGCCTTTAGGACTTCCGTGGGCTGCGGGGTCAGCAGCGAGCGCGGCTTCCCAGGGTCTTCATTTACGCGGCGGACGCACAGGACCAGGAGGCCCGTAGTCTTTCGGAAGTCCGACTCGGCGAGCGACTTGCCGACAGTGTCCGGCGGCACGTCGATCTCTGCGATCGAATACCCCTCCGAGACCTCCAGGAAGTCCACGGCGTTGTGGTTCACTATCGCCCGCGCAAGGCGGTGCGCGCTGTCGCGGTCGGGGTATATGACGGAGTCCGCGCCGATCCTGCGCAGTATCTTGCCGTGCAGCTCGCTCGTGGCCTTTGCTACGACGCTTGGGATGCCGAGCTCCTTGCAGTTCGCCGTCGCCATCATGGACGACTCGATGTTGCTGCCGATGGCGACGACGGCGAGATCGCACTCGCCGAAGCCCGCCTCCTCCAGGACGTGCGGCTGCGTCGCGTCGCCCTGGAGCGCCGTCGCGAACTCGCTCGCGCTCTGCATGGCGGGGCGGTTGCGGTCGATGAGGAGGACCTCCTTCCCGGCGTTCGACAGAGACTCCGCCAGCGCCAGCCCGAAACGG
>CADCCQ010000070.1:0-15273 GCA_902799955.1 uncultured bacterium | reverse complement strand
GCCAGCCCGAAACGGCCCGCGCCGATTATGCCGACCCTCTTCATTTCAGCTCCATCCTCCTCGCCTCGCGCACGAGGCCCTGCGAGTACGGATGGCTCGGCGCGGCGAAGAACGCCGCCGGGTCGTCCGACGTCTCGACGACCCGGCCGTCCTTCATGACGGCGAGCCGCGTGGCCATCTGCGACACGACGCCAAGGTCGTGCGTGATCAGCAAGACGCCGGAGTTGGCCTGGTGGAGGTCGCGCATAAGCCTGAGCACCTGCGCCTGGATCGTGACGTCCAGCGCGGTCGTCGGCTCGTCCGCGATCACCAGGTCCGGGCCGAGCATAAGCCCCATCGCGATCATCACGCGCTGCTGCATCCCGCCCGACAGCTCGTGGGGATACGCCTTCGCGCGCGCGGCGGGATCTGGGATGCCGACGCGCCCGAGCCACTCGACGGCCATCTCCTCGGCGGCCTTCTTCGACATCTTCTCGTGGAGGAGGATCGTCTCGACCAGCTGCGCGCCGATGCGGTGGAGCGGCGACAGCGACCCCATCGGGTCCTGGAACACGACGCCTATGCGCTTGCCGCGCATGCGCCTCAGCTCCGGCAGCGGCATCGACAGCGTGTCGACGCCGTCGAGGAGTATCCGCCCCGACGGGTAGAAGGCCGGGGGGCTTGGCAGAAGCCGCGCCACGCTCATGGCGACGGTGCTCTTGCCGCTCCCGGACTCGCCGACAATCCCCAGCACCTGCCCCCGGTCCAGCTCAAGGCTGACGTCGATGGCGGCGGGCGTCACTTCGCCCTCGTCGTTTCTGTACGACACGTTCAAGTTCTCGATCTTTAGAAGCATAGTCCCTATTATACCATTAAACGCGCGTTCAAAACGCATAAAATTTGCGGAACGGCATTCCTAGGGCGCGGGGAGTTCGAGCGTGAAGACGCATCCGCGCGGCTCGTTCGCCCTCACCGTGAGCGTTCCGCCCATCGCCTCGGCGAACTCCCTGGCCGTGCAGAGCCCGATGCCGAAGCCACCCTTCCCCGACTCCAGAACCGTCTTCGCCCGGTAGTAGCGGTCGAACGCCTTACTCATTTCGCCGGGGCTCATCCCCTTGCCCTCGTCGACGAACTCGACGCGCGCAAATGCGCCGCGCCGCGAGAACACGACCTTCACCGCGCCGTATGGCGCGGCGTACTTGAGGTCGTTGCCGAGAAGGTTCCAGAGTATCTGCATCGTCGTCGTCTCGTCCCCGAGCGCCATGAGGCCGGAATCCTCCGACGCGCCGTCCGCGAACTCGACTGCGACGTCGCCGCCGTCGAAGAGGTCGCGGAAGTCCTCGCGGAAAAGCGAGTATGCCTCGCGGTACGTCTTAACTATGTCGAACGGCTCGCGGGCGGGCGGCGGCCTGCGCCCCCCGAGGTGCATGAAGTCCTTGATGTTGCCGACGAGGCGCAGCATCCGCTCGTTCAGGTTCCTCGCCTCGCCGTCGTCGCGCCCGATCATGTAGCGCATCGCCGCAAGCGGCGTGGTGAGGTCGTGCGCGGTCGCGGCCATGAAGTCGTCGCGTGACTTCACGTAGTCGATGAAGTACTTCACGCCCACGCACGTCACGACGACCAGCACGACGAGGAACGCGACGCCGAACACGTAGAAGATCGTCGCGTAGTCGCGCTCCTCGATGTCCGTGTGGCGCGCGTAGACGACGTTCATGTCCTGCTTCGATACGCCACGCGACCACACGAGCCGCCCGCCGGCGAACTCGCGCCATCCCCACATGTCCCTGCGCTTGGTGCCGCTATGCGGCCGCCAGTCCTTCCACGACATGTCGGCCGGGTATTCGCCGTATTCGGCCACGCCGCGGACGACGCCCCTGCCCCGTTCCCATACGAAGTCGGCAGAAGCTGGGTCGTCGCGCATCGCCTTCGCCGCGCGCTCCGAGACCGCGAGCACACGGGCCTTTTCGTCGCGCACCATCTTGGGGACGTCGACGACGAGGAAACGGACGCCAAACGCGACCACGGCGATTGTCGGCAGGCAAAGGCACGCGACGCTGCGCACCAGCCGCCAGTTCGCCGCGCTGCCCTTCAGAGGCACAGGAGCTCCCTCGCCCGCGCCATCTCAGCGGAGAGGTCCGCCTTGCGGCTTCCCTCGACGTATCCGTCCGCCTTCAACCCCTCGAGGAAACGGCGGAACTTGTGCCCGCCCGGCTTGAGGTTGTCAAGGGCGTAGACCTCCGCCGCGCCGCACGTGCACGCCTCGGAAAGCATCCCCGTCGACTCCGCCGTGACGTAGAGCCGCCTGGCAAGCGCGACGAACGCGGGGATCGGGTTGAAGTGGTCTTTCGAGTAGATGAGCTTGTAGTCCCATGGATAGGAGTCGACGAGCTCCTCGACGTCCGGCGGCGTACGCCGCGACGTGGTGACCCAGCGCTCGCACCCGGAAGTGTCCGCGAAGATCGAGTCAAGCCTCTCCTTCATCCATGCGCGCGTCATCGTCGCGCACTTGTTCGGGCCGCCGATGACGACGGCCGCCGCAGGCCCGTCGCCGCCTGGATGGCGCTCGCGGAACGCCTTCACGCCGTCGGCGTAGAATCCCTCGTCGTTGGCGACGATGTTCATGGGGACCGTGACGACGTTTGGCGCCGCCGCGGGGCGGTCGAACGCCGGCGCCATTATGCAGTCGAAGCCGGAAAGTGAATACCCCCTCGGATACAGGACCACCCCGCATGGAATCCCCAGGCGACGAGAAACGGCCTTCGCCGCGTAGAACGTACCTGAGCCGGTGCCCACGACGACTGCGGGCGAATCGGCGTCTTTCATGGCGTCGATTCCGCCCAGCCCGTCGAGCAGCGACAGGCTCCTCACGCCAAGCCTGTCGAGGAGATAGCTCGCGGCCTTGGCGAACGGCGTCTTGAACTTCACGGGAACGAGGACTGGCTCCAGCCCCAATGCGCGGACGAAGGCCCTGGACTGGTTTTCGTGTCCGGCCTTGCCATCGGTAAGTATGAGCGCTTTTCTCTGCATAGACATTCTGGAGATTGGTGCTCGGGGCGGGACTCGAACCCGCAAGGAGTTACCCACATGCACCTCAAGCATGCGTGTCTGCCAATTTCACCACCCGAGCATTGCTAAAACGGATAATATTATACCACAATGCGCCCACAAGATACAAGTGGAAATTTCATAAATTTTTCCATTCGCATTTCAAGGCGGTTTTGTGGTATAATTCTAATACAAGGAAAGGCAATGTTCAACATGAAGAAGATAGGTCTGCTGCCGCGCATCGTGATCGCAATAGCGCTGGGGCTGTCGCTGGGTCGAGTCGCGCCGACGGGCGTGGCACGCCTCTGCGCGACGTTCAACGGCATATTCAGCCAGTTCCTCGGGTTCGTCATACCGCTGATAATCGTCGGGCTCGTCACGCCCGCGATAAGCGAAGTCGGCAAGAACGCCGGGAAGCTGCTGCTCGCAACGGCGGGAATAGCGTACTTCGACACGATCCTCGCCGCGCTTCTCGCGTACGGGACGGGCTCCGCGCTCTTCCCGAAGATGGTCAGCGCCACGCTCGGGGGCGCGGTAGCGGAGAAGTCGACGGCCATAGCGCCGTTCTTCGAGATACAGATCCCGCCGCTCTGCGACGTCATGTCCGCGCTCGCGATCTCCTTCATGCTCGGGCTCGGCATCGCATACGGGAAGTCTTCCGCTACGCTCCGCACGATCGCGCTCGAGTTCCGCGACATAGTCGAAAAGACGATCGGGCTTGTCATAATCCCCCTTCTCCCGTTCTACATCCTCGGGCTGTTCATGACGATGTCCGCGACAGGCGAGGCGTTCAGGATCGTGCTTGTGTTCGCGAAGATCATCGCCGTGATCTTCGCGCTGCACATCCTCGTGATGCTCTACGAGTTCGCCATCGCTGGCGCGCTGACGCGCCGCAACCCACTGAAGCTGCTGTGCGGGATGTTCCCAGCGTACATGACTGCGCTCGGCACGTCGTCGTCAGCCGCCACGATACCCGTGACGCTCGCTCAGACGAAGAAGCTCGGCGTGTCGGAGGAGGTAGCGGGCTTCACGGTGCCGCTCTGCGCCACGATCCACCTGTCGGGGTCGGCCATGAAGATAACGGCGTGCGCGCTGACTATCTGCCTCATGAAGGGAACGGCGCACGGCTTCGGGACGTTCCTCCACTTCGTGATGATGCTGGGCGTCGTCATGGTCGCCGCCCCAGGCGTGCCTGGCGGCGCAATCATGGCAGCCCTCGGGCTTCTCGGGTCGATCCTCGGGTTCACGTCAGAGGACCAGGCGCTGATGATCGCGCTCTACATCGCGATGGACTCGTTCGGGACGGCATGCAACGTCACTGGCGACGGCGCGATCGCGCTCGTCATCGACAAGTTCCACCACGAGGGCGGAAAGCCTACTTCCGCACAATCTCGTAGAGAAACGTAGCGTCGGAACTGTCGCGCGCGGTGTCGGCCACAAACGCGAGCGCCTTGCCGTCCCAAGTCGACGGCACTTCGCAGCGTCGCGACCCGTCGGCGCGCAGCGCGTAGACGCGCGGCACGGCGTCCCCTTCAAGCCTGATCGAAACCTCCGCGCGCCCTGCGCGCATCAGGTGCGGGAGCCTGCCCCACTTGAGAAGTATCTTCCTCTCCTCGTCCGCATACGTCACGCCTTCGTCCTGAATGTCAGTGACGTGCGTAAGGAGAAGCCTCCCCGACCGCGCGACTGGCGCGCCGTCGAGCGAGCTCACCCAGACCGCGGCAGGAGCGCCTGAAATGTCCGCGGAAAGCGCTCCAGCCTTGTGCCGCCCCGACTCCGCGAAGAACCCCTGTGTGCGCGGCGTGTCGACGGCGAACGTCCCGTTCTCGCGGGAGATGTCGACCTGCCCGTCGCCCATCCGGCGGCCGGACGCAAGATTCTTGAAGTAGTCGGCCTTGAGCGAACACGATTCGGGGAACTCAACGCCGTCGTCTGCGAACTTGGGTTTTCCGTTTCCAACCCACGTACCGAACCTCTCGTACCATCCGAACCACATTTCCTTGATGTCGGCGTGGGGGCCTACGTCAAAGGTTCTGCGCACCTTCCCCTCGGGTATCGCCAATGCGAACGTCCTCTCCAGCGGCTTCATGTCGCGGCGCATGTAGAGTGTGAGCGCGGCACGCTCCGTCGCGCGCTGGAGCGGGTCGCGCGCAACGTCGAAGTACGTCATCGGCCGCGCCTCTAGGACGCCGTCGCGAGAATGGCTCCACGCAAAGCGCCAGATCGCGTCGTATCCCTGCAGCGCGGCCTGCGCGCCAAGCATCATCCCGCCTACGCCGCGGAACTGCCCCGGCCCGGAATAGTTGAACTCGGAGATCGTGAACGGACGGTCCAGCAGGCGGTGACGCGCCACGCCCTCGAAGCCCATGCTCGCGCGGCGTACGGGATTGGCGTTCGGGCACTTCGACGGAAGGTTCCACGGCTTCTCGAGGAACTGAGGATGGTCGATGTAGAAGTGGTCGTCGACGTAGTCGTAGCGCGTGCGCACAAGCTGGTAGGCGACCGGGTTCCGCCAGCACGACATGTCGGTGAGCAGGACCCTCGACCCTATCTCCTCGCGGATGAACTTCGTCATCCTCTCCGCGAAGGACGATTCAAGGTCCGCGAGGAAGAGGGTGAACGCGCAGTTCTGCCGCGAGTTCTCCCAGGCGTTGCCAGGGATTTTCTCAGTGATGTCGCGGTAGAGGTCCGGCGACTCGGCGCGGCGGGCCGACAGCCATTCGCGCCACTTCTTTTTGAAAGTTTCCTGGCTCGCGAGGAACTTATATCCGTGGTTGCCGAGGTTGCCCTCGTTGATCAACGCGAGGAACGCGAACGCCGGCTCGTCCGCCCAGCGGCGTCCCGTCTTCGGGTTCACGTGGCAGAGGAGGTTCCGGGAGAACTCGAGGTAGTTGCGGAACACACGCTCGTCGAAGAGCGCGAGCTCCTTGAACTCGCTCATCCCGATCGTACCGTCGCGGTCGATGCCGCACGTGCGCCACTTGACGCGGCGCGAGACGAAGAGGTCCGTCGTCAGGTAGATTCCGTGCCTGATGCAGGCGTTGAGTAGCCCGTCAAGCTGCGCCATCTTCTCCGGGAGAAGCGTCGTACCGTCCTTCGGGTCGCAAAGCGCGCTTTCGTAGTGGTGTATCCGTAGTGCGTTGTACCCCATGCGCGCGAGACGCGAGCATAGCGCGTCGGCCTCTTCGTCTGAGAGGTAGTTCGCCGTGAAGCAGAGATTGCACCCGTAGAAGCGCTGCGGCACGCCGGGCTTTCCCTCGAACTCGAAGTGCGCCCCCTTCGCGATGACGCGCCCGTGCTTGCCGGCGGGCGCGTCGATCCATCCCAGCTTCGAGAAGTCGAGGGCGGAGCCGGGCGCGATGTCAGTCGTGTCGTAGAGCGGGACCCACTCCGCCGAACGCGAGATGGCAAATGGAAGGCCGATGACGCGGTCGATTCCGCCGGACACGGCCTCGCCCGCCCATGCGCAGGACGCGCACAAGACGGCGAGCACGACAACAAAAGCGCGCTTCATTTTTTCTACTCTCGTTCGATCACAAGAAACGCGGGGAGGCCCTTGATCTTGCCGAAGAGCGCAGAGCCCTTCAGCTCCGCCATGTCCTCGCAGTCGACGCGGACGAACGTGAACTTCCCGATGGCCTCCTTCACCTTGGGGTCGGCCAGCGTTCCATGCTCCATCGCGGTGCAGTTCTTGCACCACGTCGCCCAGCAGTCCACCAGGACCGGCGACTTGAGTCCGTCGAGCTTCATGTCCTTCGGGGAGGAGAGCGAGACGACGCCCTCGGAGGGCGGGGCGTCCCTGTGGAGCCTGTCCCTGAATCCGCCGTAGGCGAGGTACGCATACCAGAGCGCAAACCCCATGACGCACGCCCCGAAGACCTTGTTCACCTTCGCCATCCACGGCCCCGGCTTCGGGAGCACCTTCATCCCGGCGCCGGCGAACGGCCAGGGCAGCGCCATGCCGAGCCCGAGGATGAACGGAAGCGCGAACGCCACCTTGTGACCCTTCGCGACAAGGTCGGCGGTGAGCATGAGGACGCTGATGAGAAGCGGCGCCACGCACGCCCCTGCGAGAACCGCGCCGACGACGCCCATGAAGAACGCGAAGAGCCCGGGGAACATCCTGGAACGCATCGAGACGAGCGAATTGCGGCGTCCGGAGAAGTCGATGAAGAACACCCCCATCAACGAGAGCGAAAGGATCGCAAAGAGAATCGCGACGGAGACGTTGAACCACGGGCTGCCCTGGATTTCGCCGAACGCGACGCCGGCGAACCCGGCGAGGATTCCCAGAGCGCCGTAGGCAAGAGTCATGCCAAGCCCGTAGAGCGCGCCTCGCGTCGCGGACTTCCCGATCACCATAAGGTTGACGGGAACGAGCGGCAGCACGCACGGCGTCAGGTTCATCGCCAGCCCCCCGAAAAGCGCAATGAGCGCGATCAGCCACCAGGCCTTGCCGGAGAACATGTCGTCGTCGCCGTCCTTCCCGGGCAGGTCCTCGACGGCGCCGTCAGGGCCAATGCGAAACGACAGCTCCCCGGGGACGCCCTTGCCGGAGAGGAACGCGAGGAACTTGTCGGACTCCATGTAGCCGTGGGCGAGACGAACCTTGTAGGCCGAGGCCGAAGGCTTCTTCTCCGCCGTGGCTTCCGCCGCGACGGCGGGTTTCGAAGGCTCGGCGGCGGGCGGACGCGCCACAGGCTGCTCGTCCGCCGGCTCCGGCGGAAGCTCCAGACCTCCGACTGCAGGCAGCTTCACTCCGTCCGCTGGCTCGTCCGCGACGGGCATGCACATCCCGTCGCGGCATTCGTACTTCTTGCCGTTGATAATCTGTATCTCGGCAAGCGCCGTCACCGACAAGACGGCCGCCACAACTGCAAATCCAATCCCCTTCATGTAGACCTCCTAGCCTCCCGTTTTACATCCTCGACTTTTGTCTTTTCACTTGGCCTTGCGTATCTCGGGCAGGAAGCCGTCGATCGACGCGAGCGAGACGAAGAAGAGCGTCAGCACCGCCGGGCTGCGCAGCGGACAGTCCGCCATGCCGTGGAGCAGCGTCGCGACGACTGCGCTCAGCACGGCGAAGGCGCCGCCGGGCAGGGCGAAGATCGTCACCGGCCTCGGCGGACGTGCCTTCGGCTTTGCGAACCTCGAAGCGAGTATCAGATTCTTCCAGGTCTTGAACACAGGGCGAATGAGCAGGACGAACATAACAAGCAGCAGCAGACACCCGACGATTCCGTGCTCCGCGAGGAACTGGAGGTAGTCGTTGTGGACGTTTATGCCGCCGACCGACTGGATGTTATCGAAGTCCGACTTGCTCATCTTCGGGATGCAGAAGTGCTTGTAGCCCCATCCTCCGCAGCCGAACAGCCAGTTGTCCTTCCAGACGGCCAATGCGACGCGCGTGTGGTACTGCCCCTTGCCGGACATCCTGTCGAGGATGCCACGCCCCTCTATCGTGGAGATCTCGTTCGAAAGGTCGTCTCCGAAACCGGACGGCTGGATCTTCATCATGATCTTGTCCCTGCTCGTCAGGAACAGGAGGAAGAACGTCGCGATGAGTATCAGCACCACCACGTTGACGGCTATCGCCTTGACGCGGGCCTTCCTGCTCATGACCGCCAGGAAGCTCGTAAGAGCGTGGGCGAAGAAAATGATGGCCAGCGCCGTGACGAGCAGGATCGCCGCGCGGGAAAGCGTCATCATCGCCGAGAAGTAGAAGATCGACGCCGGGATGAGCATTATGTGCTTGCCCCAGAACACCTTGTGCCTGGTCTCGCCTGAGGACTTCGGGTCGTCGCTCTCTGCGTTGCGCCGCGAGGCGTCGACGTCCCAGCGCCAGGACGCGATCGCAAGGCAGAACAGCGTTGTGAAGTAGTCGCCGCCCATGTTCGGGTAGCCGAACGTGGAGAAGAAGTAGGCGGAACGCGACCACCCTTCCGCCCACAGCGGAGTCTCCGCGCCGAAGACGCGCTGGATCATGCCGATGGCGGATAGGCCGACGCCGTTCCAGACGACGAGCCTGAGGACCATGCGCTTGCCGCGCTTCAGGAGCGCGTGCTTCGTCGCGAGCATCGCGGAGAACGCGCAGAGGAACCAAAGCAGCACGTTGAAGTGCTCCATCCTGTTCACGCAGAACGGCGCGTATGGAATCGGCGGCTCGGCGCGCGCGCCGTCGAAGTGTATCGCCGGATAGTCGCAGCACGGGCATAGCCCCTTGTTCACGAACGGGATGCACATCATCGTCATGAAGAGCAGCACAAGCCACAGCAGCGGGTCGTGTCTTATCGCCCGCCATACGCGCAGACGCGCCTCGTAGGTCGTCTCGCCGGAATGCCGCTGCGGGAAGCAGAGGGCGAACTCCGCCATTATGACGATTGCCCACGGTATGGTCGGCAGCAGCGCCGACGCCACCGTGCCGCCAAAAAGCCAGGCGAGAAGAGAACACACGCCCGCGATCGCGGCCGCGGCGCCATAGTCATAGAGAAACGACATATTCCACCACCTTCCTGGCCGCGTCAGCCTCCGAGACGCGGCAAACCTGTTCACCTTTCACATATAGCATGAAGAAGCCGTCCGCGCCGCACAGTGCGACGTCGGCGTCCTTCGCCTCGCCCGGCCCGTTCACGACGCAGCCCATGACGGCGACGCGGGGGAAACGCTCCACCGCCTTCGCGCCGCCGGCCGCCAGCCTCTCCGCGTACAGCGCCTCCAGCGCCTCCTCCACGGCGGCGGCGACGGGCATGAGCGACACCTTCGTCCTGCCGCACGTCGGGCACGACGTCACCGCCGGCCCCGGCGGCCTCATGCCGAGCGACCTGAGGATCTCCATCCCGACGAGCACCTCGCGCTCGGGGCGGTCGGTGAGCGACACGCGGATGGTGTCGCCTATTCCCTCCGCAAGCAGGATGCCAAGCGCAACGGAGCTGCGCACCGCCCCGGGGACGAGCGTCCCCGCCTCGGTGACGCCGAGGTGGAGCGGACAGTCGGTCCGCTCCGCGAGAAGCCTGTAGGCCGCGATCGTGTCCTGAACGTTCGACGCCTTCGCCGATATGACGACGTCCCGGAACCCCTCGTCCTCAAGCAGCTTCAGGTGCGCGAGAGCGGACTGCGCCAGCGCCTCCGCCGGGGAGATCTCGCCGCCCCTCGCCTTTGCCGCGAGCGGCTTCTCCAGGCTGCCCATGTTGACGCCGATCCTGATCGGAATCTTCCTTGCAAGCGCGGCGCGGGCGACGGCACGCACGTTCTCCGCCGCGCCGATGTTGCCGGGGTTGAGGCGAAGAGCGTCCGCGCCCGCCTCTATCGCCGCCAGGGCGCACCTGTAGTCGAAATGGATGTCGGCGACGAACGGAATCGGGGACGCCGACCGCGCCTTGCCGAGGGCCTTGGCCGCCTCGATGTCAGGGACCGTCAGCCGGAAGATGTCGCATCCAAGGCGGGCCACGCCCTGCGCCTGCGCAAGTATCGCCCCCGCGTCGTGCGGCGGGAGGTTGCACATCGTCTGTACGCTCACCGGCGCGCCGCCGCCGACCGGCACCGCGCCGACATGGACAGTCCTCGTCTCCTCCCTACGGAACATCGGCACCTTCCTTCTTGACGGGGGGGACACTGTTCGTCTGGGCTGGCGCAACCCTGCCCGTCGCGGTGGCCGTGGCATTGCTTGCCGCAGAGACAGCCGACACGCCGTTCGTCGCGGACGACACATTCTCGTCATCCTTGTCCAGCCCCAGGCTTTCTCGAGACTGCTGGCGCAGCTCGCCGAGGTCGACCTTCTTGGAGAGGTCCCCCATCCTCCAGAAGTCCCTGCCGACCAGGAACAGCATGAGGGCGATGAGGATGTACATGAACACGGTGGTGACGACGGCCGTGAACTTCTCGGGGATCCGGCGGCGGAACACGATCGCGATGAGCGAGAAGAGGATGAGCCCGCCGTCGAGGACGGGTATCGGCAGGAGGTTCATCACCGCGAGGTTCGTGTTGATGAACCTCAGGAACCCGATGCCGTCCCAGATGTCGCTGCGGATGGTCTTGTATGTCTGCTTGGCAATGAGGACAGGCCCGCCGACGGCCTTGCCCGTCGCCTTCATCTCCTTCGGCGTGACGAGGCCCTTCAACGCGCGGAAGACGGCTCCGGCGTCCCACTTCACCTGCTCCCACGCGCTGCGGCTAGGCATCCACACCGCCGACACCTCGTCCCTGGGGATCAGGTTTATCGCCCCGATGTAGGCGACGCCGTTCTCCTTCACCTCGGGCGTGAGTCTGAGCGTCTTCAGCTCGTCGCCGCGTTTGACGACGAACTCCGTCTCGCGATTCGCGGCGAACTGCACCTCCTGGAGCATGTCGGTCCAGGTGGCGATCTGGTGCCCGCCGACGGAGACGACCGTGTCGCCCTCCATGAGCCCGCCCCTGTCGGCTGGGCTTCCCTCCATGATTCCGTCAACGTGCGCCGGGCTCGTGCCGAAGCGCGCGCCGGGGATGAACGAAAGCGCGAACGCCAGCACGACGGCGAGGACGATGTTCATAGCGGGACCTGCGACCGCGACGAGCAGGTCCTTCCATGGCGGCATGACGACCTTCTCCGTCCCCTGTTCCCCGTTCTCCGCCCCCCCTTCGAGCTTCTTCGTGCCCTCAGGGTCCACGTCGGGAATGGACACATATCCGCCGAGCAGGATCCAGCTGATGCGGTACTCGACGCCATACCATTTCCGCTTCCATATCGCCGGGCCGAAGCCGATGGAGAAGCGCTCCACGCGGTAGCCAAGCTTCAGCGCGACGATGAAGTGTCCGAACTCGTGTATGGCGATCGAGAATCCGAAGAGGAAGAGGCACAGCAGGATGTAGCCTGCGGTCGAGAGCCAGGAGAGAAGCGTTGGGATGAAGTTTTCCATTTGGTTGATGTTCCTGTTTTACGAAATCGAGGATGAAAGCGTGCGCCATGTCCATTCCGCCGCGGCAAGGACGGCCTCGGGCGACTCGCATGCGGACTTTGGGGCCTTCGCGAGGGCCGTTTCGATTGCGCGCACGATCCCGGTGTAGCCGATGCGCCCCTTGAGGAATGCGTCGACGGCCCATTCATCGGCCGCAGCGAGGACCGCCGGGGCGCATCCGCCGTCGCGGCACGCCTCGCGCACGAGCGCGAGGCAAGGGAACCGGCTCTCGTCCGGCCTGCGGAACGTGAGCGCGCCGATCGCGGCCAGGTCTAGGGGCTTTCTCTCGGCCGGGAGACGCATAGGATGGGAAAGCGCGTACTGTATGGAAATGCGCATGTCGGGCGGCGAGAGCTGCGCGAGCGTCGCGCCGTCCCTGAACGTGACTAGCGAGTGGACAATCGACTCGGGGTGTACCACGACGTCGATGCGGTCGACGGGGACGTCGAAGAGCCAGCGCGCCTCGAGGATCTCGAAGCCCTTGTTCATCATGGTGGACGAGTCGATCGTCACCTTCGGGCCCATCTTCCAGCGGGGGTGGTTGAGCGCCTGCTCGACGGTGACAGTGGAGAGGTCGGCCGGGCCGTCGAGGAAAGGCCCGCCGGACGCCGTGAGGACCAGCCTCTCGACCATGTCGGCCGGCGCGCCCGCCTGCGAGGCCAGGCACTGAAAGATCGCGCTGTGCTCGCTGTCGACGGGGAGGAACCTGACGCCCTTCCCGCGGGCGGCGGCGGAGACGAGCTCCCCGGCCATCACCAGGACCTCCTTCGTAGCCAGGGCGATGTCCATCCCCTTCCCGATCGCCGCAAGAGTCGGCATGAGGCCGCTCAGCCCGACCGTCGCCACGAGGCAGACGTCCGCGTCGTTCTCCTCGACGGCCCTGAGCGCGGCGCCCTCGCCGACGTAGGCGCGGGCGCCCAGCTCGCGCGCGAACGCCTCGCAGCGCTCGCGCGAACGCAGGGCCGAGACCGCGACGACCTTGAAGTCGCCGGGATGGGTCCGCACCACGTCGACGGCATTGGAGCCTATCGACCCGGTGCAGCCCAGGATTATGATCCGCTTGGACATCTGCCTGCAGCCCCTGCGGCGCTCACTTCCTGAGCGCCGCCTGGGCCGCCGCGAGACGCGCGATCGGCACGCGGTACGGCGAGCAGCTGACGTAGTTGAGGCCGATGCGGTGGCAGAACTCGACGGAGGTCGGGTCGCCGCCGTGCTCTCCGCAGATTCCGCAGTGGATCTTCGGGCGCGTCGCCTTGCCGTCCGCGACGGCCATCTTCATGAGCTTGCCCACGCCGACCTGGTCGAGCTTCGCGAACGGGTCGTTCTCGAAGATCTTCTGGTCGTAGTACGCTCCGAGGAACTTGCCCGCGTCGTCGCGGGAGAACCCGAAGGTCATCTGCGTGAGGTCGTTCGTGCCGAAGCAGAAGAACTCCGCCTCCTCGGCGATCTCGCCGGCGCAGAGCGCGGCGCGCGGCACCTCGATCATCGTGCCCACCTCGTAGTTGAGCTTGATCTCGGCGGCCTGGATCTCCTCGTTCGCGACGTGGACGACGATGTCCTTGACGAACTTGAACTCCTTGAGGTCGCCCGTCAGCGGGATCATGATCTCCGGCTTGACGTTCCAGCCCTTGTGCTTCTTCTGCACGTTGATCGCGGCGCGTATGACGGCCTTCGTCTGCATGACGGCGATCTCCGGGTATGTTACGCAGAGACGGCACCCGCGGTGGCCCATCATCGGGTTGAACTCGTGGAGCGAGTCGATGATGTCCTTGATGCGGCTGATCGGCTTGTGCATGGACTTGGCGAGAAGCGCGATCTCGTCCTCGGTGTGCGGCACGAACTCGTGGAGCGGCGGGTCGAGGAATCGAATCGTGACGGGCTGACCGTCAAGCGCCTCGAAGAGCTGCTCGAAGTCGTCCTGCTGGTACGGGAGGATCTTCGCGAGCGCGATGCGGCGCTCCTCGACCGTGTCGGAGCAGATCATCTGGCGGAAGGACATGATCCGGCTCTGCGAGAAGAACATGTGCTCCGTGCGGCAGAGGCCGATGCCCTCGGCGCCGAGCTCGCGCGCCTTCTTGGCGTCGCGCGGCGTGTCGGCGTTGGTGCGGACCTTCAGCTTGCGGAACTTGTCCGCCCACATCATGATGCGTCCGAACTCGCCCACGATGGACGCGTCGACCGTCGGGATGACGCCGTCGTAGATGTTGCCGGTCGAACCGTCTATGGAGAGCCAGTCGCCCTCCTTGAACGCCTTGCCGCCGAGGGTGAACGTCTTGTTCTCCTCGTCCATGACGATCTCCTGGCAGCCGGAGACGCAGCACTCGCCCATGCCGCGAGCGACGACCGCCGCGTGGGAGGTCATGCCGCCGCGCACCGTGAGGATGCCCTCGGCCGCCTTCATGCCCTCGATGTCCTCGGGGCTGGTCTCGAGTCGGACGAGCACGACCTTCTCTCCGGCCTTCTTCCACTCCTTCGCGTCGGCGGCGGTGAACACGATCTTGCCGCACGCCGCTCCCGGGGAGGCCGCGAGGCCGCGCCCTATGGGCTTCGCCTTCTTGATCGCGACAGCGTCGAACTGCGGGTGGAGGAGCGTGTCGAGGTTGCGGGGGTCGATCATCAGCACGGCCTCCTCCTCGGTCCTCATCCCCTCGTCCACCAGGCGGTGCGCTTGCCGTTGCGGGTCTGGAGCATGAAGAGCTTCTTGTTCTCGATCGTGAACTCCATGTCCTGCATGTCGCGGTAGTGGCTCTCGAGCGTGGAGCAGATCTTCTGGAACTGCTTGAACACGTCGGGCATCACCTCCGCCATCTTCGCGATCGGCATCGGCGTCCTGACGCCGGCCACGACGTCCTCGCCCTGCGCGTTCATGAGGAACTCGCCCATGAGCTTCTTCTCGCCCGTCGCCGGGTCGCGCGTGAACGCGACGCCAGTGCCGGACTCGTCGTTCAGGTTTCCGAACGCCATCATCTGCACGTTCACAGCCGTGCCCCAGCTGTACGGGATGTCGTTGTCGCGGCGGTAGACGTTCGCGCGCGGATTGTCCCAGCTGCGGAACACGGCCTTGATCGCCTCGAAGAGCTGCTCCTTGGCGTCCGTCGGGAAGTCCTTGCCGATCTTCGCCTTGTACTCGGCCTTGAACTGCCCGGCGAGGGTCTTGAGGTCGTCGGCGGTGAGCTCGACGTCGAGCTTCACGCCCTTCTTGGCCTTCATCTCGTCGATGAGCTTCTCGAAGTACTTCTTGCCGACCTCCATGACGACGTCGGAGAACATCTGGATGAAGCGGCGGTAGCAGTCCCACGCCCAGCGCGGGTTCTTCGTC